>CANQWR010000006.1 GCA_947627625.1 uncultured Ruminococcus sp. | reverse complement strand
CGGGGGGATTCTTCCCCCCGACGGGGGTTTGGGGGCAGAGCCCCCAATGGGGGTTCAGGGGGCAAAGCCCCCTGCCCATAATCGTTCTAATATTTGAAAGGGAACTGCACCTGCTCCGCTATTATTTCAATAGAAAAATTTCCAAAAAAATATAATTTTAAGAAAATTATTTTTTGGGCAACGTCCCCCAACAGTCCCACAAATCAAAAAATAAAACAGAAAAGAAGTGATGAAATTGAAAAAAATCAACAGAATAATTTCTGCTGTGTCGTCCGCTGTACTCGCTTTCTCGTCAGTCGTTCTGCCTGCGACCTGCAACAGCAATCCAAAGTTTGTGAAACTCAACACGTACGCTTTCAAAGACGAAAACGGCGACGAATATGAAGTCGGCTACTACCAAGACAACATAATCTACAGAAAATATGCCGACCACATAAACATATTCATGGTGCAAACCGACACCCTTATATCGGGCGATGTCGTTATCCCCGAAGAAATTGACGGCGTTCCCGTGACAGAAATTCAGAAAAATGCTTTCAAGGAACAGGCAAATATTACCTCCGTCAGCATTCCCTCTACCGTCGAAAAAATAGGCGAGGAAGCTTTCAACACTGTCAGCAATGACAGGGAGTCCTACATACCCGGGGAGTCCTTTTCTGCACTAACAGAAATAACCGTCGCCCCCGACAATCAGTACTATACAAGTCTTGACGGCTGTCTCTATACAAAAGATTTATCCGAACTCATTCAGTACCCCGCAGGCAGAGACGGTTCATATACAGCTCCGGAAAATCTCTCGTCTATACACTCCCACGCTTTTGACTGGTCACTCGTCAGCAGTGCGGACTTCTCAACAGCTGTCAATCTCGGTGAGATACCCGACTACGGTCTCTACAGAACCGTCTACCTGAAAGATATTAAACTCCCCAGCAGCATCACAAGAATAGGCGTGAGTGCTTTTCAAAACTCGGGAATAACGGCAATTGCCATTCCCGAAAATACTGTCTCGGTAGGTGCTTACGCCTTTTCATACTGTATCTCTCTACAGGACATAGCTTTCTACAACCCCGACTGTGCCGTAACAACGCCACAGTACACAATTGAAAACACTCTCAATGTTTTCAGCTTCACGGGAACTATATACGGCTATGAGGGTTCAAAAGCTCAGGAGATATGCGACAATTACAGCTACAAATTTGACAGCATTGAAAATTACCCCTATTATTCGCCGGAAAGCAGCGGAGAGACTAACACTACAACCACAACGGAAGAGACTACAACTACTACAACAGAGGAGACTACCACTACAACAACGGAGGAAACTACCACTACAACCACGGAAGAGACTACTACCACAACAACTGAGGAAACCACCACTACAACAACGGAGGAAACTACCACTACAACTACAGAGGAGACTACCACTACAACCACGGAAGAGACTACTACCACAACAACTGAGGAAACCACCACTACAACAACGGAGGAAACTACCACGACCACAGAAACGACTACCACTCCCACTACAACAACTACAACCACGACTACAGAAGAGACCACCACTACAACCACGGAAGAGACTACTACCACAACAACTGAGGAGACTACAACTACCACCACAGAGGAGACTACCACTACAACAGAAACAACTACCACTCCCACTACAACTACAGAGGAGACTACCACTACAACTACAGAGGAGACTACCACTACAACAGAAACAACTACCACTCCCACTACAACAACTACTACGACTACCACAGAGACAAAAATCCGCTACTACATATCTTTCACCGATGTGACTACGGGCGAAACTGTTGAGGGTGTCGGATATACTATAAGCTCTACGGACTACCGTGACCCCTCTTACAATGAAATTCTGTACTCCGAAAAAACGCCTTTTACCGTCGATTTCTACGGAAATCTGAACTTTGAAATAGTCTCCCTGCCAAAGGGTTACTATGTCGACTACTCCAACCTCACCTTTTCGGGCAACAGTCCCGCCCCCGTTCTCTATGTGCACAGGTACGACACGGGCGATGTTGACGGCAACAACTTGATAGATGCTTCCGACGCCTCATCAGTACTCCTTGAATACGCAATGCTGTCAACGGGTCAGAACTCCTCCTTCGAGGGCATTCAGAGCGAAC
Source organism: uncultured Ruminococcus sp. (assembly GCA_947627625.1). Taxonomy (GTDB): domain Bacteria; phylum Bacillota; class Clostridia; order Oscillospirales; family Ruminococcaceae; genus Ruminococcus. Next base: position 98,291 of record CANQWR010000006.1, on the reverse strand, counting down.
TTGCCGATATTGACAAAAACGGCTTGATTGATGCTTCCGATGCTTCATATATACTCGCCTACTACGCATACCTCTCAACAGGCGGTGACGGCACGGTCGGCATAAGGGAGTACTTAAATGTACAGTGAAGAGGATGTTTACAATGCACATGACTACAGTATCCACAACAGGGAACAAATAAAAAAAGAGTTACTACTGTGGCTGTTTCTACTGCGGAAAAATATTCAGACCGTTTCAGATCGACCTGTGGACTGATGACAACGATACGGCACTCTGTCCGTTCTGCGACATAGACAGCGTGACAGGCGACTACAGCGGTTATCCCGTGACGGAAGATTTTCTGAAAGCCATGAATAAAAGATGGTTCTGATAAAAAAATAAAATTAAAATAAAATAAAATAAAAATAAAATAAAAAAACTATGAGGTGATAAAAATGAAAAATGTACTGGTAATAGGCGGCGGCGGACGTGAACACGCTATCGTCATGAAACTTGCGGAGAGCAAACACGTCGGCAAAATCTACTGTACCCCCGGAAACGGCGGTATATCCAAATATGCGGAGTGCTTTGACGTTGGTGCGACAGATATAGACGGCGTTGTAAAACTTGCAAAGGAACTCAAGCCCGATATGGTTGTTGTCACTCCCGATGATCCGCTTGTAATGGGTATGGCGGACGCTTTGCAGGCTGAGGGTTTCCTGACTTTCGGTCCGAAAGAAAATGCCGCTATAATAGAGGGTTCAAAGGTCTTTTCTAAAAATCTCATGAAAAAGTACGGCATTCCCACGGCACAGTGCGAAGTTTTCACGGAGAGCGAAAAGGCTGTTGAGTACCTGAAAAAGCAGAACAAGTACCCTGCTGTAATAAAAGCGGACGGTCTTGCACTCGGAAAAGGTGTCATAATTGCACAGAACGAAAAAGAAGCCGTAAACGCTGTCCACGAAATGATTGACGATCTCAAATTCGGCAAGAGCAGTTCAAGGATTGTCATAGAGGAATTTCTGACAGGACCTGAAGTGTCTGTGCTGTCTTTTACGGACGGCAAGACTGTAGTCCCGATGATTTCCTCCATGGACCACAAGCGTATCGGTGAGGGCGACACGGGTCTCAACACAGGCGGTATGGGTACTCTCTCCCCCAACCCCTACTACACCCCCGAAATCGCAAAGGAGTGCATGGAGAAGATTTTTATCCCCACTGTGAACGCTATGAACGCTGAGGGACGTACTTTTGAAGGCTGTCTGTATTTCGGTCTTATGATTACCCCCGACGGCGTTAAAGTCATAGAGTACAACTGTAGATTTGGAGACCCTGAGACACAGGTTGTACTGCCCATGCTTGAAACAGATTTGTACGAAATCTTTGAGGCTGTCTGTCAGCACAGACTTGACGAAATCGAAATAAAATGGCGTGGAGGTAGCTGTGCGTGTGTTATAATAGCAAGCGGAGGTTATCCCGAAAAGTACGAAAAGGGCTTTGAAATAACGGGTCTTGACGATATGGGACAGGCTCACGGCTGTGAGGTTTTCCACGCAGGCACTAAACTCGACGGTGATGGCAAATTCCGTACAAACGGCGGGCGTGTTCTCGGTGTCACCGCAAAGGGGGAGTCCCTTGAAGACGCTCTTGTCCGTGCATATGCGGGAGTCGAAAAGATAGGTTTCAGCGGAAAATACTTCCGCAGAGACATAGGTCAGAGAGCATTGAAAGCTCTGAAATAACGGGGAAATTCCTATGCGTGAGAGACTTACAAAGGGTATTTTCTTTGGTCTTGTGGGGAATATCCTGTTTGTGGCGTTCATGATAGTGTGCTATATATTCTATGAGACTTATGAGGCAAAAAGCGGTCTGTCGATTTTCCTTGAGGCACTCGCCTACTCCTGTGAGTTTGCGGGGTTCGGCATACTCCTCTATTCGGACTGGCTCTTGTCGTCCTCTGTGAGAATGCGTTCCCTTATGAAATTTGCGTTCACGGCTTACATAATTTTTGAAGCTGTTATGATGTTCCTTGAAATAAACTCCTTCAGATTTGAGAGCTTCTACAAACCATATTCGCTTGTTCTCGCAATAGTGCACTCCATAATTTCCGCAACCGCCTGTTTTGCGTTCCTGCAACTCGACCCCGACAGAGTTTGTCTTGAAGTAATGATAACGGTCTGTGTGGGAATGATTCTGGGCGGTATGCTCGGAAATATAATGGGTATAAGAGTCTATTTCAGCATTGCTGTAAACGCTGTCAGCATGGCTGTGCTGTTCTACTCGCTGAAATTCATGTTACAGAGGGAAATGATTGAAATCGACTGCCACGGTGACAGGGCGAGAGTTTCGGAGTACAGCAGCGATTTTATGTTCAAAGAACACAACAACGACACTCCCGAAAATGCTCCGAAAAAAGAGACTCTGCCCGATAAAAACGACAGTGACGAACACAAAAACAATACGGAGGAAAATTCATGAAAAAATTTATTCTCTCTTTACTCGCACTGACTTTTACTCTCTGCGGGTGTGCAAAGACGGTTGAGGACACTCCCGAATCAGATACTGAAAGCAGTGACAGCTCTGCCGTCACGGAAGAGGTGGTGTCCTCTGAGGAGGAGACTACCGTAAATCAGGAGGACCTGCCCGAATGGCTCAGAGACGGTCCGAAACCTACAGAGCGTGAGAGGGAGATAGTCTCTGAGGAGGATTTTGAATATGAAGTCATGGACGGCGGTGCTGTCGTGACAAAGTATTTAGGCGAGTCCGAAAGTGTCGACATTCCCGAACTTCTGGGCGGTGTACCCGTCAAAGAAGTCGGTTTCTACGCCTTTGAGGCTAAGCACAACGTGACATCTGTCACAATCCCCGAAACGGTCACGCTTATCGGTGAGGGGGCTTTTATGGACTGCAATTCACTGCAAAGCGTGAACATTCCCGAAACTGTCACGGGTATAGACAGGGGAGCTTTTGTGGGGTGTGCAAGTCTCACCGACATCACTATTCCCTCTGCCGTGACTTACGTTCAGGAGGAGACTTTCACGGGCTGTACGAGTTTGCAGACTCTCACAATAAATAATCCCGACCTTGAATATCAGGCTTGGGGTTTGGAGGGAATACCAAATCTTCAGATAATATCCCCCGAGGGTTCAGCCGTAAGCGTGTGGGCTTCCGAAATAATGTCGGGAGAGAGCAACATGGACTACGGAACAGAGTAAAAAAAATTAAGTCCCGTACCTGTGATAATACAGGTCACAAGAATAATACGCAAAAGGGAAGTGTTTTGATTGAAAAAATTCAACGCAATTTTAATGTCAATGCTCTGCACGGTCACTTGTCTATGTTCCTGCGGAGAGGGTACAGAGGAGAACCCAACGGGTACAGCGGAAAATATTTCGGAGGGAGATATGTCGTATGGTGCGACTATAACCTCCCTCAACTCCACCTATGACCCAAATGTCAAAATACCTACAGAGTTTGACAACAGGTTCTTTGCGGAGAGCGACGGAAAATTTCCTGAGATATATTTAGTCTCGGACTATATATATGCACTCAACAATTCTGACGGTGAACTCATGTCGGAGACCGTCTACAAGCCGTATCTTGATTATCAGATAAAAGAAGCGGGTGTTGAGAGTGCGGACGAATATGTGAAAGCAAGTCACGACACCCTCGCACAGTCCCTCGGCGGTGAATTTGAGATAAATTATATCTACATAGACAGCTGTGACGAAAATGCCGACAGTGATTTTACACGGATGGACGAAATTCTTGACTCAATCGGTGACGAAAAAATCAGTGAAAAAGTCACCTCCAGAAAGAAAATCACCATAGGCGGTTACACTACTTACCAAATGGCAGACGGCAGCGGAGAATTTTCACTTGCCGAACATTCAGACCCGATTCTCCTCTATATATACCAAATAGACGGCGAATATTATCTGATATGAATATCCGAGACAAAACAAAAAGACCGATTTTTCAAGTCGGTCTCAGCCTGTCAAAAAAGTCTAAAATCATTTTTTTGACCCTCAAAAAAACGGCTCGAAAATAGCTATTCTACGTTAGCCGATTCCGACTTCTTTCCTTCAAAAGGGGGTTTTTTTACAAGCTGAGACCGATTTTTCAAGTCGGTCTTTTTTATTTATTTAGTTTAATTTTATTTAATTTATCTAAAATTATTTAATTTAACTCCACTTTATCATACCCGAATTTTTTTTCAGGGCGACAGTCAGAGCTGTTCCGAGTGCACCGCACGAGATGACTTCCCCCGCACCTACTGTCAGCATGAAAAACGGGATAGTTCCGTCGGCGTGGTATGCGTACGCAAGCACAAACGGCACTATCAGAGTGTTTGCCAGAATAGGCGGTACACAGCCGAAATAAGGGTGTTTTCTGAGTGCATAAGTGCCGACTGCTCCGAGGAGGGTAGCCATAGTTCCGCCGAATATGTCCCACGGAACACAGCCTGTCGTCAGATTTGCGAGCAGACAGCCTATAGTCAGCCCGGGTATTGCAGAGGGAGTGAAAAGCGGCAGGACCGTCAGGACTTCCGAGAGACGTATCTGTACCGCACCGCTTGCCAGTCCGATAAGATTTGCAACGTGTGTCAGAGCTACATAAAGAGCGGCGATAACCGCACCTTGCGTTATGTAACGTGTCTTGTTTGTCATAAAAATTTCTCCTTAGTTTTGATTTCGGTCGGGTTGCACACCAAACCGGACGAGGATTTTGCGAACTCGTCTTTTTTGGAATTTTTTTCAGAGTACCAAATTGGGGGTTCGGGGGTTTTTAACCCCCGACGGGGGGTTGGGGGCAGAGCCCCCAATGGGGGTTCAGGGGGCGAAGCCCCCTGCCCCTAATCGTTCTAACAGGGGTTTGGGGGCAAAGCCCCCAACAGCCCACAAATTCAAGAAAATTTCCAAAAAAATATAATTTTAAGAAAATTATTTTTTGGGGAAGAATCCCCCCGAACCCCCCATGATTATTCCCACAGGGAAAACGATTAAGGACAGGGGAAACACCCCGCTCCCATGATATTCTATCGTTTTAATTCTTAACGTCCAAGGGGGCAATACTCCCACTTTAATCTATCTGTGCAGAATAATTCGGTGCTTCTTTTGTAATATAAATATCGTGGGGGTGTGACTCCTTAAGCCCCGCACCCGTTATCTTTATGAACTGTGCCTTCTCGTGCAGAGACGCTATATCGGGACAGCCACAGTAGCCCATTCCCGAACGTATTCCGCCGACAAGCTGGAAAATAGTGTCAGCGACTGCACCCTTGAAAGGTACTCTGCCCTCTACGCCCTCGGGAACAAGCTTTTTAGCACCCTCCTGAAAATATCTGTCGGTAGAGCCGTCCGCCATTGCACCGAGACTTCCCATGCCCCTGTACACTTTGAACTGTCTGCCCTGATATATTTCGGTGTCTCCGGGGGACTCCGCACAGCCTGCAAGGAGTGAACCCAGCATTACAACGTCTGCACCTGCGGCGAGTGCCTTTACTATGTCGCCCGAATACTTTATTCCACCGTCTGCAATAACGGGTATGCCGTACTTCTGTGCAACACAGGCAGCGTCATATACTGCCGTAATCTGCGGTACGCCTATTCCTGCGACAACTCTTGTCGTACATATAGAACCCGGTCCTATGCCGACTTTTATGCAGTCCGCACCCGCTTTTATCAGGTCTTCGGCAGCCTGTGCCGTTGCGATATTTCCCACTATAATCGGAGTGTCGGGGTACTTGTTCTTTATCATATCCAGACACTTCAGAATATTCGCACTGTGTCCGTGTGCGGAGTCCAGAACAAGCACGTCAACCTGTGAGTCGACAAGTGCTCCCGCCCTTTCAAGGACGTTTGCCGTAACTCCGACTGCCGCTCCACAGAGAAGTCTTCCCCTTGAATCCCTTGCGGAGTTCGGGAAAAGGACTGATTTTTCTATGTCTTTTATGGTTATAAGCCCTTTGAGGACACCGTTTTCGTCCACTATCGGCAGTTTCTCTATCTTGTGGGCTTTTAACATCTCCTGAGCCTGTGCAAGAGTTGTGCCGACGGGGGCTGTTATGAGATTGTCCTTTGTCATGACTTCCGAAATCTTTGCGGAAAAATCGGTCATAAAACGCATATCACGGTTTGTGATTATGCCCACAAGCTTGTTGTTCTCGTCAACTATCGGAACTCCCGAAATCCTGTACTTGCCCATCAGCTTGTCGGCATCAGCAACAATTCTGTCCTCTGTCAGCGAAAACGGGTTGACTATTACTCCGTTCTCCGAACGCTTTACCTTGTCAACTTCCTCCGCCTGCTTTTCAATAGTCATATTCTTGTGGATGATACCTATTCCGCCTTCCCTTGCGATAGCTATAGCCATACGGGAATCCGTGACCGTGTCCATAGCTGCGGTCATAATGGGGGTGTTCAGGGAAATATTTTTCGTGAGCCTTGTTGTCAGGTTCACCATGTTCGGCGTTACCTCACTCTTTGCGGGTATAAGAAGTACATCGTCAAAGGTGAGACCCTCTTTCAGAAATTTCATGTCAGCTTCACTCAACATAGTAATCACTCCTCCTAATTATTCGCATATTCCTCCGTGTATTAAACTATATGATAGCACTTTTTTCCCGCAATGTCAATACCCGCAAAAGAAAAAAATGCGTAAAAAAAACTGTCGAAAAAGTGTTGAAACCTGTTGAAAATTCTCAATTACCCATTATAAATAATTTATACTGACTTACGGCATTGGGATGTGGGGGGCGTTGCTTGTGGGGGGCTCCGCCCCCCACTCCCCCCGCCAAAGGAGGAAACCCCCTTTGGAAACCCGTGATTATATATTTTCAGTTTTCCCTCTATTCAAGTATTGGAAAGAATGGACTGAGTTTCCATAGACGACACTCTCTTCCCTGATTACTTCCTGTTTCCATCATGGGGGGTTCGGGGGGATTTGCCCCCAAAAAATAATTTTCTTAAAATTATATTTTTTTGGAAATTTATTTGATTTGTGGGCTGTTGGGGACTTCGCTCCCCAAACCTAAACCACAATTCCGTCTATCATCACGAGTTCAGGCTCACTCATCAGGTCAAGAGGATCATCGCCCTTTCCGTACAACTGCAAATCAGCGTCCTTCCCGACTTTCAAAGTACCCGTGACATCGTCTATGCCCAGTATGACAGCGGGATTTACTGTCAGGGCTTTCAGTGCATATTCGGGGTCAAGACCGCCTTTTATCGCCACTTTTGCCGACATCGGCAGATACTGTATCGGTACAACCGTGTGGTCTGTACAGATAGCCGTGAGTACTCCGCCCCCCGCACAGACAGACGCATTTTTTATTTCAAGTCCACTCATTTCGGGCTTACAGCGGTCACAGATTACAGGTCCGCATATAATCGGCACTTCCTCCTCCGCAAGTATATCGGCAATTTTATACCCCTCTGTTGCGTGAACTATAACCAAGTCAAGCGAAAACTCCTTTGCAATTCGCATTGCGGTACATATGTCGTCCGCACGGTGACAGTGGAAAAAAGCTCTCTGTTTACGCTCCAGAAGTGGCAGGAGTGCTTCACATTTTATGTCGTACTCGGGCGGTTCACAGTCCTCGTTGTCCGAATAGTAACTGTCGGTGTCGTGTGCGTACCTCCTCGACTTGTAAAGCCCCTCACGGATTATTGATGCAGATGCCATTCTTGTGACGGGCGATTCCCCCTTTTCTGCATAGGTGCGTTTTGGGTTCTCACCAAGTGCAAATTTTATACCACAATTTTTTATCAGCATATCGTCAACCCGCCTGCCGTACGTCTTTATCGCACAGATTTCACCTCCGCATACATTTCCGCTCCCCGGACTTGATGCGACTGCCGTTATACCACGTCTTCTCGCCTCCTCAAAGCACCTGTCAAACGGATTTATGCCGTCAATAGCTCTCATCTGCGGGGTGAACGGGTCCGAATTTTCGTTGCAGTCGTCCCCCTCAAAGTCAATTCCGTTTTCGATAATGCCGAGATGGGTGTGTGCGTCTATGAACCCCGGGAGAACTACTCCCCCCTTAGCATCCACGTCTTCGGGCTTGACACCAATATTATCGGGGACTCCCTCCCCCATTGCGGTTATTTTCCCGTCACTCACCTCTATCCAGCCGTTTTTTATTACGCCGTCACTGTCCATAGTGTGAATTTCAGCATTATAAATTAACATAATTCCTCCGTTCTTTTGATTTTTATTTATTTTATTTAATTATATATTTATATGCTCCGAAAATCTTCAGAGTGAACACTGTAATAATATCTCCTCAGCCGTCTCCATAGGACTGCCACAGGCTTTTACAATTCCCGTAGAATTTTTTATGTAAATATCTCTCCTCGTGTTGAACCTTTCAAGAAGTTCCTCCTTTGTTGACGACACCGCTATCGGACGATTTTCGTCATTGCGTATTCTCTCATAGCAGGTCTCAAAATCAACGTCAAGAAATATAACATCTCCGTCCGCTCCCGCACACTCAGCCGTCTTTGGATTGAGCATTGCCCCTCCTCCGCACGACACAACCGCTGTCTTTCCGCACAGAGATTTCACAACTTCCGCTTCCACTTCACGAAAATACGGTTCACCCTTTTGGGCGAATATTTCGGGAATACTCATGCCCTCACGCTCTTCAATAAGTTCGTCCGTATCGTAAAACGCAACACCCAGTTTTTTCGCCAGAAGTTTTCCGCAAGTGGTCTTCCCACAGCCCATAAATCCGCACAAAAATATACTCATATCAAAAATTCATCTCCTCAAGCAAAAAATATATTTCCTCACTTCCGAAACTCTCCGCAAAGTCAATATATTTTTTTATATTCCTCTTTGTAAACAGCCCCGTCTTTTCGGCTATTTTTTCAATAACTCCGAAATTGTCACGGACTATAGCTTCCCTGACAAGTTTCGGAAAATTCCTCACAACATATTTTTCAAGTTTTTTCGCAAGGTTTGAATCATATTCAAACCATCTGCAAATATACATCTCAAACAGGAGCTGATATTTGTACTCCGCACTTATCGCACCCATTGCAGACGGCGTGACTTCAAAATTGCTCAAAATCCCCACAATATTGTTCAGTTCCCCGAAATCCGCAAGAATACGGCTCTCCCCCGTTTCAACGTCCGTGACAGTTGCGGAAGAAGTCGGGAATCTGTAGTCAAGGGACACAACTTTTTCCGTGCTGTGGACGTTCACAAAATTAAACCTCACACGCCTGTCCGAAAAATTGCGGAAAGCCGTCCCCGATATGCGGAGACTGTCATATATATTTATTATAATTATTTCCGAATTTTCGGGGACTTCCCACAGAAAAACAAAGTCACAAATATTTTTATAGCCGAGACCGTGCTTATAAAAATCAACTTCCATGTTTTTTTAGTCACGCCCTGTTCATTCTGTCAACTTCCTGCTCCACGGCAGTGATTATTTTGGAAATTTCCTCCTGCGTGAATTTTCCTCCGTACCATATTTCGTGAGCCTTTACAGCCTGATATACAAGCATTGCCGTACCCCCGACTGCTCTCTTTCCCATTGCCCTCGCCTTTTTCATTAAAAGCGTCTCAGTGGGGTTGTAAATAACGTCAAAGACGTTATCACAGTTCTCTATTACTTCATCACTGACCGCACACGCTTCCGTCTTGGGGTACATTCCCACAGGCGTGGCATTTATCAGCAAGTCATATTTTTTCGTTATGCCGTCTATGGGGACTATCTTCACATAAGCCCCCGAACATTTGTCAACTATATTCGCCATCAGAATTTGTGCGTTCTGTACGTCCTGCGGAATTACGGCAAGAGTTATCTCTCCGCCGTGCAGAGCCGTCTCTATGGCAATCATTCTGCCGACTCCCCCACAGCCCAGTATCAGGACTTTCCCGTCAAGAGGCATTCCCGAAACAGAACGAAGAAAACCGTCACAGTCCGTGTTGTAACCTGTAAATTTTCCGTCAAGATTGTGTATGCAGTTCACTGAATTGTACCTCTCCGCACTCTCTCCGAGTTCGTCAGTCAGGGGAATTATTGCAGTCTTGTGCGGAATGGTTATGTTGAACCCCGAAAATTTTTCAAGCTCCTGCCTGCTCTGCGGCAGTTTTTCGGGTGATATTTCAAAAAGCTCATAACTTGCTTCCAGTCCCGAACTTCTGAAAAGCTCCCTGTGAATAAGCGGTGACATTGAATGTCCGAGAGGGTATCCTATAAGCCCGAATTTTTTCTTGTTATCCATAAATTTCAGCCTCCTCAAGAGTTTTTACGTCCTCCACGCTGTAAGCCTTTACGCCTTTGAGAGTCTTTTTTACAAGCCCCGTGAGAGTCTTTCCCGCACCAAATTCCGCAAAAATTTCTGCCCCGTCCCCCTGCATTGCGGAGAGTTCGGAAGTAAATTTAACGGGTGAAATTATATGTTTTGCGAGAAGTTCGGGCATATCGGAAAAATCTTTTAACTCTCCGCCCGTGACGTTTGAATAATACCTGACCTGCGGTTTTCTGAACTCTATGTTCATATTTTTTACTTCACTGTAGAATTTATCGGACGCACTCTGCATGAGTTTACTGTGAAAAGCTCCTGCCACTTTCAGCGGTACTACTCTCGCTTTCATATCGGCGAAAATCTCCGTGACCTCCGCTATTCCCTCGGGTGTACCTGCAATGACCGTCTGCACGGGGGAATTGTAATTTACTGCCGATACATAATTTTTTGCGTTATTGCAGACTTCCTCCACCTTTTCGGGTGCAATTTTCATGACCGCCGACATAGCTCCCCTGTTTTCGTGTGAAGCCCTGTCCATAGCCTCGGACCTCGCCTTTATAAGCCTGAAAACGTCCTCAAGCGAAACCATTCCCGCCATAGCCATTCCCGCATATTCGCCGAGAGAGTGTCCAGCCACGCCCTCATAGACAAAGGGTTTGCCCGTGGTGTGACCCCTGTTTATTGCCGCCGATATGCACACAAGAGAAGTCAGGAGTATAGCAGGCTGTGCGTTTATGGTCTCAGAGAGTTCCTCTTGTGTACTCTCAAAGCATATTTTTTTCATGTCCCTGCCCATAATATCAGAAGCTGTACTATAAAGCTCCTCCGTGTGGGGATATGCTTCGAGAATATCTCTTCCCATTCCGACAGTCTGACTGCCCTGTCCCGAAAACAGTGCTATCTTCATAAAAAATTTCTCCTTTCAGATTTCCAAAAAAATTTTTCTGTGATTTTCTTTGTCTCTTGCCAAAGTGAAACTATCGTAAAATTAGACGAAATTCAACAGTCTATATTATTCAAAATGACGATATTTTCACATAATGACAACGAAAAATTAAATTGTTATTGCAAAAATTCGGGAAATGCTTTACAATATAATTCAGAGACTTCTGTCCCTGTATAATAATATAACACACTTTTTCAGTTTTTACAACTGTTTTTTACCATAATTTTCGTGCGGGGTTCAGAAAAAAACTCTACGCACACTATCACCCTGACACGCACTTAATAGCAAAAGGAGACTTGAAATGGGTATAAATATCCTGAGTACCGGAAGCTATGTTCCGGAACAGAAACTGTCAAACGACGATTTCAAAAAATTCGTCGAGACCGATGACGAGTGGATTCGCTCACGCACAGGCATTCGTGAGAGACGTATGGCGGGCTGGGAACCCACATGGTATATGGGTCTCAAAGCATCCGAAAAAGCCGTCGCAAATGCAGGCATAGACCCTAAAGATATAGGTCTTGTAATATCCTGTACGCTGACTTCCGATTTTCTCACACCAAGTATGGCAAGCGTAATTCAGTACAGAATAGGTGCGGAAAACGCTGCCGCCTTTGACCTCAATGCCGCTTGTACGGGCTTTATATACGGCATTGACACCGCTAAGAGATTCCTCGACACCGACCCCGACCTGAAATACGTCCTCGTCGTCGCAAATGAAGCTCTGTCAAGGTTCGTCGACTTCAAAGACAGGTCTACCTGCGTTCTTTTCGGAGACGGTGCGGGTGCCGTGATAATTGAGAGAAGCGACAAACTCTACTCCTCGTTTCTCGGCTCGGACGGAAGCGGTGCAAAATTTCTCTGTGCAAGAAGTCTGAACATTGCTCCCGAAATAAAGACGGACTCAGACTTTGACGACGGTTTCCCCGAAAAACCTCTGCACCAACTTGTTCAGGACGGAAAAGAGGTCTACAAATTTGCGACAAAAGCCCTGCCGAAATCTTTCAAGACGGCTTCACAGAAAATCGGTATATCTTCGGACGATATAGACTGGTTCATTCCGCATCAGGCGAACGTCAGAATAATTTCGACTGCCTCTAAAAATCTCGGAGTACCTATGGATAAGTTCATAATAACTCTTGACCACTTCGGCAACACGTCAAGTGCATCCATACCCCTCGCCCTTGACGAGGCTATCACAGACGGAACTGTCAAAAGAGGACAGAAACTTGCACTCATAGGTTTTGGTGCGGGACTGTCCTACGGGGCTGTTATACTTGAATATTGAGAATTGGAACAGTAGAACATCATGGGGGGTTCGGGGGGATTCTTCCCCAAAAAATAATTTTATTAAAATTATATTTTTTTGGAAATTTAATATTTTTAGTTTAGAACGATAAGGGGCAGGGGGCTTCGCCCCCTGAACCCCCATTGGGGGCTCTGCCCCCGAACCCCCATTATTATGGAAACTGTCAGTTATTTTAATTTTGGAGGTCAAGTGGGGGTCACACCCCAAAATTTGAAACAGCAAATTATCATGAAACGGGGAAACAGTGTCCCCTCAGTTAAAAATAATACAAATACAAAGAACAGGAGAATTTCTGATGAAAACAAAAATCACCGAACTTTTGGGCTGTCAATACCCTGTAATTCAAGGCGGTATGGCTTGGGTTGCGGAACACACCCTCGCATCGGCTGTGTCAAATGCAGGCGGTGTCGGACTTATTGCAGGCGGTTCTGCCCCTATTGACTACCTCCGTGAACAGATACGTCTCTGCAAAGAGGAGACCGACAAGCCCTTTGGAGTAAATATAATGCTGATGTCCCCAAACGCTGACGACCTTGCACAGCTTGTCATTGAAGAGGGTGTAAAAGTGGTGACTACAGGTGCGGGAAACCCCGCAAAATATATTCCCGCATGGAAAGAAGCGGGAGTAAAAGTTATACCCGTTATTCCGTCAGTTGCACTCGCAAAGAGAATGGAGCGTGCGGGGGCGGACGCTGTTGTCGCAGAGGGTACGGAGTCGGGCGGTCACATAGGCGAAAATACCACTATGTGCCTTGTTCCGCAAGTCGTGGACGCTCTCGAAATCCCCGTCATTGCGGCAGGAGGTATAGCGGACGGCAGAGGTGTTGCGGCATCGTTTATGCTCGGTGCGGAGGGTGTCCAGATTGGTACACGTTTTCTTGCGTCGGAGGAGTGCCAAATCCACCAAACTTTCAAAGACCTGATACTGAAAGCAAAGGACACGGACAGCATAGTCACGGGACGTTACACAGGTCATCCGTGCAGGAATATAAAGACCAAATTTTCAAGAAAACTCGCAAACGGCGAAAAAGACGGCTCTCTCACTCCCGACGAGTTTGAAGAAATTACGTTGGGTTCACTCCGAAAAGCCGTTCAGGACGGCAATATTGAAGAGGGCTCTTTCCTGTGCGGTGCTATCGCAGGCATGATAAACGACATAAAGCCGTGTGAGACTATCATAAGAGAAATCATGGAGCAGGCTGAAAAGCTCCTTAAAATATGAACAAGTTAAGTTTCATGTACTGCCCGATATGCAGTGAGGAACTTGACGGACACCCTGTCAGAAAATTTTTTCGGACACATGACAAGTTATTCATTGTAAGGGCTTTAGGAAAGGAAAACCGAGCAGGGTACTGCAAAAACTGCAATAAGATTTTTGCAGAGTTTGAAGTTACAGATGAAATATGAAAAATCGGAGGATTAAAAAATATGGCTACAGCAATAATAACGGGTGCATCGCAGGGAATAGGTGCGTGTACTGCAAAGAGACTTGCAAAAGACGGCTTTGACGTTGCTATAAACCACTATCCCAGTGATTCGGACGCTCAAAAGGCTCTTGAAGTCGCTGAGGAGTGCCGTGCTTTGGGTGTGAGAGCGGAGTGCTACTCTGCCGATGTCTCCGACTTTGCACAGTGCGAACAGATGGTGAAAAAAATCAAAGAGGATTTCGGGGCTATAGACGGTCTTGTAAACAACGCAGGTATCACTAAAGACACTCTTCTCGCAAGAATGAAAGAATCAGACTATGATGCCGTGATTGCCGTGAACCAGAAGAGCGTTTTCAATATGATGAAACACGTCTGCAACGTAATGATGCGACAGAGACACGGCAGAATAGTAAACGTCTCGTCTATGGCGGGGCTGTACGGCAACGCCGGACAGGTAAATTATTCGGCTTCCAAAGCCGCAATAATCGGTATGACAAAGACTGTCGCAAAGGAGTTCGGCTCAAGAAATATAACCTGTAACGCAGTCGCCCCGGGTTTTATTCACACTCCCATGACGGACGTTCTATCCGACGAACTCAAAAATAAAATGCTTGAACTCGTCGCACTGAAAAGATACGGCGAACCCGAAGAAATAGCCTCTGTCATTTCGTTTCTTCTCTCGGACAGTGCGTCTTATATAACAGGACAGGTTATAGAAATTTCAGGCGGTCTTTCCATGTGACGGTTTTTTGAAACAGTCGAAATAAATTTCTTGAAATAAATACGCTAACTTAAACTTAAAGAGAGGTATATTTGTCTATGAGTAGAAAAGTTGTTATTACAGGTCTGGGTGCGGTCACTCCCCTCGGAACAGGTGTCCAAAAATTCTGGGAAAATATAAAGGCGGGAAAACTCGGCATATCGGCTATCGACTCTTTCGACACGGAAAGAACAGGCGTAAAATTCGGCGGAATAGTCAGGGATTTCGACGAAACCGCTTACTACGGCGTTGAGGGGTGCTTTGAGAAAAAAGAGGCTAAACATATTGACAGGTTCACAAAATACGCTGTTGTCTCCGCTCATGAAGCCCTTGAAGATGCGGGTACGGATTTCTCGGACCTCGACCCCTATAAAGCAGGTGTCATGGTCGGTTCGGGAATAGGCGGTATAGACCTCACTCTCAGCGAGTACAGAAAGTATCTCGAAAAGGGTGCGGGCAGAGTTTCACCTTTCTATATACCCATGATGATAAGCAATATGGCTTCGGGAACTATTTCCATAAAAACAGGTTTCAGGGGTGCCAATATGGACATCTCCACAGCCTGTGCAACGGGTACTCACTGTATCGGTGAGGCTTTCAGGAAAATCAAGGACGGCTATCTCGATGTGTGCATTGCAGGCGGTACGGAGAGTGCAAGGGAGGAGTTTACATATGCCGCTTTTGCTAATATGAAAGCTCTCACAAAGTGCGATGTACTCGAAAAAGCTTCCATTCCGTTTGACAGGGACAGGAGCGGTTTTGTACTCGGTGAGGGCTGCGGTGTACTCATCCTTGAGGAGTACGAACACGCAAAGGCAAGGGGTGCTAAAATTTACGCTGAAATAGCCGGTTACGGTGCTACCTGTGACGGCTATCATATGACTTCCCCCATGCCCACGGGTGAAGCGTCTGCGATGGGTATGAAACTCGCTGTTGAAGAGGCAGGTCTTGCTCCCGAAGATATTGACTACATAAATGCACACGGCACGTCTACAGGTCTCAATGACAAGTACGAAACTGCCGCTATAAAACTCGCTTTCGGTCAGCACGCCTATAACCTGAAAATAAATTCAACAAAGTCTATGATTGGACACCTTCTCGGTGCGGCAGGTGCTGTTGAGGCGATAGTAACGGTCAAGTCTCTCCAGGAGGGATTTGTACACGAAACTGTCGGCACTAAAAATCCCGACGATGAGTGCGACCTTGACTACTGCATAAACGGCGGTATTCGGTGTGAGATAAAAAACGCTCTCTCAAATTCACTCGGTTTCGGCGGTCACAACGCCACCATCTGTCTGAAAAAAATATAAATAAATTACTGTGATGAGGTAAATAAAATGTCTGAAAAAATTCTCTCTCTCGACGGGCTTTCTCTTGGTGATATAGAAAAACTCGCAGAGATTCTCGAAAAACACGACCTCGGAAAAATAGAAATCTGCAAAGGTCCTGAAAAAATAATCATTGAGTCCAAGAGTCAACCTACCGCTTTACAGCAAATCGTCCCCCCACAGACCGAAATCAAGGAAAAAGTTTCCCCCGATACGTCCGAAACTGCACGGAAAATTACGGGAAATGTCATAAAATCTCCCATTGTCGGCACTTTCTATCAAGCTCCCTCCCCCGACAAACCTCCCTTTGTCCGCACAGGCGACAGGGTACACAAGGGCGATGTCGTCATGATTATAGAGTCCATGAAACTCATGAACGAAATTCAGTCCGAATTTGACGGCGTTGTTGAAAAAATTCTCGTCTCGGACGGTCAGCCTGTTGAGTTCGACCAGCCTATTATGATAATATCGTGAACTAAACCCCCGCCCCATGATGGTCTACTGTTTTAATTTTTTGGGTCAAGAGGGTTCACCTCTGAACCTCTGATGTTTTGGAACGTTAATATTTAGAACGATAAGGGGCAGGGGGCTTTGCACAAAAAATAATTTTCTTAAAATTATATTTTTTTGGAAATTTCTTTGATTTGTGGGCTGTTGGGGGGCTACGTCCCCCAAACCCCCTGTGAACGATTAGGGGCAGGGGGCTTTGCCCCCTGAACCCCCATTGGGGGCTCTGCCCCCAAAACCCCCGTCGGGGGGAAGAATCCCCCCGAACCCCCCATGATTATTCCCACAGGGGAGACACTCTCGACTCCCATAAACTTGGATAGTCGCAAAACTAAAAATAATCACGGGTTTCCAAAGGGGCTTTGCCCCCTTTGGCAGGGGGACTGGGGGACAGCGTCCCCCAGTCCAAAGCCGTAAGGCATTATAAATTATTTAAGGAGATATATTATGTCGGAAATTTTAATGAACAGGGAGCAGATTATGGAAATTATCCCCCACCGTGACCCTTTTCTGCTTATCGACGAAATTGTCGAAATGGAAGCAGGCGTGAGGGCTAAGGCTCGGAAGTACATAAAAGAAAATGACTTCTGGTTTAAGGGTCACTTCCCCGAACACCCTGTCACTCCCGGTGTTCTCATGATTGAAATGCTCGCACAGACAGGTGCTGTGTGTATGCTTTCAAAGCCCGAATTTAAGGGGAAAATAGGTCTTTTCGGCGGTATAGACAAGGCTAAGTTCCGCAGACAGGTCGTGCCGGGGGATGTTCTCGATTTGGAAATAGAAATGATAAGGCAGAGAGGTCCTGTTGCAACGTGCAAGGCTCTTGCGACTGTCGGCGGTGAAAAGGCTGTTTCATGCGAAATAACCTGCGTTGTCGCTGACAAGTAAAGAGGTGAACAGATGTTCAGAAAAATACTCATTGCAAACAGGGGCGAAATAGCTGTCAGGATAATAAGGGCTTGCCGTGAACTCGGTGTGAAGAGCGTTGCCGTCTATTCGACTGCCGACAAAAATTCTCTCCACTCACGCATTGCCGATGAAGCTGTCTGCATAGGTCCTCCGCAGACAAAGGACAGCTATCTAAATATGAACGCTATAATACAGTCCGCTATAAATTGCAGGGCGGACGCAATTCACCCCGGATTTGGTTTTCTGTCCGAAAATGCCGAATTTGCAAGGCTCTGTGAGGAAAACGGAATAGTTTTTATAGGACCTTCTTACAACTCCATAGAAATGCTCGGCGACAAGGCTAACGCCAAAAAGACTATGGCAGCGGCGGGAGTACCCGTCATACCAGGCTCGGACGGTGCTGTAAGTTCACTGAGTGAAGCCGAAAAAATAGCTGAAAAATGTGGCTATCCCGTACTCATAAAGGCTTCGGCTGGCGGTGGAGGACGTGGCATAAGGCGTGTGGACTCCCCCGATGAACTCGAATCACAGATGTCTCTCGCAAAACAGGAGGCTCAGAATTATTTCGGTGACGATACTGTCTATATAGAAAAACTCCTTGTCAACCCTCACCACGTTGAAATTCAGATAATTGCGGACAAGTCGGGGAATGTGGTCTATCTCGGAGAGCGTGACTGCTCCATGCAGAGGAGAAACCAGAAAGTGCTTGAAGAGTGTCCCAGCCCTGTCGTTGACAGCGAACTCAGGAAAAAAATGGGGGAATCTGCCGTTAAAGCCGCAAAACAGGCGGGTTACTACAATGCAGGTACTATCGAATTTCTCGTTGACGAAAACCGTGATTTTTACTTCATGGAGATGAACACAAGAATACAGGTCGAACACCCTATCACGGAGGAAGTCACGGGGTTTGACTTGGTAAAGGCTCAGATCGAAATTGCCTCCGGTATGAACCTAAGAATAACCCAGGAGGACGTTAAAATAAGAGGTCACGCCATAGAGTGCCGTATAAATGCCGAAAATCCGAATCTCGATTTCAGACCCTCCCCCGGAACTATAACCGCCCTCTACGTCCCCGGAGGTCCGGGAATAAGAATAGACGGTGCGGTATATCAGGGCTACACGATCTCCCCTTATTATGACTCCATGATAAGCAAACTTATCGCTCACGCCTCGGACCGTGACGGTGCGATAAGAAAAATGCGTTGGGCTCTGTCGGAATTTATAGTGGACGGCGTTGACACAAATATTGATTTTCAGCTCGAAATTATAAAACAGCCTGAATTTATATCGGGAAACTACGACAACGGTTTTCTAAACAGATATATGCAGAAACGCAAAAAATAGTCAAAATTTAGGACGATTAGGGGCAGGGGGCTTCCCCCCTGAACCCCCATTGGGGGCTCTGCCCCCAAACCCCCGTCGGGGGGATGATTTGAAAATGGGGACACCCCATACCCCGCCCCCCGAACCCCCCATGATAGAAACAAGAGAAAAAGCGGGAAACAGGGGCGTTGTACCCTGAACTCTCCAGTTTCGCTAAACTTAAATAGTAGCACAACTAAAACTATCTAATCACGGGTTTCCAAAGGGGGTTTCCCCCTTTGGTGGGGGGAGTGGGGGGCAGAGTCCCCCACAAGGCAAAGCCCCCACAATACACTCCCAACACCAAGCAACAGAGGACGGTGAGATTTTTGCTTGAAGATTTTTTTGATATAGTTAAAAAACGTTTCAACGGAAACAGCGATGAGGACACCAAAGAGACCGTAAAATGCCCAAGGTGTCAGACAAATATACTTCTGGAACGCTATCAGGAACTCCACAAAGTCTGCCCAAATTGCAACTACCACGGCAGACTGACTTTTCAGGAGAGACTTGAAATCACTGTCGACAAGGACAGTTTCACGGAACTCGACTCCTCAATGATAAGCCGTGACCCGATCGGTTTCCCCGAATACCCCGAAAAACAGGCTCAGCTCAGAGAGAGTACGGGGCTTAAAGACGCAATCGTCACGGGTACGGCTCTGGTTAAAAATATTCCCGTTGTAATCGGGATTATGGATTCAAGGTACATGATGGCTTCTATGGGCAGTGTTGTCGGCGAAAAAATCGCCCGTGCTTTTGAGTACGCAACGGAAAATAATTTACCGGTCATACTATTCACGGCTTCGGGCGGTGCGAGAATGCAGGAGGGCATTGTCTCTCTCATGCAGATGGCTAAGACTGCGGGGGCTGTCAAACTCCACAGCGATTCGGGCGGTCTATATATAACGGTCCTGACAGACCCCACAACGGGCGGTGTCACGGCAAGTTTTGCGTCTCTGGGCGACATTATAATTGCAGAACCGAAAGTCCTTGTGGGTTTTGCGGGCAGACGTGTGATAGAGAGTACCATAAGGCAGAGACTTCCCGATGACTTCCAACTTGCCGAATTTATGCAGGAACACGGCTTTGTCGATATGATCACAGACAGAAAAAAAATGAAAACTGTCCTTGCACATCTTCTCGAAATGCACGGATATTCCCCAAAGGAGGCGTGAGACTGTGGACGAGAAAAAAACTGCGTGGGAGTGCCTGCAAATAGTCCACACAAAGGGCAGACCGACTGTCAGAGACTACATTCCCATGATTTTTGAAAATTTTTACGAAATGCACGGCGACAGACTTTTCGGTGATGATTCCGCTATTATAGGCGGTATCGGGAAACTCGACGGCGTTCCCGTGACCGTAATCGCACAGGTAAAGGGCAGAGACATAAACGAAAATAAAAACTGCAACTTCTCCATGCCTCACCCTGAAGGCTACAGAAAGGCTCTTAGGCTCGCAAGACAGGCTGAGAAGTTCCACAGACCTGTTGTGTGCTTTATAGATACTCCAGGGGCGTTCTGCGGAATTTCTGCGGAGGAGAGGGGTCAAGGTGAAGCTATCGCCAAAAATATAGCCGAATTTATGACCCTCCGCACCCCTGTTATCTCCGTGGTACTCGGTGAGGGCGGAAGCGGCGGTGCTTTGGCACTCGGTGTCTGTGATGAACTCGCCGTACTCGAAAACGCTCTCTATACGGTGGTCTCCCCCCGTGCCTTTGCAAGTATTCTCTGGAAAGACCCCTCCCGTGAACAGGAGGCTTGCAATATTATGCAGATTACCGCTGACGATATGCTCCGTCTCGGCATTGCCGAAACCGTCATAAAAGAACCTATCGGCGGGGCACACAACGATTTAGACAAAATTTCTGAAAATATACGGGAATATTTGTCACCCAAAATAAGGGAAAAATTGCAAAAAGATATTGACGAATTGCTGAGAGAACGCTATAATAAATTCAGGAGAATCGGTGAGTTCACCGAGTGAATAAATCGGTGATGCTCCCTCTCACAATCCTGTATTCAGGAAATATAATTATAATTATGGAGGAATACCCAATGGTTTTTGACAAACTCAAGGAAATTATCGCTGAACAGCTCGACGTTGAGGAGGAGGCTATTGTCCCCGATGCAAACATTCAGGACGACCTCGGTGCGGACTCCCTCGACGTTGTTGACCTCATTCAGAACATTGAAGAGGAGTTCGACATATCGATTCCCGACGAAGCTACCGAGAATATAAAGACTGTAGGGGACATGGTTTCCTATATTGAGAGCAACTCCTGATAGTTTCGTGACACAAAAAAAGCAAAAAAAAAGACAGTCCACAGGGCAAATTCCGTGGACTGTTTTTTATTTTAGAACGATAGGGGGCAGGGGGCTTTGCCCCCTGAACCCCCACTGGGGGCTCTGCCCCCAGACCCCCGTCGGGGGGAAGTATCCCCCCGAACCCCCCATGATAATTCTACTGTTTGAATTTCGGGAGTCCGAGGGGTGAAAATCCTCTTGTCATTCTATTTAACCCGTTATGTACTTGTCAAACATTCTCACCGCATTCTGCCTTAATACGCCATTTTCGGGCATTTCAAGATTCGGGTCTGCCGACAGTATCTCCGCTGCACACTCCTTTGCGGAGTTCATAAGCTCCATACTGCAACCCCTTGCTGTTGCACTAAGTGGCGGTAAACCGTGCTGTGCATTGCCGAAAAAGTCCCCGGGACCTCTCAGCTTCAAGTCCTCCTCCGAAATCACAAAGCCGTCCGAATTTGCGGAAATTACCTTCATACGCCTTATGCACTCCTCTGTTGGGTTGTCGGTGATCAGTATACAGTGGCTCTCATACTGCCCTCTGCCTATTCTTCCCCGGAGCTGGTGGAGCTGTGACAGTCCGAAACGTTCGGCGTTTTCTATGACCATTACCGCTGCATTCGGAACGTCCACACCGACTTCAACGACAGTCGTGCATATCAGTACCTGTATCTCGCCGTCACGAAACTGTTTCATAGTCTCCTCTTTTTCGTTGGGACTCATCTTGCCGTGGAGTAGTGCAACGCTGTACCCCCTAAGCTCCCTCTGTGCTATCTCCTTGCCGTACGACTTCACCGAAAACAATTCGTTCTCGCCGTCCTCTATTTTCGGACAGACTATGTAAGCCTGCCTGCCCTCGTCAAGGAGTTTCCTGACAAACCCGAACGCCCTCTGTCTCAGTCTGCCCGTGACGGCATATGTCTTTATGGGCTTGCGTCCTGCGGGCATTTGTTTTATTACAGATATGTCCAAATCACCGTATATTATCAGTGCAAGTGTCCTCGGAATGGGTGTCGCCGACATTACAAGTCTGTGCGGAGAATTGCCCTTTTCGGCAAGTTCAGTCCTCTGCTGTACCCCGAACCTGTGCTGTTCGTCCGTTATCACAAGTGAGAGCGATTTGTATTTAACGTCTTTTTGGATTATTGCGTGTGTGCCGACTATAACGTCCGCTTCCCCCGACGCTATCAGTTCCCTGATATTTGACTTCTTCTTTGCGGTCATCGAACCTGTCAGGAGACAAACTCTCACTCCAAACGGCTCAAGAAGTTCCGAAAAAGTTTTATAGTGCTGGATTGCAAGTATTTCGGTGGGTGCCATAAGTGCGGACTGCCTGTGATTGAGTGCCGTAAAACAACAGGCTACGACTGCCACCGCCGTTTTACCGCTTCCGACATCTCCCTGTAAAAGTCTGTTCATGGGTACATTTTTGCACAGGTCCGAAATTATGTCCCTCACTGCACTGCTCTGGTCGTCCGTCAGTCTGAACGGCAAAGTCCCGATAAATTCATTGACCGAAATTTCCCCGTCCATTGCAAAGGCGTTCTCACGCACCGTGTTACTTCTCATCAGCGACATTCCTATGCACAAGTCAAGCAACTCGTCAAACGCAAGTCTCTTCTGTGCCTCCCTCTGTGCGGACATACTCTCGGGGAAGTGTATATTCTGCAAAGACCACGCAAGCGGTGCAAGTTCGTACTTCTCCCTGACCTGCTCCGTCAGACTCTCTATATTTTGCTGCGGGAGGAGCGTCAAAGCCTGTCTGACGTTGTTTCTCATGGTCTCCACGGTGATACCCTTTGTAAGCCTGTAAACGGGCTGTATGGCGTTCTCGTTCACGTTTACGAAAACGGGCGACTTTATCTCCGGACCGTTCATAGACGGCGTGACTTTTCCCACAAAATAGTACTCCTTGCCGACAACAAGCATTCTGTAACTGTAGACAGCATTGAAAAAAACTACAGTTGCAATGTCCTCCCCGTCCGTGACGACTACTTTGTATATCACAAGGCTTGTTGAGGTCACAAAAGGATTGTGCTTTTCAAGGACTTTAAGTCTCAAAAAATTCCGCTCATCGGGTCTCGCATCGGCGATTTTTACACAGGAAGTGAAATCAAAATAGTCTCTCGGAATGTGCATGAGAAGCTCATAGGGCTGTTTTATACCCATTTTTGCGTACTTCTCCGCCCTTGCACTCCCCACGCCTTTCATGAAAGTTATATCTCCAAAAAGTTCCGCCATAAGTCTGTCCCTCCGTACTCAGTCTCCCGAAACTGCGTGTGTAGTCTCTATCTTTTCAAGCCTTGAAAAATAGTTTTCGGAGTAGCCTGTGAACTGCTTCTTGAAAACTTCGTCATTTTCTTTCACGTCACGCAAATATGTGTGAATATTTGTTTTTTCGTCAGTCTCTATGAGTATACCCGCAATATTTGAACAGTGGTCGGAAATTCTCTCAAGATTCGTGAGAATATCCTGAAAAATATAGCCCAGTTCGACTGTACACTCGTCGTGTTTAAGTCTCTCTATGTGGCGGTTTTTGAGTTCCGTACTGAGATTGTCCACCACCTCTTCAAGCGGTTCGACACTGTGTGCAAGTGACAGATCGTTTGTTATATAGCAGTCAAAGGACTTCTCTATATTCTCTAAAATTGCATCAGTGATTATCTCAAGTTCACTGATACACTCCCCCGAAAATTTTATACCCTTCTCCTGCATCTCTTTTGCGGACTCCACAAGATTTACAGCGTGGTCGGAAATCCTCTCGAAATTTCCCACACAGTGCATCATCTTTGAAACTTTTCGGCTGTCCGCACCTGTCACACTCGCCTTTGAGAGTTTCACAAGATAGCTGTTTATCTGGTCCTCATAGCTGTCAATAATGTCCTCTTTTTCTATTACGTCCTCGGAGAGTTTTTCGTCATAGCCCTTTGTGATCAGTTCCATAGCCTGAATTATAGCGTCTCTTGTTATGTTGGACATCTCTATAGTGGCTGTACGGCATACTTCTACCGCAACACTCGGTGTCTTGAAAAATCTCTGGTCAAGGCTCGCTATCACGAATTTTCCGTCAGCGTTTTCGTCCGTCTTTTCGCCGCCCTTGCCGTCACGCACAATAATTTTTGAGAGTGCAACAAGCTGATTTGTGAACGGCAGGAACATCAGTGTTATCAAAACGTTGAATATAGTGTGCATGGAGGCAATTCCCACATAGCCGACAGTCTCGCTCAATATCGGCAGTTTCACAACGTGCTGTAAAATAAGGCTCACGGGCAACAGTATCAGCACGCCTATTATCTTTATCATGACGTGTATACAGGCTACTCTCTTTGCGTCCTTGCTCACTCCTATACTCGAAAGGAGTGCAGTAACGCAAGTGCCTATATTAAGTCCCATTATTATGGGGAGTGCCATTCCGTAAGTCAGTCCGCCTGTCTTTGAAAACGCAAGCAGAATACCTATAGATGCTGCGGAACTCTGTATTATTCCCGTAAATCCCGCACCGACAAGCACTCCGAGTACAGGGTTTCTGAAAGCCGTCAGAAGTCTGCGAAACTCCTCCGACTGTGCAAGCGGTTCAACTGAATCAGACATCAGTGTCATTCCCGTCATAAGGACTGCAAAACCCGTCAATATACGTCCTATGTCCTTGTGCTTGTTCTTTTTTGCGGACATTATCAGAATAACGCCGACAAGTGCAAGTATAGGCGAAAAGGACTCCGGCTTCAGAAGTTTCAGAAATATACTTCCGCCCGTGTCGAGGTCGCCAAGACAAAGAATCCACGCTGTAAAAGTAGTTCCTATGTCCGAACCGAAACAGACCGCTACAGTCTGTGTCAGCTCCATTATTCCCGAATTTACAAATCCCACAAGCATTACCGTCAGTGCCGATGACGACTGTATCGCTATCGTCACCACCATTCCCAGTATTATACTCATGATTTTTGTCGAAGTCATCTTTTTGAGGGCAATTTCAAGCTTTCCGCCCGTCAGCTTTTCAAGTCCCGTGGACATTACGTTCATTCCGTAGAGAAAAAAGGCAAGTCCGCCCATCATGCTAAGAATGTTGAAGATAGAGAAACTTCCGTCCATAAATAAAAACTCCTTACTATTTTGATACAACACAATTCCCCTCAAAAAGCGTTTGAGACACATATATATCTTTTGATATTATATCACGGAATAATTTTTTTGTCAATATGGATTTGCGAAAATTGTTAAATTATTCGGACTTTTTGAATTGGGGGCTACGCCCCCAAACCCCTGTTAGAACGATTAGAGGCAGGGGGCGTTGCCCCCTGAACCCCCACTGGGGGCGTTGCCCCCAGACCCCCACAAGGGGGGTGTGACCCCCCTTGACCCCCATGATGGTCTACTGTTTCAGTTTTGAAATCCGAACATTTTCTCCTGCTCACTAATTTTTCCTCTGTGGGAATAATCATGGGGGGTCTGGGGGGATTCTTCCCCCCAGCGGGGGTCCGGGGGTGGAACCCCCGGTCAGGGGTTCAGGGGGCGGAAGCCCCCTGCCCCTTATCGTTCTAATTAAAATTTGCACGAAACCCAAAGTCTAACCCCCAAAAAAATTATAGATTGACATTTTAAGAATTATATGTTAGAATTAAATCAAAATTAAATTAAAATAAACTAAACAGGAGTTCCTTATGCCGAGATTTTTTACCGAAAATATTGACGAAAATAATATAATTTTGACGGGCAGCGATGCCGTCCACATCGGAAAATCACTCCGCATGAAAACGGGCGAGGAAATAACCGTCTGTTCGTGCGGTGTGGACTACAGGTGCAAGATAGATTCCATAACGCCCGAAACTGTCAGGCTTACACTCATCGAGAAAAAGCCCTGCACCAACGAACCCGATATAAAATTCACTCTCTTTCAGGCTCTCCCAAAAGCGGGAAAATTTGAGCATATCATTCAGAAAAGTGTCGAACTGGGCGTTCACAGAATAGTCCCCGTACTCACGAGACGTTGCGTATCAAGACCAAATTTCGGGGAATTTCAGAAAAGACTTGACAGGTACAACAAAATTTCACATCAGGCTTCTATGCAGTCGGGACGTGGGATAATCCCCGAAGTCGCTCCGCTTGTTGACTGGCAGACCGCTGTCGGCATGATGGCGGGTCTCGACCTCTCACTGATTTTATATGAAGAACAGGGCGGGAAGTCTCTGAGAGATATAGATTTTTCGGGCGTGAAACAGGTCGGCATTGCTATAGGCAGTGAGGGGGGATTCGATGCGGGGGAAGTCTCCCTTGCCGTTGAAAATTCTGCGGAGCGAATATGGCTCGGCAACAGGATTCTCCGCTGTGAGACCGCCCCCGTTGCAGTCCTCTCTATTCTCATGTTCCTGACCGAAAATTTCTGATTTTGAACCGTCAGACCGCTGTCGGCATGATGGCGGGTCTCGACCTCTCACTCATTCTCTATGAAGAACAGGGCGGGAAATCCCTCTCTATTCTCATGTTCCTGACCGAAAATTTCTGATTATAATTTCCGAAATATTTTTACATATTTTCGCACATTAAAATAAATAATATTTCTAAAGAACTCGCTCTGACGCTCGGGAACGGACTAATTTGTTGAAAATAGACAACAATTTACAGTGAAGTTCTTATAGTTTTAACAAATAATATCTCAGGTGTTGAAATTCCTGAAAATATGTGATATAATATAATACACAGTGACGAGCCGTCCGCAAGTGGCTCTGCAAAGGCGGGAGTTTACGGAGATTTGTGCCGTGGAGATGTCCCCCGAAACTCTCTTTGTCAATAATATCTTGCGGAGAAAGAGGAACGAAAATGAATAATAAACTCCTGATGGGCTTGATTGTTGCAGGTTCTGCTGCCGCAGGCTATCTGTTCGCAAAAATTTCCGACAGCAAAAACAGATACGATGATGACTACGATGACTTTGATGATTACGACAGCGACTACTACGATGACGAGGACGACAGTATAGAGTACGATTTCGGCGTTGTTGATGAGGACGTTGAGGAGGTCTCCGTTGAAGAGACCGAGGAGTCCGCTGACGCTGAAGTTGCGGAAGAGTCTGCCGAGAAGAGTGCCGAAAATAGTGAGGAGTCCTCCGACAAGGACGCTAAGTAAAAAAAAGTCCGTCTGAATTTTTCCGTCCGAATTGGATATTTTTTCCGAAACAAAACACGGCGGGTTGTCGTGAGACCTGCCGTGTTTTACATTTTTTTGTGATTTTTGTGGACTTTTCACGGCTTATGTCCCGAAAATTTGTGCACTCCTACAAAATTCGTCTTCTGCTCTTGACAAACTGAAAATTCTCTGATATAATATAGAAGCTGTCCGATTTGACGGGTATTTGTTCGACGAGGTGTAACTCAGTTTGGTTAGAGTGCTTGCTTTGGGAGCAAGATGCCGCAGGTTCGAATCCTGTCACCTCGACTGCAATTTCCGAAAAAATTTTTTTGAAAAATTTCAAAAAAACTCTTGACAAATCCGAAATTGTGTGATATAATGGACAAGTCGTCAGAAATAAAAAATAAATAGGGAATGATAAATAATTTTCTTGTGCTGGTGTAGCTCAGTTGGTAGAGCAGCTGATTTGTAATCAGCAGGTCGGGGGTTCGAGTCCGTCCACCAGCTCCACCTTTCCGAAATTTCGGGAGAGGTTTTTATCAAAAAAATTTTTCAAAAATTTTTCAGATTCTTATGTGGGAGAGTTCCCGAGTGGCCAAAGGGGGCAGACTGTAAATCTGTTGTCTCTGACTTCGATGGTTCGAATCCATCCTCTCCCACCACTCTACACCTTTTTATGACTTCTCAAGTCGGTTGTATACCGACTTTTTTTATGTCAAAATTTCAGTTTTGCAAAACAGGAGAGAAAAATGGTCAAAGCCGTCACTAAATACTCCCCACGGCACGTTGAGGCTGTGTGTCCGCAATTCAAAATCACCACAAGACAAAAATTGCTCTTTTTTATCGGTATACCCGTTTCGGTGCTGCTGATGTTTCTTGACTACCGTTCAACGGGGAAATTCCCACTGCTTTTCTGTCTCATAACCGCTGTGTTGTGTGTCCTTGCGGTCTATATGAAGCTCCTGAACTTTATTTCCGACCCCGAAAGGGCTTACAGGCGTTCAGTGGAAAAATACCCCAATATGGTCTCAACTTTTATATTTGACGACGATAAAATCCTGACAAGTCTCTCGGCGGACGGTCACCACGGAGACGGTGAATATAAATATGAAAAAGTCGAATCGGTCTGCAAAAAAGACGGCTTTTTGTCGTCAGACTGGAGCAGAACAATTTGATAATATTCAGTGAGGACGAAATAACAGTCGGCTCACCTGACGAACTCGCCGAAATTTTCAGCCGTTTCAATATTACCGCAGATTACGGCAATCTGTAAATAAACTTAGGAGGTATCCTTTTATGATAAGGAATGATTTGAGAAATATCGCAATTATCGCCCATGTCGACCACGGCAAGACTACTCTTGTTGACGAAATGCTTAAGCAGAGCGGTGTGTTCCGTGAAAATCAGAACGTCGCAGAACGTGTCATGGACTCAAACGACCTTGAACGTGAGAGGGGTATAACTATCCTTGCGAAAAATACTTCTGTCGTCTACAATGACATAAAAATAAATATTATCGACACTCCAGGTCACGCTGATTTCGGCGGTGAAGTGGAGCGTGTCCTTGAAATGGTGGACGGCGTGCTACTCCTTGTTGACGCTGCTGAAGGTCCTATGCCACAGACGAGATTTGTACTCTCAAAGGCTCTTGAAATGGGACACAAGATTATTATAGTCGTGAATAAAATAGACCGTCCCGACGCACGTCTTGACGAAATTGGTGACGAAGTTCTTGAACTTCTCCTTGATTTAGATGCAAGTGAACAGCAGCTTGAATCCCCCATAATATTCTGTTCTGGAAGAGCGGGTACGGCTTCTTTAAGTCAATATGAAGAGGGCGTTGACCTGAAACCCCTTTTTGACACCATTGTGAACTACATCGAACCCCCCGAGGGTGACGAGACAGAACCTCTGCAAATGCTGATTTCCTCTATTGACTACAATGAATATGTCGGCAGAATAGGCATAGGCAGAATTGTCAGGGGAAATATAAAGACAAATCAGTCCGTGTGCGTGTGTTCCTACAATGAACCCGACAAAAAATATAACTCAAAAATAGCTTCACTCCTGCAAATCGAAGGTCTGAACCGTGTTTCGGCGGAGTCCGCCTGTGTGGGGGATATAGTCTGGATTTCGGGAACTGAAAATATTACTATCGGCGATACTGTCTGTGCGGTGGACACTCCCGAACCTTTGCCGTTTGTAAAGATAAGTGAACCCACTGTCGAGATGACTTTTTCCGTCAATGACAGTCCTTTTGCGGGGCGTGAGGGTAAATTTGTCACTTCAAGACAGCTCCGTGAACGCCTTTTCAGGGAACTTCTCAAAGACGTGTCTTTGAGAGTTGAGGAGACCGACAGCACCGACTCTTTCAGGGTTGCGGGACGTGGCGAAATGCACCTGTCCATCCTGATAGAAAACATGAGACGTGAGGGTTACGAACTGTCTGTCTCCACTCCGAGAGTACTCTACAAAACAGGCGAAAACGGCGAAAAACTTGAACCTGTTGAGAGACTTGTCGTTGACGTTCCCGAAGATTCCGTTGGTGCGGTCATGGAGAAAATGGGTGTCCGCAAGGGCGAGATAGTCAATATGCACCCACAGGGAAACCGTACCCGAATTGAATTTTTAGTGCCTGCAAGAGGGCTTTTCGGCTACAAGAGCGAATTTCTCACCGACACAAAGGGCGAGGGTGTCATGAGCCATGTTTTTGAGGACTACCAGCCCTACAAGGGCGATATTGACCGCAGAAGTACGGGTTCACTGATTTCTTTCGAGACGGGCGAGGCGGTCACTTACGGTCTTTTCAACGCACAGGAGCGTGGACAGCTTTTCATAACGGCGGGTACTCCCGTCTATGAGGGAATGGTCGTGGGAGCTTCCCCAAAAACTGACGACCTTGTTGTGAACGTCTGCAAGAAAAAACATTTGACAAATACCCGTGCAAGCGGCAGCGATGACGCTCTCAGACTTGTCCCCCCGAGAGTTCTGAGTCTTGAGGACTGCCTTGAATTTCTCGCAGATGACGAGTTGCTTGAAGTTACTCCGAAATCGCTGAGAATACGCAAGAGGACTCTGAGCAACTCACAGAGGGCAAAGGACAGAGCAAAGTTAAAATAATATAAATATATAAATTATATAAATAAAAATATAAATAAAAAAGTCGGAAAAGTTCCGACTTTTTTTGTTTCTGTGTGGTTGGACCGGGGCGTTGTCCTCAGAACCCTATTAGAACGATAAGGGGCAGGGGGCTTCCGCCCAAAAAATAATTTTATTAAAATTATATTTTTTTGGAGATTTTTTGCTTTGTAAAATGTTGGGGACTGTGTAAATTTTAATTAGAACGATTAGGGGCAGGGGGCTTTGCCCCCTGAACCCCCATTGGGGGCTCCGCCCCCAAACCCCCGCTGGGGGAAAGTATCCCCCCAGACCCCCCATGATTATTCCCACTAAGGAAACAAACTCCAAACTTCCATAATGGTCTACTGTTATAATTTTGGGAGTTCGGGAAAAACCAAGTCCACGGGAGTGAAATCCTACTCCACCGATATTATGTAGTAATAAACAGGCTGACCGCCGTTCACGAGCATTACTTCTATCTTGTCGCTTAGTTTCGACTGCAAAGTCTGCTGTATATTTTCGGCGTTCTCCTCCGTCACGTCCGCACCGTAAATAAGCGTTACATAACTTGCGTCTCCCTTTGCAAGCCTTTTTGTGAGCTTTATAACGGCTTTGTTTATATCTTTTTCGGTGAAAGACAGTCTGCCGTTGTCAAGTGCAAGTATTTCGCCCTCTTTTATAGAGTGACCGTCAAATTCGGAGTCCCTGACCGCAAAAGTTATCAGTCCCGTTGAGACTTTTTCAAAAGCTTTAGTCATGTTCAGTCTGTTTTCGGAGAGACCTGCACCCTCGTCAAATGCGAGCATTGCGGAAATTCCCTGCGGAATAGTCGTTGTCTGAAGTACACAAACGCTCTTGTCTGTCAGCCTGACTGCCTGCTCCGATGCCATTATTATATTTTTATTATTCGGCAGTACAAAGACCGTCTTTGCGGGAACGGACAGAATAGCTCTGAGAATATCGTCTGCTGAGGGGTTCATAGTCTGACCGCCTTTTATTATCACGTCCGCACCCAAATCCCTGAACATAGTTTCAAGACCGTGCCCCATGCAGACGACCGCAAAACCAAAGTCTTTTTCGGGTTCGGCAGGAGTGAACCCCGCCTGTTTCTGTTCGACTTCCTTTACTTTGTTTTCGTGCTGTATACGCATATTCTCTATCTTGGGACGTGGGTCGTTTATAAAGCACCCAAATTCAAGTCCTTTCTGTAGAGCGTTTCCGGGGTTGTCGGTGTGGACGTGTACTTTTATTATCTCTTCATCCTCAACAAGCACAACACAGTCCCCGATGGTCTCCAGATAAGCCCGGAGCATGAAAGTGTCGGGGCAGTTCTCCTTTTTCTGTATCATAAACTCCGTGCAGTAAGTAAAAGTTATGTCATCATCGTACTCGCTGACAGCTGTCTTGAAATTGTCGCTCTCGGGAGTTGCATCGACAGGCTGTGCAATTTCCCCGCCTGCAAAGACTTCACACATGGCTCTTATTATTATCACAAGACCCATTCCGCCTGCGTCCACCACTCCCGACTTTTTAAGCTGTGGGAGCATATCTCTCGTCTTTTCAAGGACTTCCTCTGCCTCCGTGCAGATGTCTCCCCAGAAAATAACATCGTCATTTGTTGAGAGGGCTGTCTCCTTTGCCTTTTCAGACATGGACTTTGCAACAGTCAGAATAGTACCCTCCACGGGTTTCATGACCGCCTTATATGCCGACTCCACACCCAGTTCAAGAGCATTTGCAAAATCGGTGCAGTTCGCCTCGGTAAGTCCCGAAAGCCCCTTTGAAATACCCCTGAAAATAAGTGACAGTATTACTCCCGAATTGCCCCTCGCCCCTCTGAGAAGTGACGACGCAACAACGTCCGCAACGTGCGATATGCTCACATTTTCGGGGAGTCTTTTGAGTTCCGCAAGTGCATTCCCGATTGTCATTGACATATTTGTGCCTGTGTCGCCGTCGGGAACAGGATAGACATTCAGCTCGTCAACGTCCTTTTTCCTGTTGTTTATAGTAACCGCCCCCGAAATCAGAGCGTTTCTGAATAAGTTTCCGTTTATCACTCTAAAATCCTCCCGTATTTAGTTCATGTCGTCCACAAAGACATTTATTTTTCGGACGCTCACATCAACAGTGTTTTCAAGAGTAAACACTATCTTGTGTACTATACTCTCGACAGATGCAGAAATATTCGTGCCGTATGATACCTTTATATGCAGGTCTATAACAAGTCCACCGCTGTCGGAAGTCCTCACGGCAACGCCCTTTCTCCTGAAAAGTCTGCCCCTTGTAATAGTCGAGACCGCTCTCCTGAATGCACTGACATTGCATACGTCCGTTACACCGAAACAGTCGCACACGGCTCTGCGGACTATCTCCGCTATACAGCCGTCCGAGACGGTTATTCTGCCTATGTGGTTTTCAGCTATGAGCATAAAAATGCACTCCCCGTATCAGAATTATTACTTATATTATATCATATTTATTCTGTTTTTACAATAGTCTGTATAAATTTTTCACATATTTTCAGATATAAATAAAAAAATCCCCCTGATGATTTTCAGGGGGTATTTTTTATGATTTAGATAATTTAATTTAATTTAATATGATTTAATTTAATTCGCTTCAGCTGTCTCTGTGCCTATCTGGACGGGAGTTTCCTCTTCCTGCTTGGGTTCTTCCCCCTGCAAGGGCGTTGAGACCGCAACAGGCTCTGTGCTGAGACTGCCACGCTTTTTCTTTCTCATGTCCTCAAAGAGAGCTTCAAGGAACGCAACGAGGAAATAAAGGGCAAATATTCCGCCCTCAACAAGAACCATGTCTGCCTTTGCGTTGTTTATTATGAGTGCCATTTTGTCACTTGATGAGTTTGTAGCGGGTGCGAGAACGCTGTAAGCGTCCCTGAAGACAAGATTTCTGTAGTAGTCGTCGGCGGTGTCGTTGACGGAGTTTATCATGTTGTTTACCTTTTCTCTGAGAGCTTCTATCTGTTTCTCCGCACTGTCCTTCTTTGCGTCGGAACCCTCGGGCTTGCTTTTGAGAGCTTCCTGTCTCTCTTTCATCAGATTTATCTCCTGCTTTGCGTCGGCGAGATTTGCCACAAGGGAACTCTTTTTGTCAAGCATTTTGTCGTACTGTTCGGAGGCAACTGTGGAGTGAGTTTCGGAACTGCTTCCCTCCGCACCAAATACGTACATATCGTCCTTTTTGTAATTCTCTATATCTTCGCTGAGAGTGTCAATCTGCTCTTGGAGTTTTGCCTGTGTTCTGGTGAGAGTCTTTATTCTGTAGTCGCAATATGCAAGCGACTCCTCTTTGTCCTTTGTGAGGTTGTTGACCGTCACGAATGATGAAACTTTTTCAAGGTCTATGTCGACTATAGTCGATATAGCTTCAGCAAGGTCCGCAAAAGTGTAACCCGTCACGGAGGAGCGGAAATGTGTCGCATCTTCGTTTGAGAGGTCCGTCACATATGTGTTGAGGATCCTGAGATTGGTCGTGAAAACTTCAACGGCTTCGGAGTAGTCGTAATCGGACGGCTCTATGGCGTTTACCGCCGAACCGAGTGCCTCATTATAGCCGAAAGTCTCATAGAAATAGTCGTCGTAAACTTCGAGTACCTTGTTGAAAACGCTCACACAGTCCGTTGACGACATTGAAGTCTTGTTACAGTCAAAATAGACCGTGTACTGTGTCGGGTAGTAAACGGTGTCGAGGATAGCCTGACCTGCCTGAACGTTGTTTGCATTTTCGAGAATGCTGTCAAAAACGGTCAGTCTGTCGGCGATGTCCTTCGGGATAGTCGCCCTGAAAGATATAGCCTGTCTTATAGCTTCGACTTGGTCTCCGTCAAAACCGAGTTCGCTGACAGCCCTGTTTATAACGTTGGGGTTTTTGATGGTGTTCACGTCAAAAGTGTTGCCGTTCGGGTCGAGTCCTTTCTCAACTCCGTCGTATGTAAAGCTGATAACAGCGGAAAGGGTCGGTTTTCTGACGTGCGTATTTACAGCCGAATATCCGAAAACGCCAACCACTCCGACGACTGCCGCAACAAGCCATATTATAAGGTATTTTCTGAGTTTCCTGAAAATAGTGCCTATCGAAACTATGGTGTCGGACTTCTCATCGGTGTCGGCTTTGAACGTAATATTAAGATTGCGTTCACTGTCCTTGTTAGCCATTTTTTCATATCTCCTTGTCTTTATTTTGACGGACAAATAAAAAAGTCCACCTGCATAAAATTATATCACCCGAATATAAAAAAGTCAATACTTCGGACGATTTTCTGAAAATTTCCAGAAATTCAACAAACAATTACTCAAAAATATATTCTGAATTGTAGAAATCGGGAAAAAATTTTTTCTCTGCTCTCCCCGTCAGGCAATCTCGTAACCTTTTGATTTTATGACATCCACTATTTTTGTGACGTATTTTCTGCAATCCTCCTCGGTCTCCGCCTCTGCCATAACTCTGACAAGGGGTTCCGTACCGCTCTCACGCACAAGCACTCTGCCCGTGTTTTCAAGTTCCCTTGAAACTTCCTCCACAGCTTTTTTTACATCGGGGTCGTTCATAGCCTCGGTCTTGTCGGCTACTTTGACGTTCTCCAATATCTGCGGATATATTCTCAAAGGCTTTGCAAGTTCGCTCAGAGTCTTTTTCTCCGCCATTATGACCTGCATTATTTTCAGACTTGTCAGTATTCCGTCACCCGTAGACGCATATTTTGAGAATATTATGTGTCCCGACTGCTCTCCGCCTATGCAGCAGCCGTTTTCTTTCATGTACTCATAGACGTACTTGTCTCCCACAGCCGTCTTTGCGTAGTCTATGCCTATCTCGTCAAAAGCCTTGAAAAGACCGAAATTTGACATAACTGTCGCAACTACAGTGTTATTCAGGAGTTTATCCCTCTTTTTCATGTAACTACCGTATATATATAATATATGGTCTCCCGTTATGACGTTTCCCGTCTCGTCCACACAGAGACATCTGTCCGCATCGCCGTCATAGGCAAATCCCACGTCACAGCCGTTTTTTACTACAAAGTCCTGCAAGCCCTCTATATGCGTTGAACCCGCACCCTCGTTTATGTTCAGACCGTTCGGGTTTGCGTTTATTACATATGTCTCCGCACCAAGTGCGTCAAAAACCGCCTTTGCTATTGACCACGCTGAACCGTTTGCACAGTCAAGAGCTATTTTCTTGCCCCTGAAAGAGTATACTCCCAGAGAAATCAGGTAACCTATATATCTGTTTCTGCCCGCAACATAGTCAACGGAACGTCCTATTCTGTCACCCTGTGCAAAGGGCAGTTCGGTCCAATCTTCTCCAAATACGTGCAGTTTTCCGTCAAGATAGTCCTCCGCAAGCTGTATAACGTCATCGCCCATTTTTTCGCCGTCTCTGTTTATGAGTTTCAGACCGTTGTCATAATAGGGATTGTGACTTGCCGAAATCATCACCGCACAGTCAAAGCCGTCCGTTCTCGCCACATACGCCACCGACGGCGTTGTTGTGACGTGCAGCAGACAGGCATCTGCTCCCGAAGCCGTTATTCCTCCCACAAGTGAGTATTCAAGCGTGTAGCTCGAACGCCTTGTGTCCTTGCCTATCACTATTCTGACAGGTGAACTGTCATTGTCTCTTCTCTTCAGCTCACCGTAATACCAGCCGAGAAATCTTCCGAGTTTGAAAGCGTGTTCGGACGTGAGATTCTGCCCCGCTTTTCCCCTGAAACCGTCTGTACCGAAATATTTTCCCATATTTCCGATTCTCCTTTATCTGTTTTGTTTTTATTTATTTTCCGACAGATTTTGTTTATTAAAAAAATCCGCTGTCTTACATTATATCACGTTTTTTTCAGTCCGTCAACCTGTATTTATTTTTTTGTTATCGGACTTTTTAAGGGGGCGGGTACTCCGTCGTCTCTATTAGAACCACAAGGGGGCGGTTGTCCCCTGAACCCCAAAAAATAATTTTATTAAAATTATATTTTTTTAGAATTTTTTTGACTTGTGTACTGTTGGGTACTGTGCAAATTTTAATTAGAACGGTTAGGGGCAGGGGGCTTTGCCCAAAAAATAATTTTATTAAAATTATATTTTTTTTAGAGATTTTTTTGACTTGTGGACTGTTGGGTACTGTGCAAATTTTAATTAGAACGGTTAGGGGCAGGGGGCTTTGCCCAAAAAATAATTTTATTAAAATTATATTTTTTTTAGAGATTTTTTTGACTTGTGGACTGTTGGGTACTGTGCAAATTTTAATTAGAACGATTAGGGGCAGGGGGCTTTGCCCCCTGAACCCCCACAAGGGGCTCTGCCCCTTGACCCCGCTGGGGGGAAGTATCCCCCCAGACCCCCCATGATTATTCCCACAGAGGAAAACCTCTCACGTCAATAGGGACACACTCCCAATATCTCAAAAGCCTGCTCATTCAGCCACATTCTCGCATCTGTTATAACATCAAAGCCCTCGCCGTATTCTATGCTGTACCCCGACAGATTATACTTAGGAATGCCGAACCCCATAAGCATGGTCTTTATTATTCCCGCATGGGTAACAACCGCACTGTGAGTTATCCCGCTCTCCATCATGTCCGTTATTATCCCGTGCAGAGCCTTGTAAACTCTCGCCGTTATCTCCTGAATACTCTCACCGTCGGGCGGTGCTTCACCGCTTTTTATCCACTTTTTGTAGTCCTCTCTGTCAATGAGTTCCCCCGCACTCTTCCCCTCAAATTCACCAAGGTCAGCCTCTGTCAGGTCTTCCACCTCCGTCACTTCGATTTCGGGAAAAATTATCTCGGCAGTCTCCTTACACCTGCAAAGTGGGGAGCTGTAAACCCTGTGTACTTTCGGATAGGTGAGCGTTTCGGACTTTGATGCAAGTTCCGCACTCCCCTCGTCACTCAGGGGAAAATCGGTCCTTCCGATATAGATTCCCTTTCTGTTTGCGTCTGTCATTCCGTGGCGTATTATACTCAGCCTGTAACCTTTCAAAAAACATCACTCCTGTCCTGTTTTTTTCGCACCGTTTTTTACTGTGAGTTATAAATATCCTGAATTTTCTCCCGTGCGGATAATGTTTATATATTTTCTGTAATAAATATACTAAACGCACACAATTTTTTCGTCACTATGCCTATTTACTTATTATACAATTTGTATTATAATATTATAGGATTGATTAACTCGTATCAGACGGCTGTGAATTGTTCACAGATTTACATATTATAATAAACTCTCTCCGCTGTTTTGAGTCGGAGAGCTACACCGACACATTTTTTAATCTAATTTAATTTTCAACCGCAACATTATGTGTCCGATATAATCAGGAGGAAAGATATATGAACAGCGATTTCGCAAGAATAATAACTCTGCAAAGAAAAGAAAGACGTATAAGTCAGAAACAGGCTGCCGCTGACCTCGGTATCTCACAGGCTCTGCTCTCCCACTACGAAAAGGGAATCCGTGAGTGCGGTCTGACGTTCCTTGTAAAAATTGCCGATTACTACAATGTCTCCTGCGACTACCTCCTCGGCAGAACTCCCGAACCTGAGGGCAAGGTCATAACTATTGAAGATATTCCCGACGACGACGGAAATAACAATCTCAAAATGCCCTCTCCCGAAATCATAAACTTCAACAGGAGAATTATAAACAACTCAATAAGTCTCCTGTTCAACCTCGCACAGAAAGCAGGAAGTATAACCCTGATAAAAGAGGTCTCATCATACCTTATGCTCTCCGTGTACAAACTGTTCAGGCTGATTTACAACGCAAACCCCCACAACGACCAGAAACTTTTCCGCATACCGAAAGTAATAGCAAACGACAGTGCAGACGCTATAATTTCCATGAATGAAGCCGACATAAAAGCTGCGTCCTGCGGAATACCCCTTGACGGCAACGACTGCGTGACCGATTTTGAAACTCTCTATATGACTACTTCCATACTCCAAAAGGACTACGCACCCTATTCGTCCTCACTTCTCAACCTGATAAAAAGGAGTGAGGAGAGTATCGCAAGGACAAGGGCAAAATACCGCAACAGCAGCGACGGAAACAGAGGATACTGAAATTCAAGCCGTCCCG
Source organism: uncultured Ruminococcus sp. (assembly GCA_947627625.1). Classification (GTDB taxonomy): domain Bacteria; phylum Bacillota; class Clostridia; order Oscillospirales; family Ruminococcaceae; genus Ruminococcus. The sequence continues at coordinate 59,851 of CANQWR010000006.1, read as the reverse complement.
AAAAAACTCGGACAGATTTATTATAATACAAATAACACAATTTTGCAAGAGATTTATTTCAGAACGATAAGAGGCAGGGGGCTTCGCCCAAAAAATAATTTTTCTAAAATTATATTTTTTTAGAAATTTCTTTGACTTGCGGGCTGTCGGGGACTTCATGCAAATTTTAATTAGAACAATTAGGGGCAGGGGGCTTTGCCCAAAAAATAATTTTTCTAAAATTATATTTTTTTAGAAATTTCTTTGATTTGTGAACTGTCGGGAAATGGGCAAGTTTTAATTAGAACGATTAGAGGCAGGGGACTTCGCCCAAAAAATAATTTTTCTAAAATTATATTTTTTTGGAAATTTCTTTGATTTGTGAACTGTCGGAGAATGTGCAAATTTTAATTAGAACGATTAGAGGCAGGGGACTTCGCCCCCTGAACCCCCACTGGGGGCTCCGCCCCCAGACCCCCCATGATTGTTCCCACAAAGGAAAAAATAAGGGGCAGGGGACTCCGCCCCACAAGGCAAAACTCCGAAAATCAAAATTTGAAAGGAAAATGTTTTGAAAAGAATACTGTTTATAGGTGATGTCGTGGGAAGTGCAGGCTGCGGTTTCCTCTCGGAAAAACTCAGAAAAACCAAAAAAAAATACCGTGCGGACATGGCTGTCGTGAACGGCGAAAACTCCGCAAGGGGAAACGGCATAACTACCGAAACCGCAAACTCTATCATTAACTCGGGTGCAGACCTCATAACTTCGGGAAACCACGCTTTCAGACAGAAAAATTTTCTCGATGTCTATGATAAAAATTTTATCATAAGACCTGCAAATTACCCCGAAGGCGGCTGTGCGGGACGGGGTTACGCCATTATAGATATGGGTACTTACTCCGTCGCCGTTATAAATCTCCTCGGAACTGTCTCCCTCGAACCCCTTGACAACCCCTTTTCAAAAATAGATAATATTCTGAAAGAAATAAAATCTCTCTCGGACACTCCGAATATTTTTCTCGACTTCCATGCAGAAGCTACTTCCGAAAAAAAGGCTATGGGTTTCTACCTCGCCGAACGTGTAACAGGTGTTTTCGGCACTCATACGCACGTCCAGACCGCTGATGAGTGCATTTTGAAATCTTGTACGGCTTATATAACCGACCTCGGTATGACAGGAGTTGAAAATTCCTGTCTCGGTGTTGAGACTGTGGACTCCGTGAATATGTTCAGATTCAGGACTTCCACGGGTTTCAGACAGGCTGAGGGGGACTGCTTTATGTGCGGAGTGTGTGTTGAATTTGACGAAAAATCGGGACGTGCCGTCAGCATTGAGCGTATTTTGGAGAGATAATGTGCAATTTTCCCCCGAACCCCAAAAAGCTCTAAAATTAAAACAGTAGAATAATTATGGGGGTCAAGGGGGGGTACAACCCCAAACCCCCGCTGGGGGGAAGTATCCCCCCAGACCCCCCATGATTATTCCCACAGAGGAAACATTTAAGGGCGGAAGACTTTTTCCTACCCCCCACAAGGGACTCCTCCCCTTGACCCTGCTGAGGGATGATTTGAAAATGGGGACACCCCAGACCCCCATGATATTCTAATGTTTGAATTTTTAAGGTCAAGAGGGGTCACACTCCCCAAACACCCCCCTGCCCCTTATCGTTCACGGAGCTTTGGGAAAACGTCCCCCAAATCTCAAGTCCCCCCGTGTCCCCTTAATAACATAAATTAAATTTTATCTTAACAAGAGTTCTAAAGTCAATCGTTTTCAAACAGAATATATGTTTATTATGACGAAAAAATTGTCATTTCCAACAAATTAAACACGTCTGTTATGAAATTATTTACAAATTTGTGAAAAACTATTGCATTTTCAAAAAAAGTGTGATATAATACCAAAGGATTTACACTAACGGATTTACCCGACATTCTCTCCACAGGCAGAGTGTCTCGGCAATCCGTGTCTGACAGACATAATCACTTTGCGTCTACGGGAAGTCTCCGCACCTCTCGGGGCGTTAATCGAAAAACAGGAGGGTTATAATTATGGAAATTCTAAAGGTATCATCACACTCATCTCCCAACTCCGTTGCGGGAGCTATTGCCGGAGTAATAAGAGAACAAAAACAGGTAGAAGTTCAGGCTGTCGGTGCAGGTGCAGCAAATCAGGCTGTAAAGGCAATCGCTATCGCAAGAGGTTATCTCGCTCCGATAGGCGTTGACCTCGTCTGCATTCCCGCTTTCGCAAATATCCAGATTGACGGCGAAGAGAGAACTGCCATAAAGCTGATTTGTGAACAGAGATAGTTTGATTTCCCGTTTTTCAGGGCGGCTGCTGTCGGGGGTTATCCCGACGGCAGTTTTTTTATTAAGTTAAATAAAAATAAAAAAACTGTCGGACTGAACCGACAGCTTTAATTTTGTTTTATAACTTATCAATGACACCTGCATCAAGTTTCTGTATCTGTAGAGCGTCCTCTGTGTTCACGCCGTCATCGCCGAGAACGTCCGCATTTTTCAAGCCCTGTTCGCTGAGGGCGTACTCGTCCGAATTGGCGAGATACTGCAAGATAGCAACAGCGTCCGCAATGGTAACGGAGTTATCGCCGTTCACATCGCCTTTGACTTCCTCTGTTGTCTGTCCGTCAATAACGACAAATTCTCTGTTATATTTTTCTGCGTATCCCTGTGCCGTTGAATTTTCATAGCCGTAAATCACAGCCGTGTCGCTGATTGTGTTAGCGTTGTCATAAATGTCACAATATGGATTTTCTATTGTGACAGACTCAAGTTTTACACACTCGTCAAAAGCATACCTACCAATTGATTTAACAGAATTGGGAATAGTTATTGATGGAAGGCTTTCACAACAATAAAAAGCACTATCGTCCAATTTTGTAACAGAATCGGGAATAGTTACTGATATAAGGCTTAAGCACATACTAAAAGCTCCATGACCAATTTCTGTAACAGAATTGGGAATAGTTACTGATGTCATCTTTGCACAGGCATTAAAGGCAGACCCTTCTATTTCAGTAACGGGTAATCCATCTATTTCGTCAGGAATAACAACTTCTGTTGCCGATTTATCACAACCCGAAATTTCAACATGGTCTTCATATTTATAATATCTAATATAATATCCAAATTGTTCATAAGTACCCATTGTGAATGAAAACGCTGAAAAATCATTAGTATTTCTTATACAGTAAACTCCCCCCGAGAGAGCGAGTGCACCCGTGAGAACGATTGATAAAAGTTTTTTCATATAAAACCTCCTGAGATTATTATATAATATAATTATTATAGCATAAAAAAAAAAAAAAAAAAAAAAGCAAGTGGTATTTTGCACAAATTTTCAGGGAAATTTTTGTGCAAAATTGTGACCTGCCACAAAATGACAGGTCTTTTTTTACTCCTTTTTGACTATTATGCACAGAGAATCACTCTGCCTTATCGCTATAACTGCCCCCTTGACAAGATATGCCGTCATTCCCCCCGAAAAACTCCTGTGCAGACAGGTAACTTCCGTGCCGGGAATTACCCCCAGACTGCTCAGACGGCTACGCATTTTGCCGTCTATCCCGACACGGCATATAACTCCCCTCTCGCCCTCTTTAAGCTCGCTAAGATTTGCCATTTTCAGAACTCTATTTCAAATCTTTTCAGCCAGTAGTCAAGCTGTATGAAAAAGGCTATTGTCTGCGGGAGATTCATGAGCTGTCCGTACCACTGTATGTGTGTTTCGTGGTTGACAAGCCTTTGGAGTTCGCTTTTGTTTACAAGCTCCGTCAGGGGAGTATCCTCCGAAATTATATTTTTTAACTTCTCTGTCACGGCGTTTAAGAAAGACGGGTTGTGTGTTTTCGGGTAGGGACTTTTTTTACGCCACAGAACCTCTTTCGGCAACCAGTCTTTCATAGCTTCCCTTAAAAGACCCTTTTCACGCCCCTGCCAGTCTTTGTACTCCCACTTGACATTGTACAGATATTCCGCTATTCTGTAGTCGCAAAACGGCACTCTCACCTCAAGACCGCTGTACATACTCATTCTGTCTTTTCTGTCAAGAAGAGTCTGCATAAACCAGTGGAAATTCAGCTGTGTCATCTCACGCATTCTGTAGTTCACGCTGTCGTCTGTGGGGAGTTTTTCGGCGTAGTCCGCTGTATTTCTATATAAATTATATATGTACTCCTCCGCATTTATCAGTTTTGAATATTTTTCGTTCAGGAACAATTTTCTGTAAGCCGTACTCTGTGCCCACGGGAAACCGTCCGTCTCCCTTATGTCCTTATCCCTGTACCACGGATACCCTCCGAAAATTTCGTCCGCACACTCCCCCGACAACGCAACAGTGCCGTGCTTTTTTATCTCACGACAAAATATGAGAAGTGAAGCGTCTACATCGGACATTCCAGGCAGTCCCCTCGCCTCAACAGCCTCGTCAAGAGCCTCAACAAGTTCGGGAGTGTCAACAACGGTCCAGTGGTGGTTCGTACCCAGATATTCCGACATTATATTTATATATTCGGGGTCACTGTTCGGCTGAAAGTGACTCTTCTGAAAATATTTTTCATTGTCCTTGTAGTCTATCGAAAAAGTGTCCAGAATTTTCCCCTGTTTTTTCATTTCGCTTGCCGTCACGGAAGATATTAAACTCGAATCAAGTCCCCCCGAAAGAAACGTGCAGACAGGTACGTCCGACACAAGCTGTCTCTTTATTGAGTCAAGCAGAAGTTCACGGACGTGTTCCGCTGTCTCCTCAAAAGTCTCGTGGAGTTCATAAGCCCTGAGTCTCCAGTACTCCCAAATTTTGAGACCATTTTTATTATAAAATCCGCACCACCCCGGTCTTATCTCCTTTATGTTTTTTATGACCCCGCACCCGGGAGTACGTCCCGGTGCAGTCAGAATTATCTCCGCAACTCCCTCCTCGTCTATCCTGTGTGGGATTTCGGGGTACTCCAAGAGTGCCGTTATTTCGGACGCAAACACAAGTTTTTTTCTGTCGGGACTCTCCCAGTAAAAAAGCGGTTTCACCCCTATTCTGTCTCTCGCAAAAAATACCCTGTGCTGTTTTCTGTCGTAAACCGCAAAGGCAAATATCCCGTTGAACTTTTCAACGCACTTCTCTCCCCACTTCACATAGCTTTTCAAAACTACTTCAGTATCGGAGGTGGTCTCAAATTCAAACTCGCTCTCAAGTTCTTTTTTTATCTCCTGTGTGTTATAGAGTTCCCCGTTGTACACTATCGTAAAATCCGAAAAAGTCATCGGCTGACGTCCGCCCTCTATGTCAATGACCGCAAGTCTCGTGTGTACAAAAGCACACTCCTCCGACAGAAAAATTCCCCTCTGGTCAGGACCTCTGCGTAACATAGCCCTCTGCATTCCCGCACAGTTTTCGCTCTCTGCCCTCATGTCATCAATAAAACTTATTACTCCTGCTATTCCGCACATAGTATATCATCTCCTCTTGATACTATATGCTGAACAGCCCGCAATTGTCACAGAAAATATTTTTTTGGTGGACTGTTGGGGGGCTTCGCCCCCCCAAACCCCCTGTTTTAGTCTAAGAGGCAGGGGGCTCTGCCCCCAAACCCCCGTCGGGGGGAAGTATCCCCCCGAACCCCCATGATGGGCTTAGTCAAGTCTTACTGTTACTTGAATAGTGGGAAAACTAAAAGCATTTAATTATGGGTTTCCAAAGGGGGTTTCCCCCTTTGGCGGGGGGAGTGGGGGGCAGAGCCCCCCACAAGGCAGAGCCCCCCACAAGGCAGAGCCCCCCACAAGACAATACAACCATTACTTCACTCGTTAAGTGCCATATACTCGTCAAGGGTCAGCACGCCGTCCGAATTGTAATTTTTTATAAAATCCTCTTTCGGACAGTATTTCTCCGAATAATTACCCGATTCGTCCTGAAGATACTCCCCGTACCAGAGACCATAGAAAAGCCACACCGAATTGTCACGGAACGCAAGGTCTGCATCGGGGACTTCACTGCACTCACTGAGTGCAAGAAGTTTCCCCCCTCCGACTATTTTCTGCAAAGACGCAAACTGCTCATATCTGCTGTCAAAACTCTTTTCGCTGTCAAGATAAATGTCAAGAGAAGCTATGTCAAAAGTGTTTATATCGACAAGTGTTCCCGCACTCTGTCCGTTCCAAATCCATATCAGATTGTCAAGTGAGTAGTATTTTGTGAACCTGTCGTACATCAAGTTCCAAAGCCAGTTATAAGCCTCTGCACCGTCCGCACCCCACCAGAACCAGTCTCCGTAAGCCTCGTGTAGGGGTCTCCAAAGTACGGGTACACCTTTATCTTTAAGCGATTTGAGAAGTCCCGCCATGTTGTCCAAATCGGACATGAGTCCGTACAAATCTTTTGAAATTCTGCCCTCTCCGTACATCTGCATCAGTTCTTCGGGCGACATCTGTGCAAGATTGTCAAGACTTTCGTCTGCATTTGCGGAGTCCATAACCGCCGAAAGACTAAAGTCCGTCTCCTCCGAATATACGGAACGCTTTTCGCACGGTGCTTCCCAGTACCACATAAGCCCTGCTATACCGCCGTTGTTGTACCAGTCCGCACTCGCCTGAATATTGTCATAGCAATCTTCAAAGGAGTCCCCCTTGTTGTGGAGTGCAGAAAACCTTATGACGGGATATTTGCCCGTGGTGTTGTACACAAGTTCAAGCTCTTTGTTGTCGGAGTTTTCCGCATACTGTCCCGAAATCATGTACTCCCCGTAATTTTCATGAAAAAACGTCATGAGTTTCTGTGCCTGTTCACTCCTGTTTGTGTTGGTGTCCGCCTCTGCTTTATAACTCAGATTGCTCAGTGACGTGTCGTTTGAGAATTTCATATAGTCAAGTTTGACATCGCCGTGCGGAACTATGGTCACTTCAACGTCTCCCTGTGAGAGAAATATGCCGTAAGTTGTCACAAGAGTGAACTTGCCGTTGCTCTTTGTGTTGAAATTGCCGACAGTCTCGCCGTTCACAATCACGTCGCAATTTACCTCACTGTCGGACGATATGCTGAAAGATATGTCGTAGTGCTGAGTAGTGGGGGCTTTTGCGATAAATCTGACCGTCCTGCTCCCGTCCGACGAAAAACCCGTCACATAGCCGTCACCGCTGTAGCCCTTGTTTTCGGAATCCTCCCCGTCACTACTCTCGGAATTTACCGCATTTTCACCGCTATTGCCGTCAATTACATCGGACAAAACCGAAAGTCCCTGTGCAAGCTCCGCCTTTTCCGCTTCATAAATTTCCCCCGTCTCCTGCTGTTCTATCTCGGGATATGAAACGGGGTAGTCGGGATATGTCTCGACAGATGTCTCGCTGTTTTCCGACTGTCCCGAATTTGCAGAGACCTGTGTCTCCCCCGAAACCTCCTCCTCACTCTCCTGCTGTGAGACTTCCCCGGAAGAGTTTTCGGAAATCTCCACCTCTCCCGACTGTGATTTGCTTATCGTACTGCACGAACTAAGCACCAATACTGCACACAAAATTGCTATAAATTTTTTCATATTATTTCCTCTCTGTTCCGTTTCTGCTTAAAATTTACGTCAGGGCTTTATAGTGTACCTCTTTCCCGCTGTGGTGCTGAAAATTATCGCACCGTCCTCTATCATTGAGTCCACTCTCTCTCCGTCACACAGTATGCTTGCGACAGTGTTCGTCCGCACTCTGCACTCCCGTCCCATGTGGGAGACTATATTTGCAGCCGTGAGTTTTCCGTCCTGCCACTCTATGCTGACTTCAAATCCTCCCTTTGCTTTTAGTCCGCTGACACTTCCGCTGTTCCACGTGTCGGGCAGGGCGGGCAGTATATTTATCTCTCCGCTGTGGCTCTGCATAAGAGACTCCACTATAGCCGACGCTCCGCCGAAATTTGCGTCTATCTGAAAAGGCGGGTGCGTGCACAGCATATTCGGGTTTGTGGAACTCAAAAGCAGTCTTTTGATATTTTCATACACCATTCTGCCGTCGTAGAGTCTTGCCCACATATTCGCTATCCATGCACAACTCCAGCCCTTGTGGTTTCCGCCGTGGATAAGTCTGCGGACAAGTGTCGCCCTCGATGCGTCCGCAAGTTTGGGAGTTTTTTCGGGTGAAATCAAATCAGCGGGAAAGAGTGCAAACAGCTGTGAGATGTGCCTGTGACCAACTTCAACCTCGTCATAGTCAACCGCCCACTCCTTTATCTGTCCGTATTTGCCTATTTCGGGGGACGGCAGTTTTTCAAGCATTTTTTTGAGCTCTTCCGCAAAGTCCTCATCAATGCCGAGAATTTCCGTCGACTTTATAACGTCCCTGAAAAGCACCGTTATTATCTGTGAGTCCATTGAAGGACCTGCACAGAGACTTCCCTTTACTCCGTTTTCCGTGAGATAGGTGTTTTCGGGCGACACAGACGGACAGGTAACAAGTCTGCCCTCACTGTCCTCAACAAGGTACTCCGTGAAAAATTCCGCCGACTCTTTCAGTATGTGGTACTTCTCCGCAAGAAAATCCCTGTCCATAGTATACTCGTAATGCTCGAAAATATGAAGTGCAAGCCACGCTCCGCCCATACACCATATTGTAGCAGGTGTCCACCAGTCCTGCGGGGCACAGTCTCCCCATATGTCCGTATTGTGGTGACACACAAAACCTCTCTCTATGCCGTACATCTCTTTCGCAACTTTTTTGCCGTTCTCGCAAACTCTCTCCAGCAAATCAAACAACGGCAAATGACACTCCGACAGATTGCAGCTCTCCGCTGTCCAGTAGTTCATCTGAGTGTTGACGTTCACCGTGTAACGGCTTCCCCATATAGGCTCGGGGTCTGCATTCCATATGCCCTGTAGGTTCATGGGCTGTGTCCCCGGACGGCTCGCCGAAATCATAAGATATCTGCTGAAATTGAAAAATAACTCTATCAGTTTATTGTCATGGATAAGTCTCTCACAGTCCTTGCTGTTGAGTTCATCTCCACGGAGTCTGACTATCCTCTCTGCCGTCGTCATTGCGGAAGTGTCCACACCGCTGTTGTCGTTCAGGTTCAGTCTGACCCTGTCGAACAGATTTTTATAGTCCTTTGTGTGCCTTGCAAAAAGTTTCTCCCAACCCGCTTTAATAGCCTTTTCAACGTCCCTCTTGGCGGTATTTTTGTAATTTTTCATGTAAAAACTCGTCCTTGCAGACAGCACTATAACTACCTCGTCCGCATCTCTCACACGGAGTTTTCCCCCCAGTGTTCTCAGAGTTCCCCCGACTGCATACGCTCCCGCACACACCGCAAACAGTATACCCGTCTTACTGCCCGTACCGCCCGTGTACATCAGTGCATTTTCCGAACAGGGTCTGTTGTCGTCATAAAAATCGTCCCTGCCGTCTATACAGCAGTCAAGATCTATACTGCCACCCTCTTCGCACCAGACTCTCACAGCAAGTACATTGTCGGGGGCAGACACAAACACCTCTCTCCTGAAAAGTACCCCGTTCACCCTGAATTCCACGTCCGAAACAGCTTCCGATATGTCAAGATGTCTTGAATACTCCCTCGCCTTTCCGCCGAGTTCCATATGTATATTCAAGTCGCAAAGCGGCATATAGTGCCGCATATCGGGCGAAACTCCCTGTAATTTTTCGGAAGCCGTCTGTTCCGCTTCGGGTATACGCTCCTGAAAAATCAGTTCCCTGACCTCTTTGAAACCCTCTTTTGCGTTGGGGTTGACCCTGTTTCTAAGTCCTCCCGACCAGACGGAATCCTCGTTGAGCTTTATTACCTCGTCAACGGGACTGCCGAAAATCATTCCGCCAAGCCTTCCGTTTCCGACAGGTATCGCCTCGTCAAAATTTTCCGCAGGGGCATCGTACACAAGCAAGCTCTCTGTTTTCATATCATTATCTCCAATCTCTTTGCTTTTATAAATTTTTTATATTATATCACCTTTTTGTCTGTTCGTCAAGAAAATAATTTATATTATTTTGGAATTGTCGGGAGTATTGGGGGGCTACGCCCCCACCCCCCCATGATTATTCCCGCACAAGAAACAGACCCCAAACCTCCGTTAGAACGATAAGGGGCAGGGGGCTTTGCCCCCTGAACCCCCACTGGGGGCTCTGCCCCCAGACCCCCGTCGGGGGGAAGAATCCCCCCGAACCCCCCATGATTATTCCCACATAGGAAACAAACCCATACAAGACAACGTCCCCCTGTCTTACATAGCCCACCGAATTTGGACAAAAATTATACGCAAACTCTTGACAAATTGTATAATATGTGCTAAACTGTAAATGCAATATCTATACGCTCATGAAAAAATCACTTTCGAAAGGATTGGTATTTATGTCCAAAAAATCAAAACTCACGGCTCTTATGGCTTCCGCAATGATGACTGTCTCATCTCTGGCAGGGGCAATCGCTCCCGCAACCGTAAGTGCCGCTGACCTCGAAACCGACAACTACGCAAAACTTCTCCAGTATTCGCTCTACTTCTTTGACGCAAACTACTGCGGACCCGATGCGGGTGAGAAGTCACACTTCGACTGGCGTGATGACTGCCACAGCGGTAGTGTCGTGCAGGGCGGTTTCCACGATGCAGGCGACCACATTATCTGCGGTCTCACAGAGGGTTTCACCGCTTCCACTCTCGGCTGGATGTACTACGAATACGCTGACGACTTCAAGAAAACAGGTACGGATGCTCATTTCAAGGATATTTCAGACCACTTTGCAGAATTTTTCAGAAACAGTACAACTCTCAGCGACAGCGGAGAAGTCACAAATTTTGTCTACGAAATAGGCGACGACGGCAGAGACCACTCTACATGGCAGAACGCCGAACTTATGTGGGACCACGGTGCTGATGAGACCTACTCCACAACAAACGGTGCAAGCGATGTCGCTGCACAGTACGCCGCTGCACTCGCACAGAGTTACATAAACTTCGGCAATGAGGAGGACTTGAAATACGCAAAGGCTCTCTTTGACTTCGCTTCAAAATACCGCACTATGACTTATGACCAGTCCACTTACTCCGACAAGAGCGTTGAGGACGATATTGCTTGGGCAGGCGGCTGGCTCTACCTTGCAACGGGTGAACAGCCCTATCTTGACGCTAACAACAAGGACACAAGTAATACTAACGACTGGATGAATGATTACTACTATGGCGGTGTATGGCTCGGTGCAGCTATAATAAACGCCGAAATTACGGGAAACTGGTCTGCACCCGTAAGCTATATTCAGTCCAAAACAGGCAACCCGAATGAATTTTATATAGCTAACTCCTGGGGAAGTGCAAGACACAACACTCTCATGCAGACCTGTGCCCTCGTCGCTACAAAACACAAGGACGAATCGGGTGCGGACTTCTCGGAGTGGTGCAAAAGTCAGATGAACATGATTCTCGGTGAGAACAACGCAAACGTCTGCCTTGTTGTCGGCTACAATGACGTTGCCGCACACTCTCCCCACCACAGGAGTGCTTCAAATCTGAATGACGACAACACTTGGAGCAAGTACAACAACTGGAGCGGTAACTATGACGACATTCCCGACAGCCGTATTCTCTACGGTGCACTCTGCGGAGGTCCGGGAAACAATGACTTCGGCACTTTCCAGAAAAATAACGCAAAAGATGCAACTTCCAACGAGGTAGCTCTTGACTATCAGGCAGGTCTTGTCGGTGCGGCAGCGGGTCTTTTCTCAATATTCCAAACAGGTCAGGTTGTTGACACTATCGGTGAAGGCGTTGAAGTCTACCAGTCCGAAATAGACGTTGCAAACGGAAAAATCCCTTCGGGCGGAACAGATACCGAAACTACCACCACTGAGACAACTACAGAGACTACCACAGAAACCACAACGGAGACTACTACAGAAACTACAGAAGAGTCCACCACAGAAACAACAGGGGAAACCACTACAGCAGATACGTCAACGGAAACTACAGAGGAAACTACTACTACAGTTACATCAACAGAAATCGATATTCTCTACGGTGACGCAAACACCGACGGTGAAGTCACTATCGCCGATGCAGTCGCTGTACTCCAGTACCTTGCAAACAGTGACGAATATGACCTCTCCGAATACGCAAAGGCTTGTGCGGATTGCTGTAACGTTGGTGACGGCATAAACACCGACGACGCTCTTGCTATCCAGAAACTTGACGCAAAGGTTATCGAAAATCTCCCCATATCTTCGGTTGAATAAATAAAAATTTTTTGGGAAGTTTTTTCCGAAACTGAAAAATAATTTCGATAGAACAAAACGGGGGTCAAGGGGGGTTTTAACCCCCTTGCAGGGGTCTGGGGACGGAGTCCCCAGTGGGGGTCTGGGGGCAACGCCCCCAGTGACTTCCAAGCAGGGGTTCGGGGGGTGCAACCCCCGATTCCCCTTTGGGGAAGCTGTTGGGGGCTTCCGCCCAAAAAATAATTTTCTTAAAATTATATTTTTTTGGAAATTTCTTTGATTTGTAAGCTGTTGGGAACTGTGCAAATTTTAATTAGAACGATAAGGGGCAGGGGGCTTTGCCCCCTGAACCCCCATTGGGGGCTCTGCCCCCAAACCCCCGTCGGGGGGAAGAATCCCCCCGAACCCCCCATGATTAACCATCCACATAAAAAATTCAAAAAGCTGTGCCATTCCCTGCACAGCTTTTTTATATATTCATATATTTATATAATTATATTATTCCTCAGGCTCTTTTATCTCCCCGACTATCGGCAGCGGGTCTATGCCCTGCCTTGTGTAGTAGTCCGACAGTGCCGAACGCACCGCCTGCTCCGCAAGCACCGAACAGTGTATTTTCACGGCAGGCAAGCCGTCAAGTGCCTCCACCACCGCATCATTCGTGAGTTTCAGTGCGTCGTCTATAGACCTGCCCTTTATCAGTTCCGTAGCCATTGAGGAAGTAGCTACTGCCGCACCACACCCGAAAGTCTTGAATTTTGCATCCGTTATGACTTTAGTCTCAGGGTCTATTTTCAGGTACATTTTCATAATGTCCCCGCACTTTGCGTTGCCTATCTCGCCGACACCGTCAGCGTCCTCGATCTCTCCGACATTCCTCGGATTGGAAAAGTGGTCCATAACTTTTTCGCTGTAAAGCATAATAATCTATCTCCTTTTTGTCAATATTCAACAGCAGTCCCAGTTGTACAGGACATCGCTGAAATCTTGCTTTTTCAATTTTTCACTGTTTATAAAGAAGTTCCCTATACCCGAATCTCCCAACATCACAGTCTCTTCGCCGTTTACGGAATCGGTGTCGAGCTGAAACAGCAGGAAGTCATAATATTCAAGCTGTTTTTCGTCACGGGGATCAGACTGCGTGAAATACGGATAACCGCCGACTTTGTGTCCTGTGAGTGTATCGTATTTTTCGTTGTACTCCTCATAATCCGCATCATAGTCAAAATACACGTTTTCGGACTTCTCGAAAGCCATACCGCATTCACGGTATACAGGCATAAGGTATTCTTCATCATCAAACTCATTTTTTACAAATTTGCTTTTAATTTCTTCTTCTGTGACAGTCCTGTCTATTTCGGAGTGATAAATCACCCTGAAACCGTCCTGTTTTGTGGGATCATCGAAATCAATCCCTGTCATATCGTCATTGAGAACCCAGAACTGCAAGAGACCTGTTTTCATAAAGCCGTCAAGCTGAATCTTGCCGCACTCTATCTGTGCAAGAAGTCTGAGCTGTCTGCCCTGACTGTCCACAGGGAAACTCCCGTCATGCGGAATGTACCCCGGACCGCCTATTTTGCTCTCAAAAATTGACGGCTTTGTGTCTGTCAGTTTGATTTTCATACAGGGTTTTTTATTATTATAATTATTATTACTCATAACTCTCGCCTTTCATCATTTTTTCCCACACAGGCGACATCGAACGCAGTCTCTCGACTACTTTCGGAATGACTTCAAGAATGTAGTCAACATCTTCGTCAGTGACAGTCTCGTCTATCGAAAGTCTCAGAGAACCGTGTGCCACTTCGTGCTTAAGTCCAATGGACAAAAGAACGTGCGACGGGTCAAGCGAACCCGATGTGCAGGCTGAACCCGATGATGCACATATTCCGTACATATCAAGCATTAAAAGCAAACTCTCGCCCTCTATGCCCTCTATTGAAATGTTCACATTTCCCGCAAGTCTCTTCTCCCTGTCTCCGTTCAGACGTGTATACGGCAATTTCAAAATGCCGTCTATAAGCCTGTTCCTGCGTGGAGTTATAATTGCGTTCTTCTCAGCTATATTTTTTACTGCCGACTCTATAGCAACTCCCAGTCCCACTATTGCGGGGACATTCTCCGTACCCGCTCTTTTATTTCTCTCCTGTGCTCCGCCGTGAATGAAATTCGGCAAGGCTATTCCCTTTCTGACGTACAACGCTCCCACACCTTTTTGTGCGTGGATTTTGTGTCCCGAAAGCGACAACATATCTATACCCTGCTTATGAACGTCTATTTCAACGTGTCCGACTGCCTGTACTGCGTCCGTGTGGAAAATTACTCCCTTCTCGTTGCATATTTTAGCGATTTCGTCAATAGGCTGAATTGTGCCTATCTCGTTGTTTGCGTACATGATACTCACAATAGCTGTGTCGTCACGGATTGCGTTTTTTACGTCCTCGGGGTCTATAAGCCCTTTTTCACTGACGGGAATATATGTCACCTCAAAACCCTGTCTTTTCAGATATTCGGTAGTGTGCAGAATTGCGTGGTGTTCAAAGACGGAAGTTATTATGTGCTTTTTGCCCTTTTTTGCAAGTCTCTCCGCCGTACCCTTTATTGCCCAGTTATCCGACTCCGAACCGCAACTTGTAAAATATATTTCGTTAGGGTCTGCACCCAACGCCCTTGCAACTTTTTCTCTCGCATTTTCAACGTCCCTCTGTGCATCACGTCCAAGCTTGTATATACTTGACGGGTTGCCGTAATTTTCCCTTAAATATGGGAGCATTGCCTCAAGAACCTCGTCTGAAACTCTTGTCGTAGCGGAATTGTCTGCGTAAATAAATCTCTTGTTTTCCAAAGTAAAGACCTCCTGTTTTATATTGCCTTACGGCTTTGGACTGGGGGACACTGTCCCCCAGACCCCCTGCCAAAGGGGCAAAGCCCCTTTGGAAACCCATAATTATTTTTAGTTTTGCGACTATTCAGGTGTCAACGAAACTGTTTGAGTTTCCATCATGGGGGGTTCGGGGGGATGCTTCCCCCCGACGGGGGTTTGGGGGCAGAGCCCCCAATGGGGGTTCAGGGGGCAAAGCCCCCTGCCCCTAATCGTTCTAATTAAATATTAAATTTCTAAAAAATATAATTTTAAGAAAATTATTTTTTGGGCAAAGCCCCTGCCCCTTATCGTTCTGATTAAAACTTGCACAGTCCCCGACAGTCTGCAAGTCAAAGAAATTTCTAATAAAAATATTAAATCTCCAAATTGGGGTTCAGGAGACAACTGTCCCCCTTGTTGTTCACCCTTTATTTTTTAACTCCGAATATTTGTCCCTCTGTGCGACCGCAAGCCTGTCACACCTCTCGTTCTCGGGGTGTCCGTCGTGTCCCCTGACCCATATAAACGTCACGTCGTGTACTTCAAGCAACGGTATCAGTCTCTCCCACAAATCTACATTCAGAACGGGCTTGCTATTCGACTTTATCCAGTTGTTCTTCTTCCAACTGTACAGCCAGCCCTTGTTCACGCTGTCAACAACATATCTGCTGTCCGTTGTCAACATCACTCTGCACGGCTCTTTTAGTGCGGAAAGTCCCTCTATTACTGCCGTCAGTTCCATGCGGTTGTTCGTGGTCTCGGGACTTCCTCCCGAAATCTCACGCTCTTTTCCCTTGTATCTCAGTATAACTCCGTATCCTCCCGCACCCGGATTCCCCGAACACGCTCCGTCCGAATATATGTCTACTCTCTTTTTCTCCAAATAAACACCTCCCCTGTTTAATTATCCGTCTAAGTTGTAATTACTATTATAACCCGACTGTTCACTATATTTTACATTTGTTGCACTGTGGAAACAGTTTTTTAGTTAGCATAGACTTACTTATTTTTTGACAAATCCACATAAAAATGCTACAAAAAAATACTGCCTGATGCGGATTTTATGTTGACTTTTGTGTAATTTCAATGTATAATTAAAATATAATAATATAATTCGGGAGGTGATTTTTAGTGAAACCATTCAAATTTCTCTCGGCAATTCTGTCGGCTGTCCTGACAGTCTGTCCGATTTGTACGAATTTCCCCGACGGAAAAATTTCTTCCGTTCAGATTAACTCCCTTGCAATGGACAGCGGCGAAATAAAAAATATTGCCGACAGCGTAGTTACAATCGTAAACAAAGAGCGTGAATCTGTCGGAGTACCACCCCTGAAAGCTCTCCCCACTCTCTACCTCGTGGCACAGGCAAGGGCTGTGGAGTGTTCAAACGCATTCACTCACGAACGCCCCGACGGCAGTCCGCTTATTACTATCTTTGACGGCTCGGGGCTGTCGTTTACGTCTTACGCCGAAAATATAGCCTATAACGCAAGTAATGACCCCGAAAACGCTGTCAAACAGTGGCTCACGTCTCAGGGGCACAGGGAAAATATGCTCAGTAGCAGTTACGACCACATCGGCGTTGGTGTCTGCGAAAAAAACGGCTATTATTACTGGTGTCAGATTTTCACGGGCAACACTTCCCCCACCGACGGAGAGTACATCCCCGAAATTGAACAGTCCCCCGATTTTTCTGACGGTGACGTGAACGGCGACGGAAACACCGACGCTTCCGACGCTTCTTTTATACTCGGAGTGTACGCTATGCTTTCAACGGGACAGTCCCCCAATCTCCCCGAAAAACAGTTTAATGCGTGTGACGTAAACGGCGACGGTCTGACAGACGCATCGGACGCATCAAAAATTCTCAGCTATTACGCCTATCTCTCGACAGGCGGTACTTATAATCTTTCTCTGTTTATGCAGCTTTAATTTATAATGCCTTACAGCTTTAGTGTTGGGGGGCTACGCCCCCCAAACCCCCTGTTAGAATTATAAGAGGCAGGGGGCTTTGCCCCCTGAACCCCCATTAGAACGATTAGAGGCAGGGGGCTTTGCCCCCTGAACCCCCACAAGGGGCTCTGCCCCTTGACCCCGCCGGGGGTTAAAAACCCCCGGACCCCCATGATAGTTCACTACTTTAATTTTTTAGTGTTCGGGAGTAAACCCTCCGTAATAATCGTTCACCAAAAAAATTCTTGACAAAATCTTTATCAGATGATAAAATTATATCATAATATTCTTACCTTGGGAGTGATAAAAATGAAATTATTCAAGAGAACTGTCTCCGCTGTAATGGCTCTCTGTCTCTGTACAGCTCCTGCCGTTCAGAACGTCTCATTTGCCTCCGACGGCGATGTTTCGGACTCAATGGTCTGGGATACCCTCAAAATCGGCGGCGGCGGTTTTGTCTCGGGAATTATCACCGGGCAAAAAGAAATGTACCTCCGCACAGACGTGGGTGGTGCTTACAAGTACGACTACGACAAAAAAGAGTGGGTTCAGCTCTTCGACTTCGTGACCGATGCCGACAGAGGTCTGCTCAGTGTCAAGGGCATAGCTATAGACCCAACCGACGACAACACCGCTTATTTCCTCTGTGGCTGTGCTTACTTCTCCGACGCAAGGACTGTCATATTCAAAACCACTGACGGCGGTGAGACTTTCACGGAAGCTGATGTCACCGAACACATTCAGATTCACGGCAACGGTGACGGACGTGAGTGCATAGAACCTATCGCTGTAGACCCCGACAACCCCGATACTATCTATGCGGGCGGTGACGTTACGGCAGGTAAATCCGCACTCATAAAGTCCACAGACGGCGGTGAAACTTGGAATCCCGTTGAGGGCTATGACGAACTCGGTCTATTCGGTGAGTCTCTTAAATACCCTGCATGGACCGACCATATGGTTCGTGGTACGGAGGGAAAAGAGTACAACCAGCAGAACGGCATAGGCTGTATTTTCATTGAGGACGGCAAAGTATATGTCGGTACTTCCGTCACAGGTCAGGCAAATATTCACGTTGCCGACGTAAAGGACGACAAATTTGAAGTCCTCTCCAAAGATTTACCGACTGAAAATTATCCCCTCTCCATAACAAGCGACAAAAACGGAAATATTTTCTTTACCTATATAGCAGGTCTTGCGTTTGCAGGAGGTGCAGGCGGTGCTTACAAGTACAGCACCAAAGACGGAAAAGTCACGGACATTTCCCCTACACAACAGGCAATAGGTATGATTGAAGTCGACGAAAAAGACCCCAACAAACTCCTCGCAAGGACTTGCGGTGTGTGGGCTGACCAGTGGTACGAAAAGGAGTGGACTGACGGCAGTATTGCCTGGGGAGACCATTTCTACCGCTCAGCAGACGGCGGTGCAACTTGGCAGGACATCACCCCCGGTGCAGGTACAGACATCTATGACGAAAACGGTTCCCACAAGGAATTTGTCTCCCTCCCCATTGACATAAACGGCTATGACTGGGTTTACGGCAAAGCTTGCCACTGGGGCAGCGGTATAACTCTCGACCCCCGCAACCCCGACAGGATTCTCATGACTTCGGGAAACGGTGTATTTGCGTGCGACAACGTCTGGGACGAAAAAGGCGTTCAGTTCTACTTCCAACCCGACGGCGTTGAGGAAGTCGTTGCCCTTGACATGGTGAGCGTTCCCGGCGGTGAGGAGTTCTCCGCTATAGGCGACTATGACGGTTTCGTCCACACAGACCCCGACGGCATTCCGCTGCAGTATCAGCCCAATATGGGTTCAACTTCCGCAATTGCCTACTGTCCCGCAAACCCCGATGTAATGGTCAGAGTTTCCGAACACGGCAGCGACAACGGAAACGGTTACTACTCCACAGACGGCGGTAAAACCTGGACTAAGATGGATATTCAGTCGGGCGGTAAAGTCTCAATCACACAGCTCGAAAACGGCGACTACAGGATTCTGAAATCAGACTCCGCAAACTCAAAAATTTCATACTCCGATGACTTCGGTGCAACGTGGAACGACTCAACAGGTCTCGACGGCTCAAAAACTACTTACACTCTCGTTGACCCAAATGACCCCTCTATAGTTTACGGTTCGGGCATTAAGTACAATGACTACTGGGCTTCCGATACCTCAAAGAAAGAACCCACTTTTGACGAATGCCACTACTCCTTCTATATAAGTACCGACTACGGAAAAACTTTCACAGAAAATCAGTTTGCCAAGTACGATATGTGCGACCACACGGGCGACCCCGCCTATGTCACCGAGGACACTGTTGCCGTCGCTGTCGGCTGGAACGGTCTCTATATTATCACCGACAAGGGCAAGACTGCCGAAAAGACGGACGTTTTCTACTGCAAGACTGTCGGCTATGGTGCACCCGAAAAAGAGGGCGGTGTCAATACGCTCTACATCTACGGTAAACCCGCCGAGTCAGACCCCGAGGGCATTTACCGTTCAACAGACGGCGGTAAAACTTGGTACTGCATAAACACCGACCACCTCTATGGCGGTACGGGTAACGGCAACTTCCTTGTGGGCGATATGGACGACTTCGGCACGGTCTATATGTCAACTGTCGGCTGCGGAATAGTCTACGGAAAAATCTCTTCCGATGAACCCGACAAAAAGCCTCCCGTGACTACTCAGCCCGCCGAGACTACAGCTCCGACTTCCGAAAACTCCACAACTTCCGCTGCCGAAACCACTACCGCAACTGCTTCGGAAACTACCTCCGAAACTCCGTCCGACATTCTCTACGGTGACGCAAACCTCGACGGCGATGTTACCATTGCCGACAGCGTTGCGATTCTGCAATATCTCGCAAACAGCGACGAATACGCTCTTAGCGAAAAAGCTGAGAAAAACGCAGACTGCTGTAACGTCGGTGACGGCGTGAACACAGAGGACGCTCTTGCTGTTCAGAAACTCGATGCAAAAGTTATAAGCGACCTGCCTGTTGAGAGCGAATAATATTAAAAAAATTAAAAAACTGCCGGGAAATTTTTTTCGGCAGTTTTTTATTTTTTGTTGACAAAAGGAAAAATCTGTGATATAATATTTTCATTAAAGGGGGAGTTTTTATGAAAAAATTCGTATCGGTCGCTCTTGCGGGGGCAATTATTCTGTCAGCAGGTGTTTTCTGTCCTGCTCCAAATTTTTCAACAATTGCGGAGGAAAATGTTGAATACACTGAGGTCACTTACGAAAATGTGAAATACAGAAAATATGCAGACCATGTTGAAGTTGGTGATAACAGTCATAATGAAAATTTAACAGAAGTCGTCATTCTTGATAAGATAGAGGACTTGCCTGTTACTGAAATTGGAGATGAAGCTTTTGTATTTTGCACAAATTTGAAAAGTGTGAAATTTCCCAAAAATATCAAGCGAATAGGAAACAGTGCGTTTGCATCGTGTGGAAGTCTTGAGTTAAATGAAATTCCGAATACTGTCACAGAGATAGGGTACTATGCTTTTTACTTTTGTCATAGTTTGAAATCGGTTATAATTCCGGATTCGGTTACAAGTATAGGTGCAGCCGCTTTTTATGGTCTTTCTATCACATCAGTAACCATTCCAAATTCTATTACAAAGATAGAACCTATGACTTTCTACTACTGTGAAGACATTGAGTCAATAACTATCCCTGATTCTGTAACAGAAATAGGCGATCATGCTTTTGAGGGTTGTTCAGGGCTTACATCAGTAACTATTCCTAATTCTGTTACAAAAATAGGAGGTTTAGTTTTTTATAATTGTAAAGGTCTTGAATCTATAACAATAGAAAACCCCGATTGTGAGATTGCTGGAATTATGTGTGGTTCAATTGGATATAATGGTAACTTTGAGTTTAACGGCACAATTTACGGCTATCCAAACTCAACAGCACAGGCTTACGCCGAAAAGTACGGCTATAAATTTGAACCCATAGGCGAACAGCCCCCCACAGAGGAGACAGAAACTCTCTACGGTGACGCAAATCTCGATGGCGATGTTACCATTGCCGACAGCGTTGCAATTCTCCAGTATCTCGCAAACGGCGACGAATACGCTCTTAGCGAAAAGGCTGAGATAAACGCCGACTGCTGTAATGTCGGCGACGGCGTGAACACAGAGGACGCTCTCGCTGTTCAGAAACTCGACGCAAAGGTAATCAGCGACCTGCCTGTTGAAAGCGAATAAATATTAAAAAAATTAAAAAACTGTCGGATTCGTCCGACAGTTTTTATTTTTTTGTTAAAAATCCACAAAAATTATTTGTAAAGTTTGTATAAAAAACCACTTGCTTTTTTTTTTTTTTTGTTACAATGTTACTAAAATAATTTGCAAGGAGTTTTTAACATGAAAAAATTTATGTCAATCGTTCTCACGGGTGCTATTGCACTCTCGGCCGGTGCTTATTACATAGCCCCCGCACAGCAGACAAGCCTGACGGCAAATGCTGAAAAGTATGAGATGTTGGAATATGGAGTGTGGGAAGGAACTGTAGAAATAACTGACTGTCTTGACGTGGCTAAAGGAGAAATAGTTGTTCCGGAGAGCATTGACGGTATGCGTGTCACAGTTATAGACTACGATGCGTTTAATAGTAAGAAATATATAACTTCTGTTGTTTTGCCTGACACAATAAAGGAAATTAGAGGTGGTGCTTTTTATGCAAGCAGTGTTGAAACGGTGAGCATTCAGGAGGGAGTTGAATATATAGGACAATACGCTTTTCATAAAGCACCTAATCTGAAGTCTATAAAAATTCCCGATAGTGTGAAAGAACTCGGAGAAGGTGTGTTTGCAGAAGATCCTTACCTTGAAAGTGCCGTTATAGGCAAAGGGCTGAAAGTACTCCCAGAGCATACATTCGGAGATTGTCCTGTGCTTAAGTCTATAACAGTTCCAAAAAACATAGAAACGATAGAGTCTAATGCGTTCGTTGCTTGTACATCTCTCAAATCAATCACAATAGAAAATCCATACTGCGACATATACAACGATCCCAACACTATAAGCGAAACGGCTACAATTTATGGCTATGAAGATTCAACTGCACAATTTTACGCTGAAATCTATGGACGAAAATTTGTAAACATAGATGCCCAAACGACAACCACTACAACAAAGGCAACCACTACAACAACTACAAAAGCCACAACGACTACAGCTAAGCCCACAACAACCACAACGGCTAAACCGACTACCACCACAACAACCGAAGCAACTAAAACTGTCAAGGGCGATTCAAACGAGGACGGCAAGGTCACTATCGCCGATGCCGTCGCAATTCTGCAATATCTTGCAAATGCGGACGAGTATGCACTCTCGGAGCAGGGTATGAAAAATGCGGACGTTATCGGAAACGGAAACGGTGTAAACACTAACGATGCACTTATGATTCAGAAGTGGGACGCAGGGCTTATAGATTCCCTTGAATAATCAAAAACTGTCGGAGCAATCCGACAGTTTTTTCGGTATTCGGGAGGACACCCCCTACGCTATTTTGGCGTAACGCTCGCTCATTATTATGTCGTTCATAATCTTTTCGGGAGAGAGTTCTCCGCTTGCGACCATGTCAAAAATTGCAGGGGACGCTCCCGAAACAAGTGCCGCACCCGTTCGGCTCATCTTAACAGGCACATTGCTGCTCCTGCTGTTGACATTCCAGAAGATAATATTTGGAAGTTCATAGCCGTACTTCTTGTACATCTTCTCCATGGACTCAAACATCGGCATACTGTTTCCGCCGTACACACAGTAGTCAAACTCCATATCGGATATTATGTATATCCTCGACGGGAGCTGTTCTTGCGGGAGCTTGTTGTTCACGGCTGTGGTGAGAATAAGACGGAAAACAGCTTCAAGGTCTGTATTTGCGACCTCGTTGTATGTGGCACAGTAATTCACTTTCTCGTATATGTCACTTCCCTTTATCTCAACAAGGCGTGGACTGTGAGAAAAAGTTATGAAGTGATTTGCAAAGACACCGCTGTTGTGTTCCGCAAAGTATATTCCGAGAGAGAGTGCAACGTCAATCGGTCTGACATTTCCGTAGTTTGTACACGTCATTGAACCCGAACCGTCCACCACGGCTATGGCGTTCTGATTTTCCGAACCGTTGCCGAAATTCGGGAGATTCTCCCATGTGACGTTCAGTGCGTTTTTTTCGTCCTCACTCAAATTAGCCCACAACACTTTTCTCACTATGTCATAGGGGTAGAGTGCGGAGGTGTTCAGCTTGACCTCTCCCCTCTGCACGGACTTTATAAATTCCGTATAGCGGGTTTCGTCATTCCTGATAAAAGCCTTCTGGTACTTCAGCATTGCCTTGGAGGGCTGTTTTGAGTACTCAAAAGAATAATCCCTCTCACGGAGATTGTTCTCAAGAATGTCAATATATTTTCTCAGTGCGGAGAGAGTTTTTCTGTAATTCTGTTCCGTCATACCGAGCTTTTTTGCGAGTTTCTTTGCGGTCTTTTTTGTCTCCTCACTTGAAGCGTTCACCGACGGCATCCACTTTGCAAGAAGTGAAACAGGCTCTTTCTCCTGCATTGCTTTTACGTCCTCGTCAAGCTGTCTCTTTATCTCTGCGACTGCCGACTCACAGCAGAACGTGTCAAGAAGTACACACAAATCGTCAAATCTGCCGTACTCCGCAAAGTAGGGAATATTTCTCTCGACAGCTTTTGTTGCGTACCTTGCAAGAGTCCTGACAGCTATTCTGAAAAATCTTCTCTCACCAAGTCCGCCCCTAACGTCCCTTGCAAAGAAGATTATTTTCATTGTCTTTTCGGGATTTTCAGTGTAAGCCCTCATGACAGCGTTTGCTATCGTCTGTTCGTTGGCGTTACGCATAGCACCTGCTCTGAAAAACAAATCAAGACAGTGCGAATCGGATGTCAGATTTGTGACTGCACCGTTTTCGGTGTAGCCGATGTTTGCACTTTTTTTGAGAAATTCAAGCATAATAATCTCCTTTCGGTCTCGGTGTACGGCTATGGCTTGGTATAGGGTTTGTTTTCTCTGTGGGAATAATCATGGGGGGTTCGGGGGGATTCTTCCCCCCGACGGGGGTTTGGGGGCAGAGCCCCCAATGGGGGTTCAGGGGGCAACGCCCCTGCCTCTTATCGTTCTGATAAAAATTTGCACGTCCCCGACAGTCCACAAGTCAAAGAAATTTCTAAAAAAATATAATTTTAAGAAAATTATTTTTTGTGGCGAAGCCCCCTGCCCCTTGTCGTCCCAAAATAATTTATACTGCCTTACGGCTTTGGACTGGGGGACGCTGTCCCCCAGACCCCCTGCCAAAGGGGCAAAGCCCCTTTGGAAACCCGTGATTATATATTTTTAGTTTTCCCACTATTCAAATTTTTGTCTAATCACGGAGGTTTGGAGTGTACCTCCTGCTCCTTATTATTCCTTCTGTGGGAATAATTATGGGGGTCTGGGGGCAAAGTCTCCCAAAAGGGCTTTACCCTTACAATTTTAACGGGGTTTTGGAGGTAAAACGCCCTGTCACTTATCGTTATAAAATAACAAGGCACTGCATACAGTCTTAAAAGGACCGGGCAAAATTTGCTGTGAGTGCCTTTGTCACGGCTCGTTTTTATTGCACCGGCGTCAGCATTACCTGACTTTCCGGCGTGGACCAATAGAAAAAAGTTGCTGTAAGAGCCGTTCAAAATTCGGCGTGTAAATTTACGTATGAAACAAAGCACGTCTTTTTTAGATTTTCAATTTTGTATAAAATTATAAAATTTGCTGTCGGTGCTTTTACACGGCTCGTAAAATTGCATCCGGCGGGTAAAGCGTTTTGCAACACTCCCCCTCTCTCCGAGACCCATAGCAAAAAGTTGCTGTAAGAGCCGTTGGTTAAAAAATAATAAAAATAATAAAAAAATTATCCTGTCACACAAAATTACAGCACTCTGTCGGGATTTTTTACGGCTATCAAGCCTTCGAGTTTCAAATATTATCTCGACAGTGCCGACAGACGTGCCGTATACATTAAAATATTCAATTGTATTCAAAGCACCCTATCTTTCCACTAAATATCAGCTAATTTTATAGTTAAATTATGTAAAAATTGCTGTTGGTGCTTTTCTTTTACACGGTTCGTACAACTGTGCAATTTATTTGTTTTGTAAGTGCCTGTTAAGCCAAATAAACGCTCTTTTCATTGTTTTATTGCTGTGAGAACCATTCAGACAAGACGCATTTTCTTGAGCTTTTCGGTCTGCGGTCTTTCCACCGATACCGCCTGTCTCCACAGGGTTCTGCGGCTCACCTGCCACATCAGGGTTGCGGCTCCCGCACGGGTGTGCGGTTACACAACAAGATTTCAATAGTATAACAGCATAAAGATTGCTGTGTGCGTCTTTAAGGGGTACGACCTTCTGTCACAGTCTGACGGTTGACTGTCTTTCTATTGTACAGCGTCCATACTTAGTTGCCTTCATCGGAGTTCCCCCGGACTTCGTATCCTGTTCACAGCATACTCACCTCAGCTTCCCTTTTTTCCGCCATAAATCTTTCGGGAACGTCTCTGTCCGTTCCATGATTATATTATATCACGCTGTTTTGAAAAAGTCATCTAAAAAAGTCTGCGAACGTGTTCACGGCTATATATTGCTAAAAAAAAGCCCTCCGAAAAATTCGGGAGGGCTTTTGGTAAATATTGTTTACTTATTCTCAGCCTATTTCCGCTACACCCGCATCGAATTGCTGAATCAGGAGAGCGTCATCGGTGTTAATGCCGTCGCCGCCGCCCGCAACGTCCGCATTTTTCGCACCCTGTTCGCTCAAGGGGTACTCGTCGGAGTTTGCAAGGTACTGCAAAATAGCAACAGCGTCGGCAATTGTAACGGCGTTATCTCCGTTTGCATCGCCTTTGAGGGATTCGATTTCCTCCGTGGTGGGGGTTTCAGTTTCAGTTGTAGTGGTTTCAGTTTCGGTTGTGGTGGTTTCAGTTTCAGTTGTAGTGGTTTCAGTTTCGGTTGTGGTGGTTTCAGTTTCGGTTGTGGTGGTTTCAGTTTCGGTTGTGGTGGTTTCAGTTTCAGTTGTAGTGGTTTCAGTTTCGGTTGTGGTGGTTTCGGTTTCGGTTGTGGTGGTTTCGGTTTCGGTTGTGGTGGTTTCAGTTTCAGTTGTAGTGGTTTCAGTTTCGGTTGTTGTAGTTGTCTCCTCCGTGGTTGGAGCTTCATCAATAAGCCTGAACTCACGTCCATAAACCTCTGCATAAGCCTGTGCCGTTGAATTTTCATAGCCGTAAATGACAGCCGTATCGCTGATTGTGTTAGCGTTGTCATAAATATCACAATATGGATTTTTTATCACGATGTATTCAAGAGATATACAGCCATCAAATGCCTGATAATAAATAGTCTCAACGCTTTCAGGGATTTCTATATATTTGAGATTTTTAGCATCACAAAAAGCAGATCCTTGTATACTTCCGACTCCCTCCTGCATTTCTATTGTTTCAAGACCACAACCTTCAAACGCACAAGGCTGAATAGTTTCTATTTTCTCGGGAAGAACAATAGAAGTGATATATTCATTATTTTCAAACGCATGCATTCCGATTGATATGACCGGAAATTTTTCAATTTTTTCGGGAATTTCTATTTTCCCTTTTGCCATATCTAAACAGTCCGTTATAATTATACTGTTGCCTCCATACACTTCATATTCCAACATCTGGTACTTTCCGTAGGTGGCAGCCATGCTTGTCTGCTGTACAGAGTTCACAAAGTAAGAACCAGCCGAGAGGGCAACAGCCCCTGTGAGGGCGATTGATAAAAGTTTTTTCATAAAAAAACCTCCTGAGTATTATTATATATTTAATATTATAGCATAAAAAAAAAAAAAAAAAGCAAGAGGTATTTTATACGAACTTTCGGGAGGTTTTTTATATATTTTTGGTAAAAATATACAAAAGCCGTCGGTCGAAACCGACAGCTTTTGCTTTTTATTTTAATTTAATTTATATCTTATAATTTATCAATCAGCCCCGCATCGAGTTTCTGAATCTGTAGAGCATCTTCCGTGTTCACGCCGTCGCCGCCCAGAACGTCCGCATTTTTCATGCCCTGCTCCGTAAGGGCGTACTCGTCCGCATTTGCAAGGAACTGCAAAATCGCAACAGCGTCCGCAATAGTGACCTGTCCGTCGCCGTTTGCATCGCCTTTTGCCGTCTTTTCTATCTTTTCAAACTTGACCTGTGCACTCTCTGCGTAAGCCTGTGCGGTGGAGTTTTCATAGCCGTAAATGGTGTAATTTGATGAGACAAAAGTCATTCCGCCTGCAAGTTCAAGCGAAAAATTGCAGAAAGTCGCATAGTCATCATAAATTTTGCAGTCGGGGTTGTATATTGTGACACTCTCAAGAAGTGTGCAGCTCTTGAAAGCGTTTCTCTGTATTTCCCGAACACTCTCGGGGATTGTCACGGAAGTTATTCCCGAACAGTCTTTGAAAGCCCCTCTTGCTATGACAGTCACGGGCAGACCGTCTATTTTTTCGGGGATATTGACCGCTCCCTCTATGTCACCAAACTGACGGCTCTGTCCCGTAATTTCAACGTGGTCGGAATATGCACGGTACGCAAAGTCTCCGTAAATGCCGATGGTGTAGTCATTTTCGGGAGAGACGGAAGTTGTTGTAACCGTTGCCGTGGTGGTAGCTGTACTCGTTGTTGTCGTGGGTTTTGTAGTCGACTTCGTTGTGGTTTCGGAAGTGGTTGTTGTCGTGGGCTTTGTAGTCGACTTCGTTGTAGTTTGGGAAGTGGTTGTTGTCGTGGGCTTTGTAGTCGACTTTGTTGTGGTTTGGGAAGTAGTTGTAGTTGTGGGTTTTGTAGTCGACTTTGTTGTGGTCTCGGAAGTGGTTGTTGTCGTGGGTTTTGTGGTTGAACTTGTTGTGGTCTGGGAAGTGGTTGTCGTCGTGGGTTTTGTGGTTGTCGTGGTGGTTGTAGTTGTAGTCGATGTGGTGGTCGTTGTTGTAGTAGTTGTTGTAGATGTAGTTGTGGTCGGAATTGTCGTCACCGTCGTAACTGCGGGGTACTCTCCAGGTACAAAGTCCGTGTCGCTCACTTTCGGCATGACGTAATATTCACTCTCGTCCATAATATGGTCTGCTTCCATAGTGTCATTTCCGACTGCAAAATAATCATATCCAACTATTGTACCGTGGTCGTCCCATGTGCAGTCTGCGTGGTAGTAATTTCCGTCGTCGAGTTTTATCAGATTCCATGCGTGACCGCCTGCCGTAAATCCGCTGTATGCGTAACCCGTTGCAAATATGTTGTCTATGCCGTAGTAATTGCATATCATTGAGTAGGTGAGTGCATAGGACTGGCACACTCCAAGACCGTCTTCAATCGCACCAAAAATTGTGTAGGCGTTCGGGTCTTCCGATGGTGTCACGCCGTCAGGCTCATAGGCGTACTCCATTGAGAGTATCAGCTTGTCGTGTATAGCCTTTGCGTTCTCATACGGGGAACTGCTCTCTATACAAGTACTGTAGTCCTCTATGTAATCTTCTATTTCGGCATTGGCGGTCTTTCTTGACAAAGCCGAGGCGTACTCCTCGGGGGCACACAGATAAAAATAATTCTTTCCCATGTACTGCGTATAGTACCACGCATTGTCCGCAAAATAAAATATCGGATTGTCGTACATGAAATTTCTGTATACTTCCCTTGAATCGGAGTGCATTATGCCGAAATCATCAAGACAGAAACTGTCTATCACATAGTAGTCCGTACCGCTAACGTCCGTCGGCTCTAAATTCTTATTGCTCTCCCAGAAATCACGACAGGAATCAGTCAGTGCCTGATAGAATTTCTGTCTGCCCTCTCCGTTCTCCTGAGACAACAACTGCTCGTAGTGGTATCTGCACGGGCTGTAGCCGTCTATAAAAGAGTCCTCCGCTGAAACGTCAAAGCTGACACTTCCGAGCGGGATTGTCCCGGCAAGAAAGGCGGAGATGATTTTTCCCGTTTTAATCTTCATAAAAAACGCCCCCTTGATTTTTTTATACTCTGATTATACAATATATCGGCATAAAAATCAAGGGGGAATTTTATGAAAATTTATTATTTTTATTATTATAATTTGTCAATCACGCCTGCATCGAGTTTCTGAATCTGGAGAGCGTCCTCGGTGTTCACGCCGTCATCGCCCAGAACGTCCGAATTTTTCGCACCCTGTTCACTAAGGGGGTACTCGTCCGGGTTTGCGAGGTACTGCAAAATAGCAACAGTGTCCGCAATAGTCACGGAGTTATCGCCGTTCGCATCGCCTTTGAGGGCTTCTGTCTCCTCTGTGGGGGGCTGTTCGCCTATGGTTTCAAATTTATAGCCATACTTTTCGGCGTATGCCTGTGCGGTTGAGTTTGGATAGCCGTAAATCGTGCCGTTGAAAACTCCATCGGGTAAAGGCGAGAGAGGCTTAAATTCTGAAGTATTGGATATAGTAAATGAATTATCGTAAATCTCACATTCCGGGTTCTCTATTGTAATTGATTTAAGATTTGCACAATATGAAAAAGCACTCTCTCCTATCTCCGTGACAGAAGCAGGGATAGTTACTGATTCAAGATTTTCGTAACCCGAAAAGGCATTTTGACCAATTTTCGTAACAGAATCAGGAATAATAATATCCCCCTCACAGTTATTGCCATCTACTAAAAGGTCATTCACTATAAAGAAAGAGCCTTCTTTTCGCTTTTTCTCAAGCCAAGGGGTGCCTTCAAAAGCAGAATATTCAATTCGTGTAACAGAGTCGGGTATCTCCACTGTTTCAAGGCTTGTACAATACATGAAAGCATTAACGCCAATTGTCGTAACAGAATTAGGAATAGTCACCGATTTGAGACCTGAACAATTTATAAAAGCATTTTGTTCAATTTCGGTAACAGAATCAGGTATGACTATTGATGTTAGTCCTGAACAGCCTGCAAAAACACCCCAACTAAGAGATGTAATCGAATTAGAGATAGTCACTGATTTAAGACTTCCACATCTGGAAAAAGCGTACATACTAATAAAGTTCACAGAATCAGGTATGTTTATGGCTGTAAGGTTTGAACAACAAGAAAAAGCATAACTTTCTATTGATGTAACAGAATCTGGGATAGATACTGATTTGAGAGCGTCACAAGATAAAAAAGCACCATCACCAATAACCTTAACGGGCAAACCGTCTATTTCAGCAGGAATAACAACTTCCGTTAATTCCTTATTACTAATGTTCTCACCAACTTCAACATGGTCTGCATATTTTTTGTATTTCACATTTTCGTAAGTGACCTCAGTGAAATCATTTTCAACATTTTCCTCCGCAACTGTTGAAAAAGCAGAAGCAGGACAGAAAACACCCATTGACAGGGCAATCGCACCCGTGAGAACAAACGACATAAATTTTTTCATGATAATATCCTCCGAATCTGAAATTTTATACTTTTATTATATCACGGCTTTTTCCGTTTGTCAAGAAAAACCCTTGACAAATCAAAAAAAATATGATATAATTTTATTCTGTAAAGTATTAAAGCAATGAAAGGATTTGAAATTATGAAAGAAATTTCCAAACTTATGGACTACAGACCGGGAATAAAGGTCATAGACGCAACGCTCCGTGACGGCGGTCTCGTGAACGACTTCTACTTCTCGGACGAATTTGTAAAGGCTCTCTATAACGCCAATCTCCGCTCGGGTGTGGACTACATGGAGTTCGGCTACAAGGGCGACAGGGAACTTTTTGACGAGACTAAATTCGGTCCGTGCAAATTCTGTGATGACGACTATATCCGTTCGATAGTCGGCGAAAACAACACAGACCTGAAAATAGCTGTGATGGCTGATGTCGGAAGATGCAGTTACAAGAAAGACATTATAAAACGCTCGGAAAGCCCTATTGACCTTGTGCGTGTGGCTACTTAC
This sequence comes from uncultured Ruminococcus sp., assembly GCA_947627625.1. Classification (GTDB taxonomy): domain Bacteria; phylum Bacillota; class Clostridia; order Oscillospirales; family Ruminococcaceae; genus Ruminococcus. The sequence goes on along the minus strand of CANQWR010000006.1, from coordinate 28,877 downwards.
CTCCACCAGATCCCCACGGCTGTCGATATGATCGAGGATGCAAAATCAAAGGGCTATGAAGTCAGCTGTAACATAATGGCTATATCAAACGCTCAGGAGGGCGATCTGAGGACGGCTCTCGATATTCTCGGAAAGTCCCCTGTTGACGTGTTCTACATAGTGGACAGCTTCGGTGCTCTCTACCCCGAACAGATCGCAAGAATAGCCTCCCTTTACGGCGAAATGGCTGAAAAGTACGGAAAAAAACTCGGTATACACGCCCACAACAACCAACAGCTCGCCTTTGCAAATACTATTGAGGCTGTCGGAGACGGTGTTGACTGGCTTGACGCTACTTACTCGGGAATGGGCAGAGGTGCAGGCAACTGCTCTATGGAACTCCTCCTCGGTTTCCTGAAAAATCCCAAATATAACATCTATCCTGCTATACAGTTCATAGAAAAATATATGCCGCAGGTCCGTGAGGCGGGGGCAGTATGGGGTTATGATTTCCAGTATCTCATGACAGGTCTGCTCAATCAGCACCCCCGGACCGCTATTGAGTTCACAAAGCAGGGCAGAAAGGACTACGCCGAATTTTACAAGGAAATTATCGCTCAGGACTGACAAAGCCGACCGCCGGGAATTTTTTTCGGCGGTTTTTTGTTTATTTTTGTCAGAAATATCCAAAAATTATTTGTAAAGTTTGTATAAAAAACGACTTGCTTTTTTTTTTTTTTTTTTTTTTTGTTACAATGTTACTAAAATAATTCACAAGGAGTTTTTTATATGAAAAAATTTATGTCGTTTGTTCTCACGGGTGCTGTTGCACTCTCGGCAGGTGCTTACTACACAGCCCCTGCACTGCAGACAAGCCTGACCGCAAATGCCGTCACTACCGGAAAGTACCAGATGTTGGAGTACAGCGTATACAACGACTATGTAGCAATAACAAAGTGTATCCAGTTGGCAAGCGGAGAAATAGTTATCCCCGAAAAAATTGAGGATTTACCTGTTACAAGAGTAGGGGGCTTCAGCCGTTGTTCAAATGTTACGTCAGTAACTCTCCCTGATTCTGTTACGAAAATAGACGCCGATGCTTTTTTTGGGTGTTCAGGTCTTACATCAATAAACATTCCCGATGCCGTTAATACGATAGAAAATCGTGCTTTTTATGGTTGTGAAAGCCTTAAGTCAATAACTATTCCTGATTCTGTTACCGGAGTGGAAAATAAAGTCTTTTACAATTGTTCAGGTCTTGAGTCGGTAACTATTTCAAGTTCGGCTACAAAAATAGGAGAGAGTGCTTTTTGGGGGTGTTCAAGCCTTACATCAGTAACTATTCCTGATTCTGTTGAATCAATCAAAGATTACGCTTTTGGTTATTGTTCAAGCCTTACGTCAATAACTATCCCTGATTCTGTAACAGAAATGGGCTATAATGTTTTTGAAGGCTGTTCAGGGCTTACATCAATAAATATTCCCAATTCTTTGGAAAAAATACAAGCACACGCCTTTGAGGAGTGTTCAAGTCTCACGTCAGTGACTGTTCCTGAATCTGTTGAAGCAATTGATGCTGTGGCTTTTCACGATTGTACAAGCCTTGAATCTATCACAATAGAAAATCCATACTGCGACATTAAGGACAGTGCTGACACAATAAGCGGTACGGCTGTTATTTACGGCCACGAAAACTCAACGGCGCAGTTCTATGCAGAAAAGTATGGCAGAGAGTTCAGGCTTATTGAAGAGCAGCCCACCACGGAGGAGACAACAACGACCGAAACCGAAACCACCACAACCGAAACTGAGACCACTACGACCGAAACAACAAAAGACCTCAAGGGCGATGCAAACGAGGACGGCGTTGTCACCATTGCCGATGCCGTTGCGATTTTGCAGTACCTTGCAAATTCGGACGAGTACCCCCTCACGGAGCAGGGCTTGAAAAACGCTGACATTATAGGAGACGGAAACGGTGTCAACACTAACGATGCTCTGCAAATTCAAAAATGGGATGCGGGTGTCATTGATAAACTGTAAATTAAATTAAAAATAAAAACTGTCGGACTGCTCCGGCAGTTTTTTTCTTTTTTCTATTGCATTCCAAATGAAAATATGCTATGATTATTATATTATATTAAAAACAAAAAATAAAAAAATAATTTCAGAGGAGAAAAGTATGCCAAAGAAACAGGACATCAACAAAATTATGATAATAGGCTCAGGTCCTATTATTATCGGACAGGCTTGTGAGTTTGACTACTCCGGCACTCAGGCTTGCAAGGCTCTCAGAAAACTCGGCTACAAGATAGTTCTTGTAAACTCAAACCCCGCAACTATAATGACAGATCCCGACATCGCCGACACTACTTACATTGAACCTCTCAACCTCGCAAGGCTCACGCAGATTATAGAAAAAGAGCGTCCCGACGCTCTTTTGCCCAATCTCGGCGGACAGTCGGGTCTCAATCTCTGTTCGGAACTCGACAAGGCGGGAGTACTCAAAAAATACGGCGTTCAGGTCATAGGCGTGCAGGTGGACGCTATTGAGCGTGGAGAGGACAGAATTGAATTCAAAAACGCTATGACTGCTCTCGGTATAGGAATGCCCAAGAGTGAAGTCGCCTATTCAGTTGACGAAGCTGTTAAAATTGCCGAAAAACTCAAATATCCTGTTGTACTCCGTCCCGCTTACACTATGGGCGGTGCAGGCGGCGGAATGGTCTACAACGTCGACGAACTCCGCACAGTCTGTGCAAGAGGTCTGCAGGCTTCTCTTGTCGGTCAGGTCCTTGTTGAGGAGTGCATTTTCGGCTGGGAGGAACTTGAACTCGAAGTGGTCCGTGATTCGGCTAACAACAAAATTACGGTCTGCTTTATTGAAAATATTGACCCCATAGGCGTACACACGGGAGATTCTTTCTGTTCCGCTCCCATGCTGACTATTCCCGAAGATGTACAGAAAGAATTGCAGGAGATGTCCTATAAAATCATAGAGTCCATACAGGTCATAGGCGGTTGCAACTGTCAGTTTGCAAGAGACCCCGAAACAGGCAGAATAGTTGTCATAGAGATAAACCCCCGCACCTCACGCTCCTCCGCACTCGCTTCAAAGGCTACAGGTTTCCCGATTGCACTCGTCTCCGCTATGCTCGCCTGTGGTCTCACTCTTGACGAAATTCCCTGTGGTAAATACGGAACTCTCGATAAATACGTCCCCGACGGCGACTATGTTGTTATAAAATTTGCCCGCTGGGCTTTTGAAAAATTCAAGGGTGCAGAGGACAAACTCGGTACTCAGATGAAGGCTGTCGGGGAAGTCATGAGTATCGGCAAAACTTACAAAGAGGCTTTCCAGAAGGCTGTCAGAAGTCTCGAAACAGGTCGCTATGGTCTCGGTTTTGCAAAAAATTTCCACGAACTCCCCAAAGAGGAACTCCTTAAAATGTTGCGATACCCGACAAGTGAGAGACAGTTTATCATGTATGAAGCCCTCCGCAAAGGTGCTGCCATTGAAGAAATATATGAAATTACAAAAATCAAGCACTATTTTCTTGAACAGATGCTTGAACTCGTTCAGGAGGAGGAAAGTCTCCTGAAAAACAAGGGCAGTCTCCCCGAAAAAGAAGTCCTCAGACAGGCTAAACTTGACGGCTTTTCAGACAGGTATCTCAGCAATATTCTTGAAATTCCAGAACAGGAAATCCGTGAAAAGAGACTTGAATACGGCATAAAACAGGCTTGGGAGGGCGTTCACGTAAGCGGTACGGAGAACTCCGCATACTACTACTCTACTTATCATCTGAGTGAGGACAAAAGCCCTGTCTCGGACAAACCCAAAATTTTAATACTCGGCGGTGGTCCTAACAGGATCGGTCAGGGTATCGAATTTGACTACTGCTGTGTACACGCCTCACTTGCTATCAAAAAACTCGGTTTTGAATCAATTATTATAAACTGCAACCCCGAAACTGTCTCCACTGACTACGACACCTCCGACAAACTCTACTTTGAACCCCTCACCCTTGAAGACGTTCTAAGTATCCACGAAAAGGAAAAACCTCTCGGTGTTATTGCACAGTTCGGCGGGCAGACCCCTCTGAACCTTGCAAGTGACCTGAAAAAATACGGCGTGAATATTCTCGGAACTACCCCCGAAACTATTGACCTCGCTGAAGACCGTGACCACTTCCGTGCTATGATGGACAAGTTAAATATCCCTATGCCCGAATCGGGTATGGCTTCGACAGTCGGGGAAGCTCTCGAAATCGCCAAAAAAATAGGTTATCCTGTCATGGTTCGCCCGTCTTACGTTCTCGGCGGTCGTGGTATGGAAATTGTCCACGATGACGACATGATGAAAGTCTACATGGAAAACGCTGTGGGTGTCACCCCCGACAGACCTATTTTAATAGACAGATTTCTCAATCACGCTACGGAGTGTGAAGCAGACGCCGTCTCGGACGGTGAGAACTGTTTCGTTCCCGCTGTCATGGAACACATTGAACTTGCAGGTGTCCACTCGGGCGACTCCGCTTGTATACTCCCCTCTAAAAATCTCACTCAGAAACAGATTGACACTATAAAAGACTACACAAGAAAAATCACCACAGAAATGAACGTAAAAGGTCTTATGAATATGCAGTACGCTATTGAGGACGATACTGTCTATGTACTTGAAGCTAACCCCCGTGCGTCAAGGACTGTTCCCCTTGTTTCAAAAGTCTGCGATATAAACATGGTGAGACTTGCAACCGAAATTATAGTCTCTATGCTCACGGGCAAGCCGTCACCCGTCCCCGAACTAAAAGACAGAAAAATAAACCACTACGGCGTAAAAGAAGCTGTTTTTCCGTTCAATATGTTCCCTGAAGTTGATCCCCTCCTCGGTCCTGAAATGCGTTCCACAGGTGAAGTTCTGGGTATATCGGAATCTTTCGGTGAGGCTTATTACAAGGCTCAGGAGGCTACTCAGATAAGACTCCCCGAATCGGGTACGGTTCTTTTGAGTGTCTGCGACAGAGACAAGCCCGAACTTCTCAAAATAGCGGGTTCTTTCAATGAACTCGGTTTCAATATTCTCGCAACAGGCAAAAGCTACGAGATGATTAAAAATGCAGGTATTCCCTGTAAAAAGATTTTCAAAATCTACGAGGGCAGACCTAATATTGCCGACGAGATCGCTAACGGCGAAATCCAGCTTATTATAAATACTCCCGCAGGAAAAACGAGTATCTATGACGACAGCTATATCAGAAAATCCGCTATAAAGCACCGTGTTCCCTATATCACCACTATGGCTGCGGCAAAGGCGAGTGCGGAGGGAATTAAGGCTCTCAAGCAGAACACCCACACAGGTGTCAAGTCTCTGCAAGCCCACCACGCCGATATGGAATGATTTAATCATTATTGGGGGCTCTGCCCCCAAACCCCCGCCGGGGACTCCGTCCCCGAACCCCTGCAAGGGGGTTAAAAACCCCCTTTGGAAACCCAAAATTAAAATATGATAAGGTGATTTATTGCTATGGGAGATATAAAAACAAAAGAGCCACGAGCTTGGGTTTGTCAATACTGTAACAGTTTTAACAAACTTGATGTAGACGTTTGCATATACTGCAATGCTCACAGAACCGCCGATTGCAAATTAGATTATATTAAGTTTGGAGAAGATAATAAACCTGTTGGGGAGGAAAAAAGAGAAAATCCTGTAGAAAAACCAAAAAAAGTTGTACACAACAGCCGTCTATCTTGGACTTGTGCTAAATGTGGTGCAAAAAATCCACTTTCAGCACAAAGATGTGAACAGTGCAATGGTCTTTTTTCAGTCAGAGCAAAAAAAGGAGTAATTGGATGTACAACTTCACTTGCGATTTTTGTCGCTTTCTTTTTCTTTATTTTATTTCTCTCTTCCCATTAAGAAAACACGATGGGTAATTTGTCTGAAACCGTATATTCCGAACTAATCTTCACATAATAAATTCAGAATATATCAGGGGCGTGAGTTTATGAAAATAAGGGAAATAGTGCGGTACTCAAAAAGACTTATCAAAAACAGGCGGGCGGGGGTTATGCTGATTTGTCTCCTGCCCGTAACTGTCGGTCTTCTTTTTAACTTCATGGAGACCTCCGTTTTCAGTATGATTTTATACTTCTCCGACAGAAAACCAGTTGAAATCATCCGTGACAGGGGGCTTCTGATTTCGGCTATTTCGGTGACAATTCTGCTTATGAAGTGGATTTTTACCGCTCCTCTCAAATACGCAAGGGCTGTCAGGCTGAACGAAATTTGCTGTGAGTCAAGAAAAATATATACTCCCGTCTCGGTCATTCTCACAAATTCAAAAGCTGTCGGGAGGAGTATTTCCTCAGAAATCCTCACAAAAATCGTCAGTTTGTTGGCAATTTCTCCCGCCGTTGTGACGGTCATACTTGCCGTGCGGAGTTTTTCAGACGAAAATCTATCGGGCTGTATTCACCTGCTTGCACTCAGTTTTCTGTTGATTTTATTCTGGCTGTCGGTGAAACTCACAATGACCTGCGTGCCGTTTCTGCTCGCAAGGGACAGGTCCAAAAACGCCCTCTCGACAGTATTCCGTGCGTTCCGCTTTACAAAGGGCAGAAAGAGTCTCCTGCTCAGACTTGTCATATTCTACACATTGCCGTCCGTTTTTCTGCTGCCGCTCTTGTGGACTTTTCCCGAATTTATGTCCGCATACGCCCTCAGTATGTCAATATTTTTCAGGCAGGACGAGTACCGAAAAAGCGACAGTGTTGCGGAGTACAAAAAGTACAAAAAAATAGAGATGATTAAAAACAGCATCAGACCTGTTGCAAAATAGACTTAAAAACTGTGGACGTTGCTTGTGGGGAACGCTGTTTTGTGGGGGGCTTTGCCCAAAAAAATAATTTTCTTAAAATTATATTTTTTGGAAATTTCTTTGATTTGTAAGCTGTTGGGGACTGTGCAAATTTTAATTAGAACGATTAGGGCAGGGGCTTTGCACAAAAAATAATTTTCTTAAAATTATATTTTTTTTGAGATTTTTTAATTTGTGGACTGTTGGGGACTGTGCAAATTTTAATTAGAACGATTAGGGGCAGGGGCGTTGCCCCAAAAAATAATTTTCTTAAAATTATATTTTTTTGGAGATTTTTTTAATTTGTAGACTGTTGAGGACTGTGCAAATTTTAATTAGAAAGATTAGGGACAGGGGGCGTTGCCTCAAAAAATAATTTTCTTAAAATTATATTTTTTTTGGAATTTTGTGTTATATTGTTGGACCGTTGAGGACTGTGCAAATTTTAATTAGAACGATTAGGGGCAGGGGGCTTTGCCCCCTGAACCCCCCATTGGGGGCTCTGCCCCCAAACCCCCGTCGGGGGGAAATTTGAAAATGGGGACACCCCATACCCCGCCCCCGAACCCCCCATAATTATTCCCACAGAGGAAAAAATTGGGACAGAGAAATTCCCTCTCTGAACTAAATTTTGGTATGAATGAAAACTGAATGTCTAATCACGGGTTTCCAAAGGGGCTTTCCCCCTTTGGCGGGGGGCAGAACCCCCCACAAAACAGTGTCCCCCCAATAAGGCATTTATTAAAGAAAGGATTTGATTTTTATGGAAAATATGAACAGAATCGCAAGCTTTGAAGTCGACCACACCAAATTCGGCGTGGGTATGTACATTTCAAGAATTGACGGCGATGTGATTACTTACGACGTCAGAATGGTCAAGCCAAACGGGGGAGTTTACATATCAAACCCCTCCCTGCACACTATCGAACACCTCTTTGCAACTTATGCAAGAAATTCGGAGTTTTCAAAAGATATAGTCTACATAGGTCCTATGGGCTGTCGGACTGGTTTCTATATGCTGACAAGAGACAGCGTTTCAAGAGAGGACGCTATTGAACTTGTTCGGAGAGCTTACAGGTTTATAGCCGATTTTGAGGGGGAAATTCCCGGTTGCAGTGTAGAGGAGTGCGGAAATTATCTCGAACACGATCTGCAATCCGCAAAAAAGGACGTTCTGCCGCTGCTTGAAAAACTTGAAAATTACACCCCCGAAATGCTCGACTACAATTACGCAAGAGACTGATTTCAATGTGATTTATGGGAAATTATCTTTCTCCAAGGCGAGTCTTTTTTGTGCAGTCCTACAAAGTGATAAAAAATCTGTTGTAATTCGTACTGTTTAGTGCTATAATTGGCTCTGTGGGGGATTTTTTCGAGTGAACTTTTTTAGGTGAACGATAAGGGAAAAAATAATTTTCTTAAAATTATATTTTTTTGGAGATTTTTTTAATTCGTGGACTGTCGGGGACTGTGCAAATTTTAATTAGAACGATTAGGGACGGGGGCTTTGCCCCAAAAAATAATTTTCTTAAAATTATGTTTTTTTGGAATTTTTTCTATTAAAATAACAACGAAACAGGTGCAGTTCTCTCTAAATATTAGAACGACAAGGGGCAGGGGGCTTTCCCCCCTGAACCCCCACTGGGGGCTCCGCCCCCAGACCCCCGTCGGGGGGAAGAATCCCCCCGAACCCCCCATGATTATTCCCACATAAGGAACACCCCCTACCCTATGATGGAAACTCCGTCAAGTTTCGCTACACTTGAATAGTTAGAAAACTAAAAATATCTAATCACGGGTTTCCAAAGGGGGTTTCCCCCTTTGGCAGGGGGTCTGGGGGACAGCGTCCCCCAGATAACAGTCTCCTGTTTCTATTTTGAAGTTCAGGGGTGAACCCCCCACAAGGTGCAAACCTTAGTCTGCTTTGAAAAGAGGTATTTTGTTTGAATTTTTTCAGAGGAATTGTAAATCTGCTCGCTCTTGCGGGACTTGCCCCGATAAAGTTCATAGCCGGTATTCTGAATCTGATTTGCGGAATCGTTGTATTTCTGTTCTCTGAAATTTTCAGTCTGCTGAAAGGCGTTTTCAGGGACATTTTCTCTCTTGTGAGATTTTTTTCGGAGTCATTCAGACACCGTGTCAATATGTCAAATGAACTCCTCAAAAATATAAGATCCGCTAAAAAACAGGGCGGAGAGGTCTACAGAAATGCTGTTGCGGAGTTTATAGGCTCTTTCCTCTTTGGCGAGGAGGGAGTATTTTACACCGCTTTTAATTATATAATGCCCGTTGTTTCGGTGATATTTCTGATTGGAGTTATAAAATACGGTTCGGGGCTTGAATACGGAATAGCTGTTGAGTACAACGGCAGAGAACTCGGTATAATCTCTGCGGAGGCTGATTTTGACGAGGCACAGCAGGAGGTACAGAAGAGAATATCATATCTTGAGGGTGATGAGACTGTCAGACTGAACTCCTCCGCAAGTTTTTCGCTGAAAATAATTTCCGATACGGACAGATATGTCTCTTCCGTTGAACTCGCAAACGAAATGCTCTCATCGTCAAATCAGGAGCTTGCAGAGGGTTGGGGTATATATGTGGACGGCGAATTTATCGGTGCTGTCCAGAACAAGGACAGGGTTGAGGACACTCTCATAGACAGACTTATAAATTACGACACGGGTGCGGTAAATGTCCGTGACGTTTCCTATGTGAACAAAGTCGAATACAAACAGGGTATCTATCTGACGGACAGCATGATGGAGGACACTGAAGCTATAAAGCTCCTTACTTCCTCCAAAGACAAAAAGACCGTCTATGTCGCTCAGCAAGGTGACACTCCCGTCACTATTTCAAGAAAATTCAACATGGAACTTGAAGACTTCCAGGAGATGAACCCAATCGCTAAAACCTATGTGACTGCCGGTCAGATGCTCAATGTCGTTGAACACGAGAGTTTTCTGCCTATACAGTACATAAGAGACATGGAAACTCTCTCTTTCCTCGACTACGAGACTATGGAGACAGAGACAAGCTCTCTCAATGTGGGAGTAAAAGAGATAATAGTAAAGGGAGTAAAGGGCGAAAAAGTCAGCAATGTGGAGATAACATACGTGGACGGAATAGAAAAGTCCAGAAAAACTCTCAGCAGTAAAATAACAAGAGAACCCGTCATGGAACAGATAGGTATCGGTATATACTCCGCAAAGCCCGCAAGTTCCGACACTGTCCTCAGCGGTACGGGCGAATTTGGCTGGCCCGTGGACGGCGGCTGGATAAGCGACACTTTCATAAGCAACAGAAACCATCAGGGGCTTGACATCGCCGCCGATATGAACACCGAAATTTACGCCGCCGAGGAGGGTACCGTAATAGCCTCCGGTTGGAACTCAGGCGGTTACGGAAATGTCGTCATGATTGACCACGGCAACGGCTATCAGACTTTGTACGCACACATGAACAGGACGGCGGTACTCTCGGGACAGACTGTCTCCAAAGGTCAGCTAATAGGCTATGTCGGTTCGACGGGTGACTCAAGCGGTCCGCACTGCCACTTTGAAGTGCGTTACAACGGTGTCTGCCACGACCCCGCAAGTTATCTGAATACTTCGGGCTGATATACGGCAAACACTCTAAAAAACACGTCTGAACGGTGTCCGTCTCAACCCTGCAAGTTATCTGAATACTTCGGGCTGATATACGGCGAACACTCTAAAAAGCACGTCTAAACGGTGTCCATATCAACCCCGCAAATTATCCGAAAAGCACGTCTTAGGCGGTGTCCGCCAAAACCCCGCAAGTTATCTCAATACTTCAAATCGATACGAAAATTTATTCAATAATCTAATTATTTCTCATTGATTACAGAAAAAATACAATTTTCGACTTTTGCCGTTTATCCATATTTTGATATTGACTTTTTGTCCGAATGCTGTTAAAATAATTATGATGCCTTTTTGTGCATGAAATAAATTAAAGGAGGAAATACTTTGGGTGAACGTAAATTCTGTTACAGATGTCTTGAAAAATATGACATGAAACTCCATATCTGCCCTTACTGCGGATACGATGATACTACACCCGATAACCCTTCATATATAACGCCCGGCACTATTCTCCATGACAGGTATCTAATCGGCATTATGCTTGAGGCTAACGGTGAGGGGGCTACTTATGCCGGACACGATATGTCTACCGGCTGTAAAGTTCTTATAAGAGAGTATATGCCTGTTAACCTGTGTACAAGAGTTACGGGGAAGTCTCTGATAAATGTACACTATAACGACCTCGCAAAGTACAAGGCTTTTATGGCGGAATACACCGAACTCAACAAGTCTCTCGCAAGGCTGAGAAGCAACTCCAATATAAACCACGTCCTCGATATGTTCTCCGAAAACAACACCACTTATACGGTCTATGAGTACATAGACGGCATAAAAATGGTCGACTATCTCAAAGAAAATGCGGGCGAACTAAGCTGGGGACAGGTCTCGAAAATATTCCCGCCTCTCTTTACGACTATAGGCATTCTCCACAACTCGGGTCTTATCCACAGGGGAATAAGTCCCGAAACTATCTACATAAATTCAAAGGGAGAACTGAAACTTGCGGGGTTCTGCGTCTCCGCCGTGAGGACTGCCGATGCGGGGCTTGAATGCGAACTGTACAGAGGTTACTCCGCACCCGAACAGTACTCGGGAAGCAGTCGCCAAGGTTCGTGGACCGATGTTTACGGCATATGTGCACTCCTCTACAGGGCTTTGACGGGCTGTATGCCCGTTGAGTCAACTGTCCGCATGAAACAGGACGATTTGCTCGAACCCTGTAAAATAAATGGCAGTATCCCTCCGCACGTCTCAAGAGTTATCATGGACGGTATGAACCTCTCGGGCAGAGACAGAATACAGACTATAACCGAACTCGTCACAAGACTCTTTGAACATCAACCCGCTGAGACTTCCCCCGAACCCGTCCGCACCGACAACTTCAGAGGTGCAGCACCCGTCCGAAACGGCTATCCCGCACCCGTTCCGAATAATTATAATTATAATAACAATAATTATAATAATTATAACAATAACAACAATCCCCCACGGAGACAGCAACCTGCTTACCGAAATCCCCCTGTGCAACAGAGAAACTACTACCCACCTCCACAGGAGAGAAACTACACCTATGAAGAGGTGAACACCGTCGACAGGCTGAAAGTCCCCGTACTAATCGGTATACTCCTGTTCGGAATACTCCTGATTATATCTGTCGTAATAATGCAGATGGTCACTCCGAAAAAGAGTCCCGAATCGGATATCGGGGAAAGCTCCTCCATCTCCGACAACGTTGTGTCGGGTGAGACCGAAACCACAGAGACAGAGACAGAAACTTCCGAACTGAATACCGAAATGCCCGATTTGATTGGAAAATTCTACGAAATCACAGAGCCCAAGTGGAGCGATTTTCTCGTCTTTGACCCCACATATGAGTACAATGACGAATATGAGTCCGATATGATTTTTGAACAGAGTATAGACCCGGGGACACAGATTTCGTCGGGTTCGGTCGTCAAAATAAAAATAAGCAAGGGCAGGGACAACGCTGTCATTCCCGAATACGAAAATATGACTTATACTCAATATGAGACAAAACTAAAAGAAGCGGGCATTCAGAATTACTCCCTTGTCGTGTCCGAATACGGCTGGGGTACTCCCGAATACGTCGTGTCTCTACAGATAGACGGAAAAGATGTCCAAGCGGGTGACAAATTCAGCAACAAAGAGGGCAAAAAGCTGATGGTCTACTACATAGCCCCCGACACGGGAAACGATTACAGCAGTTACGATGAGTACAGCACTCCCGAATACAGTGAGGACTACAGTTATTCAGAACCCGAACAGCCTGCGGAGTCCTCCTCTTCCGTTGTAACTCCTCCCCCCGAGAGCAGTTCCGCACCCGTTGAGTCCTCTGTGGTTGACACACCTCCCGAGAGCAGTTCCGCACCCGTTGAGTCCTCCTCTGTAGTCGAAACACCTCCCGAGAGCAGTTCCGCACCTGAAGTGTCCACTCCCCCCGAGAGCAGCGTCTTCTCCGACCCGAACGGCGGTTTTGTTACAGGCGGTGAACCTGCGGAGAGCAGTGAACCCGTCTACAGCAACTATGAAAACAGCGAATCGGGTGTATTATAATTTATATATAATATGGGAGGACATTTTCCCCCTTTGGACTGGGGGCTTTACCCCCGTACCCCCATAATAGAAACTCACAGTCAGTTCTGCTAATTTTTGAGTTTGGGGTTAATCATGGGGGTTCGGGGGCGGGGCTTGGGGTGTCCCCATTTTCAAATCCCCCCGACGGGGGGTTGGGGGCAGAGCCCCCAATGGGGGTTCAGGGGGCAACGCCCCCTGCCCCTTATCGTTAATGGGGGGAGTGGGGGGCGGAGCCCCCCACAAGGCAAAGCCCCCCAAATCCTAATGCCATAAGGCAATAAAAAAGACTGTCCGAAGACAGTCTTTTTTTATTGTTTATTATCTGATTTTGTCTGCTATGTCCTTCAGGAGCTTTTCGAGAAGTTCCGATTTCGTCATTGAACCCAAGTCCCCCTCACGGCGTGATGTCACCGAAACCGTTCCGTTTTCAAGTTCCTTGTCCCCCACTGTCACCCACACGGGCAGTTTTTCTACTCTTGCATCACGGACTTTCCTGCCGACTTTTTCCGCTCTGTCGTCTATCGAACACCTTATTCCTGCCGTTTCAAGCAGTTTCATAATCTCATTGCAGTAGTCAAGGTGACGGTCCGCCACGGGTACTATACGAACCTGTTCGGGTGCAAGCCATAGGGGCATTGCTCCTGCATACTTCTCAATCATGTACGCAAGTGTACGCTCATAGCAGCCGAGAGAAGTCCTGTGGATAATATACGGGTACTTCTTAGTTCCGTCAGCATCAACGTACTCCATGCCGAAACGCTGTGCAAGGAGCATATCAATCTGAATTGTGACAAGAGTGTCCTCTTTGCCGTATACGTTCTTGTACTGAATATCAAGCTTAGGACCGTAAAAAGCTGCTTCATCTATGCCGATAGTGTATTCAAGTCCAAGGTGGTCGAGTATCTTTTTCATTGCACTCTGTGCCTCTTCCCACTGTTCAGCCGTACCCTCATACTTGTTGTCGGGGTTTTCGGGATTCCACTGTGAAAATCTGAAAGTGCAGTCCTCAAGAAGTCCGACTGTTCCGAGCATTTCCTTTGCCAAATCAAGACAGTCTTTGAACTCCTCTTCAAGCTGGTCGGGACGGAGCACAAGATGTCCCTCCGAAATTGTGAACTGTCTCACACGGATAAGACCGTGCATCTCTCCCGAATCCTCTTTTCTGAAAAGCGTGGAGGTCTCACCAAGTCGCATTGGCAAATCTCTGTAAGAACGCTGTCTGTTCAGGTAAACCTGATATTGGAATGGACAGGTCATCGGACGGAGTGCAAAACACTCTTTTTCCTCATCATAGGGGTCTCCGAGAATGAACATTCCGTCAAGATAGTGGTCCCAGTGTCCCGAAATCCTGTAAAGCTCCCTCTTTGCAAGATAGGGCGTTTTTGTCAGCAGATAGCCGTGTTTCTGTTCAACGTCCTCAACCCATCTCTGCAAAAGCTGTATAACTCTTGCACCTTTCGGCAAAATCACAGGCAAGCCCTGTCCGATAACGTCAACTGTCGTGAAATATTCAAGTTCACGTCCAAGCTTGTTGTGGTCACGCATTTTCGCCTCCTCACGCTGTTTCAGGTCTGCTTCAAGTTCGGACACTTTCGGATAAGCTGTTGCGTAAACCCTCGAAAGAGCTTTGTTTTTCTCACTGCCCCTCCAGTATGCACCCGTGCAAGACAGGAGTTTGAAAGCCTTTACGGGTGCGGTGGACATCAGGTGCGGTCCTGCACAGAGGTCCGTAAAATCACCCTGCTTATAGAACGAAATAGGCTCACCCTTGCCTGCGTGTTCCTCACAAAGTTCCACCTTATACGGCTCGTCCATCTCTTTAAGCATCTTGATTGCTTCATCGGGTGCAAGCTCAAACTGCTCAAGAGCTATGTTCTCTTTGACTATCTTCTTCATCTCGTCCTCGATTTTCAGAAGGTCATCGGGAGTAAACGGCTTTTCAAGGTCAAAATCGTAATAGAAACCGTTGTCGATTGCAGGACCTATGGCAAGTTTCGCCTGCGGGTACAGTCTTTTTACAGCCTGTGCAAGTATGTGGGAAGCCGTGTGCCAGAAAGTCTTTTTGCCCTCGATAGTGTCAAAAGTGCAGACTTCAAACTCACAGTCCGAATCAACGACCGTGCGGAGGTCTTTCACCTGTCCGTCTATCTTCACACAGCAGGCGGACTTGTAAAGCCCCATGCCTATGCCCTTGACTATCTCGCAAGCGGGCATTGCACCCTCGATTTCACGGATATTTCCGTCTTTAAGCGTCAGTTTTATCATTTTAATCTCTCCTTATTTTTAATTATTATATAGACCGGGGATTCCACCCCCTAACTCCCAAAACAGAAACAGAAGACTATCATGGGGGGTTCGGGGGGATTCTTCCCCCCGACGGGGGTTTGGGGGCAGAGCCCCCAATGGGGGTTCAGGGGGCAACGCCCCCTGCCCCTCATCGTCCTAATTTGACTTAAAACCAAAGTCGGCAGGGTGTTATACAACCCAACCTGTCACCTCAAAATCGCTGTCAAGAAGCTCAACGGCAAGCGGTTTGAGATAGCCGTCCGCACTCGTGACCGTCATGCAAATCACAACGCCGTCCTCGTCAATGTCAACATAGGCGTATGTCACCTCTATCGACTTTTCAAGAGTCTCAACCGCTCCCTCATAATAGCCCTCCTCGGCGACAATCCTTGCAATCTCCTGTCGGCTGTTCCCGACTTTTTCAAGCCGGAGTGCTATCTCGCTTATGTTTTTCATAATCTCGTCCTGAGAGTCAACATAAAACCTGACAGTTATGTCCTTGCTCCAGATTTTGTAGACAATCTCAAAAGCTTCCTCTTTTTCGTTGTACTTGATTTTGTTCATAAATTCACCTCCTCTTTCGGGAGTGAGACAATATACTCGCTCCTGCTTCCGTCCCAGAGACATTTTACGCAGACACCATTTTCAAAGACGTGTCCGCAATTTTTGTAACCGTAAATTATGTGCGAACACTCCGCACAGAGACTTTTCATTTTGGAACTTCTTTTAAGAAATTTGCTCCCGCACTCGTTGCAGAAAGCTGTTGAAAAAATTTTCTCTATTTTCATATTTGTGTAAATTAAAATCATAAAATTTATATTAAAAGAAATACTATAATAAGCACAGCAGGAATCGCCAAAACTGCTGCGGACAGAAAATATATTATTTTTCGGGAACTTTTTTCACTTTTTTCGTCCCCGCTGCCTCCCCATACCCTGAAAGCCCTGACTATATTCTGTATTATCGCAATCACTATGAAAATCAGTGTCAGAATCAGGACGGAAATAATTACCAATCCTGCAAGTGAGTAAAGAATAATTTCAGAAATTTTTTCTGCCACGGAAAATTCCCCCTCCCCAAAAAAGCACAAAACCCCTCGTGCTTGAAAAAGACACAAGGGGCGATTTTTTTCAATACCGCTGTTCCACCCTTATTCGCACGGAAAAATTCCGTACCTCTCAATGCCCTGTAACGGGGGCAAACCGTCGTTTATTGGACGCTCTCGGAGGTGGTGTGTCTTAATCCTGCCCCTGCCGTACTCTCAGCAAAAACGGCTCTCTGTAAGTGGCAATGCGGAAAAGACCTTCCTCGTCACAGATTTGAAGTGTTATAAATATTATATCATTTCGGTGATTTCATGTCAAGAGTTTTTTTCGGGAAAAAATTTATTTCAAAATAATAATCAGGGAAACGCTTTCCCCCCGAACCTCTTTTTGAAAGTCGTTGGGGGCTTCGCCCAAAAAATAATTTTCTTAAAATTATATTTTTTTGGAAATTTTTTTGATTTGTGGACTGTTGGGGGGCGTTGCCCCCCAAGCCCCCCTTAGAACGATTAGGGGCAGGGGGCTTTGCCCCCTGAACCCCCACTGGGGGCTCTGCCCCCAGACCCCCGTCGGGGGGAAGAATCCCCCCGAACCCCCCATGATTATTCCACAGAAGAAACAAACTCCGTCCTCCGTGGCAATCTACCGTTTAATTTTGTGGGTCAAGGGGTGTGTGGGGGCAGAGTCCCTTAACGTTTACAGTCTCAAAATCAGTTATTCATGCCTATCTCGATAGCTTTGAGATTGTTGGGTATCAACTTAGCTTTGGACGGCGGTACTACCTTTTCTATCGCTTTCTGTACCGTCTCCAGACCGAAAAGACCCGTCTCCTTTATCAGTTTTCCGAGAAGAATTATATTTGAACCGCCTTTTAACTGGTTGTCGTCCGCAAGCTGTGAAGACGGTATTCCAAAGACTTCAATATCGGTCCTGTCGTATTCGGCTTCTATGAGAGTGCTGTCGTAGAAAACTTTTCCCCCCGTCTTTACGTCGGAAATAAACTTGTCAAAAGACGGCTGATTCATAGCTATCAGTATATCGGGAGTGAGAACAAGCGGTGAACCTATCGGTTCGTCCGAAATGCAAACCGAACAGTTTGCCGTACCTCCACGCATTTCAGGTCCGTAAGAGGGCAGCCACGAAAGTTCCCTGTTGTCCATGAGACCGCAGTAAGCGAGAATTTTTCCCGCAAACAGCACGCCCTGTCCGCCGAAACCTGCAAGAAGTATATCGGTAGATGCCATTATCCCTGACCCCCTTCCGTATTGCTAAATACGCTCTCCTGAACGTCCTTGTAAACGCCAAGCGGATAGTACGGTATCATTTCGTCCTGTAGTCTCTTTATTGCTTCAAGAGGAGTCAAGCCCCAGTTTGTCGGACAGGTAGAGAGTACCTCCACTATCGAAAAGCCCTTTTTGTCCCTCTGATTTTCAAAAGCCTTTCTTATGGCCTTTTTAGCTTCACGAATATGCGGAACGCTGTCCACGGCTACACGCTGTGCAAGGGCAGTTCCCGAGAGAGTTGCAAGCATTTCACATACCCTGACAGGATAGCCTGCAAGTTCGGGAGAACGTCCAAAAGGCGTGGTCTGTGTCACCTGTCCGGGGAGAGTTGTCGGAGCCATCTGTCCGCCTGTCATACCGTAAATAGTGTTATTTATAAATATTACCACTATGTTCTCTCCCCTGACGGCACTGTGTACAGTCTCTGCCGTACCTATCGCCGCAAGGTCTCCGTCACCCTGATATGTAAATACATATTTGTCGGGGTTAGTCCTCTTCACTCCCGTTGCCACTGCCGGAGCACGTCCGTGCGGTGCTTCTATCATGTCGCAGTTGAAGTAGTCATAAGCCATTACCGAACAGCCGACGGGACATATTCCTATAGTGTCGCCCTCTATGCCCATCTCGTCTATAACTTCACAGAGTATTCTGTGTACTATTCCGTGGGTACAACCCGGGCAATAGTGCGTGGAAACGTCTATCAGTGACTTAGGTCTCTCAAATACTACAGCCATTACTTAACACCTCCGATTCTCTTTATCTCTCCGAGTATCTCGGCGGGAGTCGGGATAACTCCACCCGTCCTGCCGAAAAATTCAACAGGCTTTGAGCAGTTTATCGCAAGTTTTACGTCATCTATCATCTGTCCCATTGACATCTCCACACAGAGAAGTTTTTCCGCTGTCTCACAAGCTTTGTTTAATTCTTTTACAGGGAACGGATAGAGTGTTTTCGGTCTGAACATACCCGCTTTTATGCCGATTTCCCTCGCTGAATTTACTGCCGATTTCACTACCCTTGCCGTTGCACCGTATGCACACAGAAGTATGTCACAGTCCTCCGTAAGATAGAGTTCTGCGTCTGTCTCGTTCTCTTTGACTATCTCATATCTCTTGTACCTGTCATATACGGACTTCTGGAGTTCGTCGGGCTTGAGATAGAGCGAATTTATAATGTGGTGTTCCCTCTTGTTTTTGTGACCGTCTGCCGCCCAACTGCTCTTGTCGTAGGCGTTCACATTTATTTCGGGGAATGAAACAGGTTCCATCATCTGCCCGAGAAGTCCGTCCGCAAGTATCATTGCAGGCATTCTGTACTTGTCTGCACGGTCAAACGCTGTCACTACCATGTCAACCATCTCCTGAACAGATGCGGGGGCATAGACAAGCAACTGGAAATCTCCGTGTCCGAGAGACTTTGTAGCCTGCCAGTAGTCCGCCTGTGAGGGCTGGATTCCTCCCAAACCCGGACCTCCTCTCTGTACGTTTATTATAACTGCGGGGAGGTCTGAACCTGCTATGTAGGAAATTCCCTCACTTTTAAGTGATATTCCCGGTGAAGATGAGGAAGTCATCGCACGCACTCCCGTGGACGCTGCTCCAAGTACCATATTTATCGCTGCAATTTCAGATTCTGCCTGTAAAAATACTCCTCCCGCCTTGTGCATACGCTTTGCCATGTATGCGGCAAGCTCTGTCTGCGGAGTTATCGGGTAGCCGAAAAAGCACTTGCAACCTGCCCTTATTGCAGCCTCTGCAAGAGCTTCGTTTCCCTTCATCAAATTTCTCTCCAAAGCTGTTACAGCTCCTTTCTGTTTATTTTTATTATTTTTTGGGAAATATACTGGGGGACGCTGTCCCCCACTCCCCCCGCCAAAGGGGGAAACCCCCTTTGGAAACCCGTGATTAGGTATTTTTAGTTTTCCCACTATTCAAGCATTAGCGAAACTTTTTGAGTTTCCATTATAGGGGCAACCCTCCCGTCTCACGATTTTTTCTTGTTTCCATCATGGGGGGTTCGGGGGGATTCTTCCCCCCGACGGGGGTTTGGGGGCAGAGCCCCCAATGGGGGTTCAGGGGGCAAAGCCCCCTGCCACTTGTCGTTAATAGGGGGTCTGGGGGCGTAGCCCCCAGTTCATAAAAACTGATAACATGAATTATTATTTTTCCACAACTATTGCACAGTCGGGACACATTACTCCGCACATCGCACAGCCTATGCAGGCACTCTCGTCCGTGCAGACTGCGTAAAAATAACCTTTCTTGTTGCGTTTCTCCTTCTGGAGAGCTACTATCTTTTTCGGACAGGCTGACGTACAAAGTCCACAGCCCTTGCACCTCTCCGCAATTACCGTCATCTTAGCCATGATATCACCCCTTTTTTGCTTTGTATAATTTTTCAACTTAAAGCTCCCATATCGGCTTTACATAAATCTTTACAGGGAAAATTTCGGAAATACTCTCCCTGTCTGCAATGTTTTCGGGAATAGTCGTAAACGCAAGCGGTAGCCCCGTTTTTTTGCATACCTCCTCCGCAAATTCGGCGGACTCCCTCACTGTTTCGGCGGTAGTCTCACACCCTAAATTTGTGTTGTTCACAACTGCCGTGTGGTGCATTCTTGAGGCTTTTTCTATTTCGTACATCAGCGAGACTGCCTCCCCCGAAGCGGAAGTCAGATACCTCCTCTGATTCACAACATACAGCATTTCAAGACTGTCTCCGAATTTTTCAAGAGCCTGTGCATATCGTCCGAGTGCAAAAGCTCCCGCATCGTCACCGCCAACGTCTATAACAAGACGGTCATAGTTCATAGCGAGCTGTTCAACGTCAAACTGCACGGACGGTATGTCAAGATTTGTGTTTGCGAAGTCGGGTGCGATCATTGTGACATTTTTTTCCCTGAAAAGCTCCCCGAAGTCGGCAGTCCTGAAATACGGGTTCACTATGTCCAAATCCACTATAGCTGTACTCTCCCCGCACTCCGCCGTCTTTACCGCCATATTTACCGCAAGGTTTGTCTTTCCGCTCCCGTAGTGACCTGTGATAATTGTAATTTTTTTAATAAACACCGCCCTCCCTTTGAAAAAGTTCCGCATATATTATAACACATTCCGTTCCCGATTGCAACCCCCTCTTAAATGAATATGATTTACAGAACAAAAAAAATCTCCCGTGACTGTGCATTTACAGCAGCGGGAGATTTTATAAGTCGTTTATTTAGTTAATTAAAATATAGTCGTGTGTAATCAGTTTGTGGGAAGTGAATTTATAACCTTTGCATCGAGTTTCTGAATGGCAAGAGCATCGTCGGTATTTATGCCGTCACCGACATTGCAGCAGTCCGCATTCTTTGCACCCTGTTCACTGAGAGGATACTCGTCCGCATTTGCAAGATACTGGAGAATAGCTACTGCATCGGCAATAGTCACCTGTCCGTCGAGGTTTGCATCTCCGCAGAGACCATCTCCCGAGGGCTGTGTGGGCTGTGTGTTTTCTGTAGGCTGAGTCGGCTGTGTACCCTGTGTGGTGGGCTGTGTACCCTCCGTAGTGGGCTGTGTAGGCTGAGTACCCTGTGTGGTAGGCTGTGTGGACTGTGTACTCTCTGTAGTGGGCTGTGTGGACTGTGTAGTGTTTGTACTGCCGTTGTACTTGAGATTTATCTTTTCTACAGTCGCACTTGTGGGCCACCAGATTTGAAGCTGTGCGGAAGTAACACCCTTGAGTTTCTCCCCCGAAATCTGTGCAGTTCCCTTGCCGTTGCTGATGTTCATTGTGTAGTTGACCTGTTCCCAGTCGCCGTTGGGCATTGAGAAACCTATTGCACCGTTGCCCTCTGTGTCATTTGAGTCTATAGTGAACTCAATCTCGATAGTGTCGGCATTTTCGGGGTTGAACATATATTTTCCGCCGTCCTGAGTGAAACTTGCCTCTTTGTCTGTTACGCTTGGAGTGTTGCCGCCCTGACTTCCGCTGTCTGTAGTCTGTGTGGGCTGTGTCTGTTGTGTCTGCTGTGTCTGCTGTGTGGACTGTGTTGACTCCGTACTCTGTACACTCTCTGTAGTGGTCTCTGTCGTGTCACTCTCAACGGGTTCTGTTGTGGGGGTAGTAGTTTCGGGGGGAGTTACGACTTCTCCCGAACCGCCTGTCACTCCGTCTATAGATGTCGGGTCAACGGGTGAACCTGTCTGATATTTTGAATAAAGTCCCGCTGCTGCCGCAACAAGTGTGGCATTGTAGTCAAGTGTTACCTCGTTGGCTATGTAGTCCTGTATGGAGTCGTTATAATCACCGCCCTGTGAAGTAGGTCCTCCGCAGAGTGCTCCGACAAGGAGGTGACTGTCACTGCTGTAACCGTCTCCGCCGTTTGTGAACTCGTCAAAGTTGTCATATCCCGAAGCAGCTCTGTGGTGAGCGTATTTGGACGAATTGTCCGCAAGTCCGACTACAAAGCACTGTGGCGAAGCACTTCCCACGCCTTTGTTGCCCATGATGTAGTCCATCTGTCCCTTAGCCCATGAATAGTAGTCCTTTGAGCCGTTCTTTGAGGATATAAGTGCAGCTGTCTGCTGTGCGGTGTTATATCTCGCACTGCCCCACTGTGTCTCGAAATAGTAGTCATCAGAGTTTGCACCGTGTCCGTCAAGATAGGTGTTCACCTTTGACCAGTCCTCTGAACTGTTTGTTATCTCACTCTGCAAAATTGCCGCACCCATGCTGACGTTGTTCCAACTGAGTGTTGAGTAAACTCCCCACTGACAACCCGACTGTCCCGAAGAGCCTTTTCCGTTTGAAGTCATGAACTCGTTCAGGAAACTCTTGTAAGAACTGTCGTTTGTCGCAAGGTAGAGCCAACCTGCCGCCCACGCCTGATCGTCATAGTAGTCATACGACTGATAGAAATTGTTAGGACCGTCTGTCGCACACTTGTTGTACTTTGTTGAAAAATCAAACAAAGCCTTTGCGTACGTCAAATCCTCCTCGTTTCCGAAGTTGACATAGTTTGCCGCAAGTGCTGCCGCATATGATGCAGCTATGTCGCTCGCACCGTCTGTTGTGGAGAAAGTCTTTCTGCTCGAAGGTCCTTGGTCTTCAGGGGCACACCATTCGGCGTGGTCTGCATCACCGTCTCCGACCTGATACACAAATTTCGTAACGCTTCCGCCCGAGAGAGTTGTGCTGTTCCTGAAAAATTCCGCAAAGTGGTCTGTTATCGTCTTGAGGTGTGCGGTCTGACCCGTTGAGTCAAATGCGTCACCAAATTCGTGGTAGCTAAGTCCCAGAACCGATGCCGAATATCCTGCGGGAAGTCCGAATTTTACGTGGTCGCCTGCATCGTGGAAACCGCCGTCTACCTCGTCCGAAGTATGGCAGTCATCACGCCAAGAGAGATTCGCCCTCTCGCCGACATTCGTTCCGCACATATTCGCATCGTAAAAATAGAGCGAATACTGGAGGAGTTTCGCATAGTCATCGCCCGCACCCGCTGCCGATGCCGACATGGGCATTGCAGCGAACGAACCGACTGCCGAGCCGACTGCTATCATACCGCTGAGGACTGCCGACTTGATTCTGTTGATTTTTTTGTTCATAAATCACACTTCTTTCATTTATTTTGTCTGACACAATTGCAAATTACATTTACATTATACATTTTTTATACGGAAAGTTTTTTGCGAAATGGTTACTGAAAAGTTACAAAATGATTACAATATCAGTCAAAAAACTGTCGGGCTTAGCCGACAGCTTTGGTTTTTAATTTAATTATAACTTATCAATGACACCTGCGTCCCATTTTTGAATTTGGAGGGCATCGTTAGTGTTTACGCCGTTTCCGTCTCCCGTCACGTCGGCGTTTTTCATGCCCTGCTCCGAGAGGGGATATTCGTCGCTGTTTGCAAGGTACTGCAAAATCGCAACGCTGTCGGCGATAGTGACCTTGCCGTCCTCGTTTGCATCGCCCTTGACAGCTTTAGTTGCTTCGGTTGTGGTGGTTGCTTCGGTCGTTGTGGTAGTCGCTTTGGTAGTCGTTGTTGTGGGTTTAGCCGTTGTCGTTGTGGCTTTTGTAGTTGTTGTAGTGGTAGCCTTTGTGGTTGTTGTTGTCTCCTCATCGATAAGCTTGAACTCATGTCCGTAAACATTTGCATAAGCCTGTGCCGTTGAGTTTTTGTGACCGTAAATTATTGCATTTTCACCGATTGTGTCGTTCAAGTCATAAATATCACAGTAGGGGTTCTCTATTGTGATTGATTCAAGATTATCACAACCTGAAAATGCACTCATTTTTATTTCTGATACATTTTCAGGAATAGTTATAGATTTAAGAGACTTGCAATCCTTAAACGCTGACTCATTTATACATTCAACGCCATTTCCAATAACTACATTCTCAAGAAAAGCACATCCTGCAAACGTAAATTCTTCAATTTGTTTTACTTTTTCGGGAATAGTTATTGACTTTAAGTTTGACTCGTAAAAAGCACGATTGCCCAAAGATTCCAATTTTTCAGGCAAACTTACATTTTCAACACCTGATTCTCTAAACGCACAAGGTCCTACGGTTTTAATTGTGTCTGGCAGAACAACAGATGTAACATACTTTTTTTCATAAAAAGCACCATATATGTAATCGCCGATACTAATAGAATGGAAACTTCCCCATATCTCTGTAACAGACAAATCATTTATAGCTGAAGGTATAACTATTTCACCACTAGCCATGTCAAGACAGCCTGTTATTTTTATGGTTTTTCCGTCAACAACTTCATATTCCAACATCTGGTACTTTTCGGCATTTGCCGTCAGGCTTGTCTGCTGTGCGGGGGCTATGTAATAAGCACCAGCCGAGAGGGCAACAGCCCCCGTGAGAACGATTGATAAAAGTTTTTTCATAAAAACCTCCCGAGATATTATTATATATTTAATATTATAGCATAAAAAAAAAAAAAAAAAAGCAAGGGGTATTTTGTACAAACTTTCGGGAGATTTTCTGTGCAATATACACAAACGAAAAGAACCGCCGAAAAACAGCGGTTCTCTGACTTCAATTATTCGATGGTTACTGCGACTTTAAGGTCCTGTTTCGCTGCACCTGCTCGCATGATAGTCCTGAGTGCCTTTGCGATTCTGCCCTGTTTTCCGATAACTCTGCCCATGTCGTCAGGAGCGACAGACAGATGGAAAACGATAACGCCCTCTTCATCGGGAGCATCTTCAGTTATCTTGATTGCGGACTTGTCCTCAACAAGACCTGCTGCGATAGAGTAAAGCAATTCCTGCATTTTAAGTACCTCCTGTATTTAATTTGTACTGTTCCGCTTTTTTAGTCTCTTGACTGCGGTAAATATGGAACTGCACCAAAGGGGCACAGTTCCCCCCGGTGGGGCAGAAGGGCGGACAATTTTTTTATTATATTGTCTGCACCTTGTCTGCTTTTTGTCTTTTCAGGCTATGCCCTGTATTTTCAGAATACTTTTTACGGTATCCGTAGGCTGTGCACCCTTTGCGAGCCAGCCCTTAGCCTTTTCAGCGTCTATCTTGATGACGCTGGGGTTCTTAGTGGGATCGTAGTAGCCGATTTCCTCAACGAACCTGCCATCTCTGGGGTATCTGGAGTCGGCAACGACAACACGGTAGAAAGGCCTTTTCTTTGCACCCATTCTCCTGAGTCTGATTTTAACCATTATTATCACCTCCTTAAAAGAATATTTCTATATCAAAATTTTAACCTGAAATCTTTAATTATATTTATTATATTTATTATATTCATGTGGGAACTCACGCATCCACGGTTTTTTGTCACTCTTTTTTATACTGCCTGTGAACCTTAAGACAGAATTTACAGCAGAAAATCCGCTATATATGAACCCACAAAAAGCACCAGCCCCACAAGAATCATTATCCCCCAAACCACGGGCTTTTTCTCACTCTCTTTATTTTTGACTATTGCAAAAACCGACACAATCATAATTATACTGCCTATAAAATTTATCGTCCTTGCGGTCTCATTTTTGAAACTGTAATATGAACGGTGACGGCGGCGAACTCTCATCAGAAAATCGCTGTAAACAAAGCTGTCCAAAGTATTTTCAGCCTCCGAAAATATCCAAGAGAATTTCGACTAAGGCAGAACCTATCATGAACGACATTCCCCCGATTATCAGCAGCGGAAAAACCCGTTGCGGCTTTTTTTCCTCTTTCACTGTGATCCCTATAAACATTGCAACAAACATCATCAAAGCTCCCACAAGGAAAACTGCTCCTGCGGCAGGGTGTCCGAAACTTATGTGGACACCACGTCTTCTGAACCTTGCAAGCGGAAAATGCGTCATAGCGGGAGATTTCCTCCGCCCTTTCCCGCAATCTTGTCAAAATTCATTCCCGCAAGCTGTTTTCTCGCCTTGCGGAGGTTCATTTTAGCCTTTGTTCCCCCGCCCGTGAACTGCTTTACCATCTTCTGCATTTGTTCAAACTGTCTTAAAAGTCTGTTTACGTCCTCGACCCTTGTGCCCGAACCTTTTGCAATTCTCCTCTTTCTTGACGGGTTTATTATTGAAGGTTTCCTGCGTTCCTCTTTGGTCATGGACGTTATCATAGCTTCAATTCTGCCAAGCTGACTCTCATCAATGTCGGCATCTTTCAGCTTGTCCCCCACACCCGGTAACATACTTATAATGGACTTCATACTTCCCATACGCCTTATCTGTTGCATTTGATTTAACAAGTCGTCCATGTCAAAAGAATTTTCCTGAAACTTTTTCGTGAGTTTTTCGGCTTCTTTCTGTGACATTACGTTCTCTGCTTTTTCTATAAGCGTGAGTACGTCGCCCATTCCGAGTATCCTTGACGCCATTCTCTCGGGGTGGAACTGCTCAAATTCGTCCAGTTTTTCACCCATTCCGACGTATTTTATAGGTTTGCCCGTCACCGACAGCACGGACAGTGCCGCACCACCCCTTGTGTCGGAGTCAAGTTTTGACATCAGTATACTTGTTATGCCGACAGCCTCGTCAAAGGCACTTGCGACATTTACAGCGTCCTGACCCGTCATAGCGTCCACGACAAGCATAATCTCATCGGGATTTGTGACCTCCTTTATGTCCTTTAACTCCTGCATGAGATTTTCGTCAATGTGGAGTCTTCCTGCTGTGTCTATAATCATAACGTCGTGACCGTAGTCTTTCGCATGGGACAGGGCTTTTTTTGCTATCACAACGGGGTTCTCCGTACCCATCTGGAAAACTTTCACGTCTGCTTTCTTTCCCACAACTTCAAGCTGGTCTATTGCGGCAGGACGGTAAATGTCACACGCCACAAGAAGCGGTCTGTGTCCCTCTTTTTTCAGCAGTTTTGCGAGTTTTGCGGAGTGGGTGGTCTTTCCCGAACCCTGAAGTCCGCACATCATTATGACTGTCGGCGGTTTCGACGCAAATTTTATTCTCGAATTGCCGTCACCCATCAGCGAAATGAGTTCCTCATTTACTATCTTTATGACCTGCTGTGCAGGAGTGAGACTTGTGAGGACTTCCTCCCCCACAGCTCTCTCCGACACCTTTTTGACGAAGTCCTTTACGACTTTGTAGCTGACATCTGCCTCAAGGAGAGCGAGTTTCACCTCACGCATTGCCTCCTTGACATCAGACTCCGTGAGTTTTCCCCTTGACCTGAGTTTCCTGAAAACAACACTTAGTTTCTCACTCAAACCCTCAAAAGCCATAATTACTCCCTCCCTTTCTACAGATATTGCATTCCTAATTACTATAGCATAAAAAATCCGATTTGTCAAGGGATTTTTTTGAAAATTCCCGATAAATTCTTTTTCCGTTATTTTGCACAATTCATACCTCTCTTCCCTTTTTTATATACCGAATATCCCGAAAATTCCCGATATTACCACAAACCAAAAAGCACCCGCCCTCTCGGACGAATGCTTTCGTGTAAAACAAATATATGCGGTTTTTCGCATGACAAAAACAGACGTTTCTTATCTCTTTGAGAACTGCGGAGCACGTCTTGCGGCTTTGAGACCGTACTTCTTTCTCTCCTTCATTCTCGGATCACGTGTGAGGAAACCTGCCTTTTTGAGTGCAGGACGTAGCTCGCTGTCAAATTCAAGGAGTGCCCTTGAAATGCCGTGTCTGATTGCACCTGCCTGACCTGTAACTCCACCGCCTGCTACCGTGCAGACAACGTCAAACTTATCTGTTGTGTCGGTGAGGGCGAGGGGCTGACGTACAATCAGCTTGAGGGTTTCAAGACCGAAATAGTCGTCAATACCTCTGTTGTTTATGGTCACATTTCCCGAACCGGGGTATATTCTCACTCTTGCTACGGAATGCTTTCTTCTGCCTGTTCCATAGTAATATTTAACTTTTGATTCGTACATTGAAAAGCACCTCCATATCAATATTCATACATAACAGGCTTCTGTGCAGCCTGTTTGTGTTCAGCGTCTTTGTAAGTCCTCAGTCTCTTGAGCTGTGCCCTGCCGAGACTGTTGTTCGGGAGCATTCCGTTTACGGCTATCATCATAGCTCTGTCAGCCTGATTTGCCATCAGTTCCTTATAGGACAGAGACTTAAGTCCGCCGATCCAGCCTGTGTGCCAGTAGTATTTCTTCTGTTCGAGTTTCTTTCCCGTGAGAATTGCCTTTGAGCAATTGATAATGATAACATGGTCTCCGCAGTCCACATTGGGAGTATAAGTGGGCTTGTGCTTGCCTCTGAGAATGTGGGCAGCCTTTGCAGCTACTCTTCCGAGGGGCTGTCCCGCTGCATCGAGGATATACCATGTACGGCTTACTTCTGCCGGTTTTGCCATTGTAGTTGACATAATAGATTCCTCCGTTTTGTTATTAAAAATTTATTGAAAATAAAGATAAAACATTCCGTAACTTTGCGGAAATGACGGAATTTATTATAAACCATAAGAAAAAATTTGTCAAGGGTTTTTCAGGGATTTTTTTAATTTATAACTTCCAATCTCTCTTATTCTCTTGTTTTTTCTTGATTTCTCTCTCTTTCTCTTGTTTCATTCACGATTTTAATAATACGTCATAAACTTTCAACAATTTAAGATAAAAATGTTGAAAACTCACAAATATTTATAATAAGATATTGGGGGGCTACGCCCCCCAAACCCCCTGTTTTAAGTTTGAGGGGCAGGGGGCTTTGCCCCCTGAACCCCCACTGGGGGCTCCGCCCCCAGACCCCCGCTGGGGGGAAGTATCCC
>CANQWR010000005.1 GCA_947627625.1 uncultured Ruminococcus sp. | reverse complement strand
AATCATGGGGGGTCTGGGGGGATACTTCCCCCCAGCGGGGGTTTGGGGGCAGAGCCCCCAATGGGGGTTCAGGGGGCGAAGCCCCCTGCCTCTAATACTTAACGGGGGTTTGGGGGCAGAGCCCCCAATGGGGGTTCAGGGGGCAAAGCCCCCTGCCCCTTATCGTTCTAATATTTAGGGGGAACTGCACCTGCTCCAAAGTTATCTTAATAGAAAAATTTCTAAAAAAAATATAATTTTGAGAAAATTATTTTTTGGGCGAAACCCCCTGTCCCCCTATTGTTTTAATAAAATATTAAATATATATATTTTTACCCGAAAAAATTTCAATCATCTCTTTGCGGAGACTGTCGGTAATGTCAAGCCTGTCACGGGGGGAGAGTTCACGAACATCCGTGTTAAACAGGTAATTTTGCAGATTTATCTCTTTTATGAGCATTTTTGTGTGGAACATATTAGCCTGATAGACGTTTATATCAACGGCATCGTACTTGTCAAGGACGGAAGTGTCGATATAGTCCTGAATGGAAGTTATATCGTGGTCTATGAAGATTTTAGAGCCGTCAAGACTTCTTGTGAACCCCCTGACACGGTAGTCCATAGTTATTATATCGGAGTCAAAACTGCCGATAAGGTAGTCAAGGGCGGTCAGGGGAGTAATTTTCCCGCAGGTCGCAACGTCAATATCTACACGGAAAGTTGCTATACTTGTATCGGGGTGGTATTCGGGGTAGGTGTGGACGGTGACGTGACTTTTGTCGAGATGGGCGAGAGTTTCAGTACCTCTTGCGGGGATCATAGTGTCGTCCGCAATGAGAAAAGTAGCGGAAGCCCCCTGCGGATCGTAGTCCTGCCTTGATATGTGGAGAATTTTCGCACCTATTATTTCGGTGAGATGGATTATTATATCGGTTATTCTCCTTGAGTTGTAAGCATCGTCAATATAGGCGACATACTCCTCCTGAGCCTTTTTCGTCCTTGCATAGCAGACATCGTATATATTGAAACTCAGAGATTTGGTAAGATTATTGAAGCCATATAGCTTTATACGGTTTTCCATATGAACCGCCCCCGTCCTGTGATTTGTTTTTTTCCATACAAGTATATCACATAATATCTCTTTTGTCAATAATATTTTACAATTGTAGAGTCAACTGTCTCACAGGGAACAAGTTCCGATAAAAAATTCGGAAAATTTTTTCGTGACACTTTACTTTTGCACAGTAATGTGCTAAAATATATATAGAAATATTTTTTCAGAAACGGGGTTTTACAAATGATAGACAAGATAAAGTCCGAGAGAATGGATTTGCTCTTTGAGGCGATACTCACGCTTGAATCCGTTGACGACTGCTACAGATTTTTTGACGACCTCTGCACGAGTATCGAACTGAAAGCCTTTGCACAGCGTCTGCACATCGCACAGCTTCTTGACGAACACAGGGTGTACAGCGATATTGTGACGGACACCTGTGCGAGTACAGCGACTATAAGCAGAGTAAACCGCTCCCTGAAAGACGGCAATGACGGTTACAACATAGCCTTTAAGAGACTTAAAGAAAAAAATCTGATTTGATTTATTTAATTTAATTTGATTTAATTTTACTTGATTTGGTTTAATTCTATAAAAAACTCCGGAGGGAATTTCTCTCCGGGATTTTTAATTTTTATTTAATATAATTCATCTCAAAACTCTATACCCTCCCTTGCCGTGATACCCTTGCGGAAAGGGTGTTTTACTTCGGAAATTTCGCTTATATAGTCGGCTATTTTTCTGAACTCATTCGGTGCGTCTCTGCCTGTGAGGACTATTTCGGCATTGGGGCACGTTTCGGAGACGATTTCAAGTGCAAGATTTCTGTCGAGAAGAGAGGAGTTATAAGCCTTGAAAAATTCGTCTATGACTATCATAATTCTGTCGCCACCCGACAGCAGACGGTCTATATTTTTTAACATTTCGTTGTGACGCTTTGTGACCTCTTTTTTTTCAATTTCGTCCATATCATAAGTGAAGTGCAGACAGTTTTCACAGCAGGAGACTTCTATATTTTCAAGATTTTTAAGAATTTTTATCTCGGAGGAATTTCCCCTCTTTAACATCTGGAAAAAATGAACTCTCCCCCCCGAACCTGCAAACCGCACGGCAAGTCCGACGGCACAGGTAGTCTTGCCCTTGCCGTTGCCCGTGTAGACGTGTAACAAAAGAACATCTCCCTCCAAAAAAAGAGCCGTCTGAAGGCTCTTTCGGAAACTGTAAAAAATATAAAAATATATATAATATAAAAAATAAAAAAATAAACAAACAGGCGACCGATCCGATAAGCCGGGTTCTGTCGTGTGCGACAATTTATCTAATCTCGCCGTCGCCGACAAGCTCAAGCCGTCATTACTCTGTGTCCGTCGGGCAGACGTTGAGACACACAGCACCAATAGACGTTGCATCGGATAGGGTTTACATAGCAGTGCAGTCTCCTGCACTCTGGTGGGCTCTTACCCCGCCTTTCCACCATCACCGACATTTTTCAATGTCGGCAGAATATCTCTGTTGCACTTGCCCTAAGGTCGCCCTCGGCTGTCGTTAGCAGCTATCCCGCCCTGTGATGCCCGGACTTTCCTCGTGAACCTGAAACGTTGCACGCTGTCGCATAGACCACTCGCCTGTTCGGTAATTTTATTATACACGATGTTTGGCAAAAAGTCAAGAAAAAATTTCAAAAAAATATTACAGTTGGACTGTGGAAATTTCTAAAATGACAGATTATTATGGGGGGTTCGGGGGGATTCTTCCCCCCGATGGGGGTCTGGGGGCAACGCCCCCTGCCTCCTATCGTTCTCCTAAAAAAGTCTCCCAAAATTTCCCCTAATTGTTTTATCACGCATTTTCGGATAGCTCAGACAGTGCAAGTTTAATTCTCTCAATAGATTTTTCCCTGCCGAATATGTCCATAAGTTCCGTAGCACCGCCGGGGGTGACGGTCTGCCTTGCAACGGCTACCCTGACAGCCCACATGACTGCACCCGCTTTTCTGCCCGAATTTGCACAGTATTCTTTGAGGACTGCAAAGAGGGAGTCGTTGTCCCATTTTTCAGCCTGCTCCAAAATCGGGAGACAGTCAGCGAGAATATCTCTGCAAATTTCGGGAGTAGTCTTGTTTTTCTTGTTGGTGTAGAAAGACATATCCACAGGTTGCAATTCCGTTATAAATTTTACGGAATCTTCTATATCGCTGAAAGCTGAAATTCTTGTGTGGAGGAGACCCGAAAGCCTTTTGAGGTTCATATCACTGCTGAGGAGTTTTTCAAGGACGGGAATTGTCCTGTTGTCAAATTCCTCGTCAGACATTTTCTTGATATATTCGGAGTTAAACCACCTGAGTTTTTCATAGTCAAAAACGGCGGGAGACTTGCTTATTCCGTCCATTGAGAAGAGTTTTTCAAGTTCTTTGATAGTGAAAAACTCCTGATTTGTGTCTTTCGGACACCACCCGAGAAGTGCTATATAGTTCACAACAGCTTCAGGCAAATAGCCCTCCGCAAGCAGATCCTGAAAACTTACCGCACCGTGTCTCTTTGACAATTTTGAGACATTGCCGTCCCCGTCCTTGCCCATGAGGAGTGGAAGGTGTACATACACAGGTCTGTCCCAACCGAAAGCGTCGTACAGCAGGCAGTATTTCGGAGTTGATACAAGGTACTCGTTTCCCCTTATGACGTGCGTTATGCCCATGAGATAATCGTCAATAACATGGCAGAAGTTATAAGTGGGGTATCCGTCAGCCTTTATCAGGATTTGGTCGTTCAGTTCGGAGTTATCTATAGCTACTTCCCCGTAAATCATGTCCGTGTATTTCGTAACACCCTTGTCGGGCATTTTCTGTCTGATGACGTACGGCAGTTTCTTGTCAAGATTTTCCCTGACCTGTTCGGGGGTGAGACTTCTGCAAAAGCCGTCGTAACCGCCTATACCCTTTTCGTCTTTGAGGGAGTCAAGCCTCTCCTGTGTACAGAAGCACCTGTAGGCGTGTCCCGACTCTATCAGTTTTTCGGCGTACTCCCTGTATATATCGAGTCTCTCGCTCTGTACGTATGGTCCTTCATCGTACTCTATACCTGCAGTTTTCAGGGTGTCCACAATCACCTCCACAGCACCCTCCACAAGCCTTGAACGGTCTGTGTCCTCTATTCTGAGTACAAACTTACCGCCCTGAGACTTTGCAAGCAGGTAGGAGTAAAGGGCAGTCCTGAGATTGCCGATGTGCATATATCCCGTTGGTGACGGGGCAAAACGTGTTTTGATATTGGTCTGCATAAAAAAAAACCTCTCATAAAAAAATTTCACAACATGAAAATTATAACACAGATTTCATAAAAATACAATAGATTTCGGGAAATTTGCGTGAAATAATATTAAAAAAATTATTTTTATGGAATATATGTTTTGGTACTTTATTTGCCGTGTGGTGTGTGGTATAATATTCTTGTGTATCACAGAAGTTTTGGAATAAGGGGCAGTTGTTCTCTGAAACCCTGTTGGGGGGCTATGCCCCCCAAGCCCCCATTTAAGTCTAAGAGGCAGGGGGCGTTGCCCCAAAAAATAATTTTCTTAAAATTATATTTTTTTGAAAATTTTTTTGATTTGTGAACTGTTGGGGGCTACGCCCCCAAGCCCCCCATTAACGATTAGAGGCAGGGGGCTTTGCCCCCTGAACCCCCATTGGGGGCTCTGCCCCCAAACTCCCGCTGGGGGAAGAATCCCCCCAGACCCCCCACGATGGAAACTCAGCCAATTTTGCTAATACTTGAATAGTCGCAGAACTAAAAATAATTATGGGTTTCCAAAGGGGCTTGCCCCTTTGGCAGGGGGAGTGGGGGGCAGCGTCCCCCACAAATCAATGTCCCGCAGTAAAAACAAAAAAGGAGTGTCATTTATGGACAAGTTTATTCTTCACTCGGATTACAAGCCCGCAGGAGACCAGCCGAAAGCTATAGAAAAAATTTCCGAAAATATCGAAAAGGGTGTCAGGGAACAGATTTTACTCGGCGTTACGGGTTCGGGAAAAACTTTTACAATGGCGAACGTCATAGCAAAAGTCAACAAGCCGACACTCGTCCTTGCACACAACAAAATTCTCGCAGGACAGCTATGTTCGGAGTTCAAAGAATTTTTCCCCGAAAACGCCGTGGAGTACTTTGTTTCTTATTATGATTATTACCAGCCCGAAGCGTATATACCGAGTACGGACAGCTATATTGAAAAAGATTCCTCAATAAATGACGAGATCGACAAGCTGAGACATTCGGCGACTTCCGCACTTGCAGAGAGACGTGACGTTATAATAGTCGCAAGTGTCTCGTGTATATATTCTTTGGGAAGTCCCGAAGAGTACAGAGCTATGACGGTTTCCGTCAGAGTGGGCATGGAAAAGCCGAGGGAGGAGCTTATAAATGAACTGGTCAGAATAAGGTACGAGAGGAATGACATAAATTTCACAAGAAACAAATTTCGTGTGCGAGGGGACGTTGTTGAAATTTTCCCCGCAAGTTCAGGGGAGACTGCCATAAGAGTTGAGTATTTCGGTGACGAGATAGAGAGTATCTCCGAGATAAACGCCCTGACTGGAAAAGTAAATGCAACGGTGAAATATGCGGCGATTTTTCCCGCCTCTCACTATGTAGTAGGTGATGAGAAGATGGAGAGTGCCATTGCCGAAATAGAGAGGGAACTTGAAGAGCGTCTTGAATTTTTGAGGAGTGAAAACAAACTTGTTGAGGCACAGAGACTTGAGCAGAGGACAAGATATGATATTGAAATGCTCAGGGAAGTCGGCTACTGTTCGGGTGTGGAGAACTATTCAAGAATACTATCGGGACGACCTGTCGGGAGTACCCCTTGCACGCTCCTTGACCACTTCCCGAAAGATTTTCTCTTATTTGTGGACGAAAGCCACGTCACACTACCGCAAGTCCGTGCGATGTACGCAGGAGACAGGGCAAGGAAAAAAACTCTTGTGGACTACGGTTTCAGGTTGCCGAGTGCCTTTGACAACAGACCTCTCAATTTTGACGAATTTCTGAAACATATAAATCAGGCTGTCTATGTGAGTGCAACGCCGTCCGATTTTGAGCGTGAGAGGACTGATGTAATAACAGAACAGCTCATACGTCCGACGGGGCTGACAGATCCCGAGATAACAGTCAAGCCGACAACAAACCAGATCGACGATTTATTTTCCGAAATAAACAAGAGAATTGACAAAAAAGAGCGTGTACTTGTCACGGCTCTGACAAAGAAAATGGCTGAGGATTTGACCGAATATTATCAGAAACTCGGTCTCAAAGTGCGGTATATGCACCACGATATTGACACTATTGAGCGTATGGAAATTATAAAAGACCTCCGAAACGGTGTCTTTGACGTGCTTATAGGAATAAACCTTCTCCGTGAAGGGCTTGACATTCCCGAAGTCAGTCTTGTTGCTATACTCGATGCCGACAAAGAGGGTTTCCTGAGAAGTGAGACTTCTCTGATACAGACTATAGGACGTGCCTCCCGAAACGCAGGCGGTGAAGTAATTATGTACGCCGACGTTCTCACGGGTTCAATGGAGAGGGCTATTGCAGAGACCGAACGCAGGAGAAGTCTGCAAAGGGCTTACAACGCTGAACACGGTATAGTACCGAAAACTATTGTAAAAGATATAAGAGAAGTAATCGGCATAACTTCAAAATCGGAAATCGAACAGGAAGTCGGTGACAAGAATCTCACAAAGAGACAGCGACAGGAACTTATTGAAAAGCTGACTGCCGAAATGAAAAAAGCCTCTGAACTTCTGGAATTTGAACACGCTATTTATCTCCGTGACAGAATAGCAAAGCTGAAAGGTGAGTGATATATATGGAAAATAATAATAATAATAATAATAAAAACAAAATAATTATCAAGGGTGCGAGGACCAACAATCTGAAAAATATTGACGTTGAAATTCCCCGTGACAGTTTCGTCGTTATGACAGGTCTTTCGGGTTCGGGAAAGTCCTCCCTTGCCTTTGACACCATCTATGCGGACGGTCAGAGGAGGTACGTTGAAAGTCTGTCGTCCTATGCGAGAATGTTCCTTGGACAGATGGACAAGCCCGATGTGGACAGTATTGAGGGGCTTTCACCTGCCATATCTATAGACCAAAAAACTACTTCCAAAAATCCACGTTCAACAGTCGGAACTGTCACGGAAATTTATGACTATCTCCGACTTCTCTACGCAAGGACGGGTACACCGCACTGCCCCGTGTGCGGACGTGAAATTTCACAGCAGAGTATAGACCAAATTGTTGACAAAATTCTCTCTATGCCCGAAAAGACCAAAATACAGCTTATTGCCCCGATAGTCCGCAACAGAAAGGGACAGCACCTAAAGGAACTCGAAAACGCAAGAAAAGCGGGTTTTGTGAGGGTGAGAGTTGACGGAGAAATTTTAAGTCTTGACGATGATATAAAACTCGAAAAAAACAAAAAGCACGATATAGGTGTAGTTGTGGACAGGCTTGTCATAAAGTCGGGAATAGAGACAAGGCTGACGGACAGTCTCGAAACGGTTTTCGGTCTCTCGGAGGGCATAGCTATTGTAAATATAATTGACACGGGTGAAGATATGCTTTTCTCACAAAATTACGCCTGTCCCGAACACAATATAAGTATAGGCAAACTCGAACCCGTTATGTTCTCTTTTAATAATCCGACAGGTGCTTGTCCTGAGTGTACAGGTCTCGGCTCTTTCAGGCATATAGACCCCGATTTGATAGTTCCAAACAAAGATTTGTCGATACTGGAGGGTGCTGTAAAGGCTTCGGGCTGGAATACTCTTGACGACGGTTCTATAGCTATGATGTACTACAGGGCTATTTCGGAAAAGTACAAAATCCCCCTTGATGTGCCTGTCAGCGAACTGACACAGGAACAGTTAAATATTTTT
The DNA here is from genome assembly GCA_947627625.1 of uncultured Ruminococcus sp. GTDB lineage: Bacteria > Bacillota > Clostridia > Oscillospirales > Ruminococcaceae > Ruminococcus. Next base: position 98,688 of record CANQWR010000005.1, on the reverse strand, counting down.
CTCTATGGAACGGACAGCGAACGTCTTGAACTCGAAAAGCCCGACTATCTCGGCGGGGGAACTTACTCCGCACCCTTTGAGGGCGTTATAAACAATCTCGCAAGGCGTTACCGTGAGACGAGCAGTGAGTACTCCAAAAACGAAATAGAGGAGTGCATGAGTGAGGTTTTATGCCCTAAGTGCAGGGGAAAAAGGCTCAAACCCGAATATCTCGCCGTGACTGTCGGGGGAAAAAATATTTCAGAAATTACAGAGATGTCGGTGGGGGACTGTCTTGAATTTTTTGAAAAACTAAATCTCACGGAGCAGGAAAAACTCATAGCGGAGAGAATAATAAAAGAGATAAGGGAGAGACTTGGTTTCCTTAAAAATGTCGGTCTGGACTACCTCACGCTTGCACGCTCTTCGGGTACTCTTTCGGGCGGTGAGAGTCAGAGAATACGCCTTGCCACGCAGATAGGCTCGTCACTTATGGGCGTTCTGTACATTCTTGACGAACCGAGTATAGGTCTCCACCAGCGTGACAACGACAGGCTTATTGAAGCTCTAAAAAAACTCCGTGACACGGGAAATACTGTCATAGTAGTCGAACACGATGAAGATACTATTTTGTCCGCCGACTATGTAATAGATATAGGTCCGGGAGCAGGTGTGAACGGCGGTGAAATAGTCTTTTCGGGTACTCCCGAAAAACTTCTTAAGTGTGGGAAGTCTGTTACGGGAGACTATCTTAGCGGACGCAAAAAAATTCCCCTCCCACAGAAAAGGCGTACGGGCAACGGGAAATTTCTTGAAGTAACAGGTGCATATGAACACAATCTCAAAAATATAGATGTCAAAATTCCTCTGGGAATGTTCATATGCGTGACAGGCGTATCGGGTTCGGGGAAGTCCTCCCTTGTGAATGAGATAATATATAAATATCTCGCAAGCAAACTCAACAGGAGCAAAGTAAAAGCAGGACTGTTTGAAAATATGTCGGGACTTGAAAATCTCGACAAAGTTATCTGCATAGACCAGTCCCCCATAGGAAGAACTCCACGCTCAAACCCTGCCACTTATACAGGCGTTTTCACCGATATACGGGAACTCTTTGCAAATACTCCCGATGCAAAGGCAAGGGGCTATTCAGGAGGAAGATTCAGCTTTAACGTAAAAGGCGGTCGCTGTGAACACTGTGAGGGCGGTGGAATTATAAAAATAGAAATGCACTTTCTGCCCGATGTGTATGTGCCGTGCGAAGTCTGCCACGGCAAACGCTACAACAGGGAAACTCTCGAAGTGAAATACAAGGGGAAGTCGATAAGCGATGTACTCGATATGACTGTTGACGAGGGCGTTGAATTTTTCAGAAATATTCCCAAAATATTACGCAAACTTGAAACTCTCCAAAGAACGGGTCTCGGATACGTCAAAATAGGACAGTCGGCAACTACCCTTTCGGGCGGTGAAGCACAGAGGGTCAAACTCGCAACGGAACTCTCAAAACGCTCTACAGGTCGGACTATGTACATTCTTGACGAACCGACAACAGGTCTCCACACGGCTGATGTCCACAAGCTTATAGAAGTACTTCAGGAACTCGCCGAACAGGGGAATACGCTCCTGATTATAGAACACAACCTACAGCTTATAAAGACTGCCGACTATATAATTGATTTAGGTCCTGAGGGCGGTGAAAACGGCGGGGAAGTCATAGCACAGGGAACTCCCGAACAGGTTGCAAAGTGTGGTAATTCTTATACGGGGAAATATCTATTGCCTTTGGTGGACTTATAATTTAGTGGACTTTCAAAATAAAAACAGGAGACTGTCACATGGGTACAACACTCCCTGTCTCCTGTTTTTTCTTGTTTCCATCATGGGGGGGTCTGGGGGGATACTTCCCCCCAGCGGGGGTCTGGGGGCAGAGCCCCCAGTGGGGGTTCAGGGGGCAAAGCCCCCTGCCTCCTGTCGTTCTAATCCCTGCCTCCTATCGTTCCAATTTTTTACAATCTCGGGTCAACAGGTTCGCTCTCAAGGGCGAGAACACCAAACGCACACTCGTGAACTCTGCTAAGGCTCTCTCCCGACGTAAATCTTTTAAGTGACTCAATGCCCAGTGAAAATTCTTTCAGTGCGAGCGTTCTCTTTCTTGTGAGGGAACGCTTTTTAAGTCTCTCCAGATTTTCACTTTGCAGGTATTCCGCACCGTAAATTATCCGCAGGTACTCACGCCCTCTGCATTTCACGGCGGGTTGCAGGAGTTTCCCGTCTCTTATTTCGGTGAAATTTTCGGGCTTAACGACCATTCCCTCACCGCCCGAAGCCGTGATTTCAAGCCACCATTCCGTACCGTTTTTGACACTTTCGGGGTTGTCCGTCTCAACACATATGTACGGAGTTTCCACAAAAATTTTGTCAAAACCTGTAAAATATTTTTTGATATTCTCCATGTGCCAGATGTGGGAACTGTCGCCGAAAACTCTCCCCTCACAGGCGAGAATGTGGAACGGAGCAATTTTCAGGTCGTCAACGGACTTCACCGCCCAGCAGTATTCCCCATAGGCTTTTGCGTACTTTTCGAGGGCATTTTTCTTGAATTTCACCATTTCAAGCCATTTTTCAAGACCCGTGTCCGCCTGCACGCAAATAGCCGATTCAAGCAGTTTTTCAGCGTTCCCCAGTGAGTTTATCCCCGAACTTGCAACGCCTGCATACTGATTTTTTATAAGGGACTGTGCCTTTTCCGACCACGGCATTATTTCAACGTCAAGACAGACCCAGTTTGTGCCGAAATCCTCCCAAAAACCGCTTTTTTTCAGGACTTCATCAAGCCTGTCAAGAATTATATTTTGGGTGTAGTTGTCGTCAAAGAACTTTCTGCCCGTCCTTGTGTAGATGACACCCCTGCCCATATTTTCTGCATGAAAATATTTTTCGGCGGTTTCCACGTCACGGCAGAGGACTATAACCGCCCTTGAGCCCATGTGTTTTTTCTCACAGACCACTCTCCCGACACCGTGATTTTTGTAGTACTCAAAAGCCTCTGTCGGATATTCAAGATAGCCCGTCTCACAGCTTGTTTCGCAAGGGGACATTGTAGGCGGTAAATAGATGAGCCAGCGGGGGTCTACCGCAAATCTTGACATAATTTCCATAGCACCTGCCGAGTTGTTTTTGCTGATATTCACAACAGGTATCAGGCAAGTTTCGATATTCATATCTCCCTGAAAAGCGTCCGCAGAGAGCAGACCGTCATCTTTGTGGGTGTCCTTAACAGCGAGAGGTCTTGTGGGTTCGCAGTACATCTTTTCGGCGTCAACACTCACAATTTCACGTTCGGGGTATCTGAGAGCAGAGAGTTTTCCGCCGAAAACACAGCCCGTGTCTATGCAGTAGGTGTTGTTTGAGTATCTGACCTCCGAGACAGCCGTGTGACCGTACACAACAAGAGCATTTCCCGTGTAGTCCTCTGTCCAGTCAAGACGAACGGGAAGCCCGTACTCATCGTTTTCGCCTGTCACATCGCCATAGAGACAAAATTCACGTATCCTGCCCGAACCCCTGCCTATGTATTTTTCTTTTATGCCTGCATGGGCAATTACAAGCCTGCCGCTGTCGAGAACATAATGACTTATCAGACCGTCCAGAAAACCGCAGACTTCTTTCCTGAAATCATCGCTACAGGATTTGATTTCCTCAACAGTTTTTTCAAGACCGTGAGTCAGCTGTACTTTTCTCCCACGGAGATATTTGACAAGTTTCACATCGTGGTTTCCCACAACAGTGAGAGCGTTCCCGGAGTTCACCATAGACATTACAAGTTTCAGCACATCGGTGTTTCTGTCGCCCCTGTCGCAGAAGTCCCCCAAAAAAAGAGCCTTTCTGCCCGTTGGACTGTAGAAAATATTTTCGGGATCTTTCACATAGCCGAGTTTGCGGAGAAGTTTTTCGAGTTCCGTACAACAGCCGTGTACATCTCCTATAATATCAAAAGGACCGTGCAATTCACGCTTGTCGTTCCATAATTTTGTGCGGACAATTTCGGTGTTGTCAATGTCTTCCTGTTTGAGGACAAAGACGTATCGGAAACCCTCTTTTTTCAGATTTTTTATACTCTGACGTAGTTTTGTGCGGTGGTTTCGGACGATCCTTTCGGGAAGTCTCCTGTTGTCTCTCTGGGAATTTCTTTCGAGTAAAATTTTTTCGGGTATATCGAGGACTATCGCCACGGCGTGAACGTCCTGATTTTTTGCGAGATTTACAATTTTACTGCGTGACTGTTTGCTTACATTTGTCGCATCTATGACTGTCAATTTTTTTAATTCAAGACGCTTTTCGGCAGTCCTGAAGAGCAGTTCAAAAGCCTGTTCGGAGACACTCTGGTCGGTTTCGTCATCACACACCGTAGCCCTGAAAAAGTCCGATGACAGAATTTCTGTAGGTCTGAAATGTGTCTTTGCAAAAGTAGTCTTTCCGCTTGAAGTCGCCCCGACCATTGCGACAAGTGAAAATTCAGGTATTTCTATACGCATTTTCTGAACACTCCTATCTGTGTGGGCTGTCCTGAGCCGTCAATATTTTCTCCGACACCTGTTATCTCAACAGTATAGCCGAATTTCCTGCAAATTTCCTCTGTCCAGTTTCCGAAATCCTCTCTTGAAAATTCAAACCTGTGGTCGGGGTGTCGGAGGGAATCTTCACGCAAAAATTCATAGTTCACATTGTAGTCCCTATTTGGAGTGGTTATGATTACGGTTTTCGGGACAGCGTACTCAAAGACCACTCTCTCAAAAGCGGGAATAGCGGACTTTTCCAGATGTTCCATGACTTCCACTATGCACGCACAGTCAAAGCCCTTGAATCTCTTGTCTGTGTAAGTGAGAGAAGCCTGCATGAGGTTCAGACGGCTTTTTCTGTAGTCCGACATAGTGTCATAGTGCAGCATAGTCTTAGCCTTTTCGAGGACGTGTGCGGAGACATCAAACGCAGTTATATTTTCTATTTTGGTCTCCGTGAGCAGTTTTTTGGTGAGTTTCCCGTAACCGCAACCCATGTCTATGACAGATCTTGCACCGCTTTTTACGACAAGATTTTTAACAGCTTCAAGTCTCTGTTCGTTTAGGGGTACTCTCTTTTCGGTGTCCTCCTCTTGGGGAATCTGTTTTTCGGGCGTTTCCTCACGGGAATTTTCAAGAAGTCTGTCAATAGCCGTTCTTGCGTAACTCTTTTTCATGGCAAAATATCTGTAGACTATCTTGTCTCTGTGGGGGTGATTTGCGAGCCATTGACCGCCGTGAGAGAGAAGTTTGTCGATTTCAGCCTCACTGATATAGTAGTGTTTCTGCCTGTCGAAAACGGGTATCAAGACATACAGATGACTAAGAAGTTCTGATAGTCTCACTTTTCCCGATATTTCGAGATTTATGTACGGACTTTCCCCCCATTCGGGGAAATTTTCGTCCAGAAGTCCCCTCTCAAATTTCACACTGTAACCGAGCGGTTCAAAAATTTCGTTCGGGAGGTTTTCCTGTGTACATGGCAGGCTGTACACCTTTGCCGTCAGGTCTAATTCAGAGTCGGCAAGCTCCTGTCTTTGCGGACATCTCCCGCTCATTGCGGTGCCGAGTACCCTGACTATTGCGGTACTCAGAAACGAACAGGCAGTATAGGGACGGTCGTTCACATAGTCAAAAAGCCCCCTGTCGCTTTCACTCTTGCCCCTTGCAAGGTCAATGGGATTCAGGTCAAGGAGCAGGGCGACAGTAGTTTTCCCGTCTGAGAGTTCGGGGTAGAACACGCAAACTCTCCCCGCACTTATTTCAAACTCCTGTTTTTTTGAGGGATTTTTGTACAGCAGGTAACTTATTTCCTGTGTGTTTTTCCCCTCATAAGTAATTGTGAGAAGCATTTTTTTAACTCCTCCTTTCTTTTTATAATAATATTTTACGGCATATTCGGGATAAAGTCACGAAAAAAAATCTGCGAAGATATGATTGAAATTTTTTACAAGTCTTTCATACTCCGCAGATTTTTGTTTTTATTTTTTAATTTCTAATTTTTGAGTTCCCAATTACTTCATAATTTCGATTGTGAAATTGCCCTCGGGAGTGAGTTTCAGACGGAGAGTTTTTATATATTTGTTATAGAAAATTTCCATCTCTTTCTGAGTGGCAGTTATTCTCGTATTCTCGTATAGTTTGTGCGTCAGTTCGAGAGCGTTCTCGCCGTATATATTGGGCAGATGTTTTTCGAGTTCGTCAAACAGGACAGCTTTTTTGAGGTCGTCCGTACCCGCCGTACAGAAGTCATCTATGGCACAGTAGTATATATCGTGTTCGGAGAGGGCGTTTTTTATCGCAGAACCGCACTTTTCGTACTCATACATGACAAGAAATGCCGCATTTGGGAGTGAGGATATAAGCCCCCAGAAATCGGAGTCACTGGACACTATTATAAATGAAGTGATACCCTCCTGATAGAAGTCACTGCAAACACTCGCCGTCATTCTTATGTCCACAAGGGACTTTCTGTCGGTCACACGGGCGACTTCTATGTGTTCAACGGGGATATGGGTGAAATTGGCAATCCAGTCCCAACCGCTTGTCGTGTTGCTGTCGTCATAGAGAGTAATTTTCTCTATTTTGGACAGTTCATTCTGATTCAGGTTTTTCAGCACGCTGTACAGCTTGAATACGTTTGAGTTCTCGCAGTCCACAGCTATTGCAGTTTTTGTACTGCTGTCTATAAAGTCATAGATATTGTTTTTGGTCTCGTCAGCGGCATCACGGTACTTTGTGAAATCGGTGAAAACGTCATCGTGCTGGCTGTATATAACTTTCAGGAATTTCCTGTCTGAATAGACTATGCTGCCCAGTTCAGCGGGTTTCCAGTGGATATACATCTGAAACGGGTAACATTCAATATTTGACATATACTTTGTGAACTCGTCTTTCATGACATTGGGCTTGTTGTATTTCGGCACAAAAAAGAGGTCACGGATATAGTCCCAGTTTATCCAATCGTAGAACAGGTGGGAACACTTGTCAATATTTTCGTTTATAAGTCTTGTAAAATCCTGTATATACTTCTCTGCACGGTAATTGACGTGTACTATCTCGAATCCCCATTTTTCAAGCTGATTTATATTTTCGTGGTCGAACCACTCAAGAGACGTTATGTTTTTGAGGTCATATCTCATTGCAACATCAGTTTTTTTGAAATAGCGGAATAAAAATGTTCTCAGCTTGCAAAGGTAGCGTATAACGCATGCTTCCTGATCCTGATAGAGTTTCTCGATAATGTCTCCGCACTCATCTCCGAAACACTGCTCAAGGGCAGATTTCCTCACGCCTATCATAAAGGCTATTGTAGTAACAACTTCTTTCGTATCAACAGTCAAAATTTTCTCCTCCATTCGTAAATTACAGATTGTTTTTTGTTTTATAATTTTTTTATTTGACGCATTCCCCCTCTCCGCCATCTTAATTATAACACATAATAAAAAAATAATCAAGAAAAAAATGAATATTTATTCCGCCGAAATCCGAAAAAATTGCACAAAAAATACCGCTGAATCGTCATAAAATTCAGCGGTTATTGTCTCCGTCACAAATCTCTCTCACTTGTTGCCTTTAACACTCTGTCGCCTGTAAATTTTAACCATTTTTTTGTTGACGCTCTCTATGCTGTAATTTTCGAGAACTTCCATATTGTAATCTTTCACCGTATTTTTATTCATTTTTATGACACGGCGTACAGCTTTTACGGCACCGTCCTCCGACATGGGACTGAAAAAGCAGCCGTTTTTATTTTCGGAAATCAGGTCGACATTGCCCCTTATGCGTGAGACGACACACGGCAGACCGCTTGCCATAGCCTCCATGAGAGCGACGGGCAGACCCTCCTGCAAAGACGGAAATGCGAACAAATCGGCACTACAGCAGAGTGCGGAAATATCAGTCCTGAAGCCGAGAAGTTTGACATTTTCGGTGAGATTCAGGTCATTGATGAGGGACTGAAGATAGTCGTTCAGCTCACCCTGTCCGCATATGAAGTACTTTATTTTTTTGTTTTTGAGTTTGTGCAAAGCCTTTATAATTATTTCATGATTTTTTCGGGGAATGAGTTCCCCGACAGACAAAATCATTGTTTCGCCGTCTTTAACACCCAAAGAATTGCGGATTTCGGTTTTTTCCTCACCTGTCAGGACGTTCCCCGTAAATTTACTCCTGTCTATACCCACACCCGGGACGTACTCAACTCTTTTCGGGTGCATACAGTTTCTTGCGAGCCTGTAGTCCTCCCTGTTAATAGTAATAAGAACGTCCGTAAAGAACGACATAAACCACTCAACGGGAAAATAGAGCAGCCAGTTTTTCAGGGGTGCACCCTTGTAGAAATGGAAACCGTGAGCCGTATAAATTACTTTTGTACCGTTTTTTCTGTACTTATTTGCGACAATACGTCCGAGAATACCGCTTATCGGGGCGTGACAGTGTACTATCTTATAGCGGTTTTCTTTGAAAATTTTTTTCAGCTGTCTGTATGCGACAAGATTTTCGGATATATTTGTCACATCTCTGAAAAAGTTTATATCATAGAACCTGACGTTCATAGAGGTGAGTTTTTCTTTAAGTTCGACTATTTTCTTGTCGTCGCAGGTGTTTCCCTCACGGAAATTGCAAGCCACTTCCACCGCATACCCGAGTTTCTGCATGATTTCTATATTGGGAATGTTGAACTGGTCAATCATAGATGCAACCGAAGCAATTACCAAAGCCTTCATATCATGTTTTCCTTTCAGAACAAATTAGAAGTATTTACTCAAAGACGGAAAATTTTTTTGTCACTCCTCCGTCCTTGCGATACTCTCTTTCAGTGAATAAAGCTGATAGTCCTGTTTGTAACTGCTCAACTTGTAGTCATAGGCGAGATTGCCGAAAGCCTTATTCACGACACCCGTCAAATTTCCGAGAATTTTCAGCGGGATTGTAAAACCTTTTATTAAAAGCACTCTCTTTCCGTGCTGTTCGGCTATCATTTTCACAAGTTCGCTCGTGTTGGAGTACTCCGCATTCTGTGGGAAAAAAGTACCTGTTTCCTCGTTTTCGATCATCAGCCTGACAAATTCGCAGAGGTTCTCAACATAGAGCATGGAGCGTTTGTTTTCCACATACGGGAAAACCGGCAACTTCTGTGCAAATTTTGAAAGCAGAGGATAATTTCCCTTGCTGCCCTTGCCGTAAATCATAGGCGGACGGAGAATTACAACTTTGAAATTTTCGTCCTCCAGTTTGCGGAGACCGTTTTCCGCTTTTACCTTGCTGTCGCCGTAGCAATTTTTAGGTCTGACGGGAGTTTTTTTAGTTATAACTTTACTTTTGCCGATGGGAGCACTGTCGCCGTACACAATCGCACTGCTCATGAATATAAACTGCCTGACACCTGCTTTTTTGGCTTTCATTGCAGTTTTAACAGTCAGCTTTGTGTTGACTTCATAGTACAGCTTTGCCTTTTCCCTGCTGATTTTTCCGCCGTCCGAGTGTGCAATTCCCGCAACGTGGTAGACAGTATCGAAACCGCCGAAATCGTACTTTTTCCAGTCGTCGCCCACCATGTCAAGCGTCTCAATTTGGTACTCGTCGGACCACTTCTGCATATATTTTTCAAAAGAAGTTCCTATATAGCTTCCCGCACCTGTTATGAGTATTTTTTTCATTGCACTTCCGCCTTTTCAATTTCTCTTGCAATCGCACCCGTTCCGCCCTCGACAACGCCGTTGCTGTGCAGAACACACGATATTGAACCCAGAAACAGCTTAGTATCCATGAGCAGACCCGACAGACTGCTTGCCCTGAGAGCGTCCGCATAAGCACCGTCCAGTTTTGCCTTCTGTTCTATTTCCAGTTCGTCACGACCGCTTATCTGTGCAAGACCTGTCAGACCGGGCTTGACGTTGTTTGCACCGTACTTGTCACGCTCAGCCGTCAGATAGTCCTGATTCCAGAGGGCGGGACGTGGACCTATAATGCTCATATTTCCCATAAATATATTCCAGAGCTGTGGGAGTTCGTCTATAGAAGTCCTCCTGATTACCGCCCCGACTTTCGTAATACCGCCATTTTTCAGCATATGTGTCGGAACGTTCTGGGGAGTGTTTACGGACATCGAACGGAATTTTACAAGCTGAAAATATCCTTTGTTCTGTGCGACACGCTTCTGCTTGAAAATAACGGGACCGGGGTCGTCAATTTTGATTGCAAGTGCAGTCACGGCGTATATCGGTGAGAAGACAATCAGTCCCGCAAAGGAGAGTACAATATCAATTAAACGTTTTATGTATTTTTCGTAAAAAGTCGGGGAATAGTTTTCCGTACCGACTACTTTCAGATGACCCCTTTTTCCGTCCGCATTCATCGGGTCGTTTTTGTCCTCAACAAATTCAACCTTTTTATTTTCGACGGGATTGCGTTCAGCGGGTTCATTCCGATAGACCGAATCGGGATATTTTTTCTTTGCTATACATCGCATGACTACAAAGGCAACTCCCGTGACGACACCCGCAACAGAGAGTATTTTTTTTAATTTACTGTTCAAAATTCTCATCTTCTTTCGTTGTAATCCGACAAAACTGTCGCTGACAGAAATATTGCAATAAATAATAATATAATTTGACAATTTCCCTCGCAAATTGACGACACGCAAAATACGGGGAAATACGCTAACTGTATTATATCAAAGGGGTGAAAAAAAGTCAATAGGAATTTTGAATTTCGTCAAATTGCACAAAAAAACGCTGTTGTACATTTTCGTGGAGATTTTGCGAAAAAAAAAAAAAAAAAGCGGACAGAGTTTCCCGATAAGGAACGCCGTCCGCTGTTAAAAATATTAAAAATAGTCCGCCCTGACTTTTTCCGTAAATATCTCCGCCTGCTCCTCGGAACTGATTTTGTCGAATATTACTTCATTTGCAGCGGCAAAGAAGTCGTCAATGAGACCGCTGTCCTCAAGGACTGCGTGCAGCTGTGACATCGGTACGGACTCCATTTTCTGTGAAGCGTCGTACTGTATTCCCTCAAGCATACCCTCGTCCGCAATGACTTTTTTTGCGGACTCACTTATCGGTATACCCTTTTCAAGCCCCTGAAGCTGTGCCATCTCCTCACTGTTCAGGAGGAAGTCAAGGAGCATACCCGCCTCTTCGGGTTGTGAAGTGTGAGTGCTGACGGCGTACATAGTGGCGGGTTTTGCGTACCAGCCCTCACCGACACTGTGTCCCTCAATAGTGGTGTAGTCGGCTATGACTATCTCACGCCCATTTTCGATAGCCTGACCGAAATAGCTTTCCGCATCGCTGACCCATGCGACTGAACCCGCATATTCCTCATTGTCGAGTTTTATTCTCTCATAGTGTTCAAGCTGTGGAACTACTTTTTCGTCCACAAGTTTTTTGTAGAAATCTATCATGACCTGAAAATCTTCCTCATCGAAATTCAGTGAACCGTCATCGCTCAGGAACTTGTCACCCGTGTACTGTTCCGTATAAGCTATCAGATAGAGCCACATAGATTTTGAAGCTGCACTGATCGGGTAAATGCCGTCCTTGCTCATGACTTTGGCGGCATTAAATAAGTCGTCCCAGGTTGTCGGTACATCGAGACCGTACTTGTCGTAAATAGTCTTATTTATATAGACTGTCTCCGTATTCATAGCAATCGGAATGGCGTTGAGAGCGTCACCCTCATAGCCGTATTCGAGCATATCCTCCGAAAAGTTTCCGAGGTCTATATAGTCGCCGAGTTGGTTTATATCGTAGTAACCCGTGCCGTCAGGGGAGTATTGGTCAAGCCAGCCGAAGTTTATCTGCATTACATCTGCTTCCATAGCGGAAATCATCTGAACCTTGTTTCTTGTCTCAAAGCCCGACCACTCCGCATAGCTACAGTTCACCTTTATGTCGGGGTGGAGTTTCTCAAACTGCTTTATTGCTTCAATCGTATACTTATTTCTGCCGTCGTTTCCCCACCATGCGAAAGTTATTTCCGTAGTGTTTATCTGTTGCTGTACCACAGGATCGCTCGTGCAGGCGGACAGCGGAAGAACAGTTGCGGTACACACCAGTACGGCGAGAGTTTTCTTGAAATATTTTCCGAATTTTTTCATTTTAATATCATCTCCCTGTTATCCGAGTGTGCTGTTGTACATCGTGTGAATGCCCCTGCCCCTCAGTTTTGACGCATAGAGAGCCTTGTAAGCGTCGTCATAGACACTCTGGTATGTATAGCTGTCGAGGGGGTATATAGCACAGCCCACGCTCACGGAGATCCTGTAGACAGTGCCGTCATCCGCCTTGTAGCTGTCAGCGAAATTTCTGCATATATCCATACATCTTTTGGTGACAAGAGACCTGTAGACGTTCTCACGCTCAGCAGAACCCTCTGTCAGGATAGCAAAATTCGCCTCACCTATACGTCCTATGCACTCCGCTTTCGGGAATGTATTTTTTATAACACCGATAAGTCTGTCAACGTGCCTATCTGTGAACTCACGTCCAAGGGAGCAGGTCAGGTCACGGAAGTCATCAATATCCACAAGAACCATAGCCCTTGAATTTTGGTTTCCACCCTCTCTTATTACAGTCTGAGCCTTTTCGGCGAAATTCTTGCTTGTCATAACGCCCTCATAACCGCCGTCATTTCCGTTTTCCATAACAGAAGCGAGATTTGAAACAGGGTCGGACATTCCCACAGCAAAGAGAGTTCCGAGGAGTACAGCCACAAGTGCGGAGATTCCCGCTACTATGTAGATAAATTTCTGATTTTCCCTGCTCTCCTTGAGAATTACGGAAGTAGGCATAGAGCTTATAACGTACCAGTCCGTACTGCATATGCTGACAGCCGTAAGGTTTTTGTTGTCGAGAGTGGCAGCGACTTCATGATTTATGACGTGCTGATTTATGTCGGCAGGAAGTGAAGAGCCGAGTTCGTCCTCAACGGAAGAGTAGAGTATTCTGTAGTACTTATCCGCAAGTCTGACTTCCATATCCTCAACGCTGTCGGGGGTGTAGAAAACTCTCTGTAGCTCCGTTGTGTAGAATGATATAACAAAGACAGCGTTTTCGTGTACACGCTTTACATAGTATATTCTGTCAAAATCGTCGTTGTAACCGTAGTACCAGCCGTCACGGGTACGCTCTCTTGTTATCATCTTTGACAAATCCGTGTAGAGATTGTTTCCGAAAAGAGAGATAGTTCCGTTTGAAACTTTTCCGACAGTGTGGTTGTTTGCGTAGACTATGCCGTAGTCGACAAAGTTCTCCATAAGACAGAATTTGTAAAGTTCATCGGATATTTTTTTCTCAATGTTGATAGCCTCGTATTCGTCATTGGTTTCGTCTGTCGCATCGTAAGTGTAAGTCTCGTCAACAGTAAAAGCGAGTGCGGACAGATTTTCAAAACGTGCGAGATAGTCGTCGAGTTTCAGTCTCATCTGGACATTCAGAGATGCCGTGACATCGCTCACCTTGTACTTCATGACTGATTCGTTTTTGTTCACGGCAAACAGCGTAACTCCTATTATTGCGATAATCACTATCAGTCCGTAGCCGATTATCATAAGGACACGCATTCGTCTTAATTTCATAAGACCGCTTGTTTTTCTTTCTTCGTTTGTCATTTTGCCCTCCCTGATAATTTGATTTGGATTATTTTGATTATAATATAGTTATACACCGAATATTATATTACACTCTGAGAAAAAATTCATCAATATTTTGTGAATTGATTAAAAATAAAAAATCCCCTCTTGCAGGGATATTTTTTTAGACTTGTGAGCTGTTGGGGGGCTACGCCCCCCAAGCCCCCCATTAACGACAAGAGGCAGGGGGCTTTGCCCCCTGAACCCCCATTGGGGGTTCTGCCCCCGAACCCCCCATGATAGAAACAAGAAGTAATCAGGGGAAAGGGTGTCGTCTATGAAAGCTCAGTCAAGTCTTACTGTTACCTGAATAGTAGCACAACTAAAACTATCTGATCACGGGTTTCCAAAGGGGGGTTCCCCCTTTGGCGGGGGGAGTGGGGGCAGAGTCCCCCACAAAACATCGCCCCCGTCTCTTATTTGAGAGCAGTCACTTTGTAGCCCGCTTTTTCAACGGCATCTGTGAGTTTCGAGTCACGAATTTCCTTGTCCGTCACAACGACAGCGTTTCCCTTTTCGTGGCTTACCTCCGCACTTGTGACGTGCGGAAGAGCTTCAAGAGCGTCCTTTACCCTCTTTTCGCAGTGCTGACACATCATGCCTTCAATTGTGAGTTCTTTTGTCATAACAGCATTCTCCTTTTTGGTATTATTTTTTACTTTATCCCGTGAGGGATTGTAAACGTTTACAAGATTAAGTCTCAGCGAGTTCGTGACCACGCAGAAACTTGATAAACTCATTGCGAGTGCCCCGAACATGGGGTTGAGAGTCCAGCCGAACAGTTTTATAAATGCACCCATTGCAAGAGGTATACCTATACTGTTATAGATAAACGCCCAGAATAGATTCTGTCTTATATTGCGGAGGACTGCCCTGCTGAGACGTATTGAAGCGGGAATGTCACGCAAACTGCTTTTCATAAGGACAACATCAGCGGTATCAATTGCAATGTCCGTACCGTTACCGACAGCTATACCTATGTCAGCCGAGGCGAGTGCGGGAGCGTCGTTTATACCGTCCCCCGCCATTGCGGTTTTGTACTGCTTTTTGAGTTCCCTGATGACACTTTCTTTGCCGTCGGGGAGAACGCCTGCTATAACTTCGTCAACACCAGCCTGTTTTCCGATAGCGTTTGCAGTTTTTTCGTTGTCACCCGTGAGCATTACAACTCTTATACCCATATTTTTTAATTCATTTATAGCCTTTGCACTGTCCTTTTTTATCACGTCCGCAACGGCAATCATGCCGATTAGTTTATTTTCAATTGCGAACATAAGGGGAGTTTTTCCCTGCTCTGCGAGATTTTCGGACTTTTCAAGAATATTTTCGGGTATGTTTGCGACACCCGATATATATTTAACACTTCCTCCGCATATTTTTTTACCGTCTAAAACTCCCTCAAGACCGTTTCCCGCAAGAGTTCTGAAGTCGCAAATCTCTTTTGCGGATATATTTTTCTGAAGTGAAAAATCGTTGACAGCCTTTGCAAAGAGGTGTTCGCTCTTGCTTTCAAGAGAAAAGGCGTATTCGAGAAGTTTTTCCTCCGTGAAATCTGTAGCAGGAATTACGTCCGTCACGACAGGTTTTCCCTCTGTGACTGTACCCGTCTTGTCGAGAGCGACAGCCTGAATTTTCCCCGTCTCCTCAAGCGATTCGGCAGTCTTGAATAATATTCCGTTTTTTGCACCCACTCCGCTGCCGACCATTATTGCGACAGGTGTCGCAAGACCCAACGCACACGGACAGCTTATCACAAGTACAGATATTCCCCTTGCGAGTGCATAGCCGACAGTCTGTCCGACCGCAAGCCATATTGTCACGGTTAAAATTGCTATTATTATGACAGTCGGGACAAACACCCCCGAAACTCTGTCGGCGATTTTTGCTATGGGAGCTTTTGTGGCAGAAGCGTCCTCAACCATTTTGATTATTTTTGAAAGAGCAGTATCTTCCCCGATGTTCACAGCCTCACAGCGTATATATCCCGACATATTTACGGTTGAAGCGGAAACATTGTCGCCGACTTCCTTTTCGGCGGGAACGCTCTCTCCCGTCAGAGAAGATTCATTCACGGAAGCACTTCCCTCCGTCACAACTCCGTCCGCAGGAATACTCTGTCCCGCACGCACACAGAAAATATCTCCCTTTTTCAGTTCCTCAGCGGGAATTTCAATTTCCATGCCGTCACGTACCACAACAGCGGTTTTCGGGGCGAGTTCCATGAGACTTTTTATTGCGTCTGTAGTCTTGCCTTTTGAGTGCGATTCGAGCATTTTTCCGACTGTTATGAGAGTGAGAATAGTCCCCGCCGACTCAAAATAGAAGTCCATCATGTACTTTTCAACAAGCTGTGAATTGCCGTCCGCTTGTGCTTTTGTCATTGCGAACAGCACAAAAACGCTCCACACAAAAGACGCCATTGAACCCATTGCAACAAGAGTGTCCATATTTGGGGCTTTGTTTATAAGACCTCTGAAACCCGATATGAAAAATTTCTGATTTATCACCATTATTATTCCCGAAAGAATAAGCTGTGCGAGACCCATTGCGACGTGGTTTCCGTCAAAAAACGAGGGCATGGGGAAACCCCACATCATGTGTCCCATTGAAATATACATCAGGGGTATCAGGAATATGACCGACCAGACAAGTCTTTTTACTATACTTTTTTCGGCATTGTTTGTCGGGGAGACTTTTGGAGACTGTTTTTCCCCGACTATGCTTGCACCGTACCCGGCTTTTTCGACTGCGGAAATTATACTCTCGGGCTTTGCGGTACCCTCCACACCCATGGAATTTGTCAGCAGATTCACCGCACAGGAAGTTACCCCCGACACGTTTTTTACTGCCTTTTCAACTCTTGCACTGCACGCCGCACAGCTCATACCGGTTATATTGTATTTTTGCAAAAGGAACACCTCCCGATTGTAATTTATAGAATTTTAGACTGGGGGACGCTGTTCCCCCCTTGACCTTCAGAATTAAAACAGTAGAAAATTATCATGGGGGGTTCGGGGGGATTCTTCCCCCCGACGGGGGTCTGGGGGCAGAGCCCCCAGTGGGGGTTCAGGGGGCAAAGCCCCCTGCCCCTAATCGTTCTAACGGGGGGTTTGGGGGCAGAGCCCCCAATGGGGGTTCAGGGGGCAAAGCCCCCTGCCCCTTATCGTTCTAATTAAAATTTGCACGGTCTCCAACAGCCTACAAATTAAAGAAATTTCCAAAAAAATATAATTTTAATAAAATTATTTTTTGGGCGAAGTCCCCAATACCATAAAAAACAGTGTCCCCGCTCCGACATAAATATTATTTCATAAGTTTGCGGAGCATATTCACGAGTTCGTCGACAGTTTCAATTCTGCCGTTTTGAATATCGTTCACGACACAGGTTTTTATGTGGCTTGCAAGAAGTTCCTTGCAGAAAGAGTTCAGTGCGGAGTTCACAGCAGAAGCCTGAATGAGAATATCGGGGCAGTATGCGTTATTTTCGACCATATTTCTTATGCCCCTGACCTGTCCCTCGATGCGGTTCAGACGATTTATAAGACTTCTGTACTCCTCGTCCGAACGCTCCTTTTTCCTCTTACAGCACTCGCATATCTCTTTTTTTTCGGTGCAATCTTCCAACACCTCACCTCCCATTGTCTACAGTATACCCCCGTGGGGTATATTTGTCAAGGGTTTTTTGAAAATTTGTGTGAGTTTACAGTTTTGTGGAAAATTTATATACAGATTCACCAAAAATATTTTTATAATTCCAAATAATTACACCGTTGAATTATGTCGGAAAACATGATATAATAACATTACAATAATTTTTTTCAATAATTTTTTTCGGGAGATTTTTTAATGAATGATGATAAAAATATTAAAAAAGATGTTGACCTGCAAAATGGTCTCAGTGGGGAACAGGTCAGGCAGAGGGTTTCGGAGGGGCTTGAAAACAGGTGTCCTGAACCGCCGTCAAAGACGGTGTGGGAGATAATTTCGGGAAATCTCTTTACTTATTTTAATTTCATATTCTTGATTTTGGCAGTTCTGACGATAATATCGGGGGCTTACCGTGACCTGACTTTCATGATAGTGATAACCGCCAACACTCTGATAGGAATATTTCAGGAACTCCGTTCAAAGAGGACTCTCGACAGGCTGAAAGTCATGAATGCACCTGTGACTTCCGTTATCCGTGACGGCGTTGAAATGCAAGTGCCGTCTGAAAAATTGGTCCTCGATGACGTTGTGATTTTCCGTTCGGGGAACCAGATAAGTGCGGACGCAGTTGTGATTTCGGGAACAGTCTCCGTGAACGAGTCACTGCTCACAGGTGAAGCCGATGAAGTCTGCAAGACAGAGGGGGACAGTCTTCTTTCGGGGAGTTTCATAGTTTCGGGGGAGTGCAGGGCGAGACTTGAAAAAGTCGGGAGCGATTCGTATATATCACAGCTCACGATACAGGCGAAAAAGTCACGCAGGGGCGAGCAGTCCGAAATGATAAAAGCTCTTGACAAAATAGTGAAAATTGCGGGAATAATCATAATCCCGATTGGGCTGACACTCTTTTTCCAGCAGTATATATTCAGCGACAGCTCCGTAAAAACGAGTATACAGTCAATGACAGGAGCAGTCATAGGCATGATTCCCGAGGGTCTTTTTCTGCTTGCGAGTACGGCACTTGCGGTCAGTGCGGTGAACCTTGCCCGTGACAAAGTGCTTGTACACGACATGAAGTGCATAGAGACCCTTGCAAGGGCGGACGTGCTCTGTGTGGACAAGACGGGTACTATAACAGAACCTCATATGAGCGTGTCGGAAATTGTACCGTCAGGCAGGATAGATTTAGAGGAACTTGAATTGCTTTTGGGAGATTTTGTCTCCGCACAGGTCGCTGACAACGTGACAATGGAAACTCTCAAAGCACATTTCACAAAAAATTCGGGGAGAGTTCCCATAAATCGGACGGGATTTTCCTCCGAATACAAATACAGCAGCGTGACTTTTGAGGACATTTCCGTAATACTCGGTGCTCCCGATTTTATTTTGAGTGAGAGTGACATGGAGTTTTACGGGGAAATCAGCGAAAAAAACAGGACTTCCAGAATACTTGCACTCTGTTCATACGGGGAAAATCCCGACGGCAGGTCTTTGGACAGGGAAAAAACTGCCCTCTTGGGGTTTGTACTGCTCTCAAATCCCGTGAGGAAAAACGCCCCCGAAATTTTCAGATTTTTTGACAGTCAGGGGGTAGATATAAAAGTAATATCGGGCGACAACCCTGTCACGGTCTCGGAGACCGCAAAGTTGTCTGGTATAAATGGTGCGGAAAAATATGTTGACGCTTCGGAACTCAAAACCGATGAAGATATAAAAAAAGCTGTACTTGAATACACGGTTTTCGGGAGGGTGACACCAGAACAAAAGAAAAAATTTGTGGAGGCTCTTAAATCTGCGGGAAAGACCGTCGCAATGACGGGTGACGGCGTGAACGATGTCCTTGCACTCAAATCAGCGGACTGCTCCGTTGCAATGGCTTCGGGGAGTGACGTTGCCGTTCAGGTCTCACAGCTTGTGCTTTTGGAATCGGATTTTTCAAAAATGCCTAAAATAGTCCTTGAGGGCAGAAAGATAGTCAACAATATAGAGCGTTCGGGAAGCCTGTTTCTTGTCAAGAACATATTTTCGCTGATAATATCAATAATCTCGATAATTTCGGGAGTTGCCTACCCCCTAATGCCTGCACAGATTTCGCTGATAAGTATGTTCACAATAGGAATACCGGGGTTTTTCCTGTCGCAAGTCCCCGACAGCCGTCTTATAAAGGGAAAATTCATATCAAATATACTCCTGAAAGCGATTCCAGCGGGGCTGACCGATGTCCTGATAGTAGTGTGTGCGATGTTTTTCGGGAAGATTTTCGGCTTTGACCACAATATAACCGCTACTGCCTGTACGATTCTTATGGGAGTTGTGGGGCTTATAATGGTCTACAAAATAAGCAAGCCGATGACAAAGTACAAATTTGCGATATGTCTTGCGTGTACGTTCGGACTGATTTTCAGTTTAATATTTGTCAGGGAATTTTTTGCTATATATACACTCTCGCTGAAAAGTCTGTTGCTCTGTGCGGTACTCGCACTGATTTCCGTACCCGTTTTCAGAATTTTCACGGATATAACGCACACAGTCAGAAAAAAATACTGCCCCTGACGGAGCAGTTATGTCTTACGGCTTTGGAATTTGGGGGGCTTTGCCCCCCAAGCCCCCCACAAGGGGGTGTAACCCCCCTTGATCCCCAAAATTAACAATAGTGGATTATCAGGGGGCGGGGAGGTGTCTCCTCTGTGGGAATAGTTATGGGGGTCTGGGGGGATTCTTCCCCCCAGCGGGGGTTTGGGGGCGGAGCCCCCAATGGGGGTTCAGGGGGCAAAGCCCCCTGCCCCTTATCGTTCTAAGGGGGGGGGTGGGGGGCATAGCCCCCCAACAGGGGGGCAAAGCCCCTGTCTCTTGTCGTTCTAACTAACGGTGGTTCAAAAGAAAACTGTCCCTTATCGTTCCAATAAATTATCTGAAAACTATCAACAAAATTTGTGAGACTATTACGACAGCGATGAGTGCAACGGGGTATGTAGAAGCATAGGCAGATGCAACGTCCTCAGTCCCTGCGGTGCTTATGAGAGTTCCCAGAGCAGGAGTGGAAGTCATACCGCCTGTTATAGAGCCGAGATTGTTCAGAAGATTCAGTTTCAGGACGTATTTTGCAAAGAAAAAGCCTATTATCATGGGAATGAGCGTCATTGCGACACCGTACAGGAAGTAGACCGCTTTGAAGTACTCCGCAAAGCTTGCTCCGCCGGGTATGCCCGCACCTATAAGGAACAGCATTAGACCAAACTCCCTGAAAACTTTCAGGGTACTCTCTTTCGGCATTACCGACACCGCACCAAAGTGCGAGAAGTGACCGAAAATAAGCGACACAAGCAGACAACCGCCTGTTGTTGTGAGGGAGAAGTTTCCGAATTTTATAGAGCCGATGAATATTCCGATTATTGAAGCGAGTGAAAAAGGCATGAAACCAAATTCGTCCATTTCGATTATTTTTCCCGAATATTTCTTTTCGGATTTTCCCGAATCTGCAATGACGAGAAGTTTTCTCTCTTCAACCATGTTTGCTTTGACCATTTTCGGCACTATCTGCACAAAGAGTACGACACCGATTACTCCGAAAAGATAGGCGATACCGTGTCCGACAGTCACAATCGTTTCAAGGTCGTCACCGTTTACGGTCGCCTTTGCAGCCGAAAAAGCAGGTGTACTTGTGAGTGCACCCGATAGAAGTCCGACAAGCATTGAAGCACTCTCTTCTTTGGAATCGTCGGAAATAATCTGGTCTATACCTATACAGCCCGCACAGGTTAGACCTCCGGAAATAATCACCACGAGTGCAAGCAGAACGTAGGACTTGAAATTTTTCTTGAAATTTCCGAAAAAGTTCGGACCTGCAATAAATCCGACAGACGTTACAAAGAGAATAAGCCCTATATTCTCCACAATTTTCATTGCGTTCTTTGCGTAGGGGATGCCCTCCACAACGAGTTCACTGTTGAGATTGTCAAAAAAGAAAGCACCGTAGAGGAGTGCGACAATGAAAACCCCCGCAGTTCCGAGTGAAATGCCCTTTATCGTAATTCTTCCCAGAAGATAGCCGACAGTTGACACGAGAAAGACCGTGAACACCAGAAAGACTATTTCCCTGACGGCTATTGAAAAATCGCCTATAGTCAGCAAATCCATAAAAAAATATGACCTCTTTTCTGTTGATTTTGTTTTTTTATTAAAAATTTTCACAGGACTTCAGTGAGAAATTCCCGCCGAAAGTCCCGTGAAATATTTTAATTTAATTTTAATTCAGTTTTAATTAAAGTTAGTTTAATTTAACTATTTTCTTGCGTACTTCGGGAGAAGCATGGGGGACAGAACGTCACTTGCAACACCTGTTTCCGCAAGTTCCCTGTTGAATTTTTCAACGTGTGCGAGGGTGAGATTTTCGGGAATATCGGTGTTTTTAGCCTTTTCGGAGGCGTAAATTCCCGCATTTCTGCCGAACACGATAACGTCAAGCAGAGAATTTCCCATAAGCCTGTTTCTGCCGTGAATACCTCCTGCGACCTCTCCGCAAGCATAGAGATTTTCGACACCTGTCTCACATCTGTCGTTTATTTCGAGACCGCCGTTCTGGTAGTGGAGAGTGGGGTACACAAGAATAGGTTCTTTGCGAATGTCAATGCCGTATTTTCCGAACATTCTGAGCATTGCGGGGATACGCTTTTCAATAGTACCCTCACCGTGTTTGTACTCAATCATTGGAGTGTCCAGCCAGACAGCTTTTCCGAGATTTGTCTCAATCCCCTTGTCTCTTGCGGTACACTCACGGATTATAGAAGCGGCAGTTACGTCACGGGTTTCAAGAGGGTGCATAAATACTTCACCGTCAATATTAACGAGTTTTGCACCGAGAGAACGTACTTTTTCCGTCACGAGTGCACCAAAAATCTGTTCGGGATAGCCAGTACCCGTGGGGTGGTATTGGAGAGTGTCGGCATATAGGAGTTTTGCACCTACTCTGTAGCCGAGAATGAGACCGTCCGCCGTTGCACCATAGTGGTTTGAAGTCGGGAAACCCTGATAGTGAAGTCTGCCTGCACCGCCTGTAGCTATCACGACAGTTTTCGCCCTTGCAACGAGAATTTCTTTGGTCTCCATGTTCATGAGGACTGCACCCGAAGCCTTGCCGTTTTCGTCAAGAATAATTTCAATTGCGGAAGTGAAATCGACAACGGGAATACCTCTGTTTATGACTTCATCACGGAGAGTACGCATTATTTCCGCACCCGAATAGTCCTTGCAGGCGTGCATTCTCTTTCTTGAAGTACCACCGCCGTGGGTAGTAATCATAGTGCCGTCGGGTTCTTTGTCAAACTCAACTCCGAGCTTGTTGAGCCACTGGATAGCATCGGGAGCATCTGTCACGAGTTTTTTCACAAGTTCGGGCTTAGCAGCGAAATGACCTCCACCGAAAGCGTCTATATAGTGTATAAGCGGAGAGTCGTTGGGCTTGTCGGCAGCCTGAATACCTCCCTCAGCCATCATTGTGTTGGCATCGCCTATTCTCAGTTTTGTGACGATCATAGCCCTTGCACCTACATTGTCAGCCTCAATCGCACACGAAGAACCTGCACCGCCGCCGCCTATGATGAGAACGTCCGTATCGTAGTCGGGATTTGACAGGTCTATTTTTGAAACGTCCACCCTGCTCTTTCCCTGAAGAAGATCTGCAAGCTGTGTCGGGATTTTTTCGCCCTTGTTCACGCCCGCCGACAGCACGGTAAATTCGTCCTGTTTGTAGTCGGGGTGAAATTCCGCAAGAAGAGCATCTTTTTCCTCGGCGGTCATTCTCCTCGGCTCAAGGACAGCGTTTTCAGGTCTTTTTTCGGCGACTTTCTTTGCAAGTTCATTGAGTTTTTCTATTTTGTACATTTTGAATCCCCCCTTATTTCTCTATCTCACGGCTGTTGTACATATCTTTTATTTCTTGGAGACTGTCAACTGACTTAGCCATGAGTTCAGCCATTTTTTCGTCAAAAATGCCCTCTTTTATCTCGCCGACACGCTCCGACAGATGACCGCATTCGGGGGCGATGTACTTTCCGTTCAGTCTCCTTGCGAGCATAGCGACTTGCGGGTGGGAAATTTCGGCGGGACACCTTGAAGAGCATACTCCGCACATAACGCAGTCAAAGGACTCCTCCGCACACTTGTCGTACTCTCCCCTCTGTGCATAGGCTATGTACTGCATGACGTTCAGCTCCTGTGTACACGCCTTTGTACACGCATTACAGCCGATACAGGAGTAAATTTCGGGGTACAGCTGCATCATGATCTGCTGGTCGGGTTTAATTTCTTCTATGTTGTAAACTCTCTTTTCAAGAGGGAAAAACGGCAGAGTTGCGACGTACATATTCTCCTGAATTTCCGTCTGGCACGCAAGACAGCCGTGGAGCTGTGACTCGCCCTTTATCCTGTAGATAGTCGCACACGCTCCGCAGAAACCGTTTCTACAGCCACAGCCCCTCACGAGTTCATATCCCGCATATTCCATAGCGGTCATGATGGTGAGACCTGACGGAACGGAGTACTTTTTGCCGAATAGATATATATCAAGCATATTTTCCATAAAAATCTCCTTGTCTGTTTTTATATATAATTTATATAATATTATAAATATATAATATAATATATAATAAATTTATCAATACTCGTCCGGCAGGCGGTCAAGCTGGTCAAACCTGAAAACAGGACCGTCCTTGCAGACGTACTTGTCACCTATGTTGCACCTGCCGCACTTTCCGACACCGCATTTCATTCTCAGCTCCATAGTCGTGTAGACCTGTGTCTCCGTAAAGCCGAGTTCTTTCAGAGCTTTGAGAGTAAATTTTATCATTATGGGAGGTCCGCAGACAAGGACAGTCTTGTCAGTCGAGGGGGCGAGTTCCCTGACGTAATCGGGCACAAATCCCACGTGACCCTCCCAGCCGTCCTGTGGTCTGTCGATAGTGAGATTGACCTGAAAACGCTCCGCATTTGTCCACTCCTCAACGATCTCCCTGTAGTCTACCAGATCGTCCATAGAGCGAGAGCCGTAGACGACCTGTACATCGCCGTAGTCAGACCTTTTGTCACGGACGTAATTTATAACAGACCTCAGCGGTGCAAGACCTATACCGCCTGCTATAAAGAGAAGATTTTTGTTTTTCAGTTCACTCTCAACGGGGAAGTGATTACCGTAAGGACCTCTTACAGTCACCATCTGACCTGTCTCCATAGAGTGAAGCCAGTCGGTGAGACAACCGCATTTTTTAATGCTGAACTCCATAAATTCGGTGTTTGTCGGGGAGGAAGTTATTGAAAACATACCCTCACCCACTCCCGGAACGGACAGCATTGCACACTGTCCGGGCATATGTTCAAAGACTTTACCGCCGTTCGGGGCGACAACCCTGAAAGTTTTTACATCGGGAGTATCCTGTCTTATATCGGTGACAACTCCCACAAGCGGGATAAGTGTATCGCTGTTCATTCTTCCACCTCCAGAGCTTTCATTACTTTTACTATATTTATTGACGACGGACATTTTGTAAGACATCTACCGCAGCCCACACAGCCAAATTCGCCGTCATTGTTTGACGGGAAGTACACAAGTTTGTGCATGAAACGCTGTCTGAAACGCTCAAGCTGTGAGACTCTCGGATTGCCGTGAGCCATTTTTGTGAACTCCGAATACATACACGAATCCCAGCACCTGAAACGTTTAACGCCGTCATTCGTCTTGAAATCCCGTATATCGTAGCACTGACAGGTCGGGCATATAAAAGTACACGTTCCGCAACCTATGCAGGCTTCAGAGAGTTCAGCCCATTTCGGGGAGTTGAAAAGTTTCATCATCTTGTCACCGCCGAAAGAGTCCGTAGAGAGATTTGCAAGGGGGAGTTTCTTGAATACATTTCTTGAAAACTCCTTCATTTTTTCGAGTTGTGCGGGATCGCCGTCCTCAAAGACGTCCGCAAATTTTTTTACAAACTCCTCACCTTTCGGGGTGTTCACCTTGAAAAACATACTCTTTCCGTCCGTTGAACACGAAATATCGCCCTCGGGTTCAACAGGATCTATGCCGAAAACGGTACAGAAGCAGGTTTCGGCGGGACGAGTACAGGACAGTGAAATTATAACACCGTGTTCACGGCGGTTTTTGTAGTAGCTGTCAACGGGTTCGCACAGGAAAACTTTGTCAAGAATTGAAAAACTTCTTGCATCGCAAGCACGCACTCCGAAAACGGCAAAATCTTCACATTCCTCTCTTGTGTCGAGAACTTCAATATTTTTGCCCTGTATCTTGAAGTCCACAAGGTTTTCGGTCTGAGGAAAGAAAAAGTCTTTAGCACTTCTGACGGTGTTAAGTCTCTGTGAGAGTTTGCTCCCCTCTGTCCACTTCCTGAACTCTGCCTGACCGTCCTCACGGTCAACAGGCATATAGAGCGACTGTTCCGAAGCAACTCTTGCAAAAAAATCGTCAAGCCTGTCGAGAGATATTTTCAGCATTATTCAACACCCCTTTCGTGTACGATTGACGGCTCACAGTCGTCTGTGCTGTAGTCCGTGAGAGGATTTTTAGTGTCGAGGTCAGCACCCGCCTGATATTCACCGTAGAGGGAATTTATATCTTTTATAAATTTCCTGTTTAGCAGGTGGAGAGGGATATTCTGGGGACACACTCTTGAACACTCTCCGCAGTCCGTACAACGTCCCGCAACGTGAAAAGCCCTGATTATGTGGAAAAGTTTTTCCTCAAAGCTGTCCGAAACAGCCTTGTTTTCTATTCCCGATTTGGGGTTGTCAAATACGCACTTTTCACAGGTGCAAGCGGGACAGACATTCTTGCAGGCGTTGCACCTTATGCACTTTGAAAGCTCCCTCTGCCAGAAGTCAAAACGCTCCCGACTTGTCATATTTTCCAGTTTTTCGACTTCATCAAATCTGTCCGATTCGAGAATATCGCCGTCATCGCCTATAAGTTCGTCATAAATGACGTGCTTTTTGCTCTTGCAGGACTTGCACTTTACGGACACAGCCTCATAGAAGGGCATTTTTTCCTCTCCGTAAATAGTGTCTATGACGAGAGTATAGTTTACATTTTTAACACCAGTGATACCCGTAATGCCCTTTGATTTGATAATTTCGGCATCGAGTTTAGGACCTCCGGGAATGCCTATTATGTAGACTTTTTCACGGTCTATTCTGTGTTCTTTCAGAAGCTGATTGAAACTGTAGGTGTCACAGGGTTTCAGAAAAGCCAGAATAACGCCGTCTTTTTTTGACTCTTTCACGAGAAGTTTCGAGAGATTTGAGTTTGTGAAGTCGTCACAGACAAAATATTTATCTATTTCCTCCGCACTCCTGAAGACTGCGGGTGTCGTGTCATAGCCGAACTCACCCTTTTTCCAGCCCATTACACGGTTTACCGTGCCGTCTGCGAGAAGCTCCTTTGCACGCTGTTTCATTTTTTCCTGCATCTCAAATCCTCCAGTCTGCGGTTAGGTCCGAGTTTCCTCACGTCCTCTGTGAACTGCTCCATGACCGATGCAAATTTTGCACCCTCTGCCGCCGAGACCCACTCCAGACGTGTTCTGTTACGCTCTATTCCGAGGAAATCGAGCATACTGTACAGGAGAGTTATTCTCCTTCTTGTGAAATAGTTTCCGGAAGTGTAGTGGCAGTCTCCGGGGTGACAGCCACATATTATAACACCGTCCGCACCCCTCTGAAAAGCTCTCAGAATAAACATGGGGTTCACCCTGCACGAACAAGGAACTCTTATTATTTTGACGTTTGTCGGATAGCTGAGTCTGTTTGTACCCGACAGGTCTGCACCTGCATAAGAACACCAGTTACAGCAGAATGCAGCTATTACAGGTTCAAAATTTTTACTATCGTTTACTTGCATATTGCATCTACCTCCGCCATAATCTGACTGTTTGAGAATCCGTTCAAATCCATTGCCCCCGATGGACAGGCGACTGTACAAGCACCGCAGCCCTGACACACGGCAGGATTTACGCTTGCAACACGTCTCACGGCAACAGTCCTGTCGGGCATTCTGAACTCCTTATTCTCGTAAGTGATCGCACCGTACGGGCAGACTTTTTCACAAGCCGAACAGCCGTTGCACATAAGCTCATCGGAGTGGGCGACACACGGGTTACAAGTGATACTGTTCTTGCAGAGAAGTCCTATAGCCTTTGCAGCGGCTGCACTTGCCTGAGCGACAGTTTCGGGAATGTCTTTAGGACCTTGACAAACTCCCGACAGGAAAATTCCCGCTGTTGCACTCTCAACGGGACGGAGTTTCGGGTGAGCCTCTGTAAAGAAGTCATTTGTGTCCATTTGAGTTGTGAGCATAGTTGCGAGAGGTCTTGCGGACTTGTCGGGTTCTATAGCCATAGCGAGTACGACTAAATCAGCGTCAATGCGGAGCTGTTCGTCTGCGAGCATATCCGAACCCTGAACCTCAATTTTTCCGTTCGCTTTCGGGGTGACTTTTCCGACCATTCCCTTTATATAGTGGACGTTGTACTGCTCCACGGCACGGCGGTAAAATTCGTCAAAATTTTTGCCCGGAGTACGCACGTCAATATAAAATACATATACTTCCGTATCGGGGTACTTCTCACGGATAAGCATAGCGTGCTTTGCGGTGTACATACAGCAAATTTTTGAACAGTACGGCTTTCCCCTGTCATCGTCACAGCGTGAGCCTACGCACTGTATAAAGACTATTTTTTCGGGGTGTTTTTTGTCGGAAGGTCTGAGAAGTGTACCGCCGTTAGGACCTGCTGCATTCATAAGCCTTTCGAGTTCAAGAGAAGTCACCACATCGGGACACTGTGAATAAGCGTACTCGTCAAATTTTTCGGGACTTATGGGATTGTAGCCAGTTGCGACTACTATTGCACCGTATTTTTTTTCAATAAATTCGTCCTTTTGCTTGTAGTCGACAGCCCCTGCCGTGCAGACTTTTGAACAAACCCCGCACTTGCCATTTTTCAGCATCATGCAGTAATTTGGGTCAATGGTTGCAATTTTCGGGACAGCCTGTGCAAAGGGAATATATATTGCAGTCCTGTTGTCGAGACCTGCATTAAATTCGTTCGGTACTTTTTTCATCGGACACTTTTCCGTACACAGTCCGCAACCCGTACACTTTGTCTCGTCCACATAACGAGCCTTGCGTTTTATTTTGACGGTGAAATTACCGACAAAGCCCTTTACATCGCTGACTTCGCTGAAAGAGTAAATATTTATATTTTCATTCTGTGAAGCCTCCACCATTTTGGGAGTGAGAATACACGCTGCACAGTCCAGTGTCGGGAAAGTTTTGTCAATCTGAGCCATTTTTCCGCCTATAGTGGGTTCTTTTTCGACTATATCGACTTCAAAACCCGCCTCCGCAATATCGAGTGCAGACTGTATACCCGCAATACCTCCGCCTATCACGAGAGCCCTTTTTACGACAGGACTTTCCATAGAAGTCAGAGGAGTGTTGAGAGTTACCTTTGCGATTGCAGTTCTTCCGAGAATTACAGCCTTTTCGGTTGCGGTAGTAATATCCTTGTGAATCCAGGAACACTGTTCTCTTATGTTCGCAATTTCGACAAGATACGGGTTCAGACCTGCTTCGGAGCAGGCTTTTCTGAAAGTATTTTCGTGCATTCTCGGTGAGCAGGAGCAAATCACAACTCCTGTTAAATTGTGTTCTTTAATGGCGTTCTTGACAAGATTTTGTCCCGATTCTGAACACATATACTGATAGTCCTGAGAGATTACAACACCTCTCTCGTGGCTGAGAGCCTCCGCTACAGCTTTTACATCGACTGTAGATGCAATATTTGTACCACAGTGGCACACAAACACGCCTATTCTGTTCATAAGTATAAAACTCTCCTCCCCTTATTTTCTGTACTTTCTGAGAGCTGTGACTATAGCCTGCTGGGGCATATCCTCATCAAGCATATCGGGAATCTGTTCAGGCTTGAGACGGTTTCCGTCCTGTTTCCTGACAGCCATAAGCCTGACAGCCTCAACAGCCTTTGCAGGTTCAACACCTCTCGGACATCTGTCCACACACGCAAAGCAGGTCAGACACCTGTATATTGACGGCGAGTTCATAAGTTTTTCAATATCGCCCTTTTCGATCATGTAGACAAACTGGTGCGGGTGGTACTCCATTTCACCGTAAGCAGGGCAAGTACCCGAACACTTTCCGCACCTCATGCACTTCAGGACGTTCACACCGCTTGCACGGAGGACCTGTTCTTTGAGATTTTCGTTTTTACTGTTCATTGCCGACCTCCTCAACACCGAGAGCTTCTGCGAGGACTTCCGTAAAATATCGCACGGGAATGTCACAGCCCGAATTTTTTTTCAGATTATACATACACAGCGGACAGGCGGTTATAATCATATCCGCACCCATTTCCCTTGCGGATTCCGCAATTTTTGCACTTCTCTCAACAGCCTGATTTTTGTCCTCAAAAATCGTGTAAGCACCGCAACACTCGTTTCTCTGGGCGTACACAACAGGAGTACCGCCTATAGCCTTTATAAAATTCTCCATTATAGAGGGATTTTCGGGGTCGTCCATAGCGAGAGCCTTTTTGGGTCTCAGAAGCAGACAGCCGTAATAGGGAGCGATTTTTACGCCTTTCAACGGCTTTTTCACCTGTTTTGCGAGATTTTCAAAGCCTATAACATCTCTCAGCATTTCAAGATAGTGGTAGACAATGGTCTCACCGCTGTAATTTTCTGAAAGTCCGAGATACCTGTTGACTTTTCCGCACATTTCGTCATCGTGGGAAATATCATAATTAGTCTGCTTTATCACGTTGTGGCAGGCGGAACACACCGTTATAAGAGGATTTCCGGCCTCCTTTGCGGAGTTCAGAACCCTCACAGCCGAGAGCTTTGTAGCAATCTCGTCCTTTGCAGTCGTGTAAGCACCTCCGCAACACTGCCAGTCGGCAGGTTCTTCGAGATTTATCCCCAGAATTTCCGCACATACTCTTGCACAGCGGTCGAGTTCCTTAGCCTTTGTGCGAAGTGTACAGCCGGGGTAGTAAGTAAAATTTTTCATTATATAAGAAGATCCTTTCGTTAAGTTGTAAACTTCTCCCCGTTTCAGACCATCTGTTCGGGGTGGAAAACTTCGTCAAACTTCTCCTCCGTGAGGAATCCGAGCTGTACACAAGCCTCTTTGAGGGAGATATTCTCCTTGAAAGCCTTTTTTGCGGTCTTTGCGGCATTTTCGTAACCTATGTAGGGGTTGAGGGCAGTCACAAGCATGAGGGAGTTGTGAAGATTGTGGTGCATTTTGTCCCTGTTGGCTTTTATTCCGACAGCACAGTTGTTGTTGAAAGAAATAATTGATTCGGAGAGAAGTCTTGCCGATTGCAGGAAATTGTACGCACATACAGGCATGAAAACATTGAGTTCAAAATTTCCCTGTGATGCGGACATTCCCACAGCTACATCGTTTCCCATAACCTGAACCGCAACCATTGTAACCTGTTCGCACTGTGTCGGGTTCACCTTTCCGGGCATTATTGAAGAACCGGGTTCGTTTTCGGGGATAGTTATCTCGCCAAGACCGTCACGGGGACCCGATGCAAGCCATCTCACATCATTTGCAATTTTCATCATATCGCAAGCAAGAGCCTTTAACGCACCGTGTGCAAAGACTATTTCGTCTTTTGAAGTGAGGGAGTGAAATTTATTCGGAGCGGTCACAAATTTTTTTCCTGTCAGTTCGCTTATGACTTCCGCAACGCCCTCCGCAAATCCGGCAGGAGCGTTAAGACCTGTTCCCACAGCAGTACCGCCGAGAGCGAGTTCTTTGAGACTGTCGCAGGCTTTTATAATCATCTCCCTGTCTCTTTCAAGAGAAGCCCTCCAACCGCTTATTTCCTGAGAAAATTTAATAGGAGTAGCGTCCTGAAGATGAGTTCTGCCACTCTTTACAACATCATCGTTTTCGGATTCAAGTCTCTTAAAAGTTTCAACAAGAGTGTCTATTGCGGGAATAACTCTGTCCTCCATGGCGATTACGGACGCTATGTGCATAGCAGTCGGGAAAGTGTCGTTTGAGGACTGACTCATATTTATATCGTCATTCGGGTGGAGAATTTTCTCCCCTGCAATTTCGTTTCCCCTGTTTGCAATGACCTCGTTTGCGTTCATATTTGACTGCGTACCGCTTCCCGTCTGCCATACGACAAGCGGAAAGTGTTCATTGAGACGACCGCTTATAACTTCGTCACAAGCCTTAGAAATTGCGGAGAGTTTTCTGTCCGTGAGTTTTTCGGGTTTGAGCCTGTTATTTGTGATTGCAGCAGCCTTTTTAAGTATGCCGAAAGCGTGAGTAATCTCACGGGGCATAGTCTCTATTCCGACACCTATGGGGAAATTTTGGTGACTTCTCTGAGTCTGAGCCGCCCAATATTTGTCGGCGGGGACTTTTACCTCTCCCATAGAGTCATGTTCAATGCGGTATTCCATATAAAAAACTCCTTTCGTTTTGTTACGGATATGTCAATTGACGGCTTTTATAATTGTATCATACATTGAGAACTTTGTCAAGTGTTTCACAATCATTCGGGGCAGAAAACACGTTATTGGCAGAATTTTTTTAATAAAAAAGAGAGTGGGGGAACTCTGTTCGCCGCTCTCTTTTTGGACAATTTTGGTAATTTAATATTTTAATTTAGAACGATAGGAGGCAGGGGGCTTTGCCCCCTGAACCCCCATTGGGGGCTCTGCCCCCAAACCCCCGCTGGGGGGAAGTATCCCCCCAGACCCCCCATGATTATTCCCACACAGAGAACAATTAAGTAAAACGATTAAGGGAGAACGATAAGGGGCAGGGGGCTTTGCCCCCTGAACCCCCACTGGGGACTCTGCCCCCAAACCCCCGTCGGGGGGTGATTTGAAAATGGGGACACCCCAAACCCCGCCCCCCGAACCCCCCATGATTATTCCCACAGGGGAGACACTCTCGACTCCCATAAACTTGGATAGTCACAAAACTAAAAATAATCACGGGTTTCCAAAGGGGCTTTGCCCCTTTGGCAGGGGGTCTGGGGGACAGCGTCCCCCAGTCCAAAGCCGTAAGGCATTATAAACGCTCCGTGTGTGCCGATTACGGAAAAAAGCTCCGCACCGTGTGACCGTACACGGTACAGAGCTGTTTTGTAAAAAATTATTCCGTCACAAGTTTGTCAAGTCTTGTCTTTATCTCGTCAAGAAACTCTTTGGAGTTCACCTTTCTCTTGTTTTCGAGTTTTGAAATGAGATAGAGGTCGCCTGTCATAACGCCGTCCTCAATGGTCTGAATAGTAGCTTTTTCGAGTTTGTCGGCAAAGTCACAGAGTTCGGGAGTGCCGTCAAGTTCGCCCCTCTTGCGGAGTGCCCCGCTCCACGCAAAGATAGTGGCAACGGAGTTTGTGGAAGTCTCCTCGCCTTTGAGGTACTTGTAATAGTGTCTCTGTACCGTGCCGTGTGCAGCTTCGTACTCATAAATGCCGTCGGGGGAGACAAGCACGGAAGTCATCATAGCGAGACTGCCGTAAGCTGTGGAAACCATGTCGGACATAACGTCACCGTCATAGTTCTTGCAAGCCCATATATAACCGCCGTTTGAGCGGATAACTCTTGCAACAGCGTCGTCTATGAGGGTGTAGAAGTACTCAATTCCGGCTTTTTCATACTTTTCTTTGTACTCGTTGTCATATATCTCCTGAAAAATGTCCTTGAATCTGTGGTCATATTTTTTTGAGATGGTGTCCTTTGTCGCAAACCACACGTCCTGTTTGAGGTCGAGACCGTAGTTGAGACAAGCCCTTGCGAAACCCGCTATACTGCTGTCCACATTGTGGAGACCTTGGATAATTCCGTCCGAGTCGTTAAAGGAGTGGATAAACTCCCTTGTCTCGTTGCCGTCTTTGTCGGTGACGACCAGTTCCGCACGGCTGCCCTTTTCAACACGCATTTCGGTGTTTTTGTAGACATCTCCGTAAGCGTGACGGGCTATAGTTATAGGCTTTGTCCAGGTGGGGATATAGGGTTCAATGCCCTTTACTATAATGGGTGTCCTGAAGACAGTGCCGTCCAGAATAGCCCTTATAGTGCCGTTGGGGGACTTCCACATCTGTGTGAGATTGTATTCGGGCATTCTTGCGGCGTTCGGAGTTATAGTCGCACACTTTACGGCTACACCGTATTTTTTTGTAGCCTCAGCGGAATCGAAAGTGACCTTGTCCTTTGTAGCCTCACGGTATTCAAGACCTAAGTCGTAGTACTCCGTATTGAGTTCAACATAGGGTTCAAGGAGAGTCTCTTTTATCCACTTCCAGAGAACTCTTGTCATCTCATCGCCGTCCATTTCAACGAGCGGTGTTTTCATTTTAATCTTTTCCATAGTAAAGACCTCCATTAAAAATATATCTCATCTTCTTTTCTCCCAAAACAGACTTTACTAACCTGTCTTGACTATAATCAAAACAAAACCCAAAATCATCAGGGTTATGATAATATTTCTCACTATTGCAGGCATAAGACCGATCTTGTCAAAGGAAACGCTTTTATAGACACCGCCGAGGAGTGCAAAGAGAACGCCGAAAAATACGTACATATCGCCGCCCATGCCGAGAATTTTCGTCAGTGCGAGACCTGCCACAAAACCGACAACTTGCGGAAAAATGACATAGTAAAAGCCGACGGGACCGCTGTTCCTGCGGTTGGTCAGATTTTTTGCGAACCGTTCCCTGTCTCTGTTCTGCCTTTCAACGTCCACGGCAAGCATATCCTGAACAATATCCTTAAAAATTTCAACGATTTTCATGATAAATATTTTTATATTTTATAAAAAAATTATATAAAAATTTATATAAAAATTTATATAAAAATTTTTCAGTCGGGCACGGCAAAAATTACCTCCACAAAGTCGGGTACGCCGTAATTTATAAGCTCCTCAAAAATCCCGAAAACTTTTTCACGGCTGTTTCCGAAAACTCCGCAGCCGAACGCCCCGAGAACGAGTATATCGGTATTTTTTTCCAGAGCGATACTCAGAATCATTTCAATTCGGGAACGCATTTTTCTGTCCAGATTTTTCCCCGAGAACATAAATTTTGCAAATCTCCTGTTGACAGCGGGGATAGTTATAAAATCGCAATTCACGGGATTTTCAAGCAGAGTGCCGTCATCGCCCCTGATTACGGGGACATTTTCCGAGCATATCGCCGTGTTTGTGTAGTCGGGCAGGACGTGCAATCTGTTTTTTGTGTAGTAATCCCGGCAGGTTTTAATAGTGTAGTACAGCATGGAAGCCCTGCAAAGGCTCTCCTCCTGAGCGTTTCCGCCGAGGACATACGCACCGCCTGCGTACATGGCGTTTGCGAAATTCAGGGCGGTTACACGTTTTCCCTGCGGACATTCCAGAACCGTCTGCACGGTAGTTTTTTTGACTATATTTTCCTGCACAGAGTAATAATTTTTTCTCTGGACTTTTTCGAGCGGTTTGTAAGCCGTAAAGACTTCGGACTTCATATCGGGGAAATTATTTTCTCTGAAAAAAGTGTCATTCTGGAATTTTATTTTCAGATAGTTCATTTTTTTGGCACTCCCTGTAAAAAAATTTATACTCGCTCAAATTGCGTACACAACACACCAAAAAGCACCAACAGTCCGAGAAATATAAGGGACTCTGTTCTCTCAGCCTTTTCGGAGACCTGTCTTTTTATCAAATTTTCATCGGGAACTTCACTGATAACCGGTTTTTCTTTTATTTTTTTCTCAAAGAACTTTTCCGTTGCGGTAAAAATTTTTTTGCCGACACAGTTGCACAGACAGAGCAGTCCGACCGTTAACAGTGTGACAGCGACAGACATAACTGTCAAGGCGGTTTGGTTTTCGTAGAAATTGTCAAAAATTTTGAATATATTGTATGTGTCCGAAAAAATATTTTTAATAATGCACTCTGTGGCAAACAGGACTGCCGTAAAAATTTCCACGCCGTAAATGCTTCCCGGACGGTATTTTCTGAATTTCCCGTACACTTTTCAATCAACTCCAGTATTTGAATTTTATAAATCCCAGAATGATAAGGTGTGCGGGGTAGAAAATGTAGAAAACCCACTTGCTGTACTTTCCACCGCCCTTTTCGCCGTTGTAAAGGCTAAGCAGGAGTGACGGGAGGAAAACTCCGAGGACAAACAAATTTATCTTTGGAGTACCGGTGTCTCTGGCAATAGAGAGGACAATTGGGAACACATAGGCGAGTGCGGATATACTGTAGGCGATAATCTGATTTTTCCTGTTGCCCCTTGCAAGCTCAAAGCACATCGTGAAAATAACAGCCTGACTTCCCCAGTCGCAGTACTGGCACAGACAGGCTATCAGGACTATCAGAGGAAATTTGAGAGCAGTTTTTACTCTGGGAGCGTTATAAATATGTATACACAGCAGGCACATCGTCAGCGTGGCTATGACACTCTC
Source organism: uncultured Ruminococcus sp. (assembly GCA_947627625.1). GTDB lineage: Bacteria > Bacillota > Clostridia > Oscillospirales > Ruminococcaceae > Ruminococcus. Next base: position 62,856 of record CANQWR010000005.1, on the reverse strand, counting down.
CTTGCCTATTGCAAAAAAACTGCCTTGGTGGGAGTACATAAATGCAAAGTGCGATATGACCGCAAAAACGCCCATTCTCAGGAAGTATTTTTTGAGATTGTGAGTGTAGTGGTAGCCCTCCGAGATAAAGAAGCACATGACGGGTGCGGTAACTCTGCCTATAAACCGCATAGTGCCGTAGAGCAAAGGTTGTTCGCTCGCATAGACGAACATCGAAGCTGTGTGGTCTATAAGCATACAGACTATCGCTATAAATTTTATTTCGGACGCTGTAAGACCTCTTGAATTATTTTTAATAAACAATCACCTGCCTTTCAGTGCCACGACAGGCACGGCAAGTCCGACAAGAGCAATCAGGAGTATCAAAGCCCCTGCTATGTCGGCTGTCTTTCGGAGACCTCTCCAGTTACCCGAATTGATGTGTCTGAAGATATTAAGTCCCCAGAAAGACAGCGTGACAGCAAGCAGGAAAATCATAAATTTTACAGAATTTATAAATTCCGTTTCGTTCACTTTTTTACTTCATACTCTCTCTTGTGTAGTCAAGGAGACCGCCCGCAAGAATGATGTCCTTTGTACGTCCCGACAGTTCGCACAGAACGGGAATTTCAGTGCCGTTTGTCTTGTCGAGTACCGTGAACTGTGTTTTGCCGTCCTGAATATCCTTTCTTATGTCGGCAAGGAGAAGCTCATCGCCCTCGTTTATTTTGTCGTAGTCGGACTCATTCACAAAAGTGAGGGGGAGTATACCTGCATTTATAAGGTTAGCTCTGTGGATTCTTGCAAAAGATTTTACAAGTACGGCTTTTACTCCGAGATAGAGAGGAGCGAGTGCAGCGTGTTCACGTGACGAACCCTGACCGTAGTTTGAACCTCCGACAATAATACTCTTGCCGAGTCTCTCCGCACGTTTCGGGAAACTGTCATCACATACCGCAAAGCAGAACTGTGAAATTTTCGGAACGTTTGAACGGAGGGGGAGTATTTTCGCACCTGCGGGCATGATGTGGTCTGTAGTGATGTTGTCGCCCACTTTGAGAGATACAGGAGCGTCAATAGTCTCAAGCAGGGGAGAAGTCTGCGGATATGGCTTGATATTCGGACCTCTCAGAATTTCAACGCTGTCCATCTCCTCAACGGGAGCAGGCGGTACAATCATGTTGTCGTTTATTGTGAACTCTTTCGGTAACTTAAATTCGGGCATATCGCCAAGCTCACGGGGGTCTGTGAGATAGCCTGTGAGAGCCGAGACAGCAGCGGTTTCAGGTGAAACAAGGTAAATCTGACCGTCCTTTGTGCCTGAACGTCCCTCAAAGTTTCTGTTGAACGTACGGAGAGAGATACCCTTTGAGTTTGGAGACTGTCCCATACCTATGCAAGGTCCGCACGCACTTTCGAGTATTCTTGCACCAGCCTCTATAAGTGTAGACAGTGCACCGTTCTGTGCAAGCATATTCAGAACTTGTTTTGAACCGGGTGCAATCGAGAGTGACACATCGGGGTGTACCGTCTTGCCTTTGAGAATGTGTGCCACTTTGAGCATATCGAGCAGAGAGGAGTTTGTACACGAACCTATGCACACCTGGTCTATTTTGAGTTTTCCTATTTCGGATATAGTCTTTACGTTGTCGGGGGAGTGCGGACAGGCGGAGAGCGGTACAAGTTCGGAGAGATTTATATTTATCTCCTCATCGTATACAGCATCTTCGTCAGCAGACAGCTCCGTCCAGACTTCCTCACGCTTCTGAGCTTTGAGAAACTGCCTTGTGATTTCGTCGGACGGGAAAATAGAAGTAGTCGCACCGAGTTCCGCACCCATATTTGTAATGGTAGCCCTTTCGGGTACTGAGAGAGTCTTCACGCCCTCACCTGTGTACTCTATTACTTTTCCTACACCGCCCTTTACGGACATTCTTCTCAGGACTTCAAGAATAACGTCCTTAGCGGAAACCCAAGCATTGAGTTTGCCTGTGAGGTTTATTTTTACAACTTTCGGACAGGTTATATAGTACGCACCGCCTCCCATAGCTACAGCGACATCGAGACCGCCTGCACCTATGGCAATCATACCTATTCCGCCGCCTGTAGGTGTGTGGCTGTCCGAACCTATTAGAGTTTTTCCGGGAATGCCGAACCTTTCAAGGTGAACCTGATGGCAGATACCGTTGCCGGGGCGTGAAAAGTAAATACCGTGTTTTTTGGCACAGCTTCCTATAAATCTGTGGTCGTCAGCGTTTTCAAAACCGCTCTGTAGAGTATTGTGGTCGATATAGGCGACAGAACGCTCTGTCTTTACACGGGGTACGCCCATAGCCTCAAATTCGAGATAAGCCATAGTACCTGTTGCGTCCTGAGTGAGAGTCTGGTCGATTTTTATGCCTATTTCCTGACCTTTGACATACTCACCGTCGACAAGGTGAGCCTTTAAGATCTTTTCAGTGAGAGTTGAACCCATTTTAATCATCCTTTCTTAACTTGTCTTGTTTTGCCTGTGTATATTTTCACCTCACATATCCGAGAAGTTTTTCCGCACTCGCTATCTTGACACATATCACAAACAGTTCCATAGCCTTTTCGAGTTCGTCAAGAGGGGGATATGTGGGGGCAATTCTTATATTTCTGTCGTGCGGATCAACACCGTACGGGAAAGTAGCACCTGCGGGGGTGAGTGTCACGCCTGCCTTGCTACAGAGTTTCACTATTCTCTTTGCACAGCCGTCAAGGGAGTTGAAAGAGACAAAGTAACCGCCTTCGGGGTCAGTCCAAGAACCTATTCCGAGAGGGGCAATTTCCCTTTGCAACATATCGCACACAAGTCTGAATTTCGGAGCGATAATCTCCATGTGTTTTTTCATGTGTTCAATCATGTTGTCAAAGTTCCCGAAAAATTTGACGTGGCGGAGCTGGTTCATTTTGTCGTAGCTTATAATGCTTATGCCGAGATATTTTTTGAGTTCCTCAACATTCTGTCTGCTTGCACCCATTACTGCTACACCTGCTCCGGGGAAAGTTATCTTTGAAGTTGAGCCGAATATGTAGACAATATTCTCGTTTCCGACTTTTTTTGCCTCGTCGAGTATGTTGAGAATATAGGAGGGGTTTTCGGTTAGGTGGTGGATACAGTAGGCGTTGTCCCAGAATATTCTGAAATCTTTTGCCTTTGGTTTGAGATTTGCGAAACGTCTGACGGTTTCGTCACTGTAGGATATGCCGTCGGGGTTTGAGTACTGCGGTACACACCACACTCCCTTGACAGTTTCGTCCTCCGAGACAAGTTTTTCGATCATATCCATATCGGGACCTGTCGGTGTCATGGGGATATTTATCATTTCGATTCCGAAAAATTCGGTCAGTTTGAAGTGTCTGTCGTAGCCGGGAACGGGGCAGAGGAATTTCACTCTGTCGTACTTTGACCACGGCTGACTTCCGAGAATGCCCTTGTTGAAAGCCGTCTGTACTGTCCAGTACATGGCGTTGAGACTTGAATTGCCGAAGATAATAACCTCATCGTCCTCGACACCAATCATATCCGAAAACAGTTTTTTTGCCTCCGGTATACCGTCAAGAACGCCATAATTGCGGACATCGACACCGTTTTCACTCATGAAGTCGCCATCGTCAAAGACGTTCAGCATATCAAGACTGAGCTGGAGCTGTTCTTTGCAGGGGTTTCCCCTTGACATATTCAGGCTGAGATTTTGAGCCTTGAAAACGGCATAGAGAGACTCGTTTTTCTCTCGAAACTGCAATAGTTCCTCTCTGTTCATTTCGGATAATTTCATTTTACAGCAACACCTTTCTGAATCGGATTGTATTTGGATTACATTTAGATTATACCACAGTGCAGAAAAGTTTTCAAGTGACAAAATAACAAATGCTGTCACCGAATCGGCGTGATTTTTGTTATATTTTGCAGAAAGGGTGAGCGTGGACGCATATTTTTCAGTGAAAATTTTTTAGTAATTTCAGTAATTTTAGTAATTATATTGAAATCAGATTGAAATTATAATCTGTCGGAGAGCCGTGAGGTCAAAGACATCACAGCGGGAGTCGCCGTTTATGTCGCAGTCGTCAGTCTGTTCAGACAGTCCAAAGAGGACTTTTGAAATGGTTACAAGGTCGGCAGTATTTATAGAGCCGTCCCTGTTTATGTCGCCTATAACAGTGACGGGAGTTTCCTGAGATGAAGTTGTCGGTGCAGTTTCGGTAACGGGTTCGGTCGTGACAGTTCCCGACACGGGGGAGTAGTCTTTTTCGGACAGTTCGGGATATGTCAGGTATGTCAGACCGTAATTCGGTTCGGGGGTGTGATTTGTGTTGAAACTCTCCGAACCTTTCAGAAAATAGTCGTGCTGATATTCGAGACCGTCCTTGCCGTCGAGGTCATCCCACGTCAGGTCGACAGCGTACCAGTTCCCGTCCTCCATCATGACGTAATCCCACATATGTGCAGTATTTTTTTCCTCATCATAGTTTCCGAAAACGAGTACACACGGTATGTCGAGGGTGTCGCACATGAGTTTGAAAGCCTTTGAGTAACCCTCACAGACCGCACCTGTGTCGTCAGCGAGGACACTTAGTGCAGAGCCTGAAAATTTTCCGTCAAGGCTGTAAAAAGTATCCTGAGCCATGCGGTCATGAATATTCATGAGCATTTCGTACCTTGTCTCACCCTGTGGGCTGAAACTGTTCACGGCATTGCTGAGAATAGTTTTATACTCCGCTATTTCCTCTACAGATTCAAAGCTGTCAAGCGGGGAGATACTGAAAGTCAGGGATTTTACGGTACAGGTATAAGTGTTGTATTTTTTATTTCTCTGATAGGTCATATTGCCTATTGCAACACCTATTCCCGTGTCATCGAGCCAGAAAATATCGGGAATGTCGAAAAGAGCGGAGTCAAAGCCGGGCTTACAGCTTGAGAAAACGGCAGTCCTGAGAGAGTTCATATCTTCTTCGGAAAAATCGGGAGAGTTCGGCAGTGAGGACACTTCAAAGCTGACGGGTTCGGGGAGAGTTATCGTGAAATTTTCGTCAGAGGGGTTTACAAGCGTCATAAATTTTTTGTAGACCTCAACATTGTTTTCATCGAGATAGTAGCCGAAATTGTGTGCATTGTCGCTGTAATTTGCGAGTATTGCCGTTTGGGACGAATTATCTGTCAGTTCGTCCGAGAACATTACCATATCGGACAAATCAACAGAACCGTACTCAAAGAGCGAATCTTCAGCGGACGTGCCGAGGCACTCCCCCACGGGACACACCGCAAGGGCAACGGCTAAAGCTACGAGATTTTTTGTGATGTTTTTCATAAAACATACCTCCGTCAATATATTTTCCCCTTTATCTATAAATTTGAATTTTTTATTTAGACTTTTTATGTGAACGATTTGAGACGCTCCCGAACTCCTGTTGGGGATTTCGTGCAAATTTTAATTGGAACGATAGGAGGCAGGGGGCTTTGTCCAAAAAATAATTTTATTAAAATTATATTTTTTTAGAAAATTCTTTGGCTTGTGGACTTTTGGGGGCTGTGCAAATTTTAATTGGAACTATTAGGGGCAGGGGGCTTTGCCCCCTGAACCCCCACTGGGGGACTCCGTCCCCCCGAACCCCCCATGATTATTCCACAGAAGAAACAATCAGGAATAGGGGAGACACTCCCATGATAAACAAAAACTTGAATAGTCGCACAACTAAAAATATTTAATTATGGGTTTCCAAAGGGGCTTTGCCCCTTTGGTGGGGGGCTTGGGGGGCAACGCCCCCCAAATCCCAATGCCGTAAGGCAGTATAAATTATTTTAGGAACGATAAGGGGCAGGGGGCTTTGCCCCCTGAACCCCCACAAGGGGCTCCGCCCCTTGACCCCGCTGGGGGGAAGAATCCCCCCAGACCCCCCATAATTATTCCCACGGAGGGAACGATAAATAGCAGGGGACCTTGCCTCCCTGAACTCCCACAAGGAACTCCACCCCCGCCCCCACTGTCACAAAATCAATAGCCGTAAACCTGTTGTCTGATAATTTTGTGATTTGTGTCCAAATCCACTTGCAGGACATCACCGCTGTCGTTGTATTCGGAGTAGAAAGTGCCGTCGGAGGGAATCCTCAGTTGCTGTATGTCGTAGACGGCAAACAGAGGAATTTGCAGGGATAGCAGGTACATCTGAGCCGTGTTCATATCGGAAGAAGTCTGCGGCATGACGTTATTTGCTATGTCGCCTATCGAGGACGGTTTTATTTTTATGGCGTTCTTTGCAAGCTGTGACATAAGATAACGCTGTCGCTGAGTGCGTTCAAAGTCTGCATTTCCGACATATCTTATTCTTGCATAGGAGAGAGCCTGTTTTCCGCTGAGGTGGATTTCTCCGCCGCCCGAAAGAAGGTCGTCCGAAACGCCGTCTCCCATGAGACCGTTTACTTCCGAAATGAGTATATTATTTATCTCCTGAGCTTCCTCATCGGTTATATCCACGTCCACGCCCCCCACGGCATCTATAACGGACGCAAAAGACATGAAGTTCACCTGAACATAGTGATTTATTTTTATGCCGAAATTGCCCTCTATTGTGTCCATAAGCAGTTCCGCACCGCCGTATGAGTAAGCGGAGTTCAGCTTGTCCCAACCGTAGCCGTCTATTTCGACATAGCAGTCACGCATAAAAGAGGTGATAGTCAGCTGTCTTTTTATGGGGTTCAAGGACAGGAGAATCATGGTGTCGGAACGCCCCTTGTCGTCCGAACTCCTGCCGTCACTTCCTATGACGAGTACATTTGATATTTCGGCGGAGCTGACGGCATTATTGTTCCGTGAACGCTCTCCTATGGGGACTTTGTTCACCTTGCCTATAAAGAACAGAGCGATTGCGGAGTATATGGCGAGCAGGATAAGAAATATCACAAGCAGAGTTGAGATTATTTTTTTAACTATCCTGCCGAGACAACCACCGCCTTTTTTCTTTTTTCTCTTTGGAGACGGTTCGGGTGCGGATTTTCTTTTATTTGATTTTGAACTTGACTTTGAAGATTTCGGATTGGATTTTGAGGAATTTGAGCCTGATTTCGATTTTGTCTTTGAACTTGAAGAATTTTTAGTCTTTCCGGAACTTTTCCCCGAGTTTGGACTGCTTGACCTCCTGTTTTGTTGGGGACTCCTCTCCGCATAGTACTGTTCACGCTGTTGTTGCTGACTGTAATATTCGGGAGCGGAGTCATCATAGTCGGGATAGTACGGCTGAGGGTTTCCCCCGTAACCGTAGTTTTGGGGAGCATACGGAGGGGGACTGCCGTAATAGTTGCCGTTGTTTTGCTGAGGGTAGGGCTGTGGACTTCCCCCGTAATAGCCGCCGTTGTAATTGCCGTAATTATTATTTCTGTCATAGTTTGACCGCTGATTTTGTACCGTCCTTTGCTGTTGTTGCCGTTGCTGTTGCTGTGGGTTATATGTGTCGTTGTGAAATCTTGTCGGCTGCGGGTAGGGTTTCGGAGCACTGTTTTTTACGGCACTCTCCTGCTGTTGCGGAGGATTTTTGAAATACTCGTCATCAGTTGTTTTGGGTATCTCCATAGTGTTCTGGTCGTCGGTATTTTCCTCGTGGTGTCTGTGATTATTTTTTGTCTGCATAACTGCTCCTTTCCGTATTCAACACAAGAGCCGTCAGCGTTTTGATAGTCTTTTTGGGTGCTGACGGCTGTAATCAGAGTTTTTTCAGACTCACCGCCACAATGGTCATAAAGGTACAGATGAGCTGGTAGAGTATCATTGCGGACGATGACATATAGATATAATCGGACTCAAAAGCCTTTGAGAGTATCAGCAGAAGTGATATTCCGAGACCTATGAATATTGAGACTGTCTGACAGATGAGACCTGCAACGGCTGAGGAGTGTATAATTTTAGTACCCGTTATAAGCTGTGCAAGGGAGGTGAATTTGCCCGAACAAGCCATTGACGCACTAAGTCTCACGGTGTCCTTAGTCTCCTCGTCAAAATCTTCGTGGAGTTTCATGGGAATTATCCTGACGTGTTCCTGCGGAATGTAGAAAAGTCTTGATATTTTCTTTGCGGTCAGGAAACTGTCGGTACTCTTTATTATGACTGACACCCTGTTCCTGCTGAGTTTCTGAATCCAGTTTTTAACGCCCCTGTCCGCTTTAACGTCTATTATGAACATAGCAGCGAGGTTTCCCGAAACGGACAGATATAAAACTTCCTGACAAGATGCCGCATATTCCGCCTCTTTTGACTTTGTGGGGACACCCTCTATGTTGTGACTGCTCATGAGTTCACGACCGCCGAGGAGTACACGCTTGTTGTTTATCCAACCGCAAAAACCGCCGTTTTCCTCAAGGGAGAAGTTGTCGACGTTGTAGAGAGTGCCGAGACTGTCCGCAACAACGTCACTGAATATCTGGTAGACTATACTCCCTGCGGCGTGGGCGAGACTTGCGGCTTCGAGCATAGCTTCGTCCGTTTTTATATTTGAGAATATTTTTACGGCAGAGACACTCACAGAGCCGTCGGGGAAAATTTTTCCCGCATCAATAAGAACCGAGTTCACGTCATATAAATCGTCCACACTCTGGTATCCGAGCATTATACCGCCATTCCGGAGCGTCTTTGCGGATACTCTTTCAAGAGGTACGTTTACCGCAAAGGGCAGTCCTATACAGGAACAGGCGGATATGAACATTGTGTATATTGAAAAACCGAAAGCCACGGAGTCCGCCGAGAGGAGTGTGCCCATTCTCATAAAGGACAGCAGGCAGGAGACTAACACAGAAACGATAAGACACAGCGGTACAGCCGATTTGCAGTATGAATCAGCCAAGTCCGCCGAGTATGTATATTTGAGAAAATCCGTCATAAAGTCGGTCTTTTTCATGGCACACAGTATTGGAAAATCCCCCACAGCACCCCTTGTAAGACGTTCCGCACGCTCTTCGTCCTTTACATAGACAACGCCGTATCTCCCCGAATTTTCCGACACAAAGTCAAAATTTCTGTCGGCACGCCTTAAAATCAGGAGTTTCCCGACGGCATTTGTCAGGAGTGACATTATCCCCACTGTCGTGAAGACCTGAATAACGTCCGACATAGCCATTTCGGGGCTGAAAAATGCGGATATATTGCCGATTACACATGATATTGCGGAGAGTGCGGACATTGAATCCCCGTCAGACCTGAATTTCACAAGGTTTTTTGCTCCCTTTGATATGACGGGTGCGGACAGAGCCATAGCGAGAATGCCTGTCAGAAGATTTGCACCCAAAAAACCGTATATATTGACATTTTTGTCGAGTATGCCGACTATTCCGAGACCAAACTGGTTGCAGACCGTCACATAGAAACTGAAAATAAAAATGCAGGTCAGGAGGATAACTCTTGACGAGAGAATACTTTTCAGCTCCGTTATATCGAGACCGACGTCCTCAACATCACCGTAATAGTTGAAGTCGACTATACGCCTTTTTGCGGACTTTTTTTCGGTAACGCCTTCGGTTTCGGTTTTTACGCTCTCACCGCTTTTTTTAGTGTCTTCTCTTGGCGGAGCAGGAACAATGTCCGTTATATTTTTTCTGCCCTCGGGGCTTTCGGCTTCCTGAATTATCTTTTTTCTTGAACGCTTTTTCTTTTTGAACTTCGGCGGGGAAAACATATATTCACCGTCGGGAGTATCTTTCTCATAGGGAATATTTGTAGAGACCGTACGCTTTTTCTTTTTCCTGTTTTTCTTCATAGCCTCAGCCTCTCTTGCCCTTGTGGAGTTGCTCATTCTCCTTATCTGCGGGAGACTGTCATCGGAAAAGAAGTCGTACAAATCGGACTCATCGGGCTTTACGGAGTTCCCCGAACGCATTTCACCAATATCTTCGGGGTTTGTCATAGTCACCCTGTCGTCCGACAGACCGAGCGGGATATATTTTTTATTGCTGTCCGCATTGGCTTTTTCACCGTCTGAGGGTGCGGAGAGTTCATCGGGTTCGTTCACTGAAATTTTCTGTTCTGACATAATATCCCCCCTGTTATTTTGAAATTCTCCGCTGTCTGACGGTTTCGTACATGAATATGCCTGCTGAGACAGATGCGTTAAGGGAGTTTATATTTCCGTACATGGGGAGTTTCAGGAGGAAGTCGCACTTTTCTTTTACAAGTCTGCTGATTCCCTTGCCCTCCGAGCCTATGACGAAAGCACAGTTTCCCGTGAAATCATTTTCATAGCAGTCTGTTCCCGATATATCCGTCCCGTAGATCCAGACGTTGTTTTTTTTCAGGTACTCTATTGCAGACACCAGATTCGGCACTCTTGCAACGGGTACATAGCTGACCGCCCCTGCGGAAGTCTTGAAAACAGTCGCATTCAGCCCGCAACTGTTTCTTTTCGGGATTATGACACCATCCGCCCCCGCTGTTTCGGCAGTCCTTATAATCGCACCGAGGTTGTGGGGGTCCGAAATGCCGTCACAGATTATTATAAACGCCCTCTTGTCGTTTTTTCGGGATATTTCAAGAATATCGTCAACAGAGACGTACTCCGCACAGGCACCCTCAAGGACAACTCCCTGATGATTCCCGCCACCCGAGAGACGGTCGAGTTTTTCCCCTCTGACCTCTTTTATCACTGCACCTTTTTCGGATGCAAGTTTTCTTATCATACCGAGACTACCGCCGTCACCACATATGTAGAGGGTGTCGGCAGTCATACCCGATTTAAGAGCCTCTATGACGGGATTTCGTCCGAATACTATATTATTTTCCCGTAAATCTGTATTGTTTGAACTGTTCTTTTTCATAGCTGTAAAAAGCTCTCCTTTTTCTGTTCTTTTCTTTCTAAGGCACACCGTGCCACGCTTTAATTATAACACCCGACACCGAAAATTACAACCCTTTTCACAATTTTTTCATCATTCCCGACTACACATCTGGACACTCGTAGTGCGTGAAATTCATATGTTAGATTGTTATATATTTTTCCGCTTGACTTTGTAAAAATTGTGAGTTATAATAGATATGCCGACAGAAAAAAAGTCAGGAGCATTTTGTTATGAGTATTTTTGATTTTTCTAAAAGACCGCCCGAAATAAGCGGAGACTGGAAAATATTCCAGAAATTTTACGGCAGTATAGGCGTTTTCACCTACTCTTCGGAGTACAAGACCGCCTATTTTGATGATACCGCCACGCATATGCTCTCGTGCAGGAAAAATACTCTCAGTGAATTTGAATTTTTTAACCTCCTTGAAAAGATTTCGGGGAGTCCTGCCGAGGGGCACGAACACATATACACGATTTCGGACGGCTTTTCCGTCAGATTTATAAAAATGAATATATATGAGAGTTCGGGGCGATGGCTCGGATTCGTTCAGGACTTCACAAGACAGCTGTCCGAGGCGGGCATGAGACAGACCGATGAGGAGTATGAACCGATTATGAGACTGCCGTCCTACACGGCTTTTTCAAAAAAAGTAAAGAAACTTCTGCCCGAAATGACGTGCTGTTTTCTCGCATCGGTCTGCATAAACGGCATTGACAAGCTAAGTTCGTTCCTGTCGGTGGACACGGTAAACGAGTGTATAACGTCCGTCTGCAATCTTATAAAGTCCTTTTCGGGGGAGAACGTCATAATGGGTTCAAAGTCGGGGACGGAGATATTTGTGATGTTCACGGACTGCGACAGGAGATATGTGACAAATCTTTTGACTGATATGGATTCAGCAGTCAGGGAGTGCGTTCTCACCGATGACTTCGGGGAAGTCATAGACATATCGGATAAATGCAGTCTCAGTCTGTCGGCAGGCTGTTGCTGTTACCCCGACGATGCCCGTGATTTCAACACTTTTGTCAGCTATTCGGGTTTCGCACTCTACGAGGCACGCACGAGAAGACACAGCTGTGTGAACTGGTTTTCGGAGAAGAACTATCTGCGTGAGAAGGACTCCTACAGAAAGACACAGATATTCTCCAAAATTATCCACGACAATCTCCTGTCGTACTGTTTTCAGCCGATTGTCGATGCAGTTTCGGGGGAAGTCTACGGCTATGAACTTCTGATGAGAGTTTCAGGGGACGTGAAAATATCTCCCAGAGAAATTTTATCAATTGCACGCCGTCAGAATATTCTGTACAGTATCGAAAAACTCACTTTTTTCAACTCGGCACGCATAATTGAGGACAATCGGGAGATTTTCGGTCCAAAGAAGCTGTTTATAAATTCAATGTCGGAGTACACTCTCACAGACGATGATTTCAATGAACTATATGTGAAATACGGCAGTTTTCTGGAGAACGTCGTCTCCGAGATAACAGAGAGCAGTGACGTATCACCGTCCGAAAACATATCAAATATAAAAAAGCGTGCGGGGATAATGGGTTCACGCCTTGCGGTGGACAATTTCGGTGCAGGACGTTCAAATATATCAAATCTTCTGAGGTACAAGCCCGACTATGTAAAAGTGGACCGCTGTCTCATATCGGGGATAGATTCCGACTCAAAAAAACAGCAGTTTTTTGCACAGATTACTGAATTTTGCCACGACAACAGAATACAGTGCATTGCCGTCGGTGTGGAGACCTCCCCCGAACTCCGCACGGTAATAAGACTTGGTGCAGATTTTGTTCAGGGGTTCTATATTTCAAAGCCGTCACCGTCCATACAGGAGAGCATTCCCACGGAAGTCAGGGACGAGATAATAAATATAAATCTTGACTCCCGAAAATCGGGCAGGAAGATATACAGTGCAAGAAGTGACAGTGAGATAGATATTCTGAAACTCGCACTTGAGAGGTACACGGATATACACGTCTACCGCAGTAAACTGACAATATACGGCGATGTCAGGAAGCCTGTCAAAATGAACATATCCATAATGGACAACTACAGCTGTGAACTAACTCTGAAAAACACGAACATAATAAGCGGGAACGGAAAGCCCGTCATAAGCGTGGGGGAGTACGCAAGGCTTATTCTTGATATATCGAGGACAAACAAGCTGTCGGGTTCGGGGATATGCGTTCCGTCGGGAAGTCAGCTTGCCATAAAGGGCAAGGGCAGTCTCTCGCTCGTGTCGGAGAACTCGGGCATAGGAATAGGCAACAGCACAGACAGCGGTTTCGGTGACATATCCGTAAATATGACGGGAAATCTTGACATATCCTGTTCGGGTGACAGTGTCGTCTGCATAGGAGGAGGTTTCGGGGGAGGGGAGTCCGAAATAAATCTTATTTCGGGAGACATATCCCTCGGAGTTTCCGCAAAGAACGGAACGGCAATAGGTGCTGTTTCGGGAGACACACGCATAACCGCAAATAAGGATTGCAATCTCGATATTGTACTCTCAGGCACAAAGACAGTCGGGATAGGTTCCGAAAGCGGAGAACTTTACCTTGACACTTCTGCAAATATATCAATGGCGTTTGCCTGCACGCACTGCACGGGAATAGGAGTTTCCGAAAAGGGTTCGGGAGAGATAATAATTGACGGCGGAAATGTCAAAATACGCTCACGCTGTGCGACACAGGTCTGCGTGGGAACTTCCGACGGACACCTCTCTACACTGATAAAAAATGCGGATATAGAGATAGATGCGGAGGGCGACAGCGTCACAGCTATAGGTGACACATCGGGAGACGGTGATATTTCCGTTGAAAATTCGGAACTTAAAATGAAAATTCTGTCGAGAAACCCGAATGAAATAGTCTCACAGGGAAAAGTCAAATTAAATAACTGTGAAATATTGTCCGAGATAAACGGTAAAATTTCCGACCGTCTGTGAGTAAGACTTTTTGTTCCTATTTTAAGGGAACGATAATGGGCAGGGGGATTTGTCTCAAACCCCTGTCGGGGGTTGCACCCCCGAACCCCCGCCGTGAGTATAAGAGGCAGGGGGCTTTGCCCCCAAACCCCCATCGGGGGGAAGAATCCCCCCGAACCCCCCATGATAATTCTACTGCTTTAATTTTCTTGGAATATTGGGAGATAGTCCCCCAACTCCAAAACTGTGACATCAAAAAAATAAAATTTGAAAAAGGTGAAGATTTTATGAAACTTGGTATGGTAGGACTTCCGAACGTCGGAAAGAGTACGCTTTTCAACGCTCTGACCGATGCAGGTGCAGAGTCGGCTAATTACCCCTTCTGCACAATCGAAAAAAATGTCGGGATAGTCTCTGTTCCTGACGAGAGACTCGACAAACTCGCTGAGATGTACGAACCCGACAAATTTACCCCTGCAACTCTGGAATTTGTGGACATAGCGGGACTTGTGAGAGGTGCGTCAAAGGGTGAGGGTCTCGGAAACAAATTTCTTGCAGACATAAGGGAGGTGGACGCAATAGTCCACGTTGTACGCTGTTTTGAGGACGACAATATCATTCACGTTGACGGCAGTGTAAACCCCGAAAGAGACATTGAGACCATAAATCTTGAACTGATATTCTCGGATATTGAAATTGTAGACAGACGGCTTGACAAGGCTAAAAAATCCGCAAAGGGTGACAAAAAATTCCTTGCTGAAATTGAAATTTTAACAAGTCTCAAAGAACACCTTGAAGAGGGAAAGACCGCAAGGAGTTTTGACAGTGAAAAGCTTGAAAAACTGGGGGATATTCCGCTTCTCTCGGCAAAACCCGTCATATACGCCTGCAATCTTAGCGAAGAGGACTTCATGAACAGCATAGAGAACTGTGAGAATTACAAGAAAGTCTGTGAGATAGCGGGCAGAGAGAACGCTGTCGTACTGCCGATATGTGCGGAGACCGAAGCGGAGATAGCGGGAATGACTGTTGAGGAGAAAAAGGAGTTTTTGGCGGAACTCGGTCTTGAAAATTCGGGTCTCGACAGGATAGTAAAAGACGGCTATGCACTTCTCGGACTTATTTCCTACCTGACAGCAGGCAAGCAGGAAGTCCGTGCTTGGACGATAAAAAAAGGTACAAAAGCACCGCAGGCTGCCGGAAAAATTCACACGGATTTTGAAAAAGGCTTTATCCGTGCGGAGGTCATATCGTTTGAAGATTTAATAAACTGTGGTTCTATGACTGCCGCAAAAGAAAAGGGTCTTGTGAGACTGGAGGGCAGAGACTACGTCATGCAGGACGGCGACGTTGTGCTGTTCAGGTTCAACGTCTGAAAAATATAAAATTTTACAGAAAATCGCAGAAAGACACAAATTTTTATCCGATATTTTCCGTCGTATGTTAATATAAATAAATATAGATTCAAATACAAATTTCACAAAATTTCTGTGGGAGACAAATCGCTGTGCGGATATATAAGTTATACCACACTAACAAAATGGAAATAAAATTTTTGTGGAAGATTCACAAAAAATTCGTTGCAAATTGGTTTGATTTGTCGGTAGAAATTTTTCTGAATATGTGCTATAATATCTTAGGGTGCGGAAACCACGTTGTTTTTACCGTTTCTATGCGGTTTTTGCCAATAATATCACAAAGGAGGTTCATTTCAAATGAATTCATCGAAATCAACCGTTCCCTTCAAGGGCACTCCCGAGCAGGAAGCTCAGCTTGTCGCCTTTGTCGAGGAAAAAAAGGACAGTCAGGGTGCACTCATGCCCATTCTCCAGAAAGCCCAGGAGATTTACGGCTACCTTCCAATCGAGGTTCAGAAGATTATTTCCGACAGAACCGGAATTTCTCTCGAAAAAATCTACGGCGTTGTCACTTTTTACGCCCAGTTCTCCCTCTACCCGAAGGGTGAGTACACAATTTCCGTCTGTCTCGGTACTGCCTGCTATGTAAAAGGCTCGGGCGATATTTACGACAAGTTGCAGGAGATGCTCGGAATTGCGGGCGGTGAGTGTACTGCCGACGGCAAGTTCTCACTTGAGGCGTGCCGCTGCATAGGTGCGTGCGGACTTGCTCCCGTTCTCACCGTCAATGAGGACGTTTACGGCCGTCTGACTGTTGACGATGTTGACAAGATTATCGCTAAATACGCTTAATATAGGAGGTTACTTATGAAGACTCTTGAAGAACTCAGGGTTGCCAAGGAATCAATGGAGAGCGAAGTTGCTCTCAGAACCCACGGCAGTGATGCCTGTTCAAAATACCAGAAACACGTTCTCGTCTGCGGAGGTACGGGCTGTACTTCCTCGGGCTCTCCGAAGATTATAGAGAAACTCGAAGAGGAACTCGCTAAAAATAATCTCTCGGACAAAATCCAGATAGTCAAGACAGGCTGTTTCGGACTCTGTGAGAGAGGTCCTATAATGATTGTCTATCCCGAAGGCTCTTTCTATTCCCGTGTTGACGTGAACGAGATACCCAGAATAGTAAAAGAACACCTTGCAGAGGGACACCCCGTAAAGGAATTTCTCTACGAAGAGACAGTTGAGGGCGACCACATCAAGGCTCTTGACGAGACCAATTTCTACAAAAAACAGCACCGTGTGGCTCTCAGAAACTGTGGTGTCATAAACCCCGAAAATATTATGGAGTACATAGGCAGAGACGGTTACAAGGCTCTCGGAAAGGTACTCACGGAGATGACTCCCGAAGAGGTTATCCAGACCGTACTTGATTCGGGTTTGCGTGGCAGAGGCGGTGCAGGATTCCCGACAGGTATGAAGTGGAAACTCGCAAGGAATATAGTCCCCAACGCCGATATGAAGTATGTCTGCTGTAATGCCGATGAGGGCGACCCGGGTGCATTTATGGACCGTTCGGTTCTTGAGGGTGACCCCCATGTAGTGCTTGAAGCTATGACAATTGCAGGTTACGCAATCGGTGCAAAACAGGGTTATATATATGTGCGTGCGGAGTACCCCATAGCCGTTGAGCGTCTGAATATCGCTATACAGCAGGCTCGTGAGTACGGTATGCTCGGAAAGGACATTTTCGGCACAGGCTTTGATTTCGACATAGATTTGAGACTTGGTGCAGGAGCATTTGTGTGCGGTGAGGAGACTGCTCTCATGACCTCTATCGAGGGCAACCGTGGCGAACCCCGTCCCCGTCCTCCGTTCCCCGCAGAAAAAGGTCTTTTTGCAAAGCCCTCCGTCCTCAACAACGTTGAGACTTACGCAAATATTCCGCAGATCATCCTGAACGGTGCTGACTGGTTCGCATCAATGGGTACAGAAAAGTCAAAGGGTACTAAAGTTTTCGCACTCGGCGGAAAGATAAACAACACAGGACTTGTTGAAGTTCCCATGGGTACAACTCTCCGTGAAGTCGTTGAGGAAATCGGCGGAGGTATCCCGAACGGCAAGAAGTTCAAAGCTGCACAGACAGGCGGTCCTTCAGGTGGATGTATACCCGCAGAGCATTTCGACATTCCGATTGACTATGACAACCTTATAAGCATAGGTTCAATGATGGGTTCGGGCGGACTTATCGTTATGGACGAAGACAACTGTATGGTCGATATAGCTAAGTTCTTCCTTGAATTTACCGTTGACGAGTCATGCGGAAAGTGCACACCTTGCCGTGTCGGAACAAAGAGAATGCTTGAAATTCTGGACAAGATAACAAAGGGCAAGGGTACTCTTGAGGACATAGACAAACTTGAAGAGCTTGCTTACCACATCAAGACAAACTCCCTCTGTGGTCTCGGACAGACTGCTCCCAACCCCGTTCTCTCAACTCTCAAATGTTTCAGAGATGAGTACATAGCTCACGTTGTTGACAAGAAGTGTCCGGCAGGCGTCTGCAAAGACCTTCTCAGCTATGAAATTATCCCCGACAAGTGCTTTGGCTGTACGATGTGTGCTAAACACTGTCCCGCAAGTGCCATTTCCGTTACGGACTACACTGCTCCCGGAAAGAAAAAGCCTGCACTCAAAATCGACAAGGATAAGTGCATAAAGTGCGGTGCTTGTATCGGTACCTGCAAGTTCAAGGCAATTATCAAGAAATAAGCGGAGGAATTACTGATGGAAAATATTACAGTTAAAATAAACGGTTCTGAGATCTCCGTACCCAAGGGAACTACCGTTCTTGAAGCCGCACATATGGCAGGTATTGAGATCCCCACCCTTTGCTATATGAAAGAGATAAACGAGATAGGTGCGTGCCGTATATGCGTGACCGAAGTGAACGAGGGCAGAGGTTTCAGACTTGTCGCAGCGTGCGTGTATCCCTGTTCAAACAACATGGAGATACTCACAAGTTCACCGAAAGTAATCGAGGCGAGGAAGAAGACTATTGAACTCATCCTCTCCACACACGACAGAAAGTGTCTGTCATGCGTGAGAAGCGGAAACTGTGAGCTTCAGAAACTCTGTAAGGATTACGGTGTTGACGATGCAGGCGTGTTTGACGGCGAGAGAAATATCTATGAAGTTGACAACTCCGCTGCACATATGTACCGTGACAACAACAAGTGCGTACTCTGCCGCAGGTGCGTTGCGGTCTGTGCGAACACTCAGGGCATAGGCGTAATCGGTGCGAACGAGAGAGGTTTCAAGACCTTTATCGGCTCTGCATTTGACATGGGTCTCGGTGAGACCAGTTGTGTATCTTGCGGACAGTGTATAGCAGTCTGTCCCGTGGGAGCAATTTCCGAAAAGGACTACACAAAGGAAGTCCTTGCAGCGATTGCAGATCCCGAAAAGACAGTCCTTGTCCAGACAGCTCCCGCAGTCCGTGCAGGACTTGGCGAGTGCTTTGGTCTGCCTGTCGGAACGAACGTAGAGGGCAAGATGGTTGCCGCTCTCCGCAAGCTCGGTTTTGACAAGGTATTCGACACAGATTTCGGTGCAGACCTGACCATCATGGAGGAAGCACACGAGTTTATCGACAGACTTAAATACAAGAGCGGAGTACTCCCGATGATTACTTCATGTTCACCAGGTTGGGTAAAATTCTGTGAACACTACTACCCCGACCTCATTGACCACCTCTCAACTTGCAAATCACCTCAGCAGATGTTCGGTGCAACGGCTAAGACTTACTACGCTGAAAAGATGGGCATTGACCCCAAGAATATAGTGGTAGTCTCAATAATGCCCTGTACTGCAAAGAAGTTTGAGATAGGACGTGACGACCAAAGTGCCGCTGCGGGCTGTCCCGATGTTGACTACGCTCTCACAACGAGGGAACTTGGCAGAATGATTGAGCGTGCGGGAATCAATTTCCACGCACTCCCCGACGACAAATTTGACGAACCTCTCGGAATTTCGACAGGTGCAGGCGTTATCTTCGGTGCGACAGGCGGAGTTATGGAAGCTGCTCTCAGGACTGCTATTCACGAACTCACAGGCGAGAACGTTACAGACCTCAACAAACTCAGAGGTACGGACGGCATCAAGGAAGCTACTTATGATGTAGGCGGTGTCGAGGTTAAAGTTGCGGTAGTCAGCGGACTTGCAAACGCAAGAATTGTCCTTGACAAGATAAAGAGCGGTGAAGCTGATTATCAGTTCATAGAGATTATGGCTTGCCCGGGCGGTTGCGTAAACGGCGGTGGACAGCCACAGGTTCCTATGAGTGTCAGAAACTTCACGGACATCAGGAAAGAGAGAGCAAAGGTTCTCTATGACCTTGACTCTTCTATGCCTCTCAGACAGTCTCACGAGAATCCTGCTATTCAGGAGATGTACGAGACATTCTTCGGCAAACCCGGCAGCAGAAAAGCTCACAAGGTTCTCCA
The DNA here is from genome assembly GCA_947627625.1 of uncultured Ruminococcus sp. Lineage (GTDB taxonomy): Bacteria > Bacillota > Clostridia > Oscillospirales > Ruminococcaceae > Ruminococcus. Next base: position 43,244 of record CANQWR010000005.1, on the reverse strand, counting down.
CACATCATATGTAAAGAGAAGTGTAAACTGATTTAATTTAATAATTACAGTGTGGACTGTGCAGAAATGTGCAGTCCGCATTTTTTATTTGATTAGATTGAGTCGGATTAAATTAAAAATAAAAAATTATTCCCCGTTAAACGTTTTTCCGTTGAAAATGCCCCCGAAAAAGCCCTCTTACAGAGGGGGTGTTAAAATGGACGGCGATTTCGTCATAGCTCTTATTTCGCTCTTGGGTACTCTTACGGGCAGTCTCGGCGGTATACTTGTCAGTTCAAAGCTGACGAGTTACCGAATCGAACAGCTTGAACGCAAAGTCGACAAGCACAACTCTTTTGCGGAGCGTATTCCCGTCATGAACGAGCAGATAAAAAATATAAACCACAGGGTGGAGATGATGGAGCATGAGAGAGAAACTGATGCGTCTGATTGACGTGAAGTCAATCGTCACAATAACGCTGACGATCGCTTTTGTAGTGCTGTCGTGCTGTGGGACTATATCGCCCGAGCAGTTCCAGACTGTCTTTACAACAGTTATATCATTTTACTTTGGCACACAGTACCGCAAGGGTGAGGAAATCAAGAAAGGGGAATAAATTTTATGAACAGTCCATATATGGGCAAATTTCAGGTGACACAGGAGTACAAGGGTACACAGCATGACGGTCTTGACCTTGTGGGGCTTGACAGCAAGGAAATTCACGCAACGGTATCGGGAACGGTAGTCCACGCCGACTGGGAGAACCCGAAAGACTATTTTCAGGGTTTCGGGCAGTACGTCTGCATACAGTCGGACGAGGACGGCTACTATTATTATTACGGACACCTGTCCGAAATCAGGGTGCAGAACGGTCAGCACGTCAATATAACGGATGTTATAGGCATTGAGGGAAACACGGGTTTCAGTTCGGGTTCGCACTGTCACTATTGCGTGAGACCCGAATTTTGTGCGGGAAATTCGTTTGACATCTCCGCATTTTCGGGGATACCGAACGCCCTCGGGGTTTACGATGACGGCTATATTTCGGGGGAGACTTCAAAAAAGGTCACGCTGACAATTGACGGCGTTACCTATTCGGGAGAGTTGTATAAAAATTAAAAATAAATAAAATTAAATAAAACAAAAAAACGGACGGGAGCAATTCCGTCCGCTTTTTTTAATTTTACCATACTTTGTAATCGTCAGTGAGAATCCTGTAGGAAGTTCCCGGAACATGGAGGTCTTTCGGCTCGTGACCGCTCTCCTCCTTAGCCTTTTTCAGCTCCCTGAAAGCCACGCTGTTTGAGACTATTCTGACAACGTCCTCTTTCGGAGGATTTGTCGAGAGGTACTCAAGAATGACCTGCTGAATGTAGAAGTAGGAGCGTAACTGTGTTTTTCGAAACTCAATTCTCGAATTGTCGTCGGTGATGAGGAAGAGGGAGTCTCCCTCTGAGTAGCCGAGAGTGAGTTTGGCGAAAATTTCGGGGACAAATATTCTTATTTCAGCGGCAAGAGAGGGGTTTTCGGTGATTTCGTCCAGACGTTTAGCCATCTCATTGTACTGTTCACGGTTCTGTATTTTCACCATCATGTCTATAGCAGTCTTTGCGGCAGTTGTGACGGTCTCCTTTGTGAACGGGCATTTGTCGTCCTCATGCTGAACAAAGAGGGCGTACTGCTTTTCACAGAGGAAAACTTTTGAAGCGTCCCAGCTGTCAACATAAGCCTGATAGTACTTTGCAAGTTCATAGCAGATAGAACCGTTCACACGAACGTCCACTATCTTTCTGTCGCCCTGTTTTGCGAGGTATATCCTTATCCAGTAGTATTTCTTTGAACCGAGGTATTTCGGTATCTCAGACTTGATATAGCTCACCAGAGATCTCGGAGGACCTGCGTTCTCCTTTATGCCTATTCTGACTATCGACTGTGCGTACATATCGAAATCGTAGTGTTGATGCAGGTAGTCAACGGAGACGGGGAGGGGGTTCTTTCTCTCCTGAGACTGCTCAATCGGGTGCCAAACACCGCCGTAGAAAATCTGCACAGCGAGGTTTGCGAGTTCCTCCTCACTCCTGCCCTGACAGTCAACAGGGTCAATTATAGGCTCGTCAAATTCGTCATTTTTAATAACAAACATTATCTGAGCCATGCGGACTTCATCTCTCTGGTCACGCCTGCTGATGTTGACATCAATCGTGAAACCGCCCCTTGGGATTATGAGACAGCCGTCATAGATATGACCGCCGAGTTTTTCGTGAAGTCCCTCAAGAATAAGTTCTTTGAGGTCGGTCTTTTTTTCGGTTTCCGCCTGTTCGTTCTCCTGATTTTTTTTCTTGAATAAAGCCACTTTCATCTTCTCCTTTGTGAATTTTGTTTATATAACTGCCGTTTTTTTCGGCAGAACTTAACACTTGCACATCTCTGCACACGCCCAGCCCTCACGGACACTAATCTCCACGAGACTGAAACCGCATTTTTTAAGTTCAGAGATTACCTCTTCCGAACGCTCCTCAATTATTCCCGACACTATCAGAGTACCGCCTTTTTTCAGGTGTTTCGGGAAAAAGTCTCCCATAGCGATTATAATATCAGCCACTATATTGGCGGTAATTATGTCGTAGTCGCCTTCAATGCTTTCGGCGAGTTCAGTATCTGTGATGACGTTCCCGAAAAGAGTTTTATATTTTTCGGGGCTGACACCGTTTCTCATGGCGTTTTCACGGGCGGTATTGACCGCATTTTCCTCAATGTCCACGGCACAGGCACTGTCCGCACCGAGAATTACGGAGGCTATCGAGAGTATACCGCTTCCACAGCCCATATCAAGGACTTTCTCACCGCCGTTTATGAGTTTTTCGAGAGCTTCAAGACAAAGGCGTGTCGTGTGGTGCTGACCTGTTCCGAAACTTGATGCGGGATCTATTTCGAGGACTTTTCTGTCCTTTTCCTCTTCGGGGAGTTCCTCCCAAGAGGGTTTTATTATAAGTTTTGTGCCGATTGTGAACGGCTTGAAATACTGTTTCCAGTTGTTAGCCCAGTCCTCTTCGTGAACGCCCGACAGAGTGTATTCAAGTCTCCCGAATTGATTTTCGCTGTCGGCGGACTTCATTTCCGTCAGGACAGTCTTTATAGAGGATAGCATATCGGCACCCTGATTGTTGTCGGGGAGGTACACTGTGACGGTAGTCTCACCGTCGGACAGTTCCATGAGACTTTCGTCTATATAGTCCCATTTTCCGTTTTTGTCCTCCAGAAATTCCCTGAAATCCTGTGGGTCTTTGATGACGAACCCCGTAATACCTATGTCCATGAGTTTTGAGCAGAGGAGTTCAGTTCCGCAGGGAGCAGTAAATATATTAACTTCTGTCCATTCCATATGTTGCAGACGATCTTCCTTTCATGTTGATTTTCAAGCTGTTTTTTCGGTGTTTCTCCTGTTTTCGTGACGGAATTTCCGCTTCTGACGCTTTGTCTCTCTAAGGGAATTTCTTGCAGAATTGTAACTCTCCATGACGATTTTTCTGCAATTTTCGTCAAGGCTTTCACCGCCGTACTGAACCCTGTCGAAAAGCTCCCTGATTTGCGATATATCCGCACCCGACGTATTTTTGACGATTTGTTCGGACTCCTGTGAAGTTTTGAATTTTTCTATGCCGTATATTTTGCATATTCTCCTGAAAGCCTGTCCCGTGAGGACTTCCACGGATTTTTTACCGCTTGTCATTACGAATATTCTGTGTGAGATTTCGGGGTAGAACAACATTCCCAAGAAGACCACTATCAACAACGCAAGTATGAAAAGACCTGCCTGTGACAGTTTTCCCGTTGTCTCACGCTCCTGGCTGTTCTGTGCAGCATCAGAAATAGTTGGTTCAAAGGACATCCAGCCGTACCCCTTTATATACAGTTCGGGGAAACCATGAGCGTCCTGTGACGTGACAACGTAGTCCGCCCTGTAGGTGTTTCCTGTGTACCTCTGCTGCATATTGAAACCCTCACAGTATCTTGCGGGTATTCCGCAAGCTCTCGCCATAAGGGTCATAGCGGTTGCGTACTCATAGCAGACACCCGTTTTGGACTCAAAAATGAAGTCCTCAACATTTTCGCCCTCTGATTTTTGGTACTCCAAATCATATTTATAACCGTTCTGGTAAAAATAAATTTCGAGAGCCTTTGCCTTTTCAAAGTCCGATTCAAGACCCGCTGTAATCTGATTTGCGAGGTCATATATTTTTTGATTGTCACCGTAGTCGACGAGTCTGCTCCTGTAGGTATCGTAATAGATATAATTAAAACTTGCCTCCTCAGACAGTTTTCCGAGTTCGTCGTCGCCGTTTGAATTTTTGCCGAGTATATAAGCAGTATCCCACAGCAAATCGGAGTAATCGGTTTTTCCGAGTGCGTCAACAAAAGCCCTGTTTTTTTCGTTGTACATAAATCCGTCGGGGTAGTAGGAGAAACTGAATCTTTCATTTGAGGAGAACTTTTCTCCCGAAGCCCTTGCGAGCCCCGAAGTTGTCATAGAAATCCAACCGTCATAGGAGGTACTCAGAAATTCGACTGCCGACTGTGGGACGGGTGCAAATTCAGCTCTCTGGGAGACGGTATATATATTTACTTTTTTCGGTTCGGGTACTGAAAACTCCATACCCGTAAACTCTTCAAGACCGTATTTTTCGGCAAAATCGGAATCAAGCTGTGCAGCCTTAAGAACTGCACTGTAGAAATCTCCGTTTCCCGTGAAACCGAGCGGGAGGACATTGCTCTCAAGAATTTCCGTGTCAAGGTCGCTGACGCTCCAAGAATCGGTTTCATAGTCGTAATATGAAAAACTCCTTGTTTTAAGTCTCAGAGGTTGCCCTGACTCCGCAAAATATATCGGCATATTGCTGTTCTGGGTTCGGAACTGCTCACCGCCCGTGGAGTCCTGAAAGACGTTCAGCATGGCGACAAGTCTGTCCGTGAACTGCTCCGCACTTATGAGAGTTTCGAGGACGGTTCTGTCCGCCTCAATTTCGGGTTTTGGTATGACCGTCGATATTACGGCAAACAGTGCTATATAGACCAGCGTGGACTTCCAAGTTGACTTCTTTCTGACTACCGTGACATTTTCGGACTCCCTCAGAGACCTGAAGTAAATCATCATGAAAATATATCCCACAGCTATCAGAATTATGAATCTCACAGGCATTTTTTCGTACTCCTTGCCGTATATCGCAAAGGGTATTATAAAAATCAGAAAATTCATGAATATTCTGTATCTCACACGGTTGAAGTAGTAAATGACAGTCATCATGAAAAGCTGGAAAAGCAGGAACATTGAAAGCGTGTACCAAGAGTTGTAGTCAACAGCGTCCTGCGGGGTTAGGAACCAGACACCCCACGAGAGGGGATAGCTCTCCTGACCTTTTTCTATGCACATTCGTGTAACTCTCATAAAGCCGATAAGGAGTATGACATACCCCACACCGCCTATGAAGTTGTGTTTGTACATATAGTCGAAAAACCTGAAAACAGCCCAGCCTATAATATACGAGGCTATGCCGTAAACTATTGTTAAACTGTCCCTGTAGTGGTACATTATGGACATCATTATGACGACAGTGTAAATAAGCACGGGATCAAAGGCGGTTTTGAGCAGAAAATTTTTTATGTTATTATTTTTATTTATATTATTACTATCTTCCATACTTCTCACCCCGTTTCAGACAATTTTGAAATTGTTGTCACCGTCAAGATACCACAGCGGAAAATTAGTCAGATTTTTCATGTCCTGAGAAGTACCCATAAGACTTACATTGTCGGGGTCGTGAATTTGCTGTGTGACAGTTTCTATGCCCTCACCGCAGTCCGTAGTCGCTATAATGCACGCACAGACCGACTCATTTACCATGTTCAGCGATACTCTTTTGTCGGGGACGACTTTCACGGCAAGCACCTTTAATAAAAGCTGTGCGGGATAGTCGGGGTTGTCGACACTTTCGGAAATCATCTCACCGCCCGAACCGTAATAGACAAAACCGCAGGCTATACCCTGACGGACAAGAGCGTTCACCAGACCGAAAACGGATTGCAGAAGTCTCTCTTCATTTTGGACAGCCTCACGGACTTCACCGTCAGATTTTCTGAACAGGTCAAGGACAATGACAGGCTGAACAGAAGATGCAGACTCGTCAAGTCTCACCATCAGAGTATTTCTCTTTGAGGACAGTTTCCAGTTGACACGTTTGAGGGGGTCGCCCTGAACGTACTCCCTGTGTTCATAGCCTGGGACGGTGTTCATGCTGAACAGCATAGCGGTGTCGTTGTCCTCCTCATCGTCACTCGTCATAACAACATCGGCAATATTTCTGAAAAGCTGAGAGGAAGTCTTTATTTCGGGGATTTCGGGGATTACGCCCACATTTTCGGACAGCAGACCTGTGTTTTTTACTCTGAATTTTATAAATCCCAGAAAACCGCATGAATAGACAGACTCAACGGAAATTTCACCGTTTCCGCCGACAACAGCCCTGATAGGAACTTCAAAAGACTTTTTTTCCTCGCCGAGAATTGACAGCCTGTATGACTTGCTGAAACAGTCGAAAACCTCCGAAGCCGTTATATTTACTTCAGTGATTGCAATAGGGAACAGCCCCGACTTCTCAACATCTACTTTCAGATTCAGCACACTGTCCTTATTGACATAGCCGTCGCAGTCTATTGAGACTTTTATCCTCTTTACCGCACCCGTTGCGAGAATGAGAGAAATTATCGGTGCGGAGACAAGAAAGGCTATAAGTATTATACCCATTTCGCCGTCGACATAGAAAGTGAAAATATATAACAAATATGCGACAGCGAGTGCGGAGATTATACTTTTGAAAGAGTCTATCTGAATATTTTTTAATTTTTTTGTTTTCTTCTTCATGGCGACACTCTCACATAGACGGAACAACGATAGTTTCAAGTATGTGCTTTACATACTCCTCACTTGTGCCGAACTCACTCTTTCCCTGTGGAGAGAGAATAATTCTGTGGGAGAGAACCGCTGTGGACGCTTTTTTTACGTCGTCGGGAGTGACAAACTGTCTATCATATATATAAGCAAAAGCCTTTGACGCTTTATACAGGGCGATACTTCCACGGGGGCTTATTCCGAGAGTGGTATTTCTGTCATCTCTTGTCGAGGAGACTATCTTGACTATGTACTGCTTCACCTGTTCCGTGACACGCACTTCCCTGACTTCCTCCTGCATATTGACTATATCCCCGACAGTCATGACGGGTTTGTCTATATTTACAATAGGGTTGTGCATTTCGGTGCGTTCGAGAATTTTCACCTCTTCTTCCTCAGAGGGATAGCCCATAGAGAGTTTCATAAAGAACCTGTCCATCTGAGCTTCGGGGAGGTGGAAAGTGCCGTAAGTCTCAACAGGGTTCTGGGTAGCCATTACAAGGAACGGTTTAGGCAGTTTGTGTGTCTGACCGTCAAGAGAGATCTGTCTCTCCTCCATAGCCTCAAGAAGTGCGGACTGCACTTTCGGGGAGGCTCTGTTTATCTCGTCGGCGAGGAGAAAATTGCAGATAACAGCACCGTCCCTGTAGACAAATTCGTTTGTTCTCTGGTCGAGCATAGTAAATCCTGCAATATCGGACGGCATAACGTCGGGGGTGAGCTGTATGCGGTTGAACTTCCCGCCTATAGAGCGTGAGAGAGCAGTTATAAGCTGGGTTTTTCCCACACCGGGAACGTCTTCGAGAAGTACGTGACCCTCACACAAAAGAGCAGTTATAAGTTTTATAACAGTGTCGTCCTTGCCGACTATTACTTTTCCTATTGATTCGGACAGAATATTGATATTATCGTTCATGTTTCACGCTCCTGATTTTAGTTTATAGAACACCAAGAACATTATATCACATTTTGTCAATAACTGCAATAGTTTTGAATACAAATCATGCGTCCGTATTTTTGTATAAAATATACAAAAGCACGAACGCATAAAAGTTTTGTTTTTACTTTATCATCTTTGCAACTTCGTCCGCAAGGTTGTCCTCTTTTTTCTCAACACCCTCGCCACGCTCATAGCGTACAACTTCAGCCACACTGATTGAACCGCCGAGTTTTTTTGCAGCGTCCTTTACATACTCGCCCACCGTACCCTTAAAAAGGTCGCTCTTGACGAACATCTGTTCAAGCAGGCAGTTTTCCTTGTAGTAGCTTCCGACTTTGCCCTCTGCAATCTTAGCCTTTACAGCGTCAGGCTTGCTTGCCATTTTGGGGTCTTCAGCCATCTGTGCGATGATGATTGACTTTTCGTGTTCGAGAACTTCGGCGGGAACGTCCTCACGTCTGAGATAGGGAGCGTTGAGAGCAGCGGACTGCATAGCAACATCTTTTCCGACTTCAGCGACTTTCTCAGCGGGCAGGTCAGTGTCGAGCTTTACAAGTACTCCGATACTTCCGCCGTTGTGGACATAGGAGGCGAGGACACCTTCAAGTCTCACAAAACGTCTTATAACTATATTCTCTCTTATCTTCATGCCCGCAAGCTCCGTAAGAACTTCGCCCACGGTAGAAGAGCCGTTCTCAATGGTCTCGGCTTTGAGAGCCTCAACATCTGCGGGATTTTTCTTTACGATAGTCTCGGCAGTATTCTTGACGAAATTCTTTATATCGTCGGTGTTGGCGGCAAAATCTGTCTCTGTGTTGACTTCAAGGAGAACGCCTGTATTGCCGTCAACTATCGCCGTGACGATACCCTCAGCAGCGGCACGTCCGCTTTTTTTAGCCTGTGTCGCAAGACCTTTCTCCCTAAGAAATTCGACAGCCTTTGTCATATCGCCGTCATTTGCTTCAAGAGCCTTTTTGCAGTCCATCATGCCGACACCCGTGGACTTCATAAGCTCCTTTATCTCTGCAACGGAAACCTTTCCCATTGTAAAAACCTCCATTTAGCCTGATATTTTGTTAGTTTTATTATTATTTACTCGGCGGACTCCTCTTCTGCTACTACAGTTTCGGTTGTGTCGATTTCGCCTGCATCGTCGCCCTGTCTGCCCTCGATTATAGCGTTTGCAACGGTGCTTGCAATGAGCTTGACAGCCCTGATAGCGTCATCATTGCCGGGGATAACGTAGTCCACCTCATCGGGGTCACAGTTTGTGTCAACGATAGCGATAATCGGTATGTTGAGCTTCTTAGCCTCAGCAACAGCGATTTTCTCTTTTCTGGGGTCAACAATGAAGAGTGCTGCGGGGAGCTTTTTCATTGTCTTTATACCGCCAAGGTATTTTTCGAGTTTCTCTATTTCAAGAGTGAGCTTTACAACTTCCTTTTTGGGGAGGAGGTCAAAAGTGCCGTCCTGTTCCATAGTGTGGAGCTGTTCAAGTCTCTTTATTCTTGTCTGGATAGTTTTGAAGTTTGTGAGCATACCGCCGAGCCATCTTGCGTTTACATAGTGTGCACCCGCTCTGACAGCTTCCTCTTTGACGGAATCTCCTGCCTGTTTTTTAGTGCCGACAAAGAGAATTTCGCCGCCCTCAGCGGAAATGTCACGGATAAAGCTGTAAGCCTCTTCCAGTTTTTTGACCGTCTTCTGAAGGTCGATGATGTAGATACCGTTTCTCTCGGTAAAGATATAGGGTGCCATTTTGGGGTTCCAGCGTCTTGTGAGGTGTCCGAAGTGAACGCCCGCTTCAAGAAGCTGTTTCATTGAAACTACTGCCATTTTGCAGTCCTCCTTAAAAAATTGGTTATTAAATCCTCCGTCGGCTCTGACAGCGGACAACGGTTGTTGCACCGCACCAATCCGCAGGAAAAACACCGACGTGCGAATTGCCATACTATTATAGCACAGTTGCCACGAAATTTCAAGCGGACATCTGTCACAAATTTTCCACGGTATTTTTGCCGTATTTTGTTAATTACAGACAAAAAGACAGCGAAAACGTGATATTTTGTGTGAGTTAGAGTGTCTCCGAAATAGTCCCGAAATTTCGGATTTACGGCGGACTGCCGTCTCCGAAAGTGTACATCTATGACAATTTTTCCGCAGTATTATGGACAAAAGACGGCGGGAATGTGATATTTTGTGTGAGTTAAAGTGTCTCCGAAATAGTCCCGTCGCCGAATTTGTGATTTACGGCGGACTGCTGTCTGCGGACGAGAATAATGTCCTCCCCGACAGTCTTTATATCCGAAAAGGGTATCCTCACGCCGTCTCTGCCGAAAGGTGAGAGGAGACTGAATTTTCCGCAGACAGCGAAGTCAACCGCACGGCAGTTTTCAATATCTATGCGCACATCCGAGACAAAGCCCATTCTCTCACCCGTTGCAATGTCTATGACCTCTTTTTTTCTCATATCGTCAAGACTAAGTATCATAAAAAAACCTCCTGCAATAATATTCCGATACGGAATTATATGCAGGAGAGCTGAAATTAGTCCTTACAGCAGGATATTTCACAAAAATATTACACGGTCCATATTCTGCACGGGGAAATCATTTTTTGTTGCGCCTTGCTATTATGGTAGTCACAACAGCTATGACCGCCGCAACAAGAGCGATGATTATAATTCCGACCAGAGGGAAGTTGTCTCCTGTCACGGGAGACGCTTCAAGGACTGATAGAGCGAGTTTGTCAAACATATTATTTCCTCCTGAACTTTGTTTTGTTGGCATTTCAATGTATTTTTGTGCAGCCCGGAGAGTTTTCCCGGACAATATATATTCTACCACGGCAATGCCTGATTGTCAAGATTTTCGCATAAATTTCACAAATCAGCCAAAAACATGACAGCATTGTGGATTTTATGTGAAAGGCGTACACTATAAATTATCTGATATTATAAATTCACAGAAAATTAAAAATTATATGATATAATTTTTTGATTTGTTTATTGACAATTATCTTGCAATATGGTATATTTAACTTGACTTGCAAATATTTCAGAATAGGAGTGATCTCACCGGTGGTTTCAAAACTTCCCGACGACCCCGTTATACTTCTGAGCTGTATAAACACCATGCTCAGGGACGAGTTTCCGACATTTGAGGAACTCTGTGCGTATTTTTGCACGGAGAAGGAGGACATAGAGGAGAAATTGAACTCTATAGGCTACACTTACGACAGTGGCAGAAATTGCTTTGCCTGACCGTTATTGACATACATTTCGGACTGCTTTAAGCTGTTGGGGGGCTACGCCCCCTGAACCCCCACTGGGGGCTCTGCCCCCCAAACCCCCGTCGGGGGGAAGAATCCCCCCGACCCCCCCATGATTATTCCCACAGAGGAGACACTTCTCGTCCCCGTATCTCGCTGTCTAATTAGCAGTTTTTATCCGCAATAAATCTGTTTTCACAGTATAATATCATATGGAGGAGTAAAAAATGAAAAAATCACACAAAAAAAGAGTTCTCAAAAGGGTGAGCTGTCTGCTCTCATCGGTGGTACTTGGTCTTTCTGCGACAGTTCCTGTGACACTCACAACAGCCGTTCCCATGGGCATTTCGTACGCCGAGGAACAGGCGAAAATCACGGTAAAATTCGACCTGTCCGACCCCGAGATAACCTACCCCAAGAACGTAAGTCCCGAGGACTTTGCCGACCAGACTCTTGAAAATTCAAATGTAGCCGCCATACCTGCCGGTTATATTGCAAAAAAGGGTTACACGTTCTGTGGCTGGACTCTTGACGGCTTTTACGGCTATGCCCCCGGAGATACTGCCGTCGTAGAGGGTGCGACGGAAGTGGTGTTCAAGCCGATTTTTTTCAATCCCGAGAACAAAACTCACAAGCTGAGTTATACTTTCACTTTGGACGGTCAGGAGGGAGAGAGACCCGAGGAGCTTGAGGACGGAGAATTTTGTGAGGGACAGCTTGTAACTCCCAACGAGGCTATGCTCCACTTTGGTGACAAGGCACTTCTCAGAGGTTGGACCGTTGATGATAAGGAAGTCCCCCTTGGCAAGAGGATAATAATGCCCGACCACGATTTGACTGCTGTTCCGATATGGGCGAGATATGTAAACGTCACATATGATGCGGGGGGCGTTGACAGGCTTGTCGGCAACGAGTCATTCACGTTCACAAAGACAGAGGGCATGAGTGACGAACTCGCCGCAAAAGACCGCATTTCAAGAAAGGGCTTTACAATATCGGGTTGGGTTTCGAGTTATGACGGCAAAACTTACAAGCCCCTTGAGACAGTTGTCGCACCGCCCGTTGATGTGGTCTACACAGCAGTCTGGGAACCCCTCAATTACAACGTAGTTTTCAAGAGCGGTGTTTCGGGAGCTGCAAACCAGAAAGTCAGCGGAAAGACAGACACGGCTATAGTCTGCCCCGAAATAAACACCACAAGAGCAGGTTATACATTTATGGGTTGGAAGTACACCGATGATAACGGAGAGGAAGCCGTTTACGGTGCAGGACAGGAATTTGTCGTTCCCGGAGCGATAGCAGGAAAGGGAATTACCCTTGAAGCAGTCTGGGCGGAGGGCGAAGATCTGCCCGTCACGACAACACAGCCGAAAGTCACCTCCACAACGACAGCGACTACCACGGCGACTACAACAAAAACGACAGCGACCACAACAAAGCCTGCCGGAAGTGTTACCACTCCCGAAGTTGTCGAGAACAACTATAACATTGAAATTCCGGAGGAGTATCGTGACGGCTCTTATTCCATTGTTTTCAAGGGAAATTTCGTTGACATGGACGCACAGGGATATTTCATGATGAAGATGATTGACGAGGATTCAACAGGTCCGGTTCTCAATATCAGAAGTGCAAATACAGACCCCGTTGCAGACGGAAAAGAATTTTCCGTGATTATCCGTGATGGCGTTGACAAGCTTGACCTCACAATGTACAACATGGAATTCGGTGACTACAAGTTTGTTGAGAACAAGTTATATGAAAAGCACGTTGAAATTCCGGAGGAGTACAGGAGTGAGAATTATTCTGTAGTTGCCAAGATAAAGGCAGACAGCGAACTCCCGAAACAGTATAACTATGATTTTGACGTTGACACACGTTACAACGAGTCGAGAAGCAAAATCACCAATGATACATACCCGATTATAATTCAGGAGGGTGCGACAAGCGTTGACCTGAAATTTATAAACGCCGAAATTCTTGACATTTCCTATGTCGAAAACGTTGTGAACAAATTCACGGTAGACGTTCCCGAAGAATACAGAAGCGGAAAGTCCGATTACATAATTCAGGTGAAGAGTGTAGAAAATATGAGCTATATCACAAAAGCGACTGTTGTGGGAACAAATCAGACTTCAGGATACAGGGCTGCAAGCAACACTTCCAGTGGTGAGACTTACTATCTCTTCGCTATACCTGAGGGTGCAGAGCAGTTGGAGTTCACTCTAATAAATGACGAGATTCTCAATCAGGGATTCGGGGATATATCCCTGTCGGGTTCTACAACGGGAACAACGCCTTCGGGAACATCGACTACCGAGACAACGACAACGGCAACGGGTGACGCAGGTGCGGGAGACGCAAACCTTGACGGAAAAGTCTCCATTGCGGACGCTGTCGCAATATTGCAGTACATTGCAAACAGTGACGAATACGGTCTTTCGGATAAGGCACAGAAAAACGCTGATGTTTGCGGAACGGGCGACGGTGTGAACACAAGCGATGCCCTTGCAATACAGATGCTCGATGCAGGAGTTATAGAGGCTCTGCCCGTGGAGAAACTCCCCGAGTAAGCAGATTCAGAAAAATTAAAATTAAAATCAAAAAAGCTGTCTCTGCGGAGACGGCTTTTTTTCGTTATAAACTGTGCATATAACAGCGAGCGTGAAAAACAGGTGAAATTATATGATAGTCTTGTGTGATTTTTAGTAACAAATGAGTATAATTGTCTTATTCGCTTGACAAATTTCCGTAACTTGTGTATAATATCATATAGAAATCACAAAGGGCGGATTTTTTTACAGCCCGTAGAAGGAGAATAATCAATGAAAGATATCATCAGAAAAATAGCAGGAGTATTTGCGGTTCTGTGCATAGCCGTGACATCTGTTTCGTGCAGTACAACGAGCAGGAGCGATAAGACGAGCAGTTCGGAGTCCGAGAAGGAGACTTCAAAGGCAGTACTCTACACGCCTTTTTCGGTCGGAGACGCTTCCGAGGAAAACGAGCTTGAGCTTGCAGACCCCGAAGACCCCGATGCTCTTGACGAGGAAGACCCCACTTCACCGAGCGAGGGCAGCAGTGAGAGTGAGGTTTCGGCGGTCAGCACGGGACACGTTGTACAGACGGAAGTCCGCAAAGTCACCACTCCGCAGGGTGAAACTGTCACCGAACCCGTTGCCGTGACAGAGTCGGGCGGTCAGGCTGTGACGGAATCGGGCGGACAGGCAGTCACGGAAATGCAGGAAGTTACGGAAGTTGTGGAGGTCACGGAAGCCGAAGCGAGCGGTGAAAATGGAGAGAGCGGCGAGAGCGGGAATTACTCCCCGAAGATGACGGGAAAGTATGCTATGTGGCTTGATATTTCCAAGAACGAGAATTTCACCTTTGAGGGACAGTTTATAAAAGTACAGTTCAAAGTAAAGGACGACGCTCCGAACGGTGACTATTCCGTGAGAATATCCCCCGATTTGTCCGATATAGCGGGAGTTTCCGTCAGACCGAGCGAGGTTATAGAGGGAACTATAAAGGTAAACAACGGAGAGGCAACGCCTGTTGACGTAGCCGACAAGACCGGTGATATGATAATGTACGGCGACAACGTAGCCGTAAAACAGGGTGACACTTTCGACTACTATATAAACGTCAAGAACAACACAGGTCTTGCAGCTTTCTGCATATGGTTCTATTATGACAGCAATGCACTTGAATTTGTGGAGTCCGTCCCCGCAGGAGAGTTTGAGGAAGTGGCAAGGAACGCAGAATTTGAGTAAAAAGCGGACAGAGGGCTTTTATATATTGCACATCTTTTTGTCTCCCGAATCAATTCTGTCCACTATGTCTCTGAGGGTTATACCGCCGAGGTAGTCTTTTATGCCGTCGTAAAGCCCCTGCCAGACATAGAGAGTTGCACAGCTTTCGTATCTGGGACAGTCGGAGGGCTGGTGTTCAAGACAAGACACGGGTGCAAGACTGCCCTCCGTGGCTTCAATGACAAGCAGGACCGTTATCTCCTCGGGATTTTTCGCAAGCATATAACCGCCCTTGCTCCCTCTGCTCGTTTTAAGGATACCGCTTCGGTTGAGCAGAGGGGCTATCTGTTCGAGATATTTTTTTGAGATATTCTGTCTCTCAGCGACATCTTTCAGGACTACAGCCCCATCTTTACTGTGGAGTGCTATGTCCACAAGCATTCTGAGAGCGTATCTGCCCCTTGTTGAGATTTTCATAAATCAATTGCTCCTTTCAGAATAATATAACATAAAAATATTATATCACATATTTTCAGTATTTGCAACTGTATAAACCGGAGGTAATCATGACTTTACAACAGATACATTATGTCATAACAATATCCGAGACAGGCTCTATGAACAAAGCGTCAGAGAGACTTTATATAACACAGCCCTCTCTGACAAACGCCGTAAAGGAACTTGAAAAAGAAATCGGTATAGTAATATTCAACAGGAGCGGTAGGGGAGTTACTCTGACAAGTGACGGTGCGGAGTTCATAACTTATGCGAGACAGGTCTATCAGCAGTACGAAATGTTGAGCGAGAGATATATGCTCTCAAAAGCCAAGAAAAAATTCGGGGTCTCCTCACAGCACTACTCTTTTGCGGTGGAGGCTTTTGTCGGAATGGTCAGGGAGTTCGGGACTTGCGATTACGAGTTCGCAATAAGGGAGACACAGACTTCACAGGTCATAGAGGACGTAAAGACGCTGAAAAGCGAGATAGGTGTCCTGTACCTCAGCGATTTCAACAGGCAGATAATGACAAGGATATTCCAGACGGGTCAGCTTGAATTTCACAGCATAGTGAAGTGCGGAGTTTATGCGTATATGTGGAACGGACACCCTCTTGCGGACAAAAAATCGGTTTCGCTTGAGGAACTTGAAAATTATCCGTGCCTGACGTTTGAACAGGGCGACAAGAGTTCCTTTTACTTTGCGGAGGAGATATTCAGCACGGGGGATTTCCAAAGGGTCATACACGCCTGTGACAGGTGTACCATGCTTAACCTCATGAAAGGTCTCGACGGCTATACGTTCTGTTCGGGGCTTATTTCGGGAGAACTGAACGGTTCGGAGTACACAGCCGTGCCCGTTTCGGGAAATCAGAGTGTTATGGAGATAGGCTATATAACGAAAAAAAACGTCAATCTGAGTGAGATGGGCAGGATATATGTCCAAAAGCTGATGGACGTGCAAAAATGATAAAAATACTCCGAAGATTTTCGGAGTATTTTTAATTAAGATTTGGGGAACTGTGACTTTAATCCGGACTCTCCAAATTAAAACAGTAGACTATCACGGGGGTCCGGGGGTTTTTAACCCCCGGCGGGGTCAAGGGGCAGAGCCCCTTGTGGGGGTTCAGGGGGCAAAGCCCCCTGCCCCTAATCGTTCTAAAATAATTTATACTGCTTTACGACATTGAAATTTTGGGGGACGTAGCTCCCGACAGGTTTCTCATTCTTTAATTGGGACTTGGGGGGAACGTTCCCCCAAAAAAATTTGGTTCAGAGAGCAAAAAAACAGCCGTCCAAAAATGAACGGCTGTCCCTGTAAATTCGGTACGCGGATTGAGAGATTTGAACTCTCGCGTCGGTTTCCCGACCTACTCCCTTAGCAGGGGAGCCCCTTCACCAGCTTGGGTAAATCCGCATGAATATGAAAATAAAAATTCAGAAGTGGCGGAGAGGGTGGGATTCGAACCCACGTGACCGTTAAGTCAAACGGTTTTCAAGACCGCCTCGTTATGACCGCTTCGATACCTCTCCACAACCAACCGCCTGTTCGTCGGTCAGCTTTTATATTATATCACAGTGTTTCGGAAAAGTCAAGAGTGATTTGAGAAAAATATTCACAAATATTTTTTGATATTTTTGTGGATATTTCACAACAAGTCTCTGAAAGCACTGTTTTTCACAGCCTTTTCGCACAGGTTTTTTTATTTTTTCAGAAAAGTACTTTACAAGAGGGGATTTTTAGTGTAAAATATACATAGATAATTTTTTTGAAGAGGTGCATTATGGACATGGAATTTAAGAGAATTGTGCTGAAACTCAGCGGGGAGGCTCTCGCAGGAGACGCAAAAATCGGTCTGAATCACGATGTAATCGCCGAAATCTGCAAGAGTGTCAAGAAGTGTTCGGACGCAGGCGTACAGGTTGCGATAGTAGTCGGTGGAGGAAATTTCTGGAGAGGACGTTCAAGTGACACTATGGACAGGGCAAGGGCTGACCACATAGGAATGCTCGCAACTGCCATGAACGCCCTTGCGGTTTCGGACGTTCTGGAGTCAATGGGCTGTGACGTTCGTGTGCAGACGGCTATAACAATGCGACAGGTCGCAGAGCCTTATATCCGTGGAAAGGCGGTCAGCCACCTTGAAAAGGGCAGAATCGTGATAATGGGCTGTGGAACGGGCAACCCGTTTTTCTCGACCGACACCGCCGCAGCACTCCGTGCCGTTGAGATAAAGGCGGACGTACTCCTGAAAGCCACTCTCGTCGACGGAGTTTACGACAAAGACCCCCATAAGTATCCCGATGCAAAAAAATACGAAAAACTCACTTTTACACAGGTCATAGGAGAGGAACTTGCGGTCATGGACAGCACCGCCGCAGCGATGTGCCGTGACAACAATATGAAGATGCTCGTCTTTGATTTGAGCGACCCCGAAAACATATACAGAGCTTGTATGGGTGAGAACATAGGAACATTCATTTCCGACTGAATAAAAACGAAAGGAATTTTTTATCATGAAAGAACAGTTGAACATCGTAAAGGAGAAAATGCAGAAGAGCATAAACGCTCTCGGAAAGGAGTTCTCCTCGATAAGGGCAGGCAGGGCAAATCCTGCAATTCTCGACAAGGTGACAGCGGACTACTACGGCACACCCACTCCCATAAGCCAGATGGCGACAGTTTCCGTATCAGAGGCGAGAATACTCGTGATACAGCCGTGGGACAGGTCTGCACTGAAGCTCATAGAAAAGGCAATACAGACTTCCGACATAGGAATAAACCCGTCAAGTGACGGAACGGTCATAAGACTTGCGTTTCCGCAGCTCACGGAGGAAAGGCGTAAGGAACTCTGCAAGAGCGTCAAGAAAATAGGCGAGGAGACAAAAGTTGCAATCAGAGGTGCAAGGCGTGACGCTATGGAGAAGTTCAAGGCTATGAAGAAAAATTCCGAGATAACCGAGGACGACCTGAAAGACTGTGAGAAGAAAGTACAGGATCTGACGGACAAATTCTGTGCGGAGGCTGACAAAGCTGTTGCCGAAAAGGAAAAGGAAATTATGACAGTCTGAAAAAAATTGATTATTTAGATTATTTGATTATATCTGTATCCGTGCAGGGAAGTCTACAGGGCTTTTCTGTGCGGAACAGGACATGAAGATTATTTATAAAATATAAAAATAAAAAAATGGTGAGATATGGCTATATTTGGTAAAAAAGATGAAAAAGAGGAGAAGATAATTCCGGAACTCCTCCCGAAACACGTCGGTTTCATTATGGACGGCAACGGCAGGTGGGCGAAAAAGCGTGGACTGCCGAGAACTTTCGGACACCTTGAGGGTGCAAAGAATTTCAGGAAGATAGTTAGGTACTGCAAGGACATAGGTCTGAAAACTATTTCGTTCTATGTGTTTTCAACGGAGAACTGGGTTCGTCCCGCTGACGAAATTTCGGCTATAATGGACTTGCTGAGGGACTATCTTGACGATGTTTCGGAACTTCTGAGCGAAAAGACGAGAGCGGTTTTTCTTGGGGACAAGAGCGTTTTCCCCGATGACATAAGGGAAAAAATGATACAGACCGAAAAGGACACCGCCGAATATGACGAGATGACAATGCTCCTTGCTATAAATTACGGCGGAAGAGACGAAATTGCACGTTCGGCAAGGATCCTTGCGGAGAGAGTTAAAAACGGTGAAATTTCCCCCGAAGACATTGACGAAAAGGCGGTTGACAGCTGTCTATATACGGCAGGCTATCCCGATGTTGATTTGGTGATAAGACCGAGCGGTGAACTTAGGCTTTCAAATTTTCTGATATGGCAGTGTGCCTATGCGGAGTACTACTTCACGGACGTTCTGTGGCCCGACTTCAGCCCGAGAGAACTCGAAAAGGCTCTGATAGATTTTCAGGGCAGACAGAGGCGTTTCGGAGGTGTCTGAGAGTTGCTTACTCGTATAATATCGGCAGGTGTGGGAATAGCAATAGCCCTTGTTGTGCTTGCGTTCCACAGGACTTTTGTTTTGCCGCTTGCCGTTTCGATAGTCACCTGCATGATGTTGTTTGAACTTCTCAGAGCCGTAAAAATACACAAGTGCGTACCTGTTTTGTATGCGGTGCTTGTGCAGGGGACGCTTCCCGAGATCACGGCTTGTTTTGAGGGGGAGACTTATAATAAAATTGTTTTTGTAATGGGACTTGTGTGCTGTTTTGTAATATTTCTTTCATGGCTTGCACAGCACAAGAAGTACAGCTATAATCAGATATTTTTCAGCATAGCGTGTATGTTTCTCGTACCGCAGTCAATGAGCTGTGCGGTGAGGCTCGACAGGTACAGCTCCGACGGTCTTGTACTCCTTGTTATGGGGCTTTGCGGAGCGTGGATAGCGGACGCAGGAGCTTATTTCACAGGAGTTGCCATAGGAAAGCACAAACTCTGTCCCGAAATCAGTCCGAAAAAGACTGTAGAGGGTTTCATAGGCGGAATAGTGACCGATGCAATTGTTTTTGTGGGGATAATGTTCTTTTATTCAAAATTTTTTTATACAGGTTCTTATTGGATAGAGATGCACTTTACAGGTTATCTTATAATAGCACTTGCGGGGGCGGTCTGCGGAGTTGTGGGAACTCTCGGAGACCTGACAGCGTCAATGATAAAGAGAGAGACAGGTATAAAAGACTACGGAAAAATTATGCCCGGACACGGCGGAATGATGGACAGGTTCGACAGCGTATTATTTGTTATGCCGACTTTTTACGGCTTTATCCGGCTGACGGGCATATTTGATTTGTCAAGTATTATGGACAATTTCTGACAAGTAGATTTGTAAACTCAAGGCATTTATGCCGAGGGGCTTCGCCCCATAGTCGCAGAGGTTTTTTGTAAAAAAATTTTCTGTGGGAAAGGGCGAAGCCCTCAATTTTTATTCAGGGGGTAGTTACAGGTGATAAAATCATGAACACAGGAGAGGGAAAGAAAATTTCAATACTCGGCTCAACGGGTTCGATAGGAACTCAGTCGCTGGAGATATGCGAAAAGCACGGTTTCAGTGTTATAGGACTTACCGCAAACGAGAATATCGGACTTCTTGAAAAACAGGCGAGAAAATTCGGTGTGAAGTACGTCTGCATAGGAAATCCTGAAAAATATAAACTTCTGAAAAAAAATCTTGCCGACACGGGGGTAAAAGTCCTTTGCGGAGAGGAGGGGCTTTGCGAGATAGCAGGTCTTGACGAGAATGAAATTGTACTAAATTCTGTGGTGGGAATGGTGGGACTTCTCCCCACTCTCACGGCGATAGGAGCAGGAAAAGACGTTGCACTTGCCAACAAGGAGACACTTGTTGCAGGCGGTGAACTTGTAATGAAACTTGCAAGGGAAAAGGGCGTGAAGATATACCCCGTGGACAGCGAACACTCCGCAATATTCCAGTGCTTGCAGGGCAACAGGCGTGAACAGCTGAAAAAGATAATACTGACGGCTTCGGGAGGACCTTTTTTCGGGAAGACTTATGAAGAGTTAAAACAAGTAACAAAGCAGCAGGCACTCCACCACCCCAACTGGGAGATGGGCAGTAAGATAACTATAGACTCCGCAACTCTCATGAACAAGGGACTTGAATTTATAGAGGCTAAATGGCTTTTTGATTTAGAGCCTGACCAGATAGAAATAGTAGTCCACAGGCAGAGCGTAGTCCACTCGGCGGTTGAGTATATGGACAACTCCGTCATAGCACAAATGGGCGTACCCGATATGAAGATACCGATTCAGTACGCACTTCTTTACCCCGAGAGGGTGGAGTGTCCTGTCGGGGAACTGTCCCTTACGGATTACGGCACACTCACTTTTGAAAAGCCCGATTTCGGGACTTTCAAGTGCCTTGAAACTGCAATAACTGCAATTGAGGCGGGCGGAGTTTATCCGTGTCTTGTGAACTCCGCAAACGAGGAAGCTGTAAAGGCTTTTCTGTGCGACAAAATAAAATTTATACAGATAGGGGAGATTGTTTCGTCGGTGCTTGAAAATTTTGAATTTTCGGAGATAACCTGTTACGAGGACATTAAGAGAGCGGACAGAGTTGCAAGGGAGTATGTCAGAGACAGAATTTAATTTTTGTATAGAGATATTTATTATATATATTTATATATTATAGAGAGATATATAAATCAGATTCGGAAAGGAAATGTCTATGGGTATTATAATTGCGTTAATTATTTTTGGTGTTATAGTGACAGTTCACGAGTTCGGACATTTTATCTGTGCAAAACTGAGCAATATAAAAGTGAGTGAATTTTCGGTCGGCATGGGACCGCAGATACTCAAAAAGCAGAAGGGCGAGACTGTTTATTCGCTGAGACTTCTCCCCATAGGCGGTTTCTGTGCAATGGACGAGGATATAGAGTCTGATGACGAGAGGGCTTTCAGAAATGCGAAACTCTGGAAGAGAATGATTGTCCTTGTGGCAGGAGCTTTTATGAATTTCGTACTGGGTTTCATAATGGTGACTGTCATGGTGTGTATGCTCGGACAGATAACGACTACGGAGATAAGCGGTTTCAGCGGAGTGCGGAACGAGGACGGTTCACCGACTTACTACGCACAGAGTTACCACACGGGCTTGCGGCACGGTGACGTTATAACTTCCATAGACGGAACGAGTATATACAGCATTCTCGACCTGAACTACATCTTTGCGACTACTACTCTTGATAAACATGAAGTGGAGGTAAAGCGTGACGGGAAGAGGGTAATTCTGCCCGAAGTAGTTTTCCGTGACGATGCACCCGAATCGGGCGGAGGGACTATAGATTTCGGACTTGTCACAAAGGAGAGGAATTTTCTGTCCGTCATGAACGAATCACGCAGAATATTTATGTCGATGGGGCATATAGTCGGAATGTCACTGAAACAGCTTGTGACGGGAAAACTTGACAAGGACGAAGTTTCAGGACCTGTCGGTGTTGTGAGTGCGATAAGCGAGTCCACCGAACAGAGCGAGAGTACGGGGGACGCTGTTTTCAATATAGTCTATATGACTGCACTGATAACTATAAACATAGGCATTTTCAATCTCCTGCCCCTGCCTGCACTTGACGGCGGACGGCTTCTGTTCTGCCTGATAGAGCTTGTAAGGCGTAAACCTGTCAAGCCCGAACACGAGGGGTATGTACACCTTGCGGGAATGATATTGCTTTTCGGAGTAATGGTTTTTGCGACTTACAACGATATAGTGAGACTTATAACAAAGTAAAAATTTTAGTTTCTATTATGGGGTTTTGGGGGACATTCCCTGTCTTAAATTTTTTCTTGTTTCCCCTGTGGAAATAATCATGAGGGGTCTGGGGGGGAAGTATCCTCCCAGACCCCCAAAATAGAAACAGGAGACTATCATGGGGACAGAGAGAAGTCTAAATATCTAAATTACTGAAAAGGGAGATGATAGAATGCCCGAAATATGTCTGCTCGGTACGGGGGGGATGATGCCCCTGAAAGACAGGTTTCTCACGGGGCTTTATGCGGAGTTCAACGGCAAAGCGGTTTTGATAGACTGCGGAGAGGGTATGCAGGTGGCGTTCGGGAAACACGGTCTGAAGATGAGCCGTATCGAAGCGATATTTATAACTCACGCCCACGCCGACCACATAACGGGGTTGCCGGGGTTGCTGTTGTCTCTGGGGAACGCCTCGGACAGGGAGAAAATAGATATATATTTTCCCGAAAAGGCGGGTTTTACGATAAAAAGTCTGCTGTATGCGTGTGGTGGACTGCCGTTTGACGTCTGGTTGCACGGTCTCCCGGAGGACAGCGGGAGCAGTGTGAAGTTGACCGATATTGACCCCTTGCTGACCGTGAACGCCGTTCCGCTGAAACACAGTGTGCCGTGTCTGGGGTACTCCCTTGTACTGGACAAAAAACCTGTTTTCGCTCCCGAAAAGGCAAAGGAACTCGGCGTGCCTGTGGAGTTTTGGAAAAGACTTCATTCGGGGGAGAGCGTCACGCTTGATGACGGAAGAGTTATAAATCAGGAAGACGTAACAGCCGAAAAGCGGAAGTCTCTGAAAATCAGCTATGTGACGGACACTCTGCCCATTGAGGAAATAGTGGGATTTGTAAAAAATTCGGACTTGCTTGTGTGCGAGGGAATGTACGGCGACAGGGAGAAAAAGAAGTCCATGAACGAAAAGGGGCATATGCTGATGCAGGACGCTTGTGAAATTGCCGTGAAATCGGGTTCGGAGAGACTTTGGCTGACACACTATTCTCCCGCCGAAAAAAGTCCCGAAATATATGAAGAAGAGTTAAAAAATATATTTGAAAATACCGTCATATCATGTGACGGAATGAAAATAAGTCTTTAGGAGTTTTTTGTTATGATAAGAAAAGTCAGACCTGTTAAAGTGGGAAATTGCGTACTTGACGGAAGTCACATATATGTACAGTCTATGCTGAACGTGAACTGGAGAGATGTGGAGGGGAACGTCAGACAGGCTGTTGAACTTGAAAAGGCAGGCTGTGAGATAATAAGGACTGCCGTACCGAATCTGGAGTCCGTAAAATTGATATATGAACTCAAAAAAGCCGTGAAGATACCCGTGGTTGCGGACATTCACTTTGACTATAAAATAGCTTTGGAGTGTGCGGAAGCGGGAGTGGACAAGATACGCATAAATCCCGGGAATATAGGTGATATGGACAGGGTAAAAGCTGTTGCGGACAAGTGCAGGAGCAAGGGCATTCCGATAAGGATAGGAGTAAATTCGGGTTCTCTTGAAAAGGAAATTCTTGCAAAGTACGGCTCACCCACTCCCGAAGCACTTGTTGAGAGTGCACTCGGACACGTTGCACTTCTGGAGAGATTTGATTTTAATGACATAGTCATATCTATAAAATCGTCCGATGTTAGAAAAATGATAAGTGCGTACAGGCTTGTTGCGGAGAAATGCGACTACCCTCTGCATTTGGGAGTTACCGAAGCGGGGACGGAGCGAATGGGGCTTATAAAGTCGTCAATGGGGATAGGTTCACTCCTCTGTGACGGCATAGGTGAGACCATAAGAGTTTCCCTGACGGCAGACCCTGTGAGGGAGATTTACGCAGGAATTGACATACTCAAATCAATAGGAAAGAGAGAGGGCGTGAAAATAGTCTCCTGTCCGACTTGCGGAAGGACGGGAATAGATTTAATTGGTACTGCCGAAAAAGTCGAGAACGCTTTAAGAAACTGCAAAAAGAATATAACGGTAGCAGTTATGGGCTGTATAGTGAACGGTCCGGGAGAGGCGAGAGAGGCTGACATAGGTGTTGCAGGCGGAGAGGGCTGTGCGGTCATATTCAGAAAGGACGGCTCTACGGAAAAAATCAGTGAGGAAGAGATAACGGAGAGACTTTTGAAGGAAATCGAAAGGCTGTGACTATATGAACTTTAACAATGGCATGGGCAATGATGTCTCGGGGAGGGCGACGCTGTCCGAATTTTTCTCGGGATATGACGTGCATATACCGCCGTCTCTGTGTGGTGCGGAACTGTTTAAGCTGTCGCATTCGGAGGACTTGAGAAAGATGTGCTTTTACGTCCTGTCAGAGAACAGAGTTATTCCGCACGAGGACACTGTTTTGTTTGAGAAAAATGTTGAACAGTTGCTGAAAATCGAGTGCGTAAAACTGAAGTGTCGCTATCCCTCACGCTTTTTTAGTCTGGACGTTTACGGTATGCTGATAAAGCAGATGAAGAGGGAACTCTCCCTGACAAACGGTTTTCTTGATGATTCGGAAGTCACTATTTCGGACGGAGTTTTTAATATCCACCTTGCACACGGTGGAAAGGAAATCCTGACGGGTGCAGGGTTCTGCGATATACTCTCACAGCTTATATATAATCAATTCGGAGTTGGGACGGAAGTTGTGCTTGACGGGAATGAGGAAGAGTGTGCCGAGAGTGTCTCCCAAAAGGCGGAGAGGGAAACTGTACGGGAGAGAGCGGAGAAACCCAAAAACGAGAGTGTTATCAAAGAAAATGTCAAAAATAGCGTGGAGCAGGAAAAGACTGAGAGACATATCGACATCAGTCATATAGATACGGAGTTTGACTCCGAATCCGCTGAACTCCTGAGAGGTTCGCCTATACGTGAAAAGCCCGTGCCGATAGCGGAGGCTCTTGACAAACTCGGACAGAACGTCATAGTAGTAGGCGATATTTTCAGTATGGAAGTCAAAGAGGTCAAGGGAGACATAAAAGTTGCGTCAATAAATATAACCGACTACAGCAGCTCAGTGACAGTCAAAATATTTGCAAAGAGAAACGACAAGAGGGATTTGAGAGCTGTTGAGGAGATAGGCAAAGGCGATGCGATACTGATAAGCGGAAAAATAGACTACGACAAATTTTCCCGTGACATAACCGTTGTGGCAAATTCCGTCATAAAGACAAAGAGACTCATAAGAAAAGATACCGCACAGAAAAAGAGAGTTGAATTGCACTGTCACACAAATATGTCCGCAATGGACGGAATAACGAGTGCGGAAAAACTGATGAACAGAGCATCTTACTGGGGACACCCCGCCCTTGCGATAACAGACCACGGCTGTGTGCAGGCTTTTCCCGACTGTATGTACAACGCCCCGAAAGACCTGAAAATAATATACGGCTGTGAGGCTTATATAGTGAACGACGTTGACAGGGAGATGATTCTGAAAAATCCCGACGACAGAAGTTTCTATGATGAAGTAATAATTTTTGACGTTGAGACTACGGGACTGAATTTCTCAGAGGACAGACTAACGGAGATAGGAGCTGTCAAGCTAAAGGGCTTGCAGACGGTTGACACGTTCAGCACGAAAGTCAATCCGAAAATACACATTCCCGAGAAGATAACGGAACTCACGGGAATAAGCGACTATGATGTCAAGGACGCTCCCGAAGAGGCAGAGGCTATCAGGGATTTTATGGAATTTTGCGGAGAAAATCCCGTGCTTTGTGCCCACAATGCGGATTTTGACACGACGTTCATAAATGAAGCCTGTCGGAGAAACGGCATAGATTTCAAGTATAATTACATTGACACCCTTATACTCTGTCAGGGGGCACTCCCGCAGATGAAACGCTACAGGCTGAATGACGTTGCAAAAAATCTGAAACTCGGAAAATTTGACCACCACAGGGCTACAGACGATGCAGTTATGCTGTCGAAAATATATATTGAAGTCATAAACAAGCTGATGAGGGAGCGTGGTTTTGAGGAACTTAATCAGCTTAACGAACTTGTTTCGGAGATAGATATTAAGAAACTGCACAGCTACCACCAGATAATACTTGTCAGAAATCAGGCGGGAATGAAAAATCTGTACAAGCTTGTGTCGCTCAGCAACCTTGACTACTTCTACAAAAAGCCCCTGATGCCTAAGTCTGTACTTGATAAATACAGAGAGGGTCTTATATTCGGAAGTGCGTGTGAAGCGGGGGAACTTTTCAGGGCTATAATCGACAAAAAGCCCGAGAGTTACATTGAGAAGATAGCAGGGTACTATGACTATCTTGAGATACAGCCCATAGGCAACAACGAGTTTATGTTGAGGGACGGGACTGCAAAAAGTTCCGAAGAACTTGAAAATATAAATAAATATATAGTACAGCTTGGTGAGAAACTCAATATACCCGTCTGTGCGACCTGTGACGTTCATTTTCTTGACAAGAGGGACTCTTTTTACAGAAAGATAATACTCTCATCAATGGGCTTCAGGGACGCTGAAAATCAGGCTATGCTCTATCTTAGGACTACAGACGAAATGCTTGGGGAGTTTTCCTATCTTGGTGAGGAAAAGGCGAGAGAGGTAGTTATCGACAACACAAATCTGATTGCGGACATGATTGAGAGAGTAAGACCCATTCCGAAGGGAACGTTCACTCCGAATATAGACGGTGCCGAGGAGGAGTTGAGGGAGATAACGCAGAGGAGAGTCAGAGAGATTTACGGGGACCCTGTACCGGAGATAGTCGGGGCAAGGCTTGAAAGGGAGTTAAGCTCCATTATAAAGCACGGCTTTGCGGTTTTGTACATGATAGCACACAAACTTGTGAAAAATTCCGAGGAACACGGCTATCTGGTCGGTTCGAGAGGTTCTGTAGGTTCGTCTTTTGTGGCATCAATGGCGGGAATTTCGGAGGTGAACCCGCTCCCGCCACACTATGTCTGTCCGAAGTGCAAGTACAGCAAATTTTTCACGGACGGCTCATACGGTTCGGGATTTGACCTGCCGCCTGCCGAGTGTCCCGAGTGCGGAAGCAATCTGACGAGAGAGGGACACGACATTCCGTTTGAGACCTTTTTGGGATTTGACGGTGACAAAGAACCCGATATAGACCTGAATTTTTCGGGGGAATATCACGTCTTTGCACACAGGTACACCGAACAGCTTTTCGGAAAGGACAACGTTTTCAAGGCGGGAACTATTTCGGCTATAGCGGAAAAGACTGCATACGGATATGTCAAAAAATATTTTGAGGAAAACAATTTGTCCATGCCGAACAGTGCGGAACTCAGCCGTCTTGCGATGGGTTGCACGGGAATAAAGAGGACCACGGGACAGCACCCGGGGGGAATGGTGGTAGTGCCGTCGGGGTATGAAGTTTACGACTTCACGCCTGTACAGCACCCTGCCGATGCGGACGATTCGGAAGTCATAACGACGCATTTTGATTTTAACTCCATGCACGACACCATTCTAAAACTCGACGAACTCGGACACGATGTCCCGACTTTATATAAGCACCTTGAAGATTTGACGGGAATAAATATAAAGGACGTTCCCGCAGCTGACCCCGATGTAATAAAAATGTGTACGGACTGTTCCGTAATGGGAGTTACTCCCGAGGATATATTTTGCAAGACGGGAAGTCTCGGTATTCCCGAGATGGGTACAAATTTCACAATACAGATGCTTCTTGACGCAAAGCCGTCCAAATTCAGTGATTTTCTGCAAGTTTCGGGACTGTCTCACGGTACGGACGTGTGGGTCGGAAATGCAAAGGACTTGATTGCACAGAAAATCTGCACAATTTCAGACGTGATAGGAACGAGAGACAGCATAATGACTTATCTGCTGTACAAAGGCGTTGAACCGAAAATGGCTTTCCAGATAATGGAGTGGACGAGAAAGGGAAAGGCTTCAAAGCAGTTCACACCCGAAATAATAGAAATGCTGAGGGAACACGATGTACCCGAGTGGTATATAGAGAGTTGTAAGAAAATAAAATATATGTTCCCGAAAGCACACGCCGCCGCATATGTAATAGCGGCAATGAAACTGGGTTGGTTCAAGCTGAACAGACCTCTTGAGTACTATGCCGTATATTTTTCGGTGCGAGGGGAGACTTTTGATGCGGAACTTGCCGTTGCGGGAAAAGAGGCTGTCAGGAAGAGGATTCAAGAGCTGAACACTCTTGGAAATGAGAGAAGCAAGAAAGAGAACGATTTGTACGGAATACTGTTGATAGTGAATGAGATGATGTCAAGGGGCTTTGAGTTTCTGCCCGTCAACATATTCAAGTCCCACGCCACGGAGTACCTCATAGAGGACGGCAAACTCAGAATACCTTTTTCTGCAATGAACGGGGTAGGGGAGAGTGCATCAAAAATGGTCTATGACGCAGTCCGCAACAACGATTTCATATCGATAGAGGAATTTCAGATGGTAAGCGGAGTGACAAAACCCACAATGGAGGCACTCAGAAATGCGGGAGCTTTTGGTGATTTGTCCGAATCTGCACAGCTGTCGTTTTTCTGATTGAAACCTCTTGACTTTAATGTATTATTATGTTATCATATTATCATGTTAGCAGACTAAAGTAAAACAGGGCTGACGGGTGGTTGCTTGTTATAAGATAATTTAATTTAATTTAATTTAATCCGATTTAATATGATTACTCACACGTTCATAATTTGCGAGAGGAGGAGCATTATGAAAAACTATGACCTTATAACTCCCGAGGGCACGAGAGATTTGCTCTTTGAGGAGTGCATAATAAGAAGAGGTGTGGAGAACGTCCTGACGGGGATATTTTCGGGCAGGGGCTACACGGAGATGATAACTTCGGGACTTGAATTTTACGACGTTTTCAGTCTCAATTCGAGGTATTTTCCGCAGGAAAATCTCTACAAGCTGACCGACACAAAGGGCAGACTGATAGTCATAAGACCTGATTCCACCATGCCTATAGCGAGAGTTATCGCAACAAGGCTGAGAGATGCGGTGCTTCCGCTGAGACTTTACTACAGACAGAACGTCTACAGGACGGGACCTCTGCTCAAAGGCAGGAGTGACGAAATAATGCAGGCGGGAATAGAACTTGTCGGTTCCGACTCCGAAATGGCAGACCTTGAAGTTATCTCAACAGCGGTGGAGTCACTGAAATCTCTTGATATGGAGTTTTCAATTGAACTCGGTCACATCGGAATTTTCAAGGAACTTGTGAGCCGTCTGGACGTTTCAAGGCGTGAGAGGGAGAAAATACGCCGTCTTATAGAGAACAAGGACTTCCCCGCACTCAACGACTATCTGGACACTTTCGGCAGAACTCCCGTGACAGATGCTCTTAAGAGACTTCCCGCACTCTTTGGCGGTGAGGAGGTCTTTGACAGGGCGGAGGAACTTATCCCCGATGACAGTCTGAATATAAGACGTATTCTGAGTTACATGAGGGAGATCTACTCTGTCGCCTCCGAATTTTGCGGAGAGGGCGGAAATATCTCCGTAGATCTGGGAATAGTCAACAAGACGGACTACTATACGGGAATTGTTTTCAAGGGCTATCTGGAGGGACACGGCGATGAAGTTGTGTCGGGTGGTCGCTATGACGGTCTCATAGCGGAATTTGGCTATGACGTTCCCGCAGTCGGCTTTGCGGTCAATATAGACGCAATTTCCAAAGTTATAGAGAAAAACGGCATACTTCCCGCACTCCCACGCATTGATGCGATAGTCTTTGCAAGAGAGGGCTTTGAAGCTGACGCTTTCAGAAAGGCACAGGAACTCAGAGAACAGGGGCTTGTTGTCGAGACGGCTCTTTCGGGCGACATAGACTCCGTGAGGGAGTACGCAAGGGAGAGAAAAATAGCGAGAATCGTAATAGCAGGAGAGGAGATGTAAAATGAACAGACCTGTGAGAATAGCACTTACTAAGGGCAGACTTGAAAAGGATACGGTTGATCTTCTGGAAAAAATAGGCTTTGACTGCACAGCTGTCAGGGAAAAGGGCAGGAGACTTATACTGCCCGTACCCGATGGAAATCTTGAAGCGGTGCTTGCAAAGGCAAATGACGTTATAACTTACGTTGAACACGGTGTGTGCGATATGGGAGTTGTCGGCAAGGACACTATAATGGAGATGAAGGGCAAGTTTTTTGAACTTGTTGACTTGGGTTTCGGCAGGTGTAAATTTGCACTTGCAACCAAAAAGGGAAACGATTTTTACAGCGGTTACGGCATAAAGACCATTGCCACGAAGTACCCGAATGTTGCAAGGAGTTTTTTTGAAAAAAAGGGCATGGACACCGAAATTATCAAGATAGAGGGTTCTGTCGAACTCGCACCGCTTCTCGGTCTTGCGGACGGTATAGTTGACATTGTGGAGACGGGTACGACTTTGAGGGAAAACGGTCTTGAAGTCATAGAGAACGTTGCGGACATCTCTGCAAGGCTTATAGTGAACACGGTGAGCCTGAAAATGCGTCAGGCTGAAATAGAGAGACTTGTCAAACTTATAGAAAGTAATATAAATTAAAATTTTCGGAAAGGAAATTTTGTAATGAAAAAAATTTTTGCAAACGGCACGGACGAGAAAAATTTTCTTGCGGAACTGAAAAAGCGTGCCGGGGAGACAGATAAAAAAGTCACGGAGATAGTTTCCGATATTATCGAGAATGTCAGAAATAACGGTGACAGGGCGATAAAGGAGTACACGGAGAAATTTGACGGGAAACTGCCCGAATACTATGAAGTCCCCCGTGAAGTGATAAATGACGCTCTCACGGAGGCGGACACCGATTTTGTGACGGCACTCCTCAACGCACAGGAGAATATTGCGGACTTCCACAACAGGCAGAAGGAGCAGGGTTTTATAGCACCCAAAGAGAACGGAGTAATTCTGGGACAGGTCGTCAGAGGTCTGGAGCGTGTGGGACTTTATGTACCCGGCGGTACGGCAGCGTACCCGTCAAGCGTGCTGATGAACGCAATTCCCGCTAAAATAGCAGGAGTTAAAGAGATAATAATGGTGACACCGCCCCTGAAAGACGGTACACCCAACAAGGATATACTCGTTGCGGCGGCTATATGCGGAGTGGACAGAATTTTTCTTGCGGGAGGTGCACAGGCTGTCGCAGGTCTTGCGTACGGCACGGAGAGTATACCGAAGTGCGATAAAATAGTCGGACCTGGAAATATTTTCGTTGCGACCGCAAAAAAATTGCTCTATGGAACTGTTGACATAGACATGATTGCAGGACCGAGCGAAATTCTTGTAATAGCGGACGACTCCGCAAAGCCTGAATTTGTGGCAGCGGATCTGATGTCACAGGCTGAACACGATGTCCTTGCGTCGTCTATTCTGATAACAACGAGTGAAAACCTTGCCGAAAAAACTGTTGCGGAGATAGACAGGCAAAAGGAGTATTTATCAAGAAGAGAGATTATAGAGAAGTCTCTTGAAAATTACGGTGCGGTGATAATAGCCGAAAGCCGTGAGAAGTGCGTGGAATTTGCGAACGAGATAGCTCCCGAACACCTTGAAGTCCTGATGGAAAATCCGCTTGAACTTCTTGGAAGTATAAAAAATGCGGGTTCAGTGTTCTTTGGGAATTACGCCTCTGAACCGCTTGGGGACTACTTTGCGGGACCCAATCACGTCCTCCCGACAAGTGGTACAGCGAGATTTTTTTCACCGCTTGGCGTTGCGAGTTTCACAAAGCGAATGAGTTACACTTACTACACAAAACAGGCTCTTGAGACTGCAAAGGACGATATAGTCCTGATTGCGGAGCGTGAGGGGCTTACAGCTCACGCAAATGCAATAAAAGTGCGTTTCGGAGAATAATACGGCAGGTGAATTAGAGATGAATATTAACAACTGGGAGAGAGGTGTGCGGAGGGTAGTCCCGTACACCCCAGGAGAACAGCCCAAAGACATCAACGTTGTGAAGCTGAACACGAACGAGAACCCTTATCCGCCGTGTGAGAGAGTAAAGAAAATTCTTGAAAATTTTGACATATCGGAAATGCGTCTCTATCCTCAGCCCGACGCAGGTATCCTTGTTAATGCGATAGCGGAGACATACGGAGTAAGTCGTGATAAAATTTTTGTCGGAGTGGGTTCTGATGACGTGCTGTCAATGGCTTTTCTGACTTTTTTCAACTCCGAAAAAGCAGTCCTGTTTCCCGATATAACGTATTCGTTCTATGATGTGTGGGCAGACGTGTACAGGATACCATACAGGACTGTACCCCTTGACAGTGATTTCAGGATAAATCCCGATGATTATATAACTGAAAACGGTGGAATTGTTTTCCCGAACCCGAACGCCCCCACGGGAGTTTTGGAGAGTGTCGAGATGGTGGAGTACATAGTGAAAAACAACCCCGATTCTGTCGTGATAGTAGACGAAGCGTACATTGATTTTGCAGGTGACGGGGCGAGCTGTCTGCCTTTGATAAAAAAATATGACAATCTTCTTGTCGTGCAGACTTTTTCAAAATCACGTTCTATGGCGGGAGTGAGAATAGGCTTTGCAATGGGAAGTGAAAAGCTGATTAAATATATGAACGATGTGAAGTTTTCGATAAACTCCTACACAATGAACACTCTCTCACAGCTATGCGGTGCGGAAGCTCTCAAAGATGGGGAGTATTTTTCAAAGACTGTCAATAAGATAGTCGATACAAGGGAGTATTCCAAAAAGAAATTATCTGAACTCGGTTTCGGAATGATCGATTCTAAAAGCAATTTTCTGTTTGCAAGTCCGAATGGAAAGTCAGCAGGGGAAGTCTTTGAGAAGCTGAGGGAAAAGAAGATATTCGTGAGGTACTGGGACAAGCCTGTAATCAGGGACTATCTAAGAATAACAGTCGGAACGGCTGAACAGATGGACGTGCTTTTCAAGGCACTTAAAGAAATACTTTGAGGAGTTTTTTATATGGAATTTGTGAGGACTGCTGAAATTGCACGAAAAACCAAAGAGACGGATATTTATGTGAGAATACAGCTTGACGGCAAGTCGGAGTTTGAGACCGAAATCTCAACGGGGATAGGCTTTTTTGACCATATGCTCACAGCTTTTGCGGTACACAGCGGAATAAATATGATAGTCAGGGCGAAGGGAGACATTGAAGTTGACTGTCACCACACTGTTGAAGATGTCGGGATAACTCTCGGACAGGCTCTCAGCAAGGCTCTGGGGAGCAAATCGGGAATAGAGCGTTACGGCACTGCATATATTCCGATGGACGAATCACTTGCAATGTGCAGTCTCGACATATCAAACAGGGCTTTTCTGGTGTTCAACTGTGAGTTTAAGAACCAGTCCTGCGGTCAGTACGACTTGTGCATGACGGAGGAGTTTTTCAGGGCTTTTGCGTTCAATGCAGGGATAACTCTGCACATAAATCTTCTCTACGGTTCAAACGACCACCACAAGGCAGAAGCGGTTTACAAATCAGTCGCACACGCACTGAAAAAGGCTGTTTCAAAGAACACTGACGGAAGTTTCCTGTCATCAAAGGGCGTGATCTGACATAAAGCCTGTAAATTTTTGAGGAGTTTGATATTCTATGGAGATAAAGATAAAAAATAATATTTTTAACATTGAAGACGGCTATTCAAAGGTGAACTCAATGCCTGATGATCCCGAGGAGTCGGAGGCTTATGTAAAAGAGCTGACTACAATGGCGTGTTTTGTGCTGTTTTTCCCGAGCAAGACGGAGAGTGCAATACAATTTGACGACACACAGAACTTCATAAACGGCATACGCAGCTGTCTCTCCGATGAGCAGGGCATTGTAGAAGTCGACAAGGGAAAGACGGGTTCGGGAAAGAGGTACATATACAGCATAGTCAAGACGAAAATTCAGAACGGAGTGCAATATAATCTGAATTTCAACATTGAGACTGCTGAGGGAGTTTTCTGCATAAGCGGTTCTTTTGACGAAAAAGGCGTGACGGGTGCGAGAGACGACACGGTCTACAGACTTTTGAGGAAGCTGAACGCCGTGAAGCCTGACATGGAGGGCTGGTTCTGTGACCCCTATGACCACGATTTTGACAGGGGTTTTCTGATGAATGTGTCGGAGTGGAGGGAGTTTGACGAGATGTTCCACGGACACCCTCTGACGGAACTGAGAAAGTTTGTGTCTGACTTTATAAGAAATAATTAAATAAATATAAATATAAAATAAAAAATAAAAATAAAAAAATCACATTGGGAAGTGATAATTATGATAGCTGTAATAGATTATGGTGCGGGAAATATTTTCAGTGTCAAGAACGCCCTTGACTATCTTGGGCTTGAAAATCGTCTTGTCTCGGACGAAAAGTCCGTGAGAGATGCCGATGCGGTGATACTCCCGGGAGTGGGAGCGTTTCCGTGGGCAATGAAAAAACTTGAAAATTCGGGGCTTGTGGGAGTGATAAGAGAGGAGTCGAAAAAAAAGCCGTTTTTGGGGATATGTCTGGGAATGCAGGTGATATTCAGCAAGGGTTACGAATTTGAGGAGTGCAACGGTCTCGGACTTATAGAGGGTGAAGTCGTGAAAATAGACGCTCCCGACCTGATAATTCCGCACATGGGCTGGAATAAACTTGAAAAGCTGAATGACTGTCCGCTTATGGCGGGGCTTGGTGATGAGGAGTATGTATATTTTGTACACTCCTACAAGGCACAGTGCGATGACAAAAATATTTCGGCGTACTGTGAGTACGGCGGACGTGTCCCCGCACTTGTCTATGACGGAAAATATGTATACGGCTCACAGTTCCACCCCGAAAAAAGCGGTGAGACGGGGCTGAATATACTCAGAAATTTCGGAGGTCTTATATGATAATTTTACCTGCTATTGATATTAAAGACGGCAATTGTGTACGCCTTTTCAGGGGAGATTTTTCGACAGTCGAAAAAGTCGCAGGCGATTATCTTGAAACAGCGGAGAGTTTTGAAAAAGCGGGTGCGACATGGATTCACATGGTTGACTTGGACGGTGCGAAAGAGGGCAGACCTGTGAACACAAAAATTTACACGGACGTTGCCGAAAAGACCAATCTGAAAGTGGAACTCGGCGGGGGTATCAGAAGTCTTGATACTATACGGGAGTACCTGAACATGGGCATTACAAGGGTAATTCTCGGTTCCGTGGCACTCAAAAACCCGAAACTTGTAAGCAATGCTGTGGAAAAATTTGGCAGTGAAAAAATTGTTGTTGGTATTGATGCAGTAAACGGCATGGTCGCAACGGAGGGCTGGCTTGAATCTTCCGATGTGAACTATATAGAACTCGCCGAAAAGATGATTTCTGTGGGAGTTAAATATTTTATCTTTACGGATATTTCAAAGGACGGTACTCTTTCGGGCGTGAATACGGAGCAGTTAAAGGCTCTTGCGGACGCTACAAAAGGGCGTGCTGATATAGTCGCAAGCGGTGGAGTCCACACAATGGCTGATATTGTCGCCTGTAAGGAAATGGGCTTATACGGTACTATATGCGGTAAGTCTATTTACAAGGGTACTCTTGATTTGCGTGAGGCCATTGAATACGCCGAAAGAACGTGAATAAGATAAACCGGTATTTGCTTTAATTATTGGGGAAAAGGGGGATATTTATGGATAAGCAGACAACAGGAACTGTTATTGCTGTAACAAAACAGTGGTGGATAAAGGTAAACAGAAAACCCGTGAGAATGCACGCACTGGACGGTGCTGATTTCCCCTATATCATAAAGATTGAATACACTGTAAATGGAAAAACGTATACAAAAAGAAAATGGATTAACGCCGGAAACCCCGTTCCCACGGTTGGGAGCGAGGTGCAGATGATGTATGATTCTGACAGACCATTCAAAGCAAAAATCTTGCAGTGGTAAATCGAAATTCAGAGGTTGAGAGTATGGCTTTTATCGGGTTATTGTTTGTACTGTTTATCGCAGTTGTAATAATTTTGACTATCGGAATAGCTCCCATTATTTTCGGAACAGTCCTGTACAACAAGACAGAACATAAAAAAGCAGGAATTGTTCTCAGGATATTGGGGTACATAACTCTTATTCCCTCGGTTGTCATAGGTGTGTTGATGGCAATTGTTATGTTTCGTAAATTCTGATTTATAAATTTATAAAAAGGAGGACTGAAAAAAATACTTGCCCAAATGTCA
The DNA here is from genome assembly GCA_947627625.1 of uncultured Ruminococcus sp. Taxonomy (GTDB): domain Bacteria; phylum Bacillota; class Clostridia; order Oscillospirales; family Ruminococcaceae; genus Ruminococcus. Next base: position 6,459 of record CANQWR010000005.1, on the reverse strand, counting down.
ATATAACAGGATAAATCGGAATTTATCAGGAGGTATAATATGGAAATAGCATATAGAATTTATCCTCTTCCGAATGGAACTGTTTATACAGAAGAAGATATAAAAACGCTTGATGATGTTGTGGGTATATTTGATTATTGTCAAATCATGGAGGCTATGATTTCTAAAAATGGTTGGGATTATCTTATTGAAAAGTTTGGCGTAGAAGGGCTATATGAGGCTGATAAAGAAAGTGGTTGGTTTGATAGTGACAGTATCGGGATGTTTATTTGTGATATAGAATATGAAAAGGAACACGCCTATGATGATGCTGAAGACCATCAGGCAATTACGGATTTTTGTGAGTCAACACATTTTCCGGGAATATGAAGCTGTAAATTCTGATTTATAAAAAGGAGGACTGAAAAAATGCTTGCAAAAAGAATAATTCCGTGCCTTGACGTGAGGGACGGAAAAGTTGTAAAAGGCGTGAAATTTGAGGGCGTGCGTGATGTGGGAGACCCCGTTGCATATGCGGAGAGGTATTCAAAGGCAGGTGCGGACGAGATAGTTTTTTACGACATAACCGCATCTTTTGAGGGCAGGGGAGTATTCCTCGATGTCGTTAGGGAGACGGCAAAGAGAGTTTTCGTACCGCTCACAGTCGGGGGAGGAGTTAAAACAGTTGACGATATAAGGGAGACTTTAAGAGCAGGAGCGGACAAAGTTTCCGTAAATTCGCAGGCTGTGAAAAATCCCGAACTGATAAAACAGGGTGCTGATATATTCGGCAGTCAGTGCATATGTGTCGGGATAGACGCTAAAAAAATCGCCGAAAACAAGTGGACTGTCTATATAAACGGCGGACGTGTGGACATGAAACTTGATTTGATAGATTGGGTTCACACCATAGAAAAACTCGGTGCTGGGGAGATATGTCTGAACTCCATTGATGCGGACGGCACAAAGGAGGGCTTTGACATTCCCATGTTGAAAGCGGTCTGTGACAATTGCAGTATACCTGTAATTGCAAGCGGTGGAGCAGGAAAAATAGACGATTTTGCGGAAGTCTTTGAAAAAACGGGGGCTACTGCCGCACTTGCCGCATCGCTTTTCCACTTCGGGGAACTCACCATTCAGGAAGTAAAACAATATTGCAGAAATAAAAATATCCGAATGAGGTGAGTTAAATGAAAAAAACTTATCCGAAAAATTTATCCTGCTATGTATGGGATCTTTGGAAGTTTGGGACTTTTATGCTTTGCAAATATTTTTCTTGATTTGGATTATAAAATTTCTGAACACCCATACGCTCACCCATTCTGCATTATTGCCGGGATAATTTCGCTTGTTATCTGTATGACTGTTTTTTGTTTTGATGTGATTTTGCTTACAGATGAGGAGAAAAAACTCCGCAAATTGTTTACTGAATTTGCAATAATTGTTATTTCATTTTCGGGCTTTTTGTTCATCTGGTCGGGTCTATGGGAAATTGTCAGCAAATTTATAGCATATATGGGTTGGTGATAAATAATGCTGTCGCTATCGGGCGTGTTTGCGGTTCTGACACCGCTTATTGTGATAATTTGCGGAAAGATACTGTACAAAAATGCGGACTGTGATATAAACAGCGTATTCGGCTACAGGACATCACGCTCAATGAAAAGCCGTGAAAATTGGATATTTGCAAATGAACTCTGCGGAAAAATACTTTTTTACGGAGGAATTGTCTCGGCGTTTGTTTCAATATGTGCAGTATTTTTGGCGTACATAATTTCGGGGGAAAATACGGCTTTCTGGACTTCCGTGGCGGTCAATCTCCTGACGGCTGTTATATTGTTTGCAATAATTCCGTATATAGAGGACAGACTGAAAAAATTTGAAGATGAAAACAAAAACAAAAACGTCAAGGACTGACAGAAATTTGACAAAAAGTCAATATAAAAAAGGTTGGTGATAAAATGGACATAGTATACAGCGACACGCACGATTTCACAGCTGAACAGCTTGAGGAACTGTTTCTGTCGGTGGAGTGGTCGTCGGGACACTACCCCGACAGACTTGTGACGGCAATGAAAAATTTCGGGACTGTAATTTCCGCATGGGACGGCGAAAAACTTGTCGGAATGGTGTGTGCTATGGATGACGGCATAATGAACGCCTATATACACTATGTTCTTGTAAGACCCGATTATCAGGGAAAGAGTATCGGGCGTGAGATGATAGAGAGGGTCAAGAAAATATATAAAGACTATCTGAGGATAGTAGTTATATCGTACAACAGTCAGACGGGATTTTATGAACACTGTGGTTTCGGGAAGTCGGAGGTCTCAACGCCTATGTTCATAACTTCTCTGTGGACGTGAACAGGAGTTAAAAAATATGATTAAAATTGACATGAACAAACTGGACAGATTCTTTGTGAAGTCGGAACTTATCCCGGCTATATGCTACGAGGTGAACACAAAAACTGTCCTGATGCTTGCGTACATGAACAGGGAGAGCCTGAAAAAGACTCTCGAAACAGGTTATACGTGGTTTTGGAGCAGGTCACGGCAGGAGCTGTGGAATAAGGGAGCTACTTCGGGACACGTTCAGAAAGTGGTCTCAATATACGGCGACTGCGATTCCGACACGCTTTTGGTGAACGTTGAGCAGACGGGAAACGCCTGTCACACGGGCAGTTACAGCTGTTTCTTTGAAGAAATTTATAATACGGAGGAATGATTTTATGACAGTTTACGAGGAAATTTTTGAGGTGATCAAGGAGAGAAAAAGGCAGTACGAAAACGGCACGAGTGCGGAAAATTCCTACACCTGCTATCTGTTTGAAAAGGGAGTTGACAAGATTTGCAAGAAAGTCGGCGAGGAGGCAACGGAGACTGTCATTGCCGCAAAAAACGGTGACAATGACGAACTTATGAACGAGATAAATGATTTGCTATATCATGTGATGGTACTCTGTGCAAATCAGGGTCTTGAGTGGTCTGACGTGGAGAGAGTGCTTGACGAGAGGAACGAAAAAATCGGCAATCTCAAAAAATTTCATGAAGTGGACAAAAATACTTGATATATGGTTTTTGGGGGAACTTTTTTTAGTTAAACGATATTAGTTAAACGATAAGGGGCAGGGGGTTTCTGCCCCTTGACCCCGCCGAAAATTTGAAAATGGGGACACCCCAAAACCCCGCCCATGATGGAAATAGGAGACTATTACGGAGCGGGAGAAAACGTCTAAATCTCCAAAACCGAAACAGTAGAATATCATGGGGGTTCGGGGGGATTCTTCCCCCCGACGGGGGTTTGGGGGCAGAGCCCCCAATGGGGGTTCAGGGGGCAAAGCCCCCTGCCTCCTATCGTTCTAACGGGGGGTGTGGGGGGCGTAGCCCCCCACAAGCAACGTTCCAAATGTACCAAGTTCCCAAATAATAAAAAATCACTTGACTTTTTTTGAACACTGTGTTATAATATTCAAAAATATAGGGGGGATTGATATAATGAAAAAATACGGGGTTCAGATAATTTTCAACGTCATTGCCATATTGCTTGGTACGTTTCTGCTCCGTGCCGTGGGGAGTTCGGCGGGGAAACCCGTCCGCATTATTATAATTCTCGCACTTCTTGCTGTTTTGTGCGGAGGAAATATAATCTTTATAAAAAAGGCGGATTCGGGAAAGAGTGTCTTTGAAAAAGACTACATAATAGACCAGAACACTTTCAAAAATCTCGATAAGCCCGAAGATTATATAGAGGTCATGAAAGATTTGAAGAGCTACAGCAAGTGTGGTTACGAGGCAGAGAAGATTATACAGCAGTGGGAGTTATTTCAGAAAAAGTCACAAACCCTCAGCACTGTCAGCTTTGAGGGCGGTGTGTATGACGTTGTGAACGGGGACGTTGAGTCTGTAATGCTTGGAAATATGGTCATGTTCATGAAGAGGGTGGCTATAATTCAGTCCGCCGACAAGGGGGAGTCGGTGACACAGCACAGGGAGTATCTGAAACAGATAGTCGCAAGCAATGAAAAGATACTCAGCGATTACACAAATCTGATTGTGGAGGCTTCACAGATGTCGAGCGACTCCCCGACAAACGGGGAGGTGGAATCACTACAGATACTTACACAGTCTATAAAAGACTACCGTGAAAAAATCGAAAGAGGCGATATTTTATGAAAAATATAGTTCCGTTTATAATTGCAATAGTGGGAGTTATTGCGGCAGTCATTCTGATAACGGGAGTTATGGGTGACGGCGATGAGGGAAATTCAGGTCCTGAAAAGACGGGTTCGGACTCGGGAGGTTCGTCCTCGGGTATGACAGCGGACGAAATTATGGAAAAGGTTCTGTCGGAGATCAAGGTCACAGAGGCACAGAAAATACAGAGTACCGTTGACTACGCCGACAACACAGCTTTAAGTCTGCCGAATATTGAGACAAAATATCCTCTGACCGTCACGGGAGACGGACAGGTCAACATTGAGATATTTGCGACTTCCGAAAAGGCGGGCAAGGGAAACAGCGGTTGGATAAACGAAATTGCCGAAAAGTTCAACAAATCGGGGGCGAAATTATCTGACGGAAAGAGTGTTTCGGTCAGCATAAGAAATATTCCGTCGGGAGCGTCTTCCGATTATATATCAAATAATGTCTACATTCCGCAGGGCTACAGTCCATCAAATTCGCTATTTGGGGAACTCGCCGTAAATCAGGGTGCAAAGCTGAAAACTGTCTCCGAAAGTCTTGTAAAAAATTCTGCAGGAATAGCGATAGACAAGAGTGTTGAGAAGAGCATAGAGGAAAAGCACGGCGAGGTGACTTTTGAGACTATAATAGACTCCGTTATTGACGGCGAACTCCAAATGGGCTATACTTATCCGTACACTTCCGCAACAGGTCTTAACTTCCTTGTGAACTCACTGCAATATTTCGATTCGTCCGACATTATGAGTGACTCATCTGTTGAAAAATTCCGTGAGTTACAAAAGGGTATACCGTTTGTGTGCTACACCACAGACCAGATGGTCAGTGCAATGCAGAGTGGTTCACTTCAGGCGGGAGTTGTGGAATACCAGTCCTTCACGAACAGTTCCGCACTGAAGACTTCCTATGACTTTATCCCCTTTGGCTATGAACACGAAAACCCTCTCTACAGTGTCGGGGAACTCTCTGAGGAGCAACAGGAGGCTATTGAGATGTTCGCAGACTACGCCTCTGAGAGCGATTCGCAGAAACTCGCAGCGGAGTACGGTTTCAATCAGGATATAGACTACAGTTTCAACACCACAGATATTGACGGTTCACAGCTATCAGACGCACAGGCTCTCTGGAAAAAGGAGAAAAATTCGGGAACTCCCACTATAGCGTTGTTTATAGCAGATGTTTCGGGAAGTATGACGGGAGATCCGATCTCAAGGCTGAAAACTTCGCTCCTTGAAGCGTCAAAGAAGATAAACAGCGAAAATTATATAGGTCTGATTTCCTACAGCGATGATATAACGATAAATCTCCCGATTGCGGAGTTTGACCTTGAACAGCGTTCTTACTTTGCGGGAGCGGTCGAAAATCTCGTACCCGTGGGAAATACTGCCACTTATGACGCACTTATACAGGGCGTGAAGATGGTACGGGAGGCAAAGGAGCAAATTCCCGATGCAAATACAATGATTTTCCTTTTGAGTGACGGACAGTGCAACAAGGGACTTGAATATTCATACGCCGAACAGGTTGTTCGGGAGTACGGTATACCGATATATACTATAGGTTATAATGAGGACATTGACTCGCTCAAAGACCTCTCTCAGGTCAATGAAGCTGTCTACATAAACGCTGACACGGACGATGTTGTCTATGAACTGACTGCCCTGTTCAATGCACAGATGTGAGAATTAAAAACTAAAACAAGAGGGATTTGAATAAAAACCCCTCTTGTTTTAGTTAAAAAAAGAATTTTTCTAAAAACTATTGACATTTCCGAAAAGCTGTGATATAATAGTGATGTTGTGAGAGATAGGGGTATAGCTCAGTTGGTAGAGCAGTGGTCTCCAAAACCACGTGCCGAGGGTTCGAATCCTTCTGCCCCTGCCATATTTAGTTTTGATTAGAGACAGTTGCGGGCTGTCTCTTTTTTTGTGACTGTTGATATGTTACTATATAATGGAGGAGTGGGGGGACATCCCTGGACTTCCAAAATTAAAACGTTAGAAGATTATCATGGGGCAGGGGCGTTGTCCCCCAAGCCCTTTATTAGGACGATAAGGGGCAGGGGGCTTTGCTCTCTGAACCCCCACTGGGTGCTTTGCCCCCTTGAGATTTGGGGGACGTTGCCCCACCCCCCATTAGAACGATAGGAGGCAGGGGCTTTGCCCCCTTGAAATTTGGGGGGCGTTGCCCCCCAAGCCCCCCATTAGAACGATAAGGGGCAGGGGGCGTTGCCCCCTGAACCCCCACAAGGGGCTCCGCCCCTTGACCCCGCTGGGGG
>CANQWR010000004.1 GCA_947627625.1 uncultured Ruminococcus sp. | reverse complement strand
GGGCTCTGCCCCCAAACCCCCGTCGGGGGGAAGTATCCCCCCGAACCCCCCGTGATAGAAACAAGAAAAAAACGTGAGACAGAGGTGTTGTGCCCTGAACTCTCCAGCTTTGCTGACACTTGAATAGTCGCAGAACTAAAAATATCTAATCACGGGTTTCCAAAGGGGCTTTGCCCCTTTGGTGGGGGGCTTGGGGGGCAACGCCCCCCAATATTCCAAAAGGGGCAACGCCCCCAATATCTCAAAGAGGCGAAGCCCCCAACGGAGTCCACAAAGTTCAAAATATAAATAAATTCAATAAAAATTCACACAGAAATTCCGCACATATGCTATAATTTTAACATTATATCTGTCGGGAGGGGTAGCTGTCCAAATGAACATAGAGGAAAATTACGATAAAATATACAGATTTTGCTATCTTAGAGTGAAAAAACGTGACGTTGCAGAGGATTTGACACAGGAGACTTTCCTGAAATATCTCGAACACCCTCAATATCACAGCACGGAAAAAACTCTCAGGATTCTCTATACGATTGCAGGAAATCTCTGTACAGACCATTTCCGAAAATACGTTCCCGATGAACTTGCAGAGGAATATTCCTCAGAGGACGACACGGAGGGAGAGGTCTTTACAAAAATCTCCCTGACACAGGCACTTGAAAAACTAAGTCAGGAGGACAGAAAGATAGTCCTCCTGCGGTTTGTGAACGAGACTCCCATAGAAGTTATAGGTAAACTTTACAATATGTCGAGATTCAGCGTATATCGGCGTATAAAGAGAATTTTATCGACACTGAAAAATGAACTTGAAAGTGAGGAGCTGCAATGAAAAAGATTAAAAGAGATTCACTAAAAAGGGCATTTGATATACCTGAGCCTCAGAGAAAAGAGAAATTTATAGCTGAGTACAGGCAGATGGAGTTGTCAAAAAATTCTCAATATAATAAAAATAAAAAATATAATAAATATAATAATAAATATAATAAAAAATATATAAAATACTATGCAGGACTCGCTATGACCGCATTTGCTGCGGTTTGTATATTTTTTGCAGTCGGAAAAGACGACGACTACAGACAGAAATTCACTCCCCCGAATATCACCACAGACGAATTTGTCACAGATAAAGTTGTGATAGAGGCGACAATACAGCAACAGACTGAAGAACTCCCCCAGACACAACAGCAAGAAACGACTACCATTCCGTACATGTCTTCCGAAACCCAGACACAGACCACGGCAAATACTACCGACAATTCGGAAAATTATTTTACCAACTCTGTTGAAATTTCAAAAATACAGACGACTGTCCCACCCGTTGCAAGTTCCGAAATCGGGACTGAAACCGAAACAGAAACCGAAACACAGTCAACGGATAATGTGTCCGAGAAAACTTCCGAGAGACAGACGGAAACCACCGAAAAAACAACATCTACTGCCGAAAGATTAACAGAAAGCAACACGTCTGTCACGGCAAAAACAACGGTAACAACGACTTCCACCGCTTCAACACAGCAGGGAGACACACCTCTGTCGCCCACGGAGACTTCCACCCAAACCACTTATATTGACCAAGTAACCCCCGCCGAAACCGAGACCACAGTCTCTGCCGAACAGACCGAACCCCTCCCCCCGATGACTGCAACCACTATAACAACAACAATTCCCCGCACCACACAGCCAGAAGATGTGAATTTCGCAACAACGACAAGCACTGCTTACCAAGAACCAGAACCGTCAGACGCTCCGACTGTCAACACCGAACCGCCAAAAACAGGCACGGACTACACCGTAACTCCCGCTGTTATCTATGAAATTTCGGGAGAAGTAGTCACCCCCGACACTCTCTGTACAGACTGTGAAAGCAGTATAAAGCCACCGTATTACTCCCCGAAAACTCTTGACGAGATAGAAAACGAGAGCGATTTTGCAGTCTACGCAAGTATCACCGACATCATATACACGAGCATTGACGGCGTTCCGTACACTCAGGAGAATATCGAAATTTACTATACGTTCGGGGAAACAAATCTCAAATACGGCGATAAAATATCGCTGTATATCAAGGGAGGATATATGCCTGCGGAGGAGTACATCTCCGCAAACGGAGGATATATAGAAAACCCGCAAAATTTTACCGTCTTTGACTCATGCGGAAATGTCGGTGAACAAAAGCCGAGTGAACTTTATATTTTCTTCCTCAAAGACGGCGGGGAAAGTCTTGCGGAGGGAACGTATAGTCTTCCGTTTGACAGCGACTTTGCAATATTTGAGTACAGGGACAATCTTTATGTTTCGATTGGTGACGAGGATATTTATTTCGGTCAGCCAAATAAAAATCGGTTTTAAGAACGACAGGGACGTTGCTTTGTGGGGGTGACCCCCTTAACTCCCAAAATTAAAACGGTAGACAATCATGAGAGAGGGGAAAAGTATCTTAAACTCTTATCGTTTCCTCTGTGGGAATAATCATGGGGGGTTCGGGGGGATTCTTCCCCCCGACGGGGGGTTGGGGGCAGAGCCCCCAATGGGGGTTCAGGGGGCGAAGCCCCCTGCCCCTAATCGTTCATGGGGGGCTTGGGGGGCAAAGCCCCCCAAAAATTCAAGGGGGCGAAGCCCCCACAAGGCAACGCCCCCAAAAATAAAGCTATGACTTATTTTCCTGTTCCCGAGATTTGTGACAAATTGCAGAATTTCCGCAGCAACCACAGTCACAGCCACAAGAGGATTTCCCCGTTTTTTTGTCCCTGACAAGTTTTCTGATTATCATAATCACTATAAACAGGAGTATACCCCCGACAATTGCCGTACTCATAAAATCACGCTCCCGTACGGACGGCAGTCCTCAGAGAGGTACTCTCCCTGTAGGGTCTGACGAGCATATAAATCATAAATATAGTCACGAGGACAGCGAATATCAGACCAATAGGGTGAGCATTTCCCGACACAAGACAGCCGTACTGATAAATCATAAGTGAAACAGCGTATGCGAAAACACACTGATAGCCGATTGCAAAACAGGTCCACTTTGCACTGTTCATCTCTCTTTTGATAGCACCCATTGCCGCAAAACACGGTGCACAGAGAAGATTGAACACAAGGAAAGAGTAAGCCGAGAGTGCCGTGAAACTCGTTGCAAGCTGTCCCCATATTTCGTCACCGTTTTCGGACAGCTCCCCTGCAAAGTGATAGAGAGTTCCGTAAGTGGCGACAACGTTTTCCTTTGCGATAAGACCTGTTACCGCTGCGACAGCGGCTTTCCAGTCTCCCCAGCCGAGAGGTGCGAACACCCACGCAAAGAATGAACCGATTTTTGCGAGAATAGAGTTGTCAATATCTTCTATCATTCCGAAAGAGCCGTCCTCAACGCCAAAGCCCTGCAAGAACCAGAGTACCACAGTAGAGAGGAGTATTATTGTACCCGCTTTTTTTATGAAAGACCAGCCACGTTCCCACATCGAACGGAGTACGTTTCCGACAGTAGGCATATGGTAGGCGGGAAGCTCCATAACAAACGGTGCAGGATTTCCCGAGAACATTTTCGTCTTTTTGAGCATTATTCCCGAGATTATAATTGCTCCCACGCCTATGAAATATGCGGAAGTCGCAACCCAACCGCTGTTGTTGAAAAATGCACCTGCAATAAGTCCTATGATAGGAATTTTTGCACCGCACGGTATAAAAGTGGTGGTCATGACAGTCATACGCCTGTCACGCTCGTTTTCAATCGTACGGCTCGCCATAACTGCGGGTACTCCACAGCCCGTGCCTATCAGCATCGGAATGAAAGATTTTCCCGAAAGACCGAATTTCCTGAAAATTCTGTCCATTACAAAAGCTATTCTCGCCATGTAACCGCACGATTCCAGAAACGCAAGGAATATGAACAGCACAAGCATTTGCGGTACAAAACCGATTACCGCACCGACACCGCCTATTATGCCGTCAACTATCAGCGAGGACAGCCAATCCGCACAGTTTATCTTTTCAAGCAGACTGCTCGCTCCTCCCTGTATCCACTCCCCGACAAGAGTGTCGTTTGTCCAATCCGTCACCCACGTTCCGACAGTAGTGACGGAAACATAGTACACTACAAACATAACTACCGCAAAAATCGGTAATGCAAGCCATCTGTTTGTGACAACTTTGTCGATTTTGTCGGAAACCGTCAGACCGCCGTTGTTTTTCTTTTTGTAGCACTCTTTTATGATATTTCCTATGTAAATATACCTCTCGTTAGTGATAATGCTCTCGGAATCGTCGTCCATTTCCGTTTCGGCATCAGATATGTCACTCTCTATATGCTCTCTGACACTCTCCGGAATGTTCAGCGATCCAAGGACTTTTTCGTCACGCTCAAATATTTTTATGGCGTACCAACGCTGTTTTTCGTCGGACATATCGTGCAGTACGGCTTCCTCTATGTGGGCTATTGCGTGCTCTACACAACCGCTGAAACTGTGCTGAGGAATAGTTACTTCCCCCGACTGAGCCGTCCGCACAGCCGTCTCAACGGCTTCGTCTATACCTGTACCCTTTAGTGCGGAAATCTCCACGACCTCACAGCCGAGAGCTTTTGCAAGCTGAGAAGTGTTTATTTTGTCGCCGTTTTTCTTCACAACGTCCATCATGTTTATTGCGACAACTACAGGTATACCGAGTTCGACAAGCTGTGTGGTCAGATAGAGATTTCTCTCAAGGTTAGTGCCGTCAACTATATTCAGAATCGCATCGGGACGCTCGTTAACAAGGTAATTTCTTGCGACGACTTCCTCAAGAGTGTAGGGTGAGAGGGAATATATTCCGGGGAGGTCTGTTATAATGACTTCCTTGTTGCTTTTTAGTTTACCCTCTTTTTTTTCGACAGTCACGCCGGGCCAGTTTCCTACAAACTGATTTGAACCCGTGAGAGCGTTGAAAAGTGTGGTCTTACCGCAGTTCGGGTTTCCTGCAAGTGCAATTTTTACTCCCATATAAAAGATCCTTTCTTTATTTTGATTTGTCAAATTATAATTTATTAAGATTGACAGGGATTTCACCCCCCAAACTCCGAAAACAATCGGTAGATCATCATGGGGGGTCTGGGGGGATTCTTCCCCCCAGCGGGGGTCTGGGGGCAGAGCCCCCAGTGGGGGTTCAGGGGGCAAAGCCCCCTGCCTCCTATCGTTCTAAGGGGGGCTTGGGGGGGCAACGCCCCCCAACAGGGGCAAAGCAACCTGCCCCTAATCGTTCACTACTGTATAAAATTAAGTTAGCCCGTGCTAATCTAAGTACAAAAAAATTACTCCGTCTCAATCATCTCCGCATCAGACTTCCGCAGAGACAGTTCATACCCCCTGACCGTAATCTCAACAGGGTCTCCGAGGGGGGCGACTTTGCGGACAAATATCTCTACTCCCTTTGTTATGCCCATGTCCATTATACGCCTTTTGACCGCACCCTCCCCGTTTATCTTCCTGACTTTCACCGTCTGACCTATCTTTGCTTCTTTAAGACTACTGCTCATAAAAAAATCCTCCCGAATGTAAAAATTAAAATATCAGACCATTATCCTGTACGCCATCTCCTTGCTGACGGCAACTCTCGAATCCTTGACATTCACAATCAAATTGCCGTTTATCTCGTTTATGACAGTCACAGCCCCGCCGACCACAAAACCCAGATTTTCAAGAAACTTCTTTGTGTCGGGGTTTCCGCCGACCTTGCGGATAATATTTTCACAGCCAACGTCCGCCATAGCCAGAGGTATCATAAAATCACTCCTTCAAGTAAAAATATTAGTTATAACTAACTTACTGTTAATATATTAGCACTGTCTAACAGAAAAGTCAACAAAAAGTTAGTATTTTATAACTTTTTAACATAATTTTGTGAATATCGTGTACAAATTTCCACATAGTCGGAATTATTTTATCGGAATTTCACTAAAGCTGTTTCGGAGGTGGACGTTCGGGACGGAAACTTTTCCCTGCTCCGCTTTGGGGTGAACTTTTCGAAACTGTTTCGGGGTGGACGTTCGGGACGGGAACTTTGCACCCATGAACCCCCCATTGTAAAAACGTCCTTGCCGATGTTCAAATTCTTTCGTGTTTTGTGACAATATTGAACATGAAAATTAGTGCAAAACGCTGAATATTGTTTTTTGAGATTATATGTTATTGACAAAATAAAATGAAAGTGTTATCATATTATTGGCACATTTTTACTGTTGTTGCCTGCCTGCGTGTTCCGCACGTTAAGTAAATAATAACGCCGTTTTTCTCGGTATGACGGCAGATTGGAGTTTTTTTATGAGCTATTTGGAAATCGAAAAGGTTGTCGGAAGAGAAATTCTCGACTCAAGAGGAAACCCTACGGTAGAGGCTGAAGTCTATCTCTCCTGCGGAGTTGTCGCAAGAGGTACTGCCCCCAGCGGTGCGTCTACAGGTGAGTTTGAGGCTCTCGAACTCCGTGACGGTGACAAGTCCCGCTATCTCGGCAAGGGCGTACAGAAAGCCGTTGAGAACATAAACACAACTATAAACGATGTTCTCGTTGGTATGAACGCCTCCGACATCTACGCTGTTGACAAGGCTATGATAAAGGCTGACGGCACTAAGGACAAGTCCAATCTCGGTGCAAACGCAATTCTCGCTGTGTCAATCGCTACCGCAAGGGCTGCCGCAACTGCTCTTGACATTCCGCTTTACAGATTCCTCGGCGGTATTCAGGGTACAAAGCTCCCCGTTCCGATGATGAACATTCTCAACGGCGGTGCTCACGCTACAAACACCGTTGACACTCAGGAATTTATGATTATGCCTGTCGGTGCTCCCTCTTTCAAGGAGGCTCTCCGCTGGTGTGCTGAAGTTTTCCACAACCTTGCTAAAATTCTCAAGGCAAAGGGTCTGGCTACTTCTGTAGGTGACGAGGGCGGTTTTGCTCCGAACCTCTCAAGCGATGAGGAGACTATTGAGACCATTCTTGAAGCCGTTAAAGCAGCAGGTTATGAACCCGGAAAGGACTTCATGATTGCCATGGACGCTGCTTCCTCCGAATGGAAGAGCGAAAAGGGCAAAGGTTTCTACAAACAGCCCAAGAGCGGAAAAGAGTTCACTTCTGACGAGCTTATCGCTCACTGGGAGTCACTCATTGACAAATACCCGATTATCTCTATAGAGGACGGTCTTGACGAAGAGGACTGGGAAGGCTGGCAGAGAATGACTGCAAAAATCGGCGACAGAGTTCAGCTTGTCGGTGACGACCTGTTCGTTACAAACACAGAGAGACTGTCAAAGGGCATTTCGCTCGGTGCAGGAAACTCTATCCTTATAAAGCTCAACCAGATCGGTTCTGTCTCTGAGACTCTTGAAGCTATCAAGATGGCTCACAAAGCAGGTTACACCGCTATTTCCTCACACCGTTCGGGTGAGACGGCAGACACTACTATTGCAGACCTCGCTGTTGCTCTCAACACTTGTCAGATAAAGACAGGTGCTCCAAGCCGTTCGGAGCGTGTTGCAAAGTACAACCAGCTCCTCAGAATTGAAGAGGAACTTGGTGAGTCCGCAGTATATCCGCAGATGAGTGCTTTCAACGTAAAGAAGTAATCTACAAATCATCTCCTTTTATAAAATGAACCGCACATGGGACGCATATTCCGTGTGCGGTTCATTTTTATTTTTATTTTATTTTTTATTATCTAACGCTGTTATGGCGGAGTTTCAATTACTCCTCCTCGTCGTCATCGTCGTCGTAACTATCACATTCGTCCTGATTTATCTCGATACCCTTTTGCAGAGTGCTGAGAAGTCTGTCAAGCCTGCTCTTGTCGGGATTTTCACACCTGTCAATTGCCTCTGACGGGGTCATTCTGCCGAAAATCATCTCTGTTATACCCGAACTGTAGCGTCCGAACATCTGTGCGGGAGTGTAGACACTCCTCCTTAGCAGTTCGACAGGCGGAGTAAAATCGTCACACGAAACCGAAAATTTGAAACGAATGTCACCGTCGTCCATATCCAGTTCAAAATTTCCGTATTTCAGCCCGAAATTTGCCCTTGCCACGAAATCAGCCATTTTCAGCATCATCTTTCTGTCTTCCTTGTCTGCACCGATTGGCGAAATTGCGTACACGATATAGCCGTCATTTTTTATGCTGATAACATAGTCAATCTTTTTAATCTTGCCCGTTATACTGAGCGAAAAGATAAAAAAGCCCTTTTCATCATCAAAACTGAAATGCCAGCCGTCCTCCAAGAGAAAATCGTTCATCGCCTCGGCAATGTCCATTGAATAGTTTCTCTCCTCCACTAAAATACCTCCTTCTTTATTGCGGACACCCTTTCCGTGCCGTTTTTTACTTTGTTCCGAACATCCTGTCTCCCGCATCACCTACTCCGGGAACTATGTACTTCTCCTCGTTCAGCCCTGTGTCCATGACACCCGCATATATGTCAATATCGGGGTGTGCGGTAGTGAGAGTCTCAATGCCCTCGGGGGAACATATAACACACATGAATTTTATGTTTTTAACTCCCCTGTCCTTGATTATCTGCACAGCCGTCTTTGCGGAGTGTCCCGTCGCAATCATGGGGTCTGTTATTATGACATCACGCTCTGCTATGTCCTCGGGAAGTTTTGAGTAGTACTTCACGGAAACCTTTGTGTCGGGGTCACGGAACAGCCCTATGTGACCTATCTTTGCAGCGGGAACAAGTGCGGAAGCTCCCTCCGTCATACCGAGACCCGCACGCAGAATCGGCACAAACGCAAGTTTTCTGCCTGAGATTACTTTTGTCTTAGCCATTGCTACGGGAGTTTCAAGTTCTATCTCCTTTAAGGGCAAATCCCTTGTCGCCTCGTAACATATCAGCATCGATATTTCGGAGACAAGTTCCCTGAACTCCTTTGTACCTGTGTTCTTGTCCCTGAGAAGTGAAATCTTGTGCTGAACAAGCGGGTGGTCTATTATGTGCAAACCAGCCATGTGAATACCTCCTGTTAATTGTTTTTTATTTTTATTTTTTTAATATTATTATATTTAATATTTATTTTTAATATTTAATTATCTCTGTGAGTTTTCAATATTGCTTATTATGTCAAGTCTCCTCTGGTGTCTGCCGCCTTCAAAACCCGTTGTCAGGAAAACTTCCGCTATCTCAACGGCAAGTCCGCAGCCTATAGTTCTCGCACCCATGCAGAGGACGTTTGCGTTGTTGTGGAGTCTCGTGTACTTTGCGGAAAAAGTCTCGCTACAGACGCCTGCTCTTATGCCGTTTATCTTGTTTGCGGATATGGACATTCCTATTCCCGTACCGCATATCAGTATGCCCATGTCGCACCTGCCCGAAATTATCTCCCCACAGACAGACACCGCTATGTCGGGGTAGTCACACTTCTCCCCGTCCGTACCCATGTCGAGAAATTCAAAACCCTTTTCGGAGAGAGCTTCAATAACGGCTCTTTTCATCTCAACTCCTGCATGGTCACAACCTATCGCTATCATTTTTTACCTCCTGAACTTATATATTTAACATACCCTGTCCTCTATTATTTTTTCGGCAATTTCAGCCTCGTCCGCCTCCGATTCAAGTCCCATAAGATACGGAAAATAGATGTAGTCCGACACGGGCAACCCTGTAACTTTTTCAAGAACTTCTATCCAGTAATCCGTTTCGGCTTCGGAGTAGTCCGCAAGACAGATTTTTTTGACTATCCTGTGAATATCGCTGTCGGACAATTTAATCTTCTCGGCTTCGGGCATTAAAAGTCTCTCGGCAAGGGACTCCGAATTTGTGAACGTCCAAAAATCACGGAACTGCTCAACGTCTATATTTTCACGTCCGGTGAGACTTTCAAGGTGTTCTTTGAGTGCCGAAATCTCCCCCGACTTCTCGCCCCTGCTCAGAATATCGGAAATCTTCTCTATAATTTCGGCAGTCTCTTTGATTTTATTATCTTCCATTAGCTTTCTCCTCAAGTTCCTTTTCGGCTTTTACCTTCTGTAGATACGCAATTTCAAGTTCCTGTGCGGAGACCTGCTCCGCTGAGATAGATGCAAGGCAAACGCCGTATGCGCTCTGTACCCTGCTCTGCGGAGGTGCTATTGTGAACATCTGAGAGCGATATTCAGTGAAAAAGTCGGGAGAACCGTCACCGCAAAGTGTCACAGGCTCACCGTTCAGGGCAAGTGTCTCCGCAAGTTCGTCACGGTTCATTATGCAGTCCTGAACCATTGTCTCAAGACTGTAACCGTCACTCTTGTAAACCGCCGTGTAGACAAGTTCAGCCCTTGCACCCATGACCGCACATATTACTCCCTTACAAGCTATGTTATTGTACGCAAGGGCTTTGAGTGTCGAAACTCCCGCACACTTGCAGTCCAGTGCAAAACCCATAGCCTTGACCGCCGAAACACCTATCCTGAGACCTGTATAAGAACCCGGACCGTTTGCGACTGCTATGACTTCAATGTCCGTCAGCTTTTTTTCTGCCTGACTTAAAATATTTTTCACCATAGGCATTATTATCTGTGAGTGAGTTTTCTGTGTGCAGATGGAGTTCCCCGCAAGAAAACTCTCGCTGTCCGTGTCGAAAACCGCCACCGACGCATTTTTTCCTGATGTGTCAATTCCCAGAATCAGCATTGTTTTCACCTCCTGTTATTGTTATCTCCCTCTCGTTTTCGCCTGTCATGTTCATAGTGACAGAAATCGTGCCTTTTGGGAGAAACTCCTCTATATTTTCAGACCACTCTATCAGGGCTATGCCGTCTTTGAAATCGCAGTCAAAAAAGCCTGTCGACTCAAGACTTCTCTCCCCCGAAATTCTGTACATATCGAAGTGATATATATTTATATCTTCTCCGATATACTCGTTCAGTATTGCAAATGTCGGGGAACTGACCTCCGCTTTTTCAAGACCTGCTCCCGATACAACTCCCGTTATAAAGGCAGTTTTCCCCGTGCCGAGACCGCCTCTGAATGCGACTACATCGCCCTTTTTGAGAGTTTTCCCGAATTTTTCGCCCTCTTTTACGGTCTCTTCATAAGAACCCGTCACTATTTTTTTTGTATTTTCACCCATTGCGTCCACCTCAGAAAAGTCCGGTTATAACGCCGTCGGAATCGCAGTCAATTCCCAGTGCGGAGGGCTTTTTCGGAAGCCCGGGCATTGTGAGAATGTCTCCCGTGTAGATAACGACAAAACCTGCTCCCGAACACACTTTTGCATCACGAACCGTTATACTGAAATTCTTAGGCTTTCCAAGTAGTGAGGGGTCGTCCGAAAGCGAATACTGTGTCTTTGCAACGCACACGGGCAAATCCCTGAAACCGAGATTTTCTATGTCCTTTATCGCCTTTTCAGCCTGTCTTGTGTACTTCACTCTGTCCGCACGGTAAATCTCCCTTGCAATTTTTTCAACTTTGTCCTTTATAGACAAATCGCTTGCGTAGAGCGGCTTGAAATCGGAATTTTCCCCGCAGAGCGAAATTGTCTCACAGACCTTGTTTGCGAGGTCAACACCGCCTTCACCGCCTTTTGCGAACACCTCACACATTGAGACTTCCACGCCCATCTTCTCACAGAAATCACGCACAAATTCAAGTTCTCTGTCGGTGTCGGTGTGGAACCTGTTTATTGCCACCACAACGGGAACGTGGTACTTGTGCATATTTTCAATGTGCACCCTCAGATTCTCTATGCCCTTTTCGAGTGCCCACATATTTTCTTCTGAAAGACTGTCTTTCGGGACTTTTCCGTTGTACTTCAAAGCCCTGACCGTCGCAACGAGTACCACACAGGACGGTTTCAATTTGCCGTATCTGCACTTTATGTCAAAAAATTTTTCAGCACCCAAGTCCGAACCGAAACCCGCTTCCGTTATGCAGTAGTCCCCAAGTTTGAGAGCGAGTTTAGTAGCCCTCAGAGAGTTACAGCCGTGTGCTATATTTGCAAAAGGACCGCCGTGTATAAGGACGGGATTGTTTTCGAGAGTCTGCACAAGATTGGGTTTCAGAGCGTCTTTGAGGAGTGCAGTCATCGCTCCGCAACAGCCTATTTCTTTGGCAAAGACTGGTTCACCGTCCAAATTATAGGCTACAAGTATATTTTCAAGACGTTTTTTCAGGTCGCTCAAATCGGAGGCGAGACACAGTATCGCCATAATTTCAGAGGCAACTGTTATATTAAAACCGTCCTCACGTGGGAAACCGTTCGGCTTTCCACCAAGTCCCACGACAATATCTCTCAAAGCCCTGTCGTTCATATCGAGACAGCGTTTGAATAAAATTCTCCTCTGGTCAATTTTCAGCTCATTGCCCTGATGAATATGGTTGTCAATCATCGCACAGAGCAAATTATTAGCGGAAGTAATGGCGTGCATATCGCCTGTGAAGTGCAGATTTATGTCCTCCATGGGAACGGCTTGGGAGTAACCCCCTCCCGCTGCACCGCCTTTTATTCCGAAAACAGGACCGAGAGACGGTTCACGGAGTGCAAGGACAGCCTTTTTCCCTATACGTCCCATAGCCTGAGCAAGTCCCACGCTGACTGTGGTTTTGCCCTCTCCTGCGGGAGTCGGATTTATTGCCGTGACAAGAATCAGTTTGCCGTCGTCTTCAAGGGCGAGTTTTGAATAGAGACCCTCCGACAGTTTAGCCTTATAGTGACCGTAAGGCTCAAGGTACTCCTCCCCCACCCCGATTTCTGACGCTATTTGACTTATTTTTTTCATATTCGCACCCTGTGCGATTTCTATATCAGATAACATGACAATATACCTCCGTTTTTTGATTTCTGAAATTTATTATACCACAAAATTCCCCGCAATGCAAGAGATACCGAAAACTATTCTTTATTTATAAAATAGCTGAAAGTATTTTTTATAACTATAAAAGCGGGGACTCCTGCGACTAAAACTAAAATGCAGACGGGTATTGCAAGTTCAAAAGGTGATATGCCCCAGTACCTGAAAGACGTGGAATCACCGTCCGCTGTGACAGCATAGGGGTTGTCCAAATCATAATTTTTACCGTGAGATTTATTTGTGATTTGTAAAACTTTTCCGTTTCCGTCAACATAGGCAATCCTGAAATTTTTATATTTTTTATACAGGTCCTCTGCGTTGCACTCAAGTGATATTTCGTCAGAACACATATAATCTTCTTTATATA
This sequence comes from uncultured Ruminococcus sp., assembly GCA_947627625.1. GTDB lineage: Bacteria > Bacillota > Clostridia > Oscillospirales > Ruminococcaceae > Ruminococcus. Next base: position 93,744 of record CANQWR010000004.1, on the reverse strand, counting down.
TTGTAAATTTTTTTACCTCTCCCGAATGGAGCGTCAGGGAACTGTAGCCGTCAATATTCAGCACAGCTATTTCGCTGTTTTCGGTGATGTTCAGCTTTTTGAATATGTACCTTGTGTTGCCCGTGCTGTCGGTGTACTTTTTTTCAAGGCGTTCGGGCGGAGAGGTGAAATCCCTGTAACCGGAATCATTGTCCTTAAATTTCACAAGAACGTCCGCATAGACAGTACCTTCGGGGGCATTTTCGCACTCCACATACAGATAATGCGGGTCAAAATCAAGTGCAAAAGCCGTCACGGGTACGGCTGCGGAAAAAACCGTCAAAACGGCAAGGATAATGTACAAAAATCTTTTCATAAATATCACTCCCGAAAATATATCCAAAAAAATTATTTATAAAAAAATTATACACTATATAACACACCGTGTCAACAGAATTTCCGCAACGTAAAATATTGTAACTAAATTGGAATAGATCTGAAATAAATTCACCTGTTCAGGGTGAATTTTCTCTTTGAAATCGTCAGAACTCCCGATTTTTTCAGCTTTGAAATCTCCCTCTGCAGTGCACTCCTGTTTACACAAAGATAGTCCGAGAGTGCCGTTGTCGAAAAAGGTATCTGCGGAGTTTTCCCGTCTGCGGTGTTGTCCTCTGTTATCTGCAAAAAACTTATCAGTTTGTCCTCAATAGTCCTCTGACTGAGTACCTCTATTCTCTCACTTAAAGCTATAGTTTTTTCCGAAATCAAAGTCAGGAGATTCTCAACCACCATCGAGTGACAACGGCAAGCCCTCTCACACCTCTTTGTAAGGTCATCTTTTTTTACAAACATTACTTCACAGTCTGTGTCGGCTATTATTTCAAGACTGTTCCTGCCTGCCCCCGAAAAAGTGAAAAAATCCCCGAAAATACCCTGCTCGCTGAGTGTCTCCATTATGGTTCTGACACCGTTTATGTCGTACCTGACCATGCTCGCCCGACCACTCAATATTATACCTATTTTGCCGTTGTTTGTCGGAAATTCCGCTATACAACTGCCCTGACGGAATTTTTTTACGTCCATGTTCAGACAGTCTATCATTCTCCTGCAATCGTTCTCGTCTATGCCCTTGAAAAGTATGTTATTCTCAGGTAACATAAAAATCACTCCTTTGTTGCATTTGCAACAGATTTTTCCTATCTAATATGATACAATAGTCATTGACGAAAGTCAAGCCTTTTTTAATGGGAGTGATAGAAGTGAAAGTAAACGTCATTGGCGGGGATATTCCCCAGCAGGAGATCGATGCGTATGTCAAGTACGGCAAACAGAAGTACCATGACAGAGTTATCCGTGAGATGACTGTCAAGACGGACGGCGATTTTGTCGACCTCAGATTTGACTTCGCTGACGTGCCTTTTGACCGCATAAGGAGAATTACAGGCTATCTTGTCGGTACTCTCGACAGGTTCAACAACGGAAAGCGTGCAGAGGAACACGACAGAGTAAAACACACTGTCTGAGATCCCTGCCACTAAAAATTAAAATTTATACAAAACGGAGGTAATTATCATGAGCAAATTTGTATGTCCCGTATGCGGATATGTACACGAGGGAGATTCCGCACCCGACAAATGTCCCGTATGCGGTGTACCCGGTTCAAAGTTCATCGAACAGAAAGAAGAGCAGGAGGGTTCTCTTGTTTTCGCCTGTGAACACGAAGTAGGCGTTGCAAAGGCTGTTGAGGACAAGGAAATTCTTGAAGGTCTCCACCAGAATTTTGAGGGCGAATGCACGGAAGTCGGAATGTACCTCGCTATGGCAAGAGTGGCTTTTAGAGAGGGCTACCCCGAAATCGGTCTCTACTGGGAAAAGGCTGCATATGAAGAGGCTGAACACGCTGCAAAGTTCGCTGAACTTCTCGGAGAAGTTGTCTCCCCCTCTACAAAGGAAAATCTCGAAAAGAGAGTTGCCGCTGAACACGGTGCTACAGAGGGCAAACTCAAACTTGCAAAGAGGGCTAAAGAACTCAACCTTGATGCTATCCACGACACAGTCCACGAGATGGCAAGAGACGAAGCACGTCACGGCAAGGCTTTTGAGGGACTTCTCAAGAGATATTTCGGCGACAAATAAAATAAATTAAATAAAATAAAATCAAAATACTTACTCCGGCGTACTCTCCGTACTGCCGGAGTTTTTTTATCAGAAACTTTTTAAGGTGAACGATGGGGCAGGGGCGTTGCCCCCTGAATCCCCATGATAGTCTACCGTTTTAATTTTTAGGGTTAAGGGAAGTATAAATTATTTTAGGAACGATAGGGGGCAGGGGGCTTTGCCCCCTGAACCCCCCATTGGGGGCTCTGCCCCCAAACCCCCGTCGGGGGGAAGAATCCCCCCGAACCCCCCATGATGGGAAACTCCAATATTAACGTAACTAAAAATATTTAATTATAATTTCAATGTTGCAATTTTTCAGGTTTTCTGTTATAATTATTCTTAGATTTATATTATATCGGGAGGAGTTTGTATGCACAGAGTTCTTGACTGGAATAAATACCTCGAAACGGCTGAAAAAGTCGCCTCCGAGGGCATAGTTATGCTGAAAAATAAAAATAATGTACTGCCACTTAAAAAATCCGAAACTGTCTCCGTTTTCGGACGTATGCAGCTGCACTATTACAAAAGCGGCACGGGTTCGGGCGGAAGAGTGAACGTCTCACACGTCACGGGTATAACAGAGGGGCTTGAAAATGCGGGAGTTAAACTTAATGCGGAACTTCTTGAAATATATAAAAATTGGGATAACAAAAACCCCTATGTTTACGGTGACGCTATGCGGGACGAGCCTTGGTCTCAGGACGAAATGCCCCTTGACGATTTGACCGTCAAAAAAGCGTCCGAGAACAGTGAGACTGCAATAGTCATAATCGCAAGGACTGCCGGGGAGGACATGGACGCTGAGGAAAAACAGGGTTCCTATCTGCTCACGGACACCGAAAAAGATATGCTCAAAAAAGTACGTGATAACTTCAGAAAAGTTGTCGTATTGCTAAATGTCGGCGGAATAATCGACATGAATTTTATTGAGGAGTGCAACCCCGACTCCGTTCTGTACATTTGGCAGGGCGGTATGGTCGGAGGAAAAGGCGTTGCGGATATTCTCACAGGAAAAACAAGTCCATCGGGAAAACTCCCCGACACCATAGCAAAAAATCTCTCCGACTACCCAGCATATAAAAATTTTGGCGACAAAAATAAAAATTTCTACAAAGAGGATATTTTTACAGGCTACAGGTGGTTTGAGACTTTCGCCCCCGAAAAAATTCTCTATCCGTTCGGCTTTGGACTGTCCTACACCGATTTTGACGTGAAATTTGTCTCGGCACAGGTCACAAACGGCGATTTCAGTATAACTGTGGAAGTTGAAAATACAGGAAAATTTCACGGCAAGGAAGTTGTACAATTATACACAGAAGCCCCGCAGGGAAAATTAAAAAAGGCAAAGAGAGTTCTGTGCGGATTTGCAAAGACAAGGGAACTCGCTCCGCACGAATTGCAGAGACTTGATATAAATTTTCAGATGTGGTGGCTTGCAAGCTATGACGACACAGGCGTGACAGGCTACAGGTTCTCGAACGTCATAGAGGCGGGCGACTACAATTTCTATCTGGGAACAGATTCTCACAGTGCAGTACACGTCTACACGCACCATATGCCCTACAGAATAGTTGCGGGAAGACTTCAACAGGCTCTCGCCCCTGTGGAGGAGTTTGAGAGAGTTGTACCCGTTTCGGACAGCGAAAGCGGTGAGACTTGCATATCGTACGAAAAAGTACCGCTAAACGAAATTCGGGACGGCACAAGGCGTTTGGAAAATATCCCCGCTGAGATCCCCTCTACAGGCGACAGGGGCATAAAACTTCAGAACGTCCTGAAAGGTGAGAAAACCATTGAAGAATTTGTCGGACAGCTGTCTGACTACGACCTCGCCTGCCTTGTAAGGGGTGAGGGCATGGGAAGTCCCAAAGTGACATCGGGAACGGCTTCCGCTTTCGGTGGTGTCACGGACAGTCTCGTGAAATTCGGTATACCTGCCGTCTGTTGCTGTGACGGTCCGTCGGGAATGCGGTTTGACTGCGGTGCAAAGGCTTTCAGTCTCCCGAACGGCACTATGATTGCCTCCACTTTCAACATGGAACTCGTCTCGGAACTCTTCGGGTTTGTCGGTCTTGAAATGATTTATAACAAGGTGGACTGTCTGCTCGGTCCGGGAGTGAATATACACAGGTTTCCCCTCAACGGACGAAATTTTGAGTACTTCTCGGAAGACCCGTTTGTGTCGGGAATGATGACTGTCGCCGTACTCCGTGGGCTTCATTCAGTCGGCGTGACTGGAGTTATAAAACACTTCTGTGCAAATAATCAGGAGTGGAACAGGCATTTTGCGGAGTCCGTTATCTCGGAGAGGGCTTTGAGGGAAATTTATCTGAAACCCTTTGAAATAGCTGTCAGGGACGGCGGTGCTGATGCGGTGATGACTTCCTACAACCCCGTAAACGGCTTGTGGGGTGCGGGAAATTACGACCTCAATATGACTGTTTTAAGAAAAGAGTGGGGCTTTTCGGGAATTGTTATGACCGACTGGTGGGCTAATATAAACAGGTTCGGCAAAAATCCCGACAAGACCGATTTTTCCGCTATGGTGAAATCTGGAAATAATCTTTACATGGTCTGTGCGGACGGCAGTAAAAATGATGACAATATCCTCTCGGCACTCGAATCGGGAGACCTGAAACGCTCGGAACTACAGAGAAACGCCATAGAAATATGCAGTTTCGTCATGAAGACAAACGCCATGAAACGCCTGACAGGTGAACCCGATACAGTTGAAATAATTAACAGACCGCAAGAGGACTTTTCGTCGGGGGAGACTTCCGAATTTTACGAACTCGGCAAAAAATTTGTCCTGAACCTCTCCGAACTTGACACCGAAAAAATTTCCGTGATAGGTTTTACTCTCCTGTCCTCAAATCAGCACTGGTACAGGGTTACGCTGAATTTTGAAGATATAAAAAATTCTCCCGAAATTATACCATTCACGCTCTCGATAATGGGTGCAAAAGTCGGAGGATTTGTCCGTGACGATGGCAATCCCAACTCCTATTCGTGCGAAATCCCGATACTCTCGCACTTCACCGCAATAAAAACGGAGTTCATAAAAACAGATTCGGGATTTGCAAAACCCGTCTCGATTTCGTTTGAGGACACCGACAGGGAATTTGACATCTCGGATTTCGGAAAACGGGAGTGATTTGACGTGAATATACAGATTTTCGGCACTAAAAAGTGTCAGGACACAAGAAAGGCTGAGCGTTTTTTTAAGGAGCGAAATATAAAATATCAGTTCATTGACATGAAGTCAAAGGGCTTGAGCAGGGGCGAATTTGACAGCGTTCTGAAAGCCGTCGGAGATGTCGAAAGTCTCACTAATCAGAACGCAAAGGACGAAAAAACTCTGACTTTGATGAAATATCTGTCCGAAAACGACAGGATTGAAAAGCTGTTTGAAAATCAGCATTTGATAAAAACTCCCGTTGTGAGAAGCGGAAAAAAGGCTGTCTGTGGGTACTGTCCCGAAGTCTGGGAGGACTGGATTAAATAATTAAAAAATAAATATTTATAATATCACACGCAAAAGTAGTGCAATTTTCTCACGAATATGTTATAATTGTTTTGCATGATTGCAAAATTTGTGAAATTCTATTTTTTTCTTTTCATGAAAGGAGATTATTTATTATGGGACTTATCAGAGCCGTTCTCAGTTCAGCGGGTTCTGTTATGGCGGACCAGTGGAAAGAGTTTTTCACCTGTGATTCCCTCAGAGCCGATATTCTCGCAGTAAAAGGTCAGAAGACCGTCAACAAATGGTCAGCAAACAAAAAGGGCAGCGACAACATCATCACTGACGGAAGCGGTATTGTCGTTGCGGACGGACAGTGTGCAATTATCGTCGACAACGGAGTGATTATGGAGATATGTTCCGTGCCGGGTGAGTATACTTACGACATGGGCAGTGAACCGAGTGTCTTCACGGACGGTCTTGGAAGGGGAATAAAGGAGTCTTTCAAGAAGATGGGCAAGCGTATCGGCTACGGCGGTGCGACAGGTCACGACCAGAGGGTCTATTATTTCAACGTCAAGGAAATTCAGGACAACAAATTCGGCACTCAAAACCCTGTGCCGTTCAGGGTGACATATCAGGACATCGGCAGAAGTTTTACAGCGGGAGTCAGGTGCAACGGTATGTACTCTTACAAAATAACAGACCCGATTCTGTTCTATACAAACGTGTGCGGTACTTTCAACGGTGCGTTCACAAGGGACAAAATTGACTCCCAATTAAAGACGGAGTTCCTGAACGCTCTGCAACCTGCATTCTCAAAGGTCTCCGACATGGGTATCAGATACGACCAGCTCCCCGGCTGTACAGTCGAAATATCCGACGCTATGAACGAGGTACTCACAAGCAAGTGGAGGGAACTGCGTGGAATAGAAGTCATCTCCGTGGGAATAAATTCCGTCACTATCTCCAAAGAGGACGAGGACAGAATAAAGAAGTTTGAGGACTACGCTTGGAACCGTGACCCCTCAAATGCCGCTGCGGTTATGATGGGGGCACAGGCTGACGCTATGAACAAAGCCGCTTCAAACTCTTCGGGTGCTATGACGGGCTTTATGGGTATGAGTATGGCTCAACAGCAGGGCGGTTTCAATGCGGCAACACTCTACCGAATGGGTGCTGAAAAGAGAGCTGATTCGGCGGGAGCGTGGACCTGTTCGTGCGGTACTCAAAACAAGGGCAAATTCTGTGCAAACTGCGGTAAACCCAAGCCCGCTGAGAGTGGTTCTTGGACGTGTTCTTGCGGTGCGGTAAACAAGGGTAAATTCTGTGCGGAGTGCGGTAAACCCAAGCCCGCCGATTCAAAGGGCTGGACTTGTTCCTGCGGTGCGGTAAACAAGGGCAAATTCTGTGCGGAGTGCGGTAAAAAGAAGCCCGTCGGTGAACCCGTCTACAGGTGCGACAAGTGCGGTTGGGAACCCGCCGACCCCTATCATCCTCCGAAATTCTGTGCGGAGTGCGGAGACCCTTTTAACGACGAGGATTTAGTAAAATAATTCCAAAATAAATTAAATAAATTTGTTATTTAATATATAATATAAACAATCGGAGGTATTTACTATGTGTGGAATTGTTGGCTTCACGGGAAATGCTCAGGCTTGCCCGATTTTGCTTGACGGACTGTCAAAACTCGAATACAGGGGTTACGACTCGGCAGGTATTGCCGTCCGCAACTCCGACAGTGAGACGGAGATAGTAAAGGCAGAGGGAAAGCTGAGAGAACTGTTTGAAAAGACAAACAACGGCATTGCCGTAAAGGGAGACTGCGGAATAGGTCACACACGCTGGGCTACTCACGGAGAACCTTCAGTCACGAACGCTCACCCCCACTACAGTGACGACAAAAACGTCATCGCCGTACACAACGGTATAATAGAAAACTATCAGGAGCTAAAAGAGAAGCTCTCCAAAAACGGCTATACTTTCAGGTCTGACACCGATACGGAAGTTGCCGTGAAACTTATAGACTACTACTACAAAAAATACAATCTCGGTCCTGTTGACTCCATCGCAAGGGCTATGAACAGAATAAGAGGTTCTTACGCTCTCGCTGTGATGTTCAGAGACTACGCCGGGGAAATTTACGCCACAAGAAAAGACAGTCCCATGATAATAGGAGTTGCGGACGGTGAAACCTACCTTGCATCGGACGTTCCTGCCATACTGAACTACACAAGAAGAGTGTACTATATAGGCAGCAGGGAAATCGCTAAGCTCACAAAGGGAGAAGTACACTTCTACAACGTGGACAGTGAGGAGATCGAAAAAGATATAACAGAGATAGAGTGGGATACGGAGTCCGCTGAAAAGGGCGGTTTTGAACACTTTATGCTCAAAGAGATATACGAACAGCCCAAGGTCATAAGGGACACTATAAATTCAGCTGTCAAAGACGGCAAGATAGATTTCGGCAATGTCGGACTCTCTGATGAGGACATGAGGAAACTAAAACAGATTTACATTGTTGCGTGCGGTTCTGCCTATCACGTCGGAATGGCTGTTCAGTACGTCATTGAGGACTTCACAACTATCCCTGTCAGAGTGGAGCTTGCCTCCGAGTTCAGATACAGAAAGATGTCACTTGTAGAGGACAGTCTTGTAATAATAATCAGTCAGTCGGGGGAGACGGCGGACAGTCTCGCTGCTCTGAGAGGTGCAAAGGAAAAGGGCGTTAAAACTCTCGGAATAATAAACGTTGTCGGCTCTTCAATAGCCCGTGAGGCGGACGGCGTTTTCTATACTCTCGCAGGACCTGAAATTTCCGTCGCCACCACAAAGGCTTACAGTACACAGCTTATTGCGGGCTATCTCCTCGCCATAGCTTTTGCACTCGCCCGTGGTGAGATGGAGTCCGAAAAAGCTGAAAAACTAATTGCAGAGATGTACACAATCCCCGAAAAGATTGAGAAAATCCTTGAGGACAGGGAGAGAATACAGTGGTTTGCGAACAAGCTCGCCGGTGCAAAGGACGCTTTCTTTATCGGCAGGGGTATTGACTACGCTATCGGTCTTGAGGGAAGTCTCAAAATGAAAGAGATAAGCTATATCCACTCGGAGGCTTATGCGGCGGGAGAACTAAAGCACGGTCCTATAAGTCTCATTGAGGACGGTATACTCGTCATAAGCATTATAACTCAACCCGATTTGTACGAAAAGACTGTCAGCAATATGGCAGAGGTAAAAAGCCGTGGGGCTTATCTCATGGGGCTGACCACCTACGGCAACTACAATATTGAGGACACCGCCGATTTCACTGTTTACATTCCCCAGACAGACCCGCACTTTGCGGGAAGTCTCGCTGTTATACCTCTACAGCTGCTCGGCTATTATGCTTCCGTGGCAAAGGGTTACGATGTAGACAAGCCGAGAAATCTTGCAAAGAGTGTCACTGTTGAATAATATCCGAACGATTAAGGGCTTTTGTGTTTAGCCTTGAATTTGGGAACGATATTGGCAGAGGTTTAAGACCTCTGCCTTTATTGTTTTTCCCCATCATGGGGGGTTCGGGGGGATTCTTCCCCCCGACGGGGGTTTGGGGGCGGAGCCCCCAATGGGGGTTCAGGGGGCAAAGCCCCCTGCCCCTTATCGTTCCAACATAATCATTTACCGTTTAATAAAAAAAATCTTGCAATTCCAAGGCGTATGTAGTATAATTATAAGAGAAATAATAACAAAAGGAGTGTCTGAATTGAACAAAGTAAATATAGGTTTTATAGGTGCGGGAAACATGGGTTCGGCTATCATGAGGGGAATTGTCTCGTGCAGTATGGCTGAGAGTATAGAACTCTTCGCTTTTGACCCCGATTCAAAAAAAGTGGAGGAACTCTCCGAAATAGGTGTGACACCCTGTGCAAGTGAGAGCGAACTGACGAAAAAGTGTAAGTTTGTAGTCCTCGCCGTAAAACCACAGGTCATTTCGGGAGTGCTTGAAAAGTGTGCGGAAAGTGCCGATTCCGACAAAGTTTTTGTCTCAATAGCTGCGGGAATTACGGACGAATTTGTCGCACAAAAAACTGTCCCCGATGCAAAAGTCATACTCGTTATGCCGAATACTCCGCTTCTGCTCGGAGAGGGTGCTTCTGCACTCTCAAGAAATGAGAGAGTCACCGATGAGGAATTTGAAATAATTCTGAATGTCTTTCGCTCCTGCGGAAAGGCGGAAGTCATACCAAAGGACAAAATGAAGGAGATAATAGCTGTAAACGGCAGCAGTCCCGCTTTTATATACCTCTTCGCAAAGGCTTTTATTGACTACGCTGTCTCCGTCGGAATAGATTCAAAGCCCGCAACGGAACTGTTTGCACAGTCCCTGACAGGTTCTGCAAAAATGATAACAGACTCGGGTTACACTATTGACGAACTAATAAAAATGGTGTCGTCCCCCAGTGGAACTACTCTTGCAGGTCTCGACAGGCTTTACAAGAGAGATTTTGAGGAAATCGTCAGGGACTGCTGTGACAACTGCACAAAGAGGGCTTATGAACTCTCACAACAGTGAGATAATGCAGATGTTCTAATGTCCTGCCTGTCCGCATATTATTTTTTGAGATATTTCTGAAATTTCTGAAATTTATAAAAAATAAAATTAAAATAATATAAGGACTGGTGCAGATATGATGTTAAAAAATTACACTAATCCCGCAAAGAGACACGGCAGCTTTGTTTTCTGGCTGAACGCCGTGCTAATCATGGGAATAGCCCTCGGCTCGTTTTTCGGCAATCCCTACAATATAAGCTCTCCGCTTGTAAATCAGTTTTTCTCCCCCGTCTACAGCGGAAATACTCCCGTTGAGGTCTTTTCAAATACTTTTATGTCGCTGTTTTTCTTCGTCCTGACAGCTTTTCTGTCGGGAATGTCGGCAATCGGGCAACCTGTCGGGATACTTCTGCTCCTGTACCGTGGGTTCGGAATAGGTATCTCAACCATGTCGCTCTACTGCCAAAAGGGGCTCTCGGCTGTCCCCGCCGTGGTGACACTCGTCCTCCCCAAAGCAATTTTCTCGTCAGCTGTGTCGGTGCTTGCTGTTAGGGAACTTCTGAGGCTGTCCTGCCGTGTTATGAAATTTGTGACAAGCGGAGAGAGTACAGTCAGTGAGGAGAAATCTTTCAGGCTGTACTGCGTAAAATTTGCAGTTTTATGCGGAATGTGCGTGGCTATCTCCGTGGCGGATGCCGTTGCGAACTATCTCTTTGCAGGGTTTGTGTGAGATTAAAATTAAAAATTTAAGATTAAAAAAATTAAAATTAAATATAAAAACAGGAGGTATTTTATCTTGGATTTTGATAAAAAGAAAAAAAAAGGTGTGGCTCTCTACTTTGAGATACTGCTCAGGAAATTCTGGCTTCTGACGGGGCTTAATATGCTCTACTCGGTCGTATTTCTGCCGTTTTTCATAGCCTTTGCCGTCTTCAGCTTTGTGAGGAACTACAAGGTAGTCCTGATAACCGCCTTGGTGGCTCTGCTGGTGTTCTCGGTGTTCATAGGTCCTGCTACTGCCGGGCTGAATAAAGTCGTGAGGAGATTTGTACTCGAAAAACACTCTTTTATAATCCGTGACTTCTTTGACGGATTCAAGAAAAATTTCAAAAGATCGCTCCCTGTCGGCTTGGTTGACGTGTTCATGGCTATATCCGTCTACGCCTCGATTCAGGTCTACCCCGTTATGGCTAAGAACTACTCCGCTTTTTTCTATGTACCGCTTGTGATAACGCTGAGTCTCGCACTTGTCATTGTGATGATGAATTACTACATCTACCCGATGATGTCCGCAACTGAACTGTCCCTCAAAAACCTGATAAAAAATTCCTTTGCACTCTCCTTTGCCTCAATGAAAACAAACATAATAATCACTGTCATATGTGCAGTCGTTGCGGCTCTTATGGGAATAATGTTCATTTACACACCTCCTCTTTTTATGCTCCTCCTGCCGTTTATACCGTCCGCTGTTCTGTGGTTCACAATTTGCTTTAACAGTTACCCCGTGATACAAAAATACGTCATAAATCCCTACTATGACAGCATTGGTGAGGTGAACCCCGAACTTCTCGGCTACTCAGCCGATATTCCCGAAAATAACTCTGCGGAAAATATTTCCGACGGCGAAAAGTCTACCGAAAAGCCCTCCGACAGACACAAAAAGTCAAAGAAGTCAAACGGTAGAGTTATAACCTGAATCTGAAGTGAAAACAAAATGGTAAAAAGAAGTAATAAAAACAGGAAAAATAAAAAATATTTCACGCTGTCATTTATGGCGGACAGCTATCTGAACGGAATAATATCGGATTACAGCAGAATAAATTTTATCTCAAAAAATAAACTCTTATGTTTCTCTGCCGTGTATGTATCAGTCAAAAATATTGACAGACGTGAGATAATTGTCTACGATAAACCGTTTTCGGAGATGATGGGGGATTTCATCGGAAATAATCTTGCACGCATAACGTGCAGACTGAACAGTTTTCAGCACAGAATAATCAAGAAATACTGCGAAAAGAATAAAGTTGCAATGAGTCGGGTTCTGCCGCTGTCCGCAATGTATGTCATAGTCAAAGACATCGATATTATTGGCTTTTACAGCGATTTTTCAAGAGGTTTCAGAAATGCTGTCTGAAAATCCGAAACCCGAATATTCCGATTGCAAACTTTGTCCGAGAAAATGCGGTGCGGACAGGTCTTTGAAAAACGGTTTCTGCGGAATGGGTAACAAAATAGTCTGTGCAAAAGCCTGCCTACACAAGTGGGAAGAACCCTGTATATCCTACAAAAACGGTGCTGGGACGGTGTTTTTTTCGGGGTGCAGTCTCCGCTGCTGCTACTGTCAGAACAGTAAAATAAGTCTCGAAATGTACGGTCGGGAAATCTCCCCCGATAGACTTGCGGATATATTTTTGTCTCTACAGGAAAAGGGTGCGGACAATATAGAACTCGTCACCCCCACGCATTTTCTGCCCGATATAATTAAGGCTCTCGACAGGGTGAAAAGCCGTCTTTCCGTTCCGATTGTGTACAACACAGGCGGTTACGAACTGCCCGAAACCGTCAGAATGCTCAGGGACTACGTTGACATATGGATTCCCGATATAAAATATTTTTCGCCCGAAATAGCCGAAAAGTACTCCAAAGCCCCCGATTATTTCAAATACGCCTCCGAAACAGTTCTGACCATGACCGAACAGGCGGGGGAACTCCTTTTTAACGACAACGGCGGTCTCCTCAGAGGTACAATAATCAGACACCTTGTTCTGCCGTCCTGCCGTCACGACAGCATGAAAATTCTCGACTGGATTGCAGAAAATATTCCCCCCGAAAAGGCACTTGTCAGCATAATGAACCAGTACACCCCCACCGAAACGCTCCCCGAAAAATTTCCCGAATTACAGAGACGTGTCACAAAAATGGAGTACAACAGCGTTGTCAGGCACGCCCAAAGTCTCGGGCTTAACGGTTACACTCAGGAAAAATCCTCGTCAAGTTCGGAGTATATACCCGATTTTGATTTATCGGGATTGTAATATATTTTTATTATTGGGGGCTCTGCCCATGATAACTTCCTGTTTCTATTTTGGGGGTCTGGGGGTTTTTAACCCCCAGCGGGGTCAAGGGGCGGAGCCCCTTGTGGGGGTTCAGGGGGCAAAGCCCCCTGCCCCTTATCGTTCCAAATGGGGGACTGGGGGCTTCGCCCCCAGTCCCCCGAACACTCAAATAAAAAAGACTGCTCCCGTGGGAACAGTCTTTTTTATATTAAAATCGAAAATCCCTCTCTCCGCTGTTCTTTATGCTCTCAAGGTACTGTATCGCCCTTGCACGCCTTTTTTCGTCGGGGACTTTCTGAATCTCTTTCGCTATAAGCTCCTCACCGATTTTTTTCGTCTCGGGGGATGCGTAATCGCACAGAAATTCCTGCAAAGTCATAAGGGCGTTGGGGTGACAGCAATTCTGGATCTGTCCGACTTTGCACAGTGCCATAAACCTGTCGCCCGTCCTGCCCTCTCTGTAGCAAGCCGTGCAGAATGACGGTATATAGCCACCTTTCATAAGCCAGTTGACAACTTCGTCAAGTGAACGCTGGTCGGAGACATCAAATTGCTCTGTGTCGTGGGGTCTCTCCTCGGAGGAATACCCCGCATAACCGCCCACGGAAGTCCTCGAACCGCCCGAAATCTGCGAAATACCAAGCTCAAGAACCTTGTGCCTGCACTCTTCACTCTCCCTTGTGGAAATTATCATTCCCGTGTAGGGGACTGCAATTCTGATACAAGCTATTATTTTTGCGAATATATCGTCATCAATGCCGTTGTCGAAAGTGGACGGGTCTATGTCGGAAGCCCTTTTGAGACGTGGAACGCTTATTGTGTGCGGACCTACACCGTGTACAGCTTCAAGGTGTTCAGCGTGCATGAGAAGTCCCGCAAACTCATATTTATACTTGTCAAGACCGAAAAGCACTCCAAGACCTACATCATCTATACCGCCCTCCATAGCCCTGTCCATAGCTTCTGTGTGGTACGCATAATTGTGCTTAGGACCTGCGGGATGGAGTACCTCATAACTGTCCTTGTGGTAGGTCTCCTGAAACAGAATGTAAGTGCCTATTCCAGCGTCTTTGAGTTTTTTATAGTTCTCGACAGTAGTCGCTGCAATGTTCACGTTTACACGCCTGATAGCACCGTTTTTGTGCTTTATTGAGTAGATAGTCTTTATGCAGTCAAGTATATACTCTATGGGATTGTTCACAGGGTCTTCGCCTGCTTCAATGGCAAGTCTCTTGTGTCCCATGTCCTGCAAAGCTATGACTTCCTGTTTTACTTCCTCCTGCGTGAGCTTTTTTCTGGGAATCTCTTTGTTCTGGATGTGGTAGGGACAGTAAACGCACTTGTTCACGCAATAATTGGACAGGTAGAGCGGTGCAAACATGACTATTCTGTCACCGTAAAAAGCCTGTTTTATCTCCCTTGCAAGAGCAAATATTTTCTCCGTGATTTCCGGGTTGTCGCACGCAAGGAGTACACTCGCCTCCCTGTGGGAAAGTCCCGCACACTCCACTCCCCTGCCCGTTTTCTTGGGGGACGCTTTTTCAAGGATCTGCTCTATCAGTTCAATATTGTCCTTGTTTTTTTCGGCGTATTCGAGAGTTTCGAGGATTTCCTCGTGATTTATGAAGTCCTCAGCCTTCATTGACTTTACATCGTACATAGTTCATCTACCTCACTTGTTTTATTAAATTTTAATTAAATTAAATTACTTCTTTGAAATTGCCGACTTTGCAGAGACTCCCTTTATCTTGCCAAGTCTGCCCGTCAGGGAACTTATCCTGTCGGGTACGGCATCAAGGGCGACCGAAATCACCGACACTCCCCTCTCTTTGTAGGGGATACCCATTCTGCCGATTATTATGTCCTTGAAATCGTGCAGGACGCTGTTCACTTCGGGTACAGCCTGAATTTCGTCAATAACTATCGCTGTAACGGCAATTCTCTTCTCTTCCATAGCTCCTCCTCAACACAAAATCACAGACCCGTTTCCCGCAGTCCGGAAACAAGTTTTTTGTAAAACTCCGTAATATCGGATATTTCGTGAATATCGGACGGTCTTTTCCTGCTCAAAATTTTCCTCCTCATGTCCACTTCGTCACAGTGCGAAATGCCACGTCTGCCCGAACCCGTGAAAACTCCCAGAAATTCGCCGTGCGTGACCTCTTCGGGGGTCAGAAATCCGTCACTTTTTCCGTCAAGAATTTTAACTGTCAAATACGGGAAACTCATAAAAATATCGCTGAAAACGCTTTTCATGACAAATGCACAACTCCTGTAGACCACTTTCGGGGAATCGGGATTTTTTTCATTGAAATCCCTTGCGTAAGACGTGCAGAGTTCCTCCAGACAATGGTAAGTATCGGACTTTTCGTCACCCGAAATTCTCTTTATAAAATCCGTCACGGCTGAACCCGCTTTCAGCAGAAATTTCGGAATTTTCATGATTTTGTCCATCGTGACAGAGCCGTTGTGGGGAGTGCTGATAGTCGTGAGTGATGCTATCTTGTCAGCTTTTCCCAGGCTCGAAATCATGTACCTCGCCTCAAGACCGCCTTTTGAGTGGGCAATTATGTTGACTTTTTCCGCACCAGATTTTTCAAGAATTTTTTCAAGATTTTCCGACAGGGTGACTGCATTTTCCTCAATACTCCCGTTTGCATCCTGACAGCCGAAATATATCTCGGAACCGTTTTTCCGCAATACTTCGGGAATCCTCCCCCAGTAGCATATTTTTCCGTCACGGAAACCCATTCCGTGGACAAGCATTATCGGGTACAGCGTTTTGCAATTGCACATAAAAAATCTCCCGAAATAAAAAAGCCCGCACAGACAGCGGACTTTTACGGCACAGTAAAAAAATTTATACACACAAAAAATACTGCTGACCGATAACAGAGGAAACCCCTGCCGTCCGAAAACAATCACATGATATTAAAATTATTGAAATATCGCAAAAACGTCAGCAACGGAATCAAATCCCGATACTCACAATTTTATTATATCACATGATCACGGATCTGTCAACAGTATTTTTAGTAATTTCAGGATTTTTTTGTTAAGACTGCCTAACAGGTATCATAAAGTAAATGAGTAAAATTATTCCGAGAATTATCCTGTACCAGCCGAAAACTTTGAAATCGTGCTTTTTTATGTAGTCCATCAGGAATTTTATCACGAATATCGAGACTACAAATGCGACTATCATTCCGGTTGCGAGTACCGCTATTTCCTGCGAACTGAAACCGCCGTCATATTTTATAAGTTTCAGGAGACTTGCCCCGAACATCACGGGTACTGCCAGATAAAAAGTAAATTCGGCGGCGACTGTCCTTGAAATACCTATTAAAAGCGCACCGACTATTGTCGCACCGGAACGTGAAGTACCCGGGAAAACTGCCGCTATGACCTGAAAAATGCCTATTATCAGTGCAGATTTGTAAGTTAGTTCGGCAATTGAATTGACTTTCGGTTTTCTGTTTTTGTTCCAATTTTCAACTATTATAAAAGCTACTCCGAAAATTATCAGTGCAAGCGACACCACAACGGCATTGTAAAAATGTTCGTCTATCCATTCATCGAGTGCGAGACCTATGACTGCCGCAGGTACGCACGCCACGAGTACCTTGAACCACATCACAAAAATGTCGGTCTTTACATACGCACCAAATCCCTCTTTTTTAAGAGGTGCTCTGTTGTCCTTTTTGCCGAACGGAAACAGCTTTTTCCAAAATATCAGTACGACCGCCATTATTGCTCCGAGCTGTATCACAACGTCAAACACCGATTTGAAGTCCTCACCCAAATCAAGTGTCAGAAATTGGTCAAGAATTATAAGGTGTCCCGTACTGCTTATCGGCAACCATTCCGTTATGCCCTCCACTATGCCGAAAACTACCGCCTTTATTATCTCCGATATACTCATTTCTATGTCCTCTCTGTCTGATTTTTATTTATAAATATTTATAAATATTTATAAAATAGATTATATCACAATTTATTCCAACTGTCAACCATTTATTCAGCCTTTGTGAACTTTTTGGAAATATAGTCAAAAAACTCTTGACGTATCAGAAAAAATAGTGTAAAATTATATATGACAGTCCTGATATTTAACCGGATTTCTTAATTTTGGGACCGGGGGCTTTGCCCCTGAACCACCATTGGGAGTTCTCTGCCCCCAGACCCCCGTCGGGGGGATTTTGAAAATGGGGACACCCCATACCCCGCCCCCGAACCCCCCATGACGATTTGTCATATTTTAATTTCGGGGTGTACGGTACAAAAGCCCCCAGTCTAAAAATCTTACAAAACAAGAAGTCCATATTCAGGATAATAAAATTACGGAGGTAAAAAATCATGTCAAAAAAATTTATCGTCGAAACTTCGGCAAGACACGTCCATGTAACTCAGGAACACCTTGAAATTCTCTTCGGAAAGGGCTATCAGCTCACAAAGAAAAAAGACCTCTCACAGCCCGGACAGTTCGCCTGCGAGGAGAGAGTTACTGTAGTAGGTCCGAAAAAGGAACTCGCAGGAGTTTCAATTCTCGGTCCTGTACGCCCTGAAACTCAGGTGGAACTCTCCGCAACGGACGCTCGTTCGATAGGAATACCCGCACCAATAAGAGAGTCCGGAGATGTTGCAGGCTCTGGTGCGTGCAAGCTCATAGGTCCTGCCGGAGAAGTTGAAATTTCAGAGGGAGTAATTGTCGCTAAGAGACACATTCACCTCACTCCCGCTGACGCTGAGGAACTCGGTGTACAGGACAAGCAGGTCGTATGGGTAAGGCTCGACACAGACGGCAGGAGTGCAATTTTGGGTGACGTTGTATGCCGTGTGTCCGAAAAGTACGCCCGTGCAATGCACATTGACACGGACGAGTCAAACGCCGTTTCTGCTCCCCGTGAGCTTTACGGCGAAATAGTTGAAATTGGCTGATTATGACAGGGGGAACGCTGTCCCCAAGCCCCAAATAATTTCAGGGTACTAAATCGGGGGTTAAGGGGGGTTACACCCCCCTTATGGGGGTTCAGGGGGCAAAGCCCCCTGCCCCTAATCGTTCTAATATAAAGTACCACCAATAATTCACAAAAAGAATGCGACTTCCAAATCTATCTCGACTGTCGCATTTGTTTTCAGGAAGTGGATATGTTCATGAAAAAATTAAGGTTTCTTGCTTCGGTAATCCTCTTGCTGAGTGTATCGGGCTGTGTGAAAAACGTCGAAGAGCCGTATGCTGAGACGGAGAATTATCTCGAACAAATTTACGGAAAAAATTTTACTTTTGAGGATTCTCCCGAAATTCCCGAGAGCGATGATATATGCTACACTTTTTCTGATGACGAGGGAATTGAGTGTCATGTTTATTCCGTTGCGGACTCCGACGAAAACGGCGATTTAACTTACTACACGGTCGAGGACTATCAGGTGGCGTGGCTTGAAAGTCACCCCGAACTGTACTCTCCTCTCACGGATTCCGACAGAAAGACAGTACCCGTCTGGGATAAACAGGAAAATTACATACACTCCGTCAGATTCACGGTCTATTTTGAAAATTATGACGATATAGAACCTGCCGTTTCGTTCGTTGACGGCGTTCTGAGCAGTATTCCGAAAATAAACGATTCCGAGGAGACTGTCCCCGAAAAAAATCTCCCCGTGATACACTCCGAAAGTCCCGCTGTTGACTTCTGCTGTCCGTATCTGCCGGAGAACTCCGATACCGTCATGTTTTTTCCGTTCAGAGCTGATTACGAAAACGATGCCCAAAAAATTACAGAAAATTTGCAGAATTTTTTCAGTGAACACGAGAGCGAATATGTCGAACCCGAGACCAATCCCCCTGCGGGATTCTCCACTATTCCCGAATAAGAGACTACGGAAGGAGTAAACATGAATAACAGAAATTTAACTATGCTTGTCGATTTTTATGAAATCACTATGGCAAACGGCTTTTTTGAAAACGGCAGGGGAAATCAGACTGCATATTTTGATATGTTTTTCAGGAAAGTCCCCGACAATGCAGGTTACGCAATTATGGCAGGTGTTGAGCAGATTATAGAGTACATAGAAAATCTGAATTTCACCAAAGAGGACATTGAATATCTCAGAAAAAAGAATATTTTCAGCGAAAAATTTCTTGAATATCTTGAAAATTTTGAGTTTCAGTGCGATATATGGGCTGTTCCCGAGGGTACTCCCATATTCCCCAACGAACCGCTTATAACCGTGAGAGGTCCCGCAATTCAGGCACAGTTCATTGAGACTATGGTTCTGCTGACCGTAAACCACCAGAGTCTCATTGCGACAAAGGCTAACAGAATTGTTCAGGCAGCCCAAGGCAGACCCGTTATGGAGTTCGGTTCAAGGCGTGCACAGGGCTATGACGGTGCTATTTACGGTGCAAGGGCTTCATATATCGGAGGCTGTTCTGGTACGGCTTGCACGATTTCCGACAGGGATTTCGGCGTGACGGCTCTCGGAACTATGGCTCACAGTTGGATTCAGCTGTTCCCCTCCGAACTTGACGCATTCCGTGCATATGCAAAGGTCTACCCCGACAGCTGCACCCTCCTTATCGATACTTACAGCGTCCTGAAATCGGGTATCCCCAATGCAATAACCGTGTTCAAAGAACTTGAAAAAGCGGGACACAAAGGTGTCGGGGTGCGGATAGACAGCGGTGACATTGCGTATCTGTCCAAGCGTACAAGAAAAATGCTCGACGATGCGGGTCTCGACTACATAAAAATAGTCGTTTCAAACTCCCTTGACGAGTTCATTATCCGTGATTTGATAATGCAGGGTGCGAAAATTGACAGTTTCGGCGTGGGTGAGAGACTTGTCACTTCAAGGTCTGAACCCGTCTTTGGCGGTGTCTACAAACTCTGTGCGGTGGAGGAGAACGGTGAGATAGTCCCGAAGATAAAAATTTCGGAGAATATAGTTAAAATAACTAACCCGTCTTACAAGGAGGTTTGGAGACTTTTTGACAACGAGACAGGCAAAGCTCAGGCGGATGTTATAACTCTTACAGGCGAAGTCATAGACGACTCCAGACCCTACACGATTTTCGACCCCGAACAGACCTACAAGAAAACTACTCTCAAAAATTTTACGGCAAAAAAATTGCAGACACAGATTTTCAAAAGCGGAAAATGTGTCTATAATTCGCCGTCTATAGACGAAATAAGGGACTACTGCAAGGAACAGCTTGAGACAATCTGGGAGGAAGTAAAGCGTTTTGAAAATCCGCACCAGTACTATGTCGACCTGTCACAGCCCCTCTGGGAACTCAAAAACAGGCTTCTGTCCGAACAGTTCAACACTTGACATAACCAACAGCCGGAAGTTTTTTCCGGCTTTTTACAATTTTACAGTCTCAATGAAAGGATAAAAAAATGTCATTATTAAAAAACAAAACTTTTCTCTACCTGACAGAATTTTTCTCGGGAATGTCCGTTATGGCGGTGGAACTCGGTGCAAGCAGACTTCTCGCCCCCTATTTCAGCTCCTCACAGATAGTCTGGACCATTATAATCGGAATAATCATGATTGCAATGGCTCTCGGCAACATTTTCGGCGGAAAGAGTGCCGACAAAGACCCCAACCCCGACAAACTCTACACAAGATTGCTGATTTCCGCCGTCTGGATAGCTTTTATCCCGTTTTTGGGGAAATTCGTGATTTTAGGCGTTTCGGCACTGCTCGTCGTGACAGTCAACACAAATTTCCTGATATGGGCTTCGTTCATAACCTGCATGATAGTCTTTGTTTTTCCGCTGTTTTTGTTGGGAACGGTGACACCCTCGCTCGTGAAATACACTGTGGGAAGTCTCGATGACAGCGGAAAAACTGTCGGAACACTCGGGGCTTTCAACACTATAGGAAGCATAATTGGAACGTTTGTTCCGACATTTATATCAATTCCGGCAGTCGGAACTGCTATAACTTTCCTGATTTTTTCGGGAATACTCCTGATTCTCGCAATAATTTACTTCATATCGGTAAAGCGTGGAGTGAAAAAAGTCGTCGTTTCGGGGCTGATTTTCGTGATTTGTTGCGTACTCTCCCCGTCTATGAGTTTTGCGTTCTGGGAAAAAGATTTGTCCTATGAGGGCGAATCAGTTTACAATTACTTGCAGGTCAAGGACTACGGCGACAGAGTTGCTCTCTCGACAAACGTCCTCTTTGGGGTGCAGTCGGTGTACATGAAAAACGACCAGCTCACGGGTCTATACTACGACTATGCAATGTCCGCACCCCTTATGTCCGATGCGGGGGAAAACTCCGATATTCTGATTTTGGGAATGGGCACGGGTACTTACGCCAAACAGTGCGACAAATATTTTAATAATATCTCTGCGGAGGGAGTTGAAATTGACGAAAAAATTACCTCCCTTGCGAGAAAATATTTTGAACTCCCCGACAGCGTGAACGTCACGACTTACGACGGCAGGGCTTTTCTGAACGTCTGCGACAAAAAATATGACGTGATAATGGTGGACGCTTATCAGGACATCACTATCCCGTTTCAAATGTCCTCAAGGGAGTTTTTTCAGCTTGTCCACGACCATCTGAACGAAAACGGCGTGATGGTGGTGAACATGAATATGCGTTCAAAAGAGGCTGACGGAATAAACGCTTGGCTCTCCGACACCATTTCAAGCGTTTTCGGTGAAGTCTACACGGTTGACGCAAGCGGTTCGACAAACAGGGAACTTTTCGCCTCCGACAACCCCGCTATGCTTGAAAATTTGTCTGAAAACTGCGAAAAACTCAGCGATTCGGAACTCATTCAGCTTATGGAACGTGTACAGAATAATCTGACCGAATACGAACACGGGGACAGGATTCTCACGGACGACAAAGCCCCTGTGGAACTCCTCGGCATGGAAGTTATAGATGACCTTATTCAGGAGGAACTCATCTACTACAAAAAGGCTTTCAAAGAAAAGGGTATCAGAGGTCTTATTGAATAATTTAATTAAATTTAATAAATTAAAAAAAAAAAAAAAAAAAAAAACCGTCCTGCCGAAACAGGACGGTCTCTTTTTGAATATTATTCCTTTACACCACCGAGTGCAACACCTGCAATGATGAATCTTGAAAGTGCTATGTAGACAATTACGATAGGCACAATTCCGAGGGCGAGTGCGAGGTAAATCGCACCGTAGTCGGTGAACTTATCGGATGCCTGAATAGCGGAAGCCATCATCGGGAGTGTCTTCTGCTCGAATTTGGAGCTTATGAGTATCATGTTGGGAGTGTAGAAGTTGTTCCAGCTTGCGATGAATGCGAATATCGCCTGGACCGCAATAGCGGGCTTCATCATCGGGATAGCTATTGAAACGAACGTCCTGAACTCTCCGCAGCCGTCAATTCTCGCAGCCTCAACTATGTCAAGCGGGAACGATGACTTCATATAAGAACGCATGAAGTAAACTACCGAGGGAGCAGCGATTGAGGGGAGAATAAGGGGCCAGTAAGTATCTGTGAGTCCGAGTTTGAGCATGAATGCTACGAAACCTGCGGAAGTTACCTGCACGGGAACCATCATGACAAGGAGGATAACCGTGTAGGATATTTCCTTGATTTTGAAGTCATAAACGTGAATGCCGTAAGCGGTCATAGCCGAGAAGAAAACAGTGAAAATCGTGGAGAAACCTGTGATGAGGAGACTGTTTCTGTAACCTATCCACACGTTATAGACCGTGTTATAGTTTACGTCGTGGAACAGTGTGTCCATGTTTTTGCCGAGACTTCCGCCGGGAAAGAACGACAGCGAACTTGCGATTGCCGTCGACTCACGTGTTGCGTTTATGACGAGTATGTAAATCGGGAGCAGACAGATTATTGTGAGAATTATGAACCACACAAACAGAATCATGGATTTTGTCCTGAGTGCAGCGGTATAACTGCCCTTTTCCTGTCCGTAAACTTCTTTCATCTTTTTGCTCATATCGAAAGACCTCCAAACTGCTTGTTCTGCTGTTTAAGCTGTTTTGCAGCCTTTTTGAGTCTCTTCTTCTTTTCGATTTCGTCAACGTCCCTTGTGAGATAGAACGCTATACATCCGAGGACGAGAGTAACGATAAAGAGGAGAACCGATGCCGCACCTGCATAACCCATCTTCGGGTCGGTCTGGTCGTGGAAATACTCGTAAATGTAGACTGCAACGGTCTTGAGGTTGTCGCTGACCTTGCTGGGGTCTGTGTGGTAGAGATAGGGAATATCGAACATCTGGAGTCCGCCTATCATGGAGGTTACGAGCGTGTAAGCCAGAATCGGGCTGAGGAGGGGGAGGGTAATCTTTCTGAAAACCTGTCCGGAAGTAGCACCGTCAATGCTTGCAGCCTCGAACAGTGAGGGGTTGATACCCTGAATACCCGACATGAGCATTATCATTGTGTTACCGAACCACATCCATGTCTGGATAAACATAACTACTCCTCTTGACTGCCATGCACCCGTTATGAATTTGATTGTGTCGTACTTGTTTGAAACGGGGTCGGGCTTTGTGAGAGCAAGGTTGATTGCACCGGGGGCGTTATCAGCCTCACCACAGAGCTGAAGGAAGAGTACGGCTACTGAAGCCGCTGTGATTATGTTCGGCAGGTACATTACAACCTTGAAGAAACCAGTTCCGGGAATCTTAAGGTTAGCGTCTGTGAACCATACGGCGAGTGAGAGCGACAACGCAATCTGCGGAATGAAGTTGCCTATCCAAAGAATAAGCGTGTTGCCGAAAGCGTTGAAGAAGTTTTTGCTGACAACTTTTCCCGTACGTCCACCTGCGGCGAACAGTATGGTGTTGTAGTTGTTAAAGCCTACGAAACTGCTGTCCTTGTTGTCCTGAAAGCTCAGGATAAACGTGTTGATAAGCGGGTACAACTGGAAAAAGAAATAAACGAGAAAAAACGGGGCTATAAACATATAACCGTATTTTGCATAGCTGATAGCCTTGATACGTTTCTGTGCAGCTGATGCCATAACACACACCCTCTCAAATGAAAAAGATTATTGAAATAAATTATAACAAATATACACCCACGGAGTACCGGGATACTCCGCAGGTATAAATATCATGCTGATTTACCGAGACCGAATACGGGAAATTATTCGGGAACTGTGATAGCAGTTACATCCTCAGCAATCTTATTGTAGAATTCGTCAAGCGTGTCTTCCCAAGAAGCACCGCCCTCGCAGTATTGCTCCATAACAACATTGAGGAAGTCTGTCTTGATAGTAGCATCGTAAGGAGTGATAAGACCGTCAAAGTCGAGGGTGTCTATATTGTCCTTGAGTGCTGCATAGAAGTTCTGACCCTGCATATTGTCTGTGATTTCCTGGTTGAATACGGTGTCTGAACTGATAAGCTCATCCATAACAGCCTTGTTATTTACAAATTCGGGCTTTGCTACAGCGTAAGCCTTCATCTGGTTCTCATCGGATACAGCTGAGAGCATGAACTCACGAGCTTCGTTGCCGTTGTCAGTACCGGGGTTAACAACCATCCAGGTACCGCCCCAATAGTAAGGCTGAGGTCCCTGACAAACGTTCCACTTTCCGTAAGCAGCTCCGCCGACACCGCCTACAGCGTCCTTGAAGAATCCGCCGAAGCCCCATGTTGATACGAAGTAGCCCATTGTGCTGTCGTTCTGACCTGCTGCAAGCCATGCGTCTGTCCACTGAGTGTTCTTTGTAACACCGCCGCAATCCCAGAGAGCCTTTGCAACGTCAGCGAACTTCTGGCAAGAGTCGTCAACAACGAGAGCGTTATTGTCATCAACCCAAGGCTGTGTACGTCCGCAAGCGAATGCCTGCCACATACCACCGAGAGTATCAGCGAGAGCTGTTGCACCGCCTGACTGCTCTGCAACTGTCTGACCAGCTGTTACGAACTTATCCCAGTCGGAAATCTGAGCCTGCATATCTTCGGGAGTTGTTACACCGAGATACTGCTCTGCAAGGTCGGTTCTGTAAGCGAATCCGCCGCCTGCTGCCTGCCAAGAGATACCCTTTCTGATACCTGAACTTGACTTACCGATAGCGTCTGTGTACTGATAGATGTTAGCGATGTCGCTGTCACCGATGCCGAGGAGAGAGAGGTCCATAGTCTTTGAGTCATCATCAATGTATCTCAGAGCCCAGTCAGCCTCACAGAAGTAAACGTCGAGGTCCTCACCGCCTGTGAACATATTGTCATACTTCTCGGAAGCCTCGCTGCCGCCTACACCGAAGTTTACGAAGTTGATACCTGCAACTTCGCCGTTTGCGAGCTGTGTAGCAGCGTCAGCGTAGTCAAGACCCTTCCACTGTGCAACGAGTGCAGGAACGTCGTCTGCATTCCATGCAGCGATTGTGAGAGCGTCACCGCCCTGACCTACAGAAGCGTCAACTGTGCCTGTGCTCTCGATGGGAGCGTCTGAAGTGTCTCCGCCCTCTTCTGAGCTTTCAGCGTCACCTGCTGTGCCGTCCTCAGCACTGTCTTCTGCGGAACTCTCGTCTGCTGAACTATCAGCCTCTGAAGAAGAAGCGGGAGTTGAAGAAGCGGGAGTTGATGATGAGCTTGTGTCACCACAGCTTGCAAATGCAGTTGCAGACATAGCAAGAACAGCCATGAGAGCTAAAGTTTTTTTAAGTTTGTTCATCTGATTTTTCCTCCTTAAATATGTATATTATATTTTCTGAGAAATATAATATGTATGGATAAATTTTCCGGCGGACAGAGAACAGCTCCGCCTTTACCGTCTGGTGAAACTGCCGTTTGTCCGGCAGGATTGGCACACACTCTGTGAAAAATCAGTCTTTGAAAGGAACACATAGTGTTTTGCCGTCTGTATAAAATATACCGTATTTTTTTAATAAAGTCAATGCTTTGAATAGTTCTTTAATTTTTTTCAGTTATTTAGTACACTTTCAACATTGTTTTTTATGCACTTTTCACATATAAAAATCCCTTTATTTTTAATTTGTTACAATTCGGTTACTATGATTTTTGAATCATTTTCACATATCCGACAGTTGAGATTTATTGCAATTGCCCAATCGTTATAAAAAAACAATATTTCCCTCTTCATTTTTTAGCTATGTTTACTCAAACTTCACCGCCCGTTGAGAGGAGTGCATATTTAACTAAAATATCACTCGCATCGGAGGCATCTATGAAGTCATCGGAGTTCATATCCGCACACTGTCTTAACGCTTCGGGAATAGTCCCCGCAAAGCCTGTTGAGAGACTTGCATAGTGTCCGAGTACATCGCTTGCATCGGAGGCATCTACAAGACCGTCAGCATTTACGTCACCCATTTCACAGCGTTCGGCGTTCACTATGTTGAGATTTATAACTCCGTCAGCCATTCCCTCGGACTGTGCGTTTATTTTCACCTGAGTTGAAATTTCGTCCGACAGTGCAATGCTTGTGAAATCGTTGTTTTTTAAGGGTTCACCGTCAATGCTGAGGTTCACGCCCGAAACGGGATAGATATTTACTTTTTTATAATAATTCCCGCTCAGGAGTATTCTGTAGTCATATTCGCCGACTTTCTCCGCATAGCTTATATCCCCCGAACCTACCCTGTACCCGATGGCATTGGGCTGTGCAGTCTGAGGTCTGTACTCACGATAATAGAAGTCCTCACCGTTGACAGTCGCCCATATCTCCACGGGTTCTGTTATGGGGATAGGCTCCGTGTAGACTTTTTCCTCTCCGCCATTTACGGAATATTTTATCTCGCTGTCGTCGGCGGTACTCAAAGACACTCTCTCGTCTGCACCGACTTCCCCCGAAATATGCGAAAAGTTCACCTTCCCCACGGGATTTCCAAACGCTTTCATTGAAATATTACCCAAAATTACCGACACCGAACCGCTTGCAAACATATTTCTGTACACTCCCATAACGCCGTCAACCGTCTCTACAGCGTCGGGGTCTGTAGTGTCAATGCCGTCAAGAAGTTCCTGATTTAACTCCTCAAGAAGCTCCTGTTCCTCCTCCTCGGTGTACACATACTCACCGTCCACAACGTCACTCCAGCTCTCTCCGTCCACACCGTAAAAACTCTCCCCACGCAATGTGTACGTCTCAAGTTTGTCCGCACTTGTGTAACTGCCAAGACTCGTTCTCTCCCCGCTCTCGTCGTCCGTGACGGCTATGCAGGTCTCAATCGGTATAACATATGGGGACTGCTCCGAAAAAAGTTTCACGACTATTGAAAAACTGCTGTCCTGTTTCACATAGACACTCTTGTCAAGTTCTATAGTGACATACCCGCACTTGTCGGCTGTTCCGCTCGTCACCTCGGAGGGCGTACCCGAACACGGGTCGGAGGGGTCTTTTATATCGGAGTAGACGGTTATCTCATAGTCTGTCGGATTTTCCCTTATGTACAGCGAAATTGCGTCAATAGTCTGCTCGTTTTCACTCCTGAAGACGTTCGCAATATATGACGGCTCGTTCACGTCTCCGTTTTCCGATGCGGTCATACTCTGTACGGGTACATATGTATCGTGCTGAAAATTCGTCTGAAAATTTTCTTTGTCATCGAGTTCATAGACCGCAAACTCGCACAGAGACGGGTCATAGTACGAAATCCACATGAAACCGTTGTCTCCTTGGGAGACGTTCCAACTGTTCCGCACAAGCCATGCACCGTCTCCCTCGGGCTTTATCTTGAAATTTTCAGCGGGAAAACTGTCGTCCCAACCCACTATTATCACGGAGTGATTTGAAGACACGGGTTTTTTGTCGCTGTTTGTACAATTTTTACTGCTGTTGTAACAGTCCGATGTACTCTGATAAAATGACACGTCAACGGATTCCCCCGACATCACAAATTCCTTTACCATGCTGTCGACAGTCTCCCTGTTTGAGTGGTCTTTTTCGTAATCAAAGTGAAAGGCGTTTTTTAGATGGTAGTCGGCGGTATATTTCATGTCGTAATTGTTGTACCAGTTTTCCGAACCCTCAAGAACGTCATAGGGCATTCTATCCTCACGGACAGGTCCTATCCACTGTGCCCATAGATTTGTGACCATTGCCGCATTTCCGCCCGCCATAAGTATTGACTTTGCGTCATCAGAGCCGTTGCTTACCTGGTCTTCACCACAATAGGCATAAAACGCCGAGTGAAATTCCGACAGGTCTACAGTCGGGTCGGACTTTATAACACTCGACTCCGCACTCGCTATTGCGGACTCCACCCAACACGTTCCGTAATTGAGCTGGTCCTTTACTCCCGAAAGCTGAAAATCGTCCCTCATGTCGTATTTTTCGGGAAAGACTTTCTCCTCCGAGACGGCACGGGGAGTGTCGGGAACTTCAAGCTCAATGCCTTTTTTGTCGTCGGAAAGCCTGAAATCGGGCATTGAGATAGAAATTTTTCCCGTCCCCGCCGAATGGGTCTGAAGCGGAAACTGTGCAAAAACCTGTGCCGTCACCGCAATCTGAACGCACACAGACAGAATATTTTTCAATAATTTTCTCAATAGATTTACCTCCTGATTTATAATTTATTTTAATATATGAGACGGGGACTCTCCCCCATTCACCAAATAGAAACAGTAGAACATCATGGGGTGGTGGGTGTTTTCTCTGTAGAATAATCATGGGGGGTCTGGGGGGATACTTCCCCCCAGCGGGGGTTTGGGGGCGGAGCCCCCAATGGGGGTTCAGGGGGCAAAGCCCCCTGCCCCTAATCGTTCTAACTAAAATTTGCACAGTCCCCGACAGTCCACCAATATAACACAAAATTCCAAAAAAATATAATTTTAATAAAATTATTTTTTGGGCAAAGCCCCCTGCCCCTCATCGTTCCTAAAATAATTTATACTGCCTTATGGCATTAGGATTTGGGAGACGTTCCCCAAAAACAGCCCCTAACAGTTCTATGGGGAGTGTGGAGAAGTCCCCCAACAGTTCACAAATCAAAAAAATTTCCAAAAAAAATATAATTTTAATAAAATTATTTTTCGGACAAATCCCCTTTCCCCTTGTCGTTCTCCTCCAATATTTTTCCCCCACCATAAGAGGGGTCGGGGAATTTTTCCCCTGTATCCCTTACTCTCTCAGAAATTGTTTCCAAAGCTTTATAATGAAACACCCCGAACCACTCCCTTACCCAATAGGTAGGCACAAGCCACCAACTCGTCGGGGCAGATATGTTATACGCACTCATACCGAAATGGTTTGCAATCATCTCCGCTCTCAGCTGGTGAAAACCGTCCGTGACTATAGTTATGTGTTCGGCAAGACTGTTTTCAAATATAACTTCCTTTGAAAATTCAAGATTCTGCTTCGTACTGACGGATTTGTCCTCCATAAATATCCTGTCGGGGGAGAGACCTCTTGAGATGAGATAATTTTTCATACATTCAGCTTCGCTGATAATCTCGTCACTACCCTGTCCGCCCGACACTACCACTTTAGTACTCTTGTGGCTTTGGAGATAGTCAAAAGCCGTGTCAAGACGCTTTTTCAACATTAAACTCGGAGAACCGTCTTTCACCTTACAGCCGAGTACGACAAGAGTGGTCTCTCTGCCACGGGGAGCGTCGTCCATGGTCCGCACCATCAGCACACTCACTCTCATGGCGTAAACCACCGAAAGAACCGTGAAAATTGCCACTAACGCCACAAAAACTCGTCCCCCCTCCATGTTCAGGACGGATTTAAGGACTGAAACGAAAAAATTAGGGAAAATAAGGACTGCCGCCAAAAATCCCGATACTAAAATTCCTGCGAGATTTCCCATGTTGAAAATTTTTACTCTTATCGGGAGCAAAAATATTATCAGCAATCCCAGAGATACGCCAATAAATATAAATCTTACGACATTTTTAATCACAGTCCGTACCCCTTTTCTGAAGTGCCGAATACAGCTCCCCCTTTTTTATACCCGTCTCCCTTGCGACTGCCTTACAAGCGTCCGTGGGTTTTTCGCCCATCTCGACAAGTTTCAGGACCTGCTCCAATGCACTGTCCAAATCAAGGGACAAATTTTCCCTCTTTCCGCCCTCCACTATCAGGACAAATTCTCCTCTCGGCTCGTGCAGAGAAAAATATTCAATAGCCTGTGAGACCGTAAAACGCAAAGTCTCCTCGTAGATTTTAGTCAGTTCACGGCATATGACTATATTTCTGTCGCCGCCGAAAATTTCGGCAAAATCATTGAGAGTATTTTTTAACTTGTTGTGCGGTGCTTCATAAAAGACCATCACGGCTGTCTCGTCCCTCAGAATTTCAAGTCTCTTGTTTCTTGCACTCCTGTCCACGGGCAAAAATCCCTCAAAAGTAAATCTCTCGAATTTCAGACCCGAAAGAGCAAGTGCGGAGGTCACGGCGGTTGCACCCGGGACTACTCTGACGGGAATGTTGTTTTCATGGGCGAGTTTCACAAGAACCTGTCCCGGGTCCGAAATGCACGGCATTCCCGCATCTGTCACTATTCCTATGTCCGCACCGTCAAGAACGGCAGATATTATTCTGTCCGCATCGGAGCGTGAGCTGTGTTCGTGAAAACTCACAAGGCGTTTTTTTATGTCGTAATAGTTCAGAAGTCTTGCCGTAACTCTCGTGTCCTCCGCACATATGAAGTCCACTTCCCACAAAAGCCTGATTTGTCTGTAGGTTACGTCCTCAAGATTTCCTATGGGAGTACCTATGATATATACTGTTCCGCTCAAACGCTCTCCCTCCCTATCGCATAGATTTTTTCAAGTTCCTCACTGAAACCGCTCTTGCTTATGTCACTCCTTATATACAACTGCTGTTCGATCTGCATAAACGGCTTTGAACCCTTTTTGCCCTCTATTAGGAAAAGCCACGGCTTTTCGGAGGGGTTTTTTGACACAAATCTTATTCTCTTAGGTTCAATATTGTTGTTCCTCATGGCACATATCACGTCCGCAAGCCTTTCGGGACGGTTGCAGACACAAAGTCTCCCGCCGAATTTGAGAAGTTTTTCGGCAGATTTGCAAATATCGTCTATGTTGCAGAGTATCTCGTGGCGGGCTATTTTCTGTGCGGTCAGTTCGCTCTCCATACCCGCACTGTACGCCTTGTAGGGAGGATTGCACGTCACCAAATCAAGCTGATTAAGAGGAGCATTCTCCCACAGAGTTTTTATATCCGCACATATCGGAATTATATTATTTCCCGGAATTTCACTCTTTTCCATACCCATTTCAAGCTGTTTCACGGCTTTTTCCTGAATGTCCACGGCGTATATTATTTCGGGAGGATTATATTTCTGCATGATGAGCGGAATTATTCCGCAACCCGTGCCGAGGTCGCAAACTCTGTCCTTTTTTCTGTAATTTGAGAAATACGCAAGCAGAAAAGCGTCCGTGCCAAAGCGGTGGTCACGGCTTGAACAGACAAATATCCTGTCCGTGAGAGTTTCAAACTTGTAATCGGATTCGGGTGTTACTCTGCTCACTCTATAGTCCCTCCGCCGACAACGGTGTCACCGTCATAGAAAACGACTGCCTGACCGCTTGTGACTGCTCTCTGCGGTCTGTCAAACTCAACAAGATACCTGCCTTCCCCCATATAAGACAGCAAAGCGGGCTGTTCGGTCTGGTTGTACCTCGTCCTTGCGGAAACTCTCAAAGGCTTTTCTATTTCAGACACTGATATTAAATTCACGTCCGTGGCTGTCAGACTTTTTGTGTACAAATCGCTCTCCATGCCTATCGTGACAGTATTTTTCTCAACGTCCTTTTTCACCACATAGGCGGGATAGCCGAGTGCTATTCCAAGGTGCTTTCTCTGACCTATTGTGTAATTTATGATACCCGAATGAGTGCCTATTTTTTCACCCTGCATATTGACAAAATCTCCGCACGGCACGTCCGCACCTGTGAATTTTTTTATAAACTCCGAATAATTTCCGTCGGGTACAAAACATATGTCCTGACTGTCGGGCTTTTGGGAGTTCACAAACCCCGCACTCTCCGCAAGTTCCCGAACCTGCGGCTTTTCAAGATTCCCAAGAGGAAAAATGGTCCTTGCAAGCTGTTCCTGCGTGAGCATATAAAGAACATATGTCTGGTCTTTTGATAAATCTTTGGGCTTTTTTAGTAAATATCTTCCGGATTTTTTATCAAACTCTATGACGGCATAGTGACCTGTAGCTATATAGTCATAGCCGAGTTCGTCCGCACGCCTCAGCATTTTGTCAAATTTCATGTGCCTGTTGCACTCTATGCACGGGTTGGGAGTTCTGCCCCTGATATAGCTGTCCGCAAAGTGGCACATCACTTTTTCCCTGAAATCGTCCTTGAAATTGAAGACAACGTGTTCAAAGCCGAGTTTACGGGCAATCTGTCTCGCATCGAGAACATCGTCAAGGGAACAGCAGGTCTTACAGCTATCCTTGTTACTCTCCCCCGCTATGTCATCGTCCGAAAAAAGTTTGAGAGTCACGCCCATGACCTCATACCCCGAATTTTTCAGAATCATAGCCGAAACGGAGCTGTCCACCCCTCCGCTCATTCCGACCATGACTTTTTTTATATTTTTTATATTATTATTTTCCGAATCTCTCACAAAAGATCCCACCTCCCCATAAGTTCGTCCAGAGAATTAAAATAGTAGTCCGCAATCGAAATTATACCGTCTCTGTCCGTCTCCGAATGTTTGTCGTAAACTCCCGCCGTCTTGAAACCAGCTCCCGAAGCCGTCTGTATACAGTGCAAAGCGTCTTCAATGACAAGGGTCTCATCGGGGGAAGTCCCCATTCTCTCCGCACAGCCAAAGTATATATCCGCAAAATTCTTTCCCCTCGGGTACTCCTTATCTGTAAATATGAACCCGAATCTTTCAAGTATACCGTGTCTTTTCAGGACAGCCTCCGCAAGATTTATATAAGTCGCCGTAGCTATGCAGTACGAGATATCCCTGCCGTCCAGAAAATCAAGAAGCTCCCTAACATACGGCTTTAACTCCACATTGTTTTCGTACTCGTTGCGGGCTATCTCCTCTATTCTGTCGGTGACATAATCCCTGTCCGATTTGAGACCGAAACGCTCTATAAAATAGTCGGAAGCCTCGTCTATAGTCATTGTCTTAACAATTTCGGAAACGTCATCGGGGGGATTTTCAATGCCGTTTTCCTCAAGAAATTCCCTGTCCGTATCGTACCATACGTGCATTGAGTCTATGAGAGTGCCGTCAAGGTCAAAGATAATTGATTTAATCATCGGACACCTCCTCCGAAACCGCTTGCGTGACAGTGTTCTCGTCAGTCGGTTTTGTCTGTACCCCTGCCGTCACCGCAACTGTACCCGTGACAGGCACGGCAGTTGTCTCCGTATCGGTATCCGTGACGGGTGCGGGAGCGGTCTCCGTGACCGTCGGGGCGGTAGTAGTCTCGGCGTTTACGTCGGTCGTGGCAGTAGCCTGCTCCCATCTCGCATTCAGGTCTTTCAGAAACTGCTCTTTCTGCTCGGGAGTGGTGTTGTCCTTGCCCGCAGTCGTGGCGTTACCGCTTACGACTACCGCCTGTTTTCCCATTACGTCATATACCCTCTCAAACTGTGTGGCGTTGTACTCGACATTGCCCGAAAGAGGGTCTGCCGTGTAAATTGTGTCGCTCGACTTGTCATAGCCGTATATTGTGACACAGTGTTGCAAATTTGTGAAAACAAGGTCGTCACCGCTCTCCGTCGTGAACTGCATTTCGGGCTCTGACTCAACAAGCCCTATTGTCATCCAGACTATCACGGGTCTGCCCTTTGACATCTGATAGTACAAATCGTTGAAATCGGCTCCCGTCATATCGTAAGCTCTCCAATCGGAACCTATATATGTAAAATAGTCGTTGGCGGTCTGAGCTATGACGGGTGCGTTACAACCATAGCCGTACTCGGTGTGAGGGTCTCCGACATAAGCCTTGTTCATAGCGTAATAAGCGTCCGTGCTTATCAGCATGAATTTGTCACAGAGTTCCGTCTTGTCTATATCAAATCCCCAGAAATTGAGAGTCTGTGCAAGGGACGTTACCTCACACCCCGTCGGGAGTTCGGGTCTCTGCATGACTGTCTCCATTTCGACAGTGTACTTTTCGGGAATTTCGTAACCCTCGGGGGCTTTTCTGTCAAAAATATTTCTCTCCGCCGCTTCCGTTGAAGTTGAGACTGCTGTTGTCTGTGTCTCGGAAGTCGCAGCGGAAGTGGTCACGGAAAGGGAAGTTGTCGCAGACCTCAGTTCAAAAGTTGTAAACGGCACAAACTCCTCCGCCTGAACATCGGCAAATTCCGTATTTCCGTCAATATCACTGTAATAGTAGACGGTTTCGCTCTTTTCACACGATGAAAACAACAGGGAAACTCCAAGCAAAACCGACAGAATTTCAGAAAATTTTTTCATTTTTTACTCCATATCCAACATTATTTTTGCCCTTATATCCTCCTGTGCGGACGATATGCTGTCAAGTGCAAGCCCGTACACGTCGGAAGCTTTTTCTTCAAGCTGTGCAAAACGCCTGCAAACGTCATTTGCCTCCGACAGCTTTGAGAGTGACGGGGCGTAACTCATAAGGGCGTACCTCTTTGCCTTTGCAAGTATCTCCGCACCCCTGTCGTTAAATGCAAGTATCCTGCCATATGGGGGAAGGTGTTCCATGTCACTCTGCCTTATACCTATCAGGAGTGACAGGAGTATCCTCCTTATCCTCGCCATTGTGTAACGCTTTGTCTTAAGGCGGTAGAGAAGTTCCTCCAAAGATGAGGAAGTCCTCGCACTGTACATTCTGTTCTCAAAACCCTGTGCGACATTGCTGACAAGCGACATCTCCTCCGCAGAGGAAGTCCTCAGTTTATAGAGAATAATTCTCTCTAATTTCCGCATTGAAGCCATTCTGCCCGATTCGGAAGCTTCTTTTATCGACTCCGCCCATATCGGAGTTGTGTACCTGCTCAGCGGGAAATTTCCCGTCTTTAATAACAGGTTCTCCCTTATAAAACTCGCACTTGCAAACTCCTGAACGGGCTGTGCGGAGTCGTGTTCCGAACCCGAACGCTTTACCGTGAAAGGCTCTATATGTGAGGCGAATTTGTTCAACGCACGGATATACTCTATCGCAAGCATATTGTTCGGACTGTTTATAATATTGGCAATTCTGGGGTCTATTCCGCTCACAACCGAATTTATCGCTCTCGGATAGGTGTAGCCCATCTTCATTATTTTTTCAATCTCCTGCTGTCGTGAGACCGCCGCAAGCTGGACGGTGTCAAGGGCTTTTCGGAGTTTTTCAATGTCACCGCACTCACTGCCGAAAGACAGTTCCTCAACAGCTCCGAGACAGTGCAGAAGCCAGACCGCTCCCGATGCGAAATTTTCCGCACAGGACAGACAGTACTGCACGGGAAGTTCAATAACAAGGTCTGCCCCCGAACGGACGGCAAGTCTCGCCCTCGTCAGCTTGTCCATTACCGCCACATCACCCCTCTGGACGAAATTTCCGCTCATGACAACGACAATGTGTGTCGCACCGTTTTTTCTCGTCTCTCTTATGTGATAGAGATGACCGTTGTGAAAAGGATTATATTCGCATATAATTCCGCTTATCTTCATTCTTTTATACTACCTCTTTTCATAAACTAATACGCAAGAACTCAGCAGTCAGATTATTATCGGGACTGAATTTTCCCCCTCGAACTCCCGAAATTGAAACAGTAGAATATCATGGGGGATTCGGGGGCGGGGCTTGGGGTGTCCCCATTTCAAAAATCCCCCCGACGGGGGTTTGGGGGGCAGAACCCCCAATGGGGGTTCAGGGGGCAAAGCCCCCTGCCCCTTATCGTTCTAACGGGGGGAGTGGGGGGCATAGCCCCCCACAAGCAACGCCCCCAGTCCACAATCCTAACTGCTTTTGCGGAAATTGTTGTCGGTGAAAATTCTTGCAAATATAAGCCCCATGGGAAGGGCAAGGACTATCGCAAATGCTCTCGCAAGCCACAGTACTCCCTCTGTCATGTCGCCCGAAGCCGTGAAATATACTCCCTTGTACATGAACATTCCCGGAACCATTATTACTATTGACGGTACTGTCAGTGTTATCCGTGGAAATCCCACTTTCAGCTTTACAAGACTTGCTATAAGTCCCGCACACAATGCCCCTATAAATGCTCCCGCTCCCGCAGGTATTCCCGTAAAATCCACAAGCTCAAGCCGTAGGGTGTTCACGGTCATTCCGATTACTCCTGCCGTGAGAGCCATTTTTGGCGGACTGTTGAACATCAGCGAAAAGCCGTACACACCGCCGAAACTCGTCAAAAGTCTCAGAACCGTTTTAATAATGTGGGAAATCTCAACTTCACTGAAATCCGATGGAGTAAGCCTGTATATGCACGCACACGCCCAGCCTGTAAACGATGCGGTAGTTATGATAAGTACGGCATATATTATCCTCTCCACTCCCGAACGTATATCCAGTTTGGCGAGGTCTATACCGCCTGTTATAAGCGGAAAACCCGGTATTATAAACAGCATGGAACATATGTATCCCGCTTGATGGGGAAAGGCAGTCCCCGAAATCATGCCTGCAATGTGTGCAAGAAGTGCATAGACCGTACAGGCACAAGCCACACTTGCCGAGACATTCGCAAGGAGAGTTATCTGCCTGTCGATCATCAGTTTTCTTATAAAATTCCCCACTCCTGCCCCGAAAAACGCAAGAATCATCTCTGCGACACCGCCGCCGAGCAGGAACGTAAAACAGGCACAGGCGAGTGCAGAGGCAAGCCCAAGCTGAAAATTTTTATAATTTGCGGGCATTGAGGAGAGTTTGTCCAAAATCCTGTGGAACTGCTGTACGGAATATTTCTCCGCCCTCTCACCAAAACCGTCCGCAAAAGTTTCATAAGCCCTTATTCTGTCGGTGTTCACGCCTGTTGTGTTCAGCGACACCGCTCCCGTGTAAGTCTCACCGTTTTCAACACAGGTATACTCTATCGAGAGAAGTCCTATGTCCGCACTGCACGATATTCCCAATGCCCTTGCGATTTTGTTCATAGACGCTCTCACTCTCCACGCACCTGTCCCCGATGACAGCATCAAAAGCCCCGTACGCCCGACAAGTGACGATTTTTCCTGTAGTGAGGCGTGAACGGCGGGAGTTTCGTCCTCACCTCCCGCTATCTCGTGCCACGGTATAGCCATGTGCTGAAGTCTGAATTTACTCATAAAACTCTGTCTCCTCCCTGTTACAAAACCTATTTTAACATATTGAGACACAAAAATCAATATCAAAACGGCAAAAAAAATTCATAAAGCTATTGACTTTTCAGGAAATTTCCTGTATAATATTACTCATGGATTTATATTTATAAACCTATAAATTTTACTTAACTAAATTTACCGAAAGGATTTTGTAAAAATGATTATTTTAGTTGTAAACGCAGGAAGTTCCTCTCTCAAATATCAGCTCATAGATATGGCTGATGAGAGCGTGATCGCAAAGGGAAACTGTGACAGAATAGGCATTGACGGTCACATCTCCCACAAGACAGGTGACGGCAGAAGCTATGACGCTGACTGCTCTTTCCCCACCCACACAGAGGCTTTCATGAAACTCGTCGAAGTCCTCACAACGGGCGACGCAAAAGTTATCGACAATATGGACAAAATTTCCGCTGTCGGTCACAGAATAGTACAGGGTGCAGATATTTTTGACAAGTCTGTTGTCGTGACGGATGAAATTATCGACAAGATCGATGAACTCCGTGAGCTTGCACCAGTCCACAACCACGCCCACGCTCTCGCACTCAGAGCCTGCAAAAAAGTAGTCCCCGAAAACGTTCCGCAGGTCGCAGTTTTCGACACGGCTTTCCACCAGACCATGCCCCCAAAAGCTTATATGTTCGGACTTCCCTATGACGACTATGAAACCCTCCACGTCAGAAAATACGGTTTCCACGGCACTTCCCACAGATTTGTGTCATCCGCACTCGCTGAGGCTATGGGAAAAGATATTAAAGACCTGAAAATAGTTTCATGTCACCTCGGCAACGGTTCGTCAATAACTGCTGTTGACGGCGGTAAGTCCGTTGACACCTCTATGGGATTCACTCCCCTTGACGGTCTTGTAATGGGCACAAGGACAGGTTCCGTTGACCCCTCTGCTGTCACTTTCGTTGCTTCAAAGCACCACTTCACTCCCGAACAGATGAGCGACTACATGAATAAAAAATCCGGATTCCTCGGCGTTTCGGGTGTGGGTTCGGACAACCGTGACATCTCTGACGCTGCCGAACACGGCAACAAGAGGGCTAAACTTGTCTCCGAAATGCTTGTCTACGAAATAAA
This sequence comes from uncultured Ruminococcus sp., assembly GCA_947627625.1. GTDB lineage: Bacteria > Bacillota > Clostridia > Oscillospirales > Ruminococcaceae > Ruminococcus. The sequence goes on along the minus strand of CANQWR010000004.1, from coordinate 55,236 downwards.
GAAATATATAGGTTCATACGCTGCCGCAATGAACGGTCTTGACGCTGTTCTCTTTACAGGCGGTATCGGTGAGAACGCATACAACGTCAGGGCGGAAGTCTGCAAGAATATGGAATTTTTCGGCATAAAGCTCGACGAAAAGGCAAACGACGGCATGAGAGGACAGCTCAAGAAAATCTCCGCTCCCGACTCAAAAGTAGAAGTCTGGGTAGTCCCCACAAATGAGGAACTCCTCATAGCAAGAGACACTCTCGCACTTATTTCCTGAATAAATTAAAATATAATTAAATTAAACTAAATTAAACGCACTCCCGTGAATTGCAAAAAAATTCCACGGAGTGCGTTTTTTTGTGTTATTCTCAAAAATAAAAATGCGGACATATTCCGCACAACTCCCCCCATATAATTCAATATAGGGGGTAGTTACATGAAATTCAAAATCAGGAGCAGAATCGTGAGAGACACTATATTTCTGACTTTTATACAGCTTATTCTCGATTCGTCGGCTCTTCTGCTGAACACTTTCATAACAAGAAAACTCGGTACTACCGCAATAGGCATACTCTCTCTGATGGGTTCTTTTCTCAGTCTTGCGGTAATATCGTGCGGAAATGCGTACCTCTGCACAAACAGGCTTATTTCGGAGGAACTCGGCTCCGAAAACGGCAACCCCGACAGGGTTCTGTTCCACGCCCTTAGAATGTGCGGTTTTTTGAGTATCACGGTCTCATTTATAATTTTTACTTCTGCTGATTTTATAAGTGAAAAATTTTTCAGCGGTGCGGATATGGCAAGGGCTGTCCGACTTATGCCACCTGCACTCATTTCGGGTGCAATTTCGGCGTGTTTCAAGGGCTATTTCAACGCCTGCCGTAAGTCCTCTACGGGAGCGTTCGGAGATGTACTCGAATTTGCGGTAAAAGCGTGCGTAATAGTGGTGCTGACACTCTCGGGCTGGGGAGATGTCTGTTCTATAATGATAATCTCAATAATTGCGGGGAACTTCTCGTCACTCTGCTATTTTTTGTCGGTATACCTTGTCGGACACAAAAAGTCCTCCCACAGCGGAAATATGACTTTCTGGAACTATGTTAAGTACGCTATTCCTATAATGGGCGGTGGTATTCTCACTTCCGTGCTGAGCAGTACAAATGACGCTCTTATTCCTATGTGCCTGAAACAGTACGGCGATTCTGTCAATGAAGCCCTCAGTCTTTTTGGTATATTTGAAGCAATAGTAATTCCCACACTCTTTTTCCCGTCTGTAGTCCTCTGTTCGGTGTCGGGAATAGTGGTCAGCGAAATCGCAAGGGCAAAAGCCTCCGGGAACAGAGAGCGTATAGAAAGTCTCACGTCAAGACTTATCTCTTTAACTCTTATCTATGCAATTTTTTCGGCGTCTGTTCTTATGAAATTCGGGAAACCCGTCGGGGTGCTACTCGGCGGAGGTGAGCTTGCGGGAAAAATAATTACTTTTATAGCACCTGTCGTGCCGTTTATCTACATGGAGATAATTCTTGAAGCAATTATAAAGGGGCTCGGATTGCAGGGGTTCTCGTCACTCAACTATCTTGCGGAATACGTTGTCAGAATAACTATAGTCCTGATACTCGTACCGAAAACGGGCTTTTGGGGAATTGCCCTCTCGTACTACGCAAGCAACATTTTCGGAAACTGCATGAGATTTGTTAAAATTCTGAAACAGACCGTCACGCCGTTCCGACCTGTAAAAGATATAATTTTTCCCGTGCTTTACTCGTTCCTCACTATGAACGCTTCCGAACTTTTACTAAAAATTTCGGGTATAAAAAGCCCGAACGTCCTCGGCATGATAATTTTTACTCTCGTGTGGCTCGTCCTCTATGGAAGTGTCTTTCTGATAATCGGGAGAGAACCCGATAAAAAACTCACGATAAAAGTGTCCGCAAACACATGATTTTGTACAAAGTGCATAAATATATTTTTATATTATATTGAAAGTGCCGAAAAATTCAGCTATCTGTGAAAAACTATTGCAATTTGCCTATATTTGATATATAATTAAATCTGTAATTTCATATTTTGTATATTTTGCACATACTCAGGGCTTACGGCAGTCTTAAAGCCGTACCTGTGGATAATATATTAAATAATACATGAGGAGTTTTTTTACCATGAAAGACTATGACGTTAAAAAAGTCAGAAACATCGCCCTTGCCGGTCACAACGGCTCAGGCAAGACCTCTCTCGCTGAAGCTCTGCTCTACAAGACAGATTCTTCCGACCGTCTCGGAAAAACTGCTGACGGCACAACTGTCTGCGACTACGACCAAGAAGAAATCAAAAGACACATCTCTATAAATACTTCTCTCGCCTCTTTCAACCCCAATGGTCTGAGAGTCAATATTCTCGACACCCCCGGTCTCTTTGACTTTGCAGGAGAGATGACTGAGGGAATATGTGCCGCCGACACCGTTATGATAACTGTCTCGGCAAAATCAGGCGTAAAAGTCGGCACAAAAAAGGCTTACGATGAAGCTGTCAAGCAGAACAAGTCAAAAATGTTCGTTGTCACGAAAATTGACGACAAGGACGCAAATTTCTTTAACGTCCTGACAGACCTTAAAACAGTCTTTGGTCCGACAGTCTGCCCCGTTGTTGTGCCCGTTGTCAGCGGAGGAAAAATCGTCTCGTATGTAAATCTCATAGAGATGAAGGCTTACAAGTACGACTCAAAGGGAAACGCTGTCGAGACGGATATGCCCACTTCCGAAATATCCGAAAAATTTGAGTACAGAATAGACGGCTTGATTGGTGCGATAACAGAAGCTGTCGCTGAGACTTCCGACGAACTTATGGAAAAATTCTTTGAGGGTGAGGAGTTCACTCAGGAAGAACTTATTGACGGTATCCACGACGGCATGAACAGAGGTATCATAACCCCTGTTGTCTGCACTTCCGCCTCCGAACTTGCGGGAATAGATATGCTCCTGAAAGAAATTCAACTGCTTCTCCCCTCCCCCGATGAAGTCCCGAAAACCGTCACCGTTGACGCAGACGAAATTTCCTGTGACGTTGACGCTCCTCTCTCGGCTTACGTTTTCAAGACCGTCGCTGACCCATTTGTCGGAAAGATGTCATTTATAAGAGTTATGTCGGGTGTACTCAAGTCAAACAGCGAAGTTGTGAACTCCTCCACGGGCAACACCGAAAAGATTGGAAAACTCTACAGGCTGTGCGGTAAAAAACAGACTGAAATTTCACAGGTCGGTGCAGGCGATATAGCTGTAGCTTCCAAAATCACCGCAAGCACCTGTGACACGCTGTGCAGTCCCTCAAAACAGGTTAAATTCCCCGCAATGGAATTTTCAAGACCTTGCTATTCAATGGCTGTCAAGGCAAAAAATCAGGGCGACGAAGCTAAAATTTCGTCGGGTATGCAGAGACTTATCGAAGAGGATCTGACTCTCACATACTCTCAGGACGAAAACACAAAAGAACAGATTTTAAGCGGTCTGGGCGAACAGCACCTTGAAGTTGCGTGTGCAAAGCTGAAGAGCAAATTTGGTGCGGAGATAAATCTCTCTGTGCCGAAAATAGCCTACAGGGAGACCATCAGAAAGAAAGTCAGGGCAGAGGGCAAACACAAGAAGCAGTCGGGCGGTCACGGTCAGTACGGTCACGTGTGGATAGAGTTTGAACCCTGTGTGAGCGACACTCTTGTATTTGAGGAGAGAGTTTTCGGCGGTGCTGTGCCGAAAAACTACTTCCCCGCCGTGCAGAAAGGTCTTGAAGAGTCGGTCAAAAAAGGCGTACTCGCAGGCTGTCCAGTTGTCGGACTTAAAGCTATTCTCGTGGACGGTTCATACCACCCCGTTGACTCGTCCGAAATGGCTTTCAAAACCGCCGCATCTATCGCCTACAAGGACGGTCTTAAAAAAGCAGACCCCGTTATGCTTGAACCTATAGGCGAACTCAAAGTCACCACCCCCGACGAAAACACGGGTGACATCATGGGCGAACTCAACAAGAGGCGTGGCAGAGTACTCGGCATGAACCCCGTAACGCACGGTACTACCGAAATTCAAGCGGAAGTGCCCGTCAGGGAAATGCACGATTTTGCCATGTATCTCAGGCAGACGACAAGAGGTCTCGGCTCGTTTACTTTCGAGTTTGTGAGATATGAACAGCTCCCCGCAAATCTTCTCACGGAGGTAATTTCCTCTGTCAGTGCGGATTGAGTTTTAAGTAAACTTAATAAACTTAATAAATTTCAATAAAAAATCGGCTGTGCGGGGAGTAAAATTCCCGCACCAGCCGAAATTTTTTTCATTATTTCAGAAGTCTTTTAAGCATTACGTCTCTGCACTTGTTTTCAAGTCTGTCGTCAAGAGGCGAGAGGGAAATTTTTTCCCCCGACTTCCTGCCGAGACAGTATGATATTATATAGTCCGAAATTTCGGGGTTTTTTGACAGAAGAGGTCCGTGCAGATAAGTCGCTATGACGTTCTTTTCAAAATAGCCCTCCTGTTTTCCGCCCGAACAATTGCCGTTACCGCAAAGCACTTCCCCGAAAGGCTTTTTAACGCCCTCTGTCTGTCCGCCGTGGTTCTCAAAACCCACAACTTTTACGGATTCACCCGTTATATTTGTACTTATGACTATATTTCCTATACACCTCTTACGCCTGCTTGACGGGGCGACTGTGTGGTAGTCAAACAGCGAAAGCCCCTGAATTTTATTGCCGTCAGCGTCACGGTAGTACTTCCCCATTAACTGGTATCCTCCGCATATAAGCAACAGAAAAGTACCGCTTTTATAGGCTTTTTTTATACTGTCACGGTGTCTAAGAAGGTCTGACGAAATGTGCTGTTGTTCGAGGTCCGCACCCCCTCCGATATATATAACGTCATAACTGCCGAAATCGGGGGTTTCATCGCCGAGTGAGTAAATATCCGTCCGACAATCTATCCCACGCATACTGCACCTGTATTTCAGCACTTTTATATTACCGCCGTCACCGTACAGGTCAAGCATATCGGCGTACATATGCAATATTTTTATCTCAGACACTCTTCTCACCCCTGTGCTTTTCACTGTATTTTTTCAGTGCATTCCTTGTCGGCTGTACGGCTGTGTAATTTGCTATGACAAATTTTCGTCCGTGAGTTTTTGCGAGTTCCTCAACTGCACTGTCAAGGTCGGGTCTGACTACTATTTTGTCCGCATCGTAACCCGAACACTTTATTCTGACGGCTATGTCATAAGCCCTTGTTCCCGAAGTCACAACTCTTGTCACCCTCTCAAAGACACTGAAATTTATGTCCCATATCCACGAAACGTCAAGACCGTCCGCAACGTTGTCATTCAGAACAAACAAAAGTTCCTTTTCGCCTTTCATCTCGTTCATAACTCTCAAAGTCATATTCGCACCAACAGGGTTTTTCGCAAGGTTCAGAGTGGCTTTTCTGTCACCGAGCATGAAATTTTCCATTCTGCCGTTCCTGACAGTATACCCCGAAATCACTTTGTCCGTGATTTTTTGGTCAATATTGTAAATTTTAGACACTCCCGCAACAGCAGTCATATTATAAATATTATATACACTGTTAAGTTTTGGAGTATATCTGTGACCGTCCGCTGTGAAACTGTGCTTTTCAAGATCAATATTTTCAGCGGTGATATACGGCTCATAGTCACCAAAACCACAGTTTTTGCAGGTGAATTTTCCTATGTGGGAGTACTGATAATAGTCGTACTCTAAAGCCTGTCCGCAAAAAGGACAAAATCTGCCCTCCGAAGCCTCAAAAACGCTGTCCGTGGCAAAATCATAGCGGTTTGCGTGAAAATATTTTACATTTTTGTTGTCGGGGTTAGCCCTGCCGAGACGTGCGGTGTTGGGATCGTCACCGTTCAGGAGGAGATTTCCGTCAAAAGTTTTACAGAAATTATTTATCTTCTGAATAAGCGTCTCCATCTCACCGTTTCTGTCAAGCTGGTCACGGAAAAAATTCAGCACGACAAGCATCTCAAGTTTCAACTGCGAATACACAACAGGCACATGGCTCTCGTCCGTCTCAAGTATCAGATAGTCCGCATTAACACGCCCTTTCAGGTCGCAATATCTCAGCAACAGCGAACAGATACCCGTGTCGAGGTTGTTGCCCTCCTTGTTTATGATTATTTTTTTGCCGCTTTTCGCAAACAGCTGTGCTATGCAGTTCGTGACGGAAGTCTTGCCGTTCGTACCCGTCACCGCTATTATCGGACACTTTACGTCAAATATTTTACAGCACTTTTCCCCTGTGAGATGCCAGAGAATAATTCCGGGGAGATTTCCCGCATTCCTGCCGAATAATTTTAATATTTTGACTATAATCTTCCCAATTAAAACAAAAAACATATTCGTCTTAAAGACCTCCTTTTTGTACTGCTTTGTGGGGGTGCCTTGTGGGGGGCTCTGCCCCCCACTCCCCCCGCCAAAGGGGGAAACCCCCTTTGGAAACCCGTGATTAGATATTTTTAGTTTTCCCACTATTCAGGTAACAGTAAAACTTGACTAAGTCCATCATGGGTGGTTCGGGGGGATGCTTCCCCCCGACGGGGGGGTTGGGGGCAGAGCCCCCAATGGGGGTTCAGGGGGCAAAGCCCCCTGCCTCCTATCGTTTAAGGGGGGCTTGGGGGGCGTAGCCCCCCAACAGCCTACAAATCAAAGAAATTTCCAAAAAAAATATAATTTTAATAAAATTATTTTTTGGGGGTTTGCGGGCAAAGCCCCCCAACGGGTTGCGAGGGCAACTCCCCCTTATCGTTATAACAAAAACAAACGTCCTACTGTCTGTTGAAATAGTCTATACCGTCATCTGGTCTGAAATAAGTCCTGATAAAGCCGTCTGTGGAGAGTATGACAAACTCATTCGTGGACTCTATATAGTAAACCCCGTCTCCGTCCTCGGATTCGGTCTTGAAAAGTGCGTCGGTGTCGTTTATAACGTCACTCGCCCCCTGTTCGTAGTCATCGGCGGTCTGATAGTCAAAATCCCCCGAAAACTCGTCACCGTGCTTTGAAAAGTGCTGTTCAAGGAGTTTCCTGCTCCTGAAGTGGTACTCGACATAGCCGTCTGCCGTTGTGGTGTCGGTTTCATGTTCGGGAACTGCTTCTGTCTCGGTCTCCTGCTCGGTCTCGGGTTGAATTTCCGTTTCAGACTCTGTTCCCTGTTCGGTCTCAATTTCAGTCTCCGTCTGAATTTCAGTATAACTCTCCCGACTGCTCTGACCTAAATCCCCGCAACCCACCGCAAAAAGCACCGTCACAAAGGCAATAAAAAATTTTTTCAAGTAAAACACTTCCTCTCGCTCTTTTTTTGATTTTTCCTCTTGACTTAACGCCAAAAAAGCTGTATCATATATATAGTATCAAAAATAAATCACAAGGAGAATAATATGGATATTATAAAAAATATAACCATTCCCGAACTCTTTGACCTCTCCCACTCCCTCGCAGGTGACTACCTCAAAAATTTTGTCTACCCGTGGGAGGCTCTCGGCGGTATCAGGGAGTTCATAATCTCTCTGGGAAAGACTTTAAGTCCCGAAGAGTACGAAAACCCGTCCGAAAATGTCTGGATTCACAAGACCGCAAAAGTATTCCCGTCCGCCTATATAGGTTCGCCCTGTATAATCGGTGCAAATACGGAAGTCCGCCACTGTGCCTTTATAAGGGAGTGTGCCCTTATCGGTGAGGGCTGTGTAATAGGAAACTCCGCTGAGCTTAAGAACGTCATAATTTTTGACGGCGTACAGACTCCGCACTATAACTATGTCGGCGACAGCATTCTCGGCTATAAGTCCCACATGGGTGCAGGCTCTATCACCTCAAATGTCAAGTCCGACAAAACAAATATAGCCGTAAAAACGGGTGAAGAACAGATACAGTCGGGAATGAAAAAAATCGGTGCAATGCTCGGCGATTTCGTGGAAATAGGCTGTAACAGCGTCCTTAACCCCGGGACTATCATAGGCAGAAATTCAAGTGTGTACCCGACAAGCTCCGTCCGTGGGATAGTTCCCGCAGACAGCATATACAAGGGAGACGGCATTATAGTCAGGAAAAAATGACATTATAAATAATTATAAAATCATAAAACGTCGGGGGAGTTGTTCATCTTCTGTATGCGGATGTCCTTTCCCTTGAACGTCAGGCTTGTGTAGGTGCTCAGACGTGAAGATATTCTGCTGTCGTACCTCTCTTTTATCCCTGCATAGTTCAGATTTGTGTTTATTATGGTCGGCAGGGATTTATTTAGTCTGGTATTTATTATGTTGTATATAGTCGAATTGTTAAAAGGCGTATTCGACTCCGTGCCGAGGTCGTCTACTATCAAGAGGTCCGAATTTACAACAGCATCCCCCATATTTGAATTTGAACCCCTGCCGAAGTTTTCCTTTGATATGTCGGAGAGTATATTTATAACAGAGTCGTAGACAACACTGAAACCCTTTTGCAGGACTTCATTTGCTATCGCAAGGGAGAGATGTGTCTTTCCGAGACCCGTGTCCCCAAGCATAAGCACACTCTTCGAAAAAGTCGAAAACCCAAAGGCATAGTTGCGGGTAAACTCCAGTATTTTATTCATCTGGACATAGTCGTCACCGCTGTAGTAGCTCAGCCTGAACGTCTCAAACGATGAGAGTTCAAGCCGAGCACTTTTATTTAGTCTCTCAGCGGAAATTTTTCCGTACAGATTTTTCACACACTCACATAGTACGTTGCCGCTGTAGCCCGTGTCGGAACACTTCTCACAGGTGTAGTGTATGTCAAGATAGTCCGCAGGATAGCCGTTCTTCAAGAGGAGGGTGCGGGAGTAATTCTGGGCACCCTTGTTTCTCCTCTCGGTGTCATCAATTGCGTTTCTCCTCTGAACTTCAGTGAGATTCTTGTCCATTATTATTTTTATAAGCTCTCTGCCCGTGTTGAAAATCTGTGTATTTATCTCCCTTATCTGTGGGATTTTGTGGTTTACCTCGCTGAGCCTCCTGTCATACTCCTCATACGCCTTTGCACGTCTTTTTGATACGACTGCCATTGCCCTGTCAAGAATTTCACTGTCCAAAAAAAATCACTTCCCGTTACTTACTCCGAATATTAAAAACAAGAAAATCATATTCCCTTCATGAAAGCCTTGTACTCGTCCATGTCAAATTCACCTTTTTTGGTTTCCGTAGCGGAATACTTTTTGTTGTTTCTGTAGATTTCCGATATTTCCTGAGCCTGTTCGACAGTCGTACAGCCCTCCGACTCCCATCTTAGGAGAATTGCGTTCATATAGCTGAACCTCGGAAGCTGAATGCGTTCAACGGTAAGCTCATATGCGTACATTATCAGACCCATGCCGTAGTCCTTTTCACGCCACTGGTCCGCATATTTTTTCTCGTTGCGTGTGAGTTCCCTGTTCAGTTTGAACGAATTTTTAAGTTCCGTGTAAAAATTGTTGGACACATTCATCACGGCAATTCTCTGCTCGGCGAGTTCACGGGTGTTTATGCCGTTGTCGTACCAGTCCCGTGCCGTCTGTTCGATGTACTGTGCATCCGTCCTGTTTATTGACGCACAGTACGATACAAGTGTTATTATGACCTCTTTTTTCAGGCAAAGTGTCTCGAATATATACAGCAACACCCTCTGCATTGAAAAGTTCAGCACGCCCAGTATTGACTCCGAAATGCTCATAAGCTCACTTAGGTCGGACGACGATTTCACAACATTTGCGACATCGGAAGCGGAATTTAACCTGTGTTCAAACGGAGTCGGTTTCGACACCTGTGTGTCGTCGTAATCCTCACTCTCCGCTGTACTCTTCACAGCGGGGCTGACAGGCTGTTTTTTGACAGTCTTTTTTGTACTCTTTCTCGTACTCTTTTTGGTACTCTTCGCCGCCGTATTGACAGGCTGTTCAACGCTCTGAACGGGTGTAAGACGTATACTGCTCTCTGTCTGCTGCGTCAAGAGGACGTTTGCCTGCTGCCAGAAATTTACGGCTTCCTCCACATTTTCGGGAGCCACCCCCGTATGAAGTGAGATTTCCTCAGTGGAAATATTTCTTCCCGAATTTCTGAGAATATATAGAAGTACTTTTATGTGTCCGCCATCGGCAAGTTTGAGAAAATTGTCGGCGACAATACAGGGTATGCCGAACATATTTCCCCATACTCCCGTGTTCACTCTCAAATCCAAGACAAGACCCCCTTTCAAAAATTTGTGTTCTATAATTATATCATATGTCTGTCGGATTGTCAACGGGGTGACTTATGTAAAAATATTTATGTATAAATGCACAAATTAGGCATTCCCAAAAGTGGCAAAACATCATAAATAATCTATTTTTTCGGACCGTGGGTTTGATATGGGGGAACTCTCTCCCCTAATTATTTTTCCCGTTTTATCATGAGGGCGTACTCCCCTTGACCCACCGAAATTGAAACAGTAGAATTATCATGGGGAGTTCGGGGGGATTCTTCCCCCCGACGGGGGTTTGGGGGCGTAGTCCCCAACGGAAACAAAACTATAATGGAAGTCCAAGTGTAAAAATACTTTCACGAACCTATTGACAAAATTGTCTCATTGTTGTAAAATGTTATTATGTGTATTAAATCTTAAACAAAGGCGGTAAACTGACAATGGGTTTATTCAAAAGTATTTTCGGTGCAAATGCTTACTCAAACAGAGAACTGAAACGCATAGAACCTATCAAAAACAAGGTTCTCGAACTTGAGGAGGAGTATTCAAAACTTAAAGATTCGGAACTTAAAGCAAAGACACAGGAGTTCAAGGACAGATTGCAGTCGGGCGAAACTCTTGACGATATTCTGCCCGAAGCACTTGCAACTGTAAGGGAGGGTGCATGGCGTGTCCTTGAAAAAAAGCCGTATCCTGTACAGATAATTGGTGCAATAGTCCTCCATCAGGGACGTATTGCAGAAATGAAAACCGGTGAGGGTAAAACTCTCGTTGCGTGTGTCGCCTCCTACCTGAACGCCCTTCAGGGAAAGGGTGTACACGTCGTGACCGTAAACGACTATCTCGCTAAAACTCAGGCGGAGGAAATGGGAAAAGTTCTCAGGTGGCTTGGTCTGACAGTCGGCTGTATTCTCCACGGTCTGAACAACACTCAGAGACGTGAGGCTTACGCCTGTGATGTCACCTACGCCACAAACAACGAACTTGGTTTTGACTACCTCCGTGACAACATGGTCACACGCAAGGAGGACAGGGTTCAGAGAGAGCCGAATTTTGCCATTGTCGACGAGGTGGACTCCATTCTCATTGACGAAGCAAGGACTCCTCTCATTATATCGGGTCAGGGCGACAAGTCCACAGACCTCTACACCATAGCCGACAGATTTGCAAAAACTCTCACATCTGTGACGGTCGTTGAGGTGGACGATAAAGAGGACCAGGACGACATAAACGAAAATGCCGACTACATCATTGACGAAAAGGCTAAAACTGCCACTATCACACAGCTTGGTGTAAAAAAAGCCGAACAGGCTTTCAGGGTGGACAACCTTATGGACCCCGAAAATATGACCCTCCTGCACCACATAAATCAGGCTATAAAGGCAAACGGCGTAATGAAAAACAATATAGACTACGTTGTAAAAGACGGCGAAATAATTATTGTGGACGAGTTCACGGGTCGTCTCATGCTCGGCAGACGTTTCAATGACGGTCTTCATCAGGCTATCGAAGCAAAAGAGGGCGTAAAAATCAAGAGTGAGTCCAAAACTCTTGCGACTATAACTTTCCAGAATTTCTTCAGACTTTACAAAAAACTCTCGGGTATGACGGGTACTGCCATGACCGAAGAGGACGAGTTTAAGGAAATTTACAAACTGGACGTTATAGCTGTCCCCACAAACAAGCCTGTAATCAGAATTGACCACAACGACCAAGTCTACAGCACCGAAAAGGGCAAGTACAACGCAATTATAGAGAAAATTATAGAGTGCAACCAGAAAGGTCAGCCGATACTTGTCGGTACTGTTTCAATTGAAAAGTCGGAACTTCTCTCCGCAATGCTCAAGAGAAAAGGCGTAAAGCACGAGGTCCTGAACGCAAAACACCACGCAAAAGAGGCTGAAATTGTCGCACAGGCGGGAAAATTCGGTGCCGTCACGATAGCTACCAACATGGCAGGACGTGGTACCGACATAATGCTCGGCGGTAACGCCGAATTTCTCGCAAGGGCTGAACTCAGAAAAAGAGAGATCCCCGAAGAGATAATTTCAGAGGCTATAGGTTTTGCGGACACAGAAAATCAGGAGGTTCTTGACGCAAGAAAACTCTACAGAGAACTTTACGACAAATTCAATGCAGAAGTAAAAGAAAAGGCTGTGGAAGTCAAAAAAGCAGGAGGTCTTTACATTCTTGGTACGGAGAGACACGAGTCAAGGCGTATTGACAACCAGCTCCGTGGACGTTCAGGCCGTCAGGGTGACGAGGGAGAGAGCTGTTTCTTCCTGTCTGTTGAGGACGACTTAATGCGTATCTTTGCGGGCGACAGGCTTGAAAATATGATGAAAGCCCTGAATGTTGACGAAAATATGCCTATCGAGAGCAAGTCTCTCACAAAAATTATTGAATCATCTCAGAAAAAAGTTGAGGGCAGGAACTTCAGCATAAGAAAGAATGTCCTGAACTATGACGATGTTATGAACACTCAGCGTGAAATCATCTACAAACAGCGTTCACAGGTCCTCAACGGTGAAGACCTGCACGAGAGTGTTCTGAAAATGATGGAGGAACTTATTTCCACGACTGTCAACACCTATCTCGCCGATGAAGATATGCGTGACGACTGGAATATTGTCGGTCTGAGAGAGTACTTCATGGGTTGGCTTATCGACAACGATGACCTTGTTTTAGATGAGGAGGACATGAAAACCGTCACCAGAGAGCAAATTATAAAAGAACTGACAGAAAAGTGTATGGAGATCTACAAGGCTAAGGAAGAGGAATACGGCACGGATATAATCAGGGAACTGGAGCGTGTTGTACTTCTCAGGACCGTTGACACAAAGTGGATGGCTCACATTGACGATATGGAGGAACTCAAAAAGGGTATCGGTCTGCGTTCATACGGTCAGAGAAACCCCGTCATAGAGTACAGATATGAGGGATTTGAGATGTTTGACGCTATGGTGGACTCTATCCGTGAGGACACTGTCCGCTCGCTTCTGACTGTCAGAATAGCAGGCAACAAACCTCCCCAGAGGGTGCAGGTCGCAAAGCCCGACGCTCCCAATGCGGGAGAGGGTGACGGAAGTTTTTCGGACGAACCTGTTCGTGCAAAGAAAATCGGTGACAACGACCCCTGTCCGTGCGGCAGCGGAAAGAAGTACAAAAAGTGCTGTAAACTGAAAGAGACAACTGAATAAGCTGAAAAATATTTTTTCAGGACTAAAATAATTTCAGGAGACTAAATTGGGGGTCTGGGGGTTTTTAACCCCCAGCGGGGTCAAGGGGCGGAGCCCCTTGTGGGGGTCTGGGGGCAACGCCCCCGGTTACTTCCAAGCAGGGGTTCGGGGGTGCAACCCCCGATTCCTCTCGGAGACTTCGTCCCCCGAACCCCCGTTAGAACGATAGGAGGCAGGGGGCTTTGCCCCCTGAACCCCCATTGGGGGCTCTGCCCCCAAACCCCCGTCGGGGGGAAGAATCCCCCCGAACCCCCCCATAATTATTCCCACAGAGGAAACAAACTCCGACCCCCATAATAGTCTACTGAAACTATTCTTTAACTCTGAAAAAATTTTCCTCTGCGGTACTACCCAAAATAAATATAGGGGTCAAGGGGGGCTCTGCCCCCCTTGTAGGGGGTTTGGGGGGCAACGCCCCCAAAAAATTCCAAAGGGGGGCAAAGCCCCCCAATAACCCCCCAAAAATTCCAGTTTCTTAAAAATATCAAAATGCAGTCTGCTGTTGTGTACGGCAGGCTGTACTTGTAAAAAACAACGGGGAGAGTGATTGAAATATGTCGGGATATAGCGTCTTTGCGAGATATTACGACAAATTGACCGCAAATATAGACTACAAAAAGCGTGCGGAGTATTTTGACAAAATAATAAAAAAATACACAAAGACGAAAAATAATATCCTCCTTGAACTTGCGTGCGGCACGGGAAGTCTCTCCGAGCAGCTTGCAAAACTCGGATATGACGTGATCGGCTTGGACAGCTCGGAAGAAATGCTGAACACCGCTCTTGAAAAGAAATATTTTTCGGGACTTGACATACAGTATCTCTGTCAGGATATGCGTGATTTTGATATGTACGGGACTGTCGGGGCTGTCCTGTGCGTACTCGACAGCATAAATCATCTCCAAAGTCTCGGTGACGTTGAAAAGGTCTTCAGGAGGACTGCTCTTTTCTGTGAGACAGGTGGTATTTTTATATTTGACGTAAACACCGCCCACAAGCACAGGGATATTCTCGCCGACAACACTTTTACTTACGAGACGGACAATGTATACTGTGTGTGGGAGAACACTCTCGACACCGATTCCCTTGAGGTAAAAATAAATCTTGAATTTTTTGAACTGTGTGAAAACGGTCTTTATTCAAGAAGTTCGGAGAATTTTTCCGAAAAAATTTACTCTCACGACGATATTTCAAGGCTTCTCTCGGACACGGGATTTGAAATTCTGGCACAGTACGCCGATGACACTTTTGAGACTCCCGACAGCACGTCACAGAGGGTGATATATGTCGCAGAGAACAGGACTAACCACAAAAATTTTTGATTTTATCGGACTTTTTAATGGGGGACTATCAATTTCATAGGGCAATGTTCCCGACCCCTATATTAGCGAACAATAGGGGGCAGGTGTCCTCCGAACACCGTTGGGGGGCTACGCCCCCCAAGCCCCCTTAGAACGATTAGAGGCAGGGGGCTTTGCCCCCTGAACCCCCATTGGGGGCTCCGCCCCCAAACCCCCGCTGGGGGGAAGTATCCCCCCAGACCCCCCATGATAATCCTACTGTTTTAATTTTGAGGGTTTGGGAAAAACGTCCCCCGTTCTAAAAGGCGTAAACCTTAAATCAGGGACAGCGTCTCCCGTTCTAAAGGCGTAAGCCTTAATAAAAAAGGAGTGATTTTTTTGGGTAAACTTTACAGGGCAATTTCAGGTGACGGCTCTGCATTCTGTGCCGTCCTCGATGCACAGGACATAGTTTCTGAAATTGAGAGAATACACAAACCGTCCGCTGTCTCCGTGGCATCTCTCGGCAGACTCACCATAGCCTGCTCCCTTATGGGCTATATGCTGAAAGGTGAAAACGACAGTATAACTCTCCGAATAGATGCGGACGGTCCTATAGGTCAGCTGACAGCCGTTTCCGACAGCAGTGGAAATGTAAGGAGTTACATGGACAACCCCTCCGCAGATCTGCCCCTTAACAAGTACGGCAAACTCGATGTTTCGGGAGCTGTCGGCAAAAACGGTACTCTCTCGGTCGTGAAGGACATGGGCATGAAAGAACCTTATGTCGGAGTAGTTCCGCTTGTTTCGGGTGAAATTGCAGAGGACATTGTTTCCTACTACGCAACAAGCGAACAGATTCCGACGGTGTGCGGTCTTGGGGTACTCGTAAACCCCGACCACTCAATAAAGTCGGCAGGCGGTTTTCTTGTGCAACTCCTCCCCTTTGCGGACGAAAAGTGCATTGACATAATAGAAAATAATATGAAAAAAATACGTCCCGTGTCGGCTATGCTCGCTGACGGTCTCACGCCTGAACAAATTGCAAATATGCTTCTGGACGGTCTGAACCCGAATTTTCTCGACAGTTCAGAACCCGTCTATAAGTGTACCTGTAGCAGAAAGCGGACTGAGAGCGTGCTTATAAGCATGGGAAGAGAGGAACTCGATTCTATCATTGCGGACGGTGAGGACACTGAAGTCTGCTGTCACTTCTGCGGAAAAAAATATATATTTACTCCTGAAGAGATAAAAATTCTTGCGGAGAGTGCGGAAGGAGAGTCATGAAAAAATTTTTGACAAATTTGAAAAATTTGAAAAATTTGAAAAATTTAATAAACATTCTGCCCGCACTGTCTCTTCTCGTACTCCTTACATCGTGTTCAAAAGAACCCGTGAACATTGAAGACCACATAAATGCCGAAAATTTCGTGCTTCTCACGACAACTGCCCCCGTCACGACAAGTGCAGGTGACGAGACAGAGACAACTACTGCCCCCGAAGAGGACGATTCCCTAAGATTTGAACCCGCAAATACGGGCGTTGTGGTCTACGCAGGAGAAAACAGGATTCAGGAAATCGACCTCGGCTATACCCCCGTGACAGACGATATTCGTTCGGAGGACTACAATTTTGACGGCTATCCCGATATTTTTATTCCCTATGATTTGAGTACCTCCGACCTCGGTATATTCTACTGTTTTGACAGCGAAACGGAGACTTTTGTCCCCTCAGACAGCCTGAATTATGTCGGTCACCTGCTCACCACTACCGAAAATCAGACGCTTATTGAAGAGATTGTGGACAATGACGACTACTACGACCAATATGCGGAATTTGCGTGGAAAGACGGTCTGCTCACCCAAATAAGGCGTAAAGTCTGCTACACCTCAAACGTGGACGGTCAGCGTTACGAGGAAACTTACGAATACGACGAAAACGGTTACGAGTACTTTGCGGGTTATGAGATTGTAGACCAGACAGAACCCGAAACTGATTCTTAATAGGGCTTACGCCTTTCAAGAGCGGGGGCTCTGCACCCTCCCAAAATATTAAAACAGTAGAATTATCATGGGGGGTCTGGGGGGATTCTTCCCCCCAGCGGGGGTTTGGGGGCGGAGCCCCCAATGGGGGTTCAGGGGGCAAAGCCCCCTGCCCCTAATCGTTCTAAGGGGGGCTTGGGGGGCAACGCCCCACAACAGTCTACAAGTCAAAAAAATCTCCAAAAAAAATATAATTTTAATAAAATTATTTTTTGGACAAAGCCCCCTGCCCCTTATCGTTCTAATAAAATTTCAGAGGGCAACGCCCCCCAACAGTCTACAAGTCAAAAATAAAAAAGCGGAGAATTTCGTCCTATGACGTAATTCTCCGCTGTCTGTCACTTCTTATTTTTGAGAAACTTTTTGTAGTTCGCATTTATAAACTTGAACATCCTCTTTTTGTACTTCTCGTCATACGGCACAAAAAGATACGCTTCGTCCCGAAATTCTTCACAGTTGTACTTCTCCTCGCCAAAATACTCCAAAGCCATCTTGTCCACATCACTCGGATAGGACGGCTCTTTTTTACCCGCTCCGAATTTGTAATAATAATCAACAAACTGCTTGCCCGTGTCGCTGAGTATCTCCTTTTCAAAAACTCCCCCCAGAGAGTTCAGGAAAAATTTCCTTATGTCGTAATCCCCCGACTTTATCTCCTCAATGTCCTGACCGAAAAACTCCGTAAATTCAGCGTCTATCAGGTCATTTTCTATGCACCAGAGTATAAATACCGAAATGTGATTGCACGCATTTATACTCTCCGTGTCGAGTTCCTTTTTCTCTATCTTGCTTGCGTGCATATCGTAAAAATCAATCGGAACTGTCGTATTTTCGTCAGCGACAGGCTCTCTGTCGAAAATTGTCAGGAGAGGATTTTCGCTGTCAACGAGCGTGAGACGTTCCACAATAGCCGATACGCCGTTTTCCTTGCGAAATTGCAGTTCACCGTCACTGAGCATACAGACAGGGCGAAATGCAACTTTGTCACCGCTTGGAAGTGTACAAAAAGTGTCTGTGTGTACGACCATCGCCACGCTGAGCTTTGAGTCGTCACGGACAGGTTCGCCAAAATTCACGGTAGAACCATCGGGGACTGCAAACTCTGCGTCAATCAGAACGTTCGCAACGGCTATGAGTATATTGAAAACTAAAAATCTGTCGGGGTCATCAACGTCATCGGCATTCCAGTCCGCTGAGACGTACATGACAAGCTCAATCCTGTTGGGCAGTAACTCCGCAAGTTTCCCCGTTATGTTCATAGTGTAGTCGCTGAGACCCATCGTCACAACCGTGTAATACGGACGCTCGACAGTGGGGTAAACCACATACATTTTTATATTCAGATTTTCATCACTTTTTCTGTCAAAAAGAGATTCATTCTCGCCGAATGTCTCCTCTATGAAATTATTCAGAACATCAAGTTCCTTATCGTCAAGCGGAGATTTTTTCACCTTAAATTCCTCCCGAAATCAAGTATTATATCTGCAATATCCGAAACTTTTTCGGCTATATAGTCCGCACCTGCGTTTTTCAGTTCCCGAATGCCTCTGAAACCCCACGCACACCCTATTGAAATTATCCCCGAATTTTTAGCCGTCTCAATGTCAACATTGCTGTCACCTATCATAAAGACAGTGTTCTCCTCGGGCAAATCTTTGAGAATTTCCCGTATAATGGCAGGGTCGGGCTTTTTCGGACGCTCCTCACAGCCACCAAGTATTTTTACAAAATCAATCTGTGGGAGCAACTCTGATATAATTTTTATGGCAGTATCTTCGGGCTTGTTTGTCGCAATTGCAAGTGTCACGCCGTTTTCCGAAAGTCTTTTCAGACACTCCCGAATATCGGGATATATTTCGGTCTTTTCAAGATAGTGCTTTGAGTAGAAGTCCTTGAAAATTTTAAGAAGTTCCCCCGATTCGGATTTCCTGTCGTCGGGCAGAGCCCTTTCACATAAAACGCCTGCTCCGTTCCCGACAAATTTTTTATATTTTTCATAGGAGTGCACGGGACAGCCGAGTTTTTCAAGCCCATAGTTCACAGCGTCTGCAATATCGTGAAGAGTGTCGGCAATAGTGCCGTCAAGGTCAAAAACAGCAGTTATCATCTTGTATCGATCACCTCATATTCTCTCCGAAAGTCTCACGGAATATTTTTTTCTGAAATCTTCAAAACTGTCCTCTTCTATTGAAGTCCTTATTCCCTCTGTAAGTTTGTTATAAAAATACAAATTGTGCTGTACGGCAAGTCTGCCCGCAAGCTGTTCCCCCGACTTGAAAAGATGTCTGATATAAGAACGGCTGAAATTCCTGCACGTCGGACAGTCGCACTCCTCGTCAATCGGACGGGGGTCTGTCTCGTAACACTTGTTATTCATGTGCATAATGCCGTTCCAAGTAAAGACTGTGGCGTGACGGGCGTTTCTGCTGGGCATAACACAGTCGAACATATCAACTCCCCTTGCGACGGCTTCTATTATATTGGAGGGCGTACCCACTCCCATTAAATAGCGTGGCTTGTTTTCGGGCATATACGGTTCAACAGTCTCTATGATCCTGTACATCTCCTCCGTACTCTCCCCCACCGCAAGACCTCCTATTGCGTAGCCGTCAAGGTCAAGCTGTGAAATATCCTGCATATGTTTTATTCGCAAGTCCTCAAAGGTAGAACCCTGATTTATGCCGAATAACATCTGATTTTTGTTTATAGTATCGGGCAGGGAATTTAATCTCTGCATTTCGTCCTTGCACCTTACAAGCCATCGGGTAGTCCTCTCGACAGAATTTTTAACATATTCATAGGGCGACGGATTTTCTATGCACTCGTCAAAAGCCATAGCTATTGTCGAACCGAGATTGGACTGTATCTGCATACTCTCTTCCGGTCCCATGAAAATTCTCTTTCCGTCTATGTGTGAGGAGAAATATACTCCCTCCTCCCTTATTTTCCGCAGTTTTGCAAGCGAAAAGACCTGAAAACCACCGCTGTCCGTGAGAATAGGTCTGTCCCAGTTCATGAATCTGTGCAGACCGCCCATTGTCTTTATTATTTTATCACCGGGACGCAGATGCAAGTGATAGGTGTTACAAAGCTCCACCTGTGTGCCGTACTCCTTAAGGTCAAGTGAGGAAATTCCCCCTTTCACCGCCGCCGAAGTACCCACATTCATAAAGCAGGGTGTCTGAAAACTGCCGTGGACAGTCTCCACAACTCCCCTCCTTGCCCTGTTGTTTTTCTTGATAAGTGTGAACATATAAACCTTCCTGTCAGTCAAGCGTATAGGGTTCGGCTGTCTCACGGGAGCGGACCTCTCCATAGCTGAAGTAACCTATAAGTTCCTTTTCCTGTGTGCGTATAGCCGAAATGTAAACGTCCTCGTTTTTCTCTTTGTCGTAAAAACTGAAAACAACGTTGTTGTTCTCGTCCTCCTTGAACCACTCAACGACCATGTCCACTTTGCTCTTTGCCTCCTCGTTGTAGAAACTGCTGAGGAGTTTCCCGACTATGTTCTTACCGCCGAACTTTTTGCACCTCTCTGCCGCAGGGTCATTCATAAAAATTATCCTGCCATCAAGATTGCATATAACTATAGACGTACGCCAATTTTCTATAATACTCCTGAAAAATACTGAGATGTCCATATTAAATTCCCCTTTTCAAATTTTGTCATAAGGCACCGAATTTTCGGGATCACGCAATTCGTGCTTTTCGTAGTAACCTATCAGATTACCCAAACTATCCCTCAGTGCGATCATATAAACGTCCTTGTTTTCCTTTTTGTTGTGAAACGTAAAGACACGGTTCTCGTCGGGGTTTTCCCCGAAAAAAGAGACCACTTTTTTTATCTTCTCACATGAATCCGCATTGTGACAGTCAAATATACTCTTTCCGATGAGTTTTTCCCCACCCCTTTTTGCATACTTCTCAACGGCTGTCGGGTTCATGTAGACTATAGTGTGATGTGTGTCACAAATTACCACAGGTGCGTTGTCCGAGTCGACAACTGCCCTAAAAAATAATGATATATCCATAATTTTCAAAATCCCCCTGTATTAGATTATTATTATAATTTATAATTTAATTATAATATACACATACAGTCGCCGAAACTGAAAAATCTGTACTTCTCCGCAACGGCTGTCCTGTAGGCGTTCATAGTGTTTTCGTACCCCATAAAAGCCGACACAAGCATTATAAGAGTGCTCTCGGGCAGGTGAAAATTTGTTATCAGACCGTCTATGCACTTAAACTCATAGGACGGATATATGAAAATATCCGTGTAGCCCTCGTGCGGTCTTATCTCACCGCACTGCTGAAAAACTCCCTCCAGTGTACGGCAGGCTGTAGTCCCCACGGCTATAACACGTCCACCCGATTTTTTGGTCTGATTTACTAAATTTGCGGTAATTTCGGGCAAAACAAAATGTTCACTGTGCATTTTGTGTTTGAGAACATTCTCCTCTTTAACGGGTCTGAAAGTACCAAGACCGACGTGGAGCGTCACAAAAGCCGTGTTTATACCCCTTGATTTTATATCCTCAAGCATATCTTTTGTGAAGTGAAGTCCCGCAGTCGGTGCGGCAGCGGAACCGAGTTCCCTTGAATAGACGGTCTGATAGCGTTCACTGTCCTCCAGTTTCTGCTTTATGTAGGGCGGTAAAGGCATCTGTCCGACATCTTCAAGTGCCGTGAAAAAATTCCCCTCACACTCAAATTTCACTATCCTGTTGCCGTCCTCTTTCACCTCAACAACTTCCGCATTCAGTCTGCCGTCACCAAAGACAAATTTTGTACCGACTTTCGCCTTTTTCCCAGGACGGCATATTATCTCCCAGACTTTTTCCGCTCTCTGCTCCAAAAGAAGAAACTCTATAAAAGTGCGGTTGTCGGCTTTTTCACCGTAAAGTCTCGCAGGGATAACCCTTGAATCGTTCATTACAAGCAAGTCACCCTCTTTCAGATAATTGCATAAATTATAGAAATGGTCGTGAGTTATCCCCCCCGTAAACCTGTCCACGCACATCATTCTTGACGAATTTCTCGGCTCAACGGGAGTCTGTGCTATAAGTTCCTCGGGCAGTTCGTAAAAAAAATCTGATTTGAGCAGTTCCATCTGTAAATTATCATCTCCTCTCTTAAATTGCTCCCCCGTCAGAAAAATTTCAAAAATCCAACACACACGCCCGGAAAACCTGTCTCAAAAAAATTTCCGCAAATATCAAAAAAGATATTGACATGACAAGATTAAAATGTTATTATATAAAAAGGTAGAGGTGCGGTCAAGATGAGTAACCCCGTTGAGAACAGCCTGTTCGGTGATGCGGGGCGAAAGGTGAGACCGCCGAGGGACGGTTTTCGGCAAACTCCGTCTCGGATATGGGCTGAATAAGTCCATAGCTGTCATCATGCTTGTGATGGAGGGCTATCGGCACAATATTTAAAACTGTGTCTATAATCTATTATAACGCATGAACTGCCGGTTTGCAACCGGTTTTATTATTTTTACCAAAATTTTTTAATTTTAATTTAATTTTATTCTAAGGAGTATCGGATATGAAACAGTACAATGTCGGAATTATCGGTGCTACGGGAATGGTCGGACAGAGGTTTGCAACCCTCCTCGAAAATCACCCGTGGTTCAATGTGAAAGTCCTCGCAGCGTCCCCACGATCGGCAGGTCAGACCTATCAGCAGGCTGTCGGAAACCGCTGGAAGATGACAACTCCCATTCCCGAAAAAATGAAAGACATGATTTTGCTCGACGCAACCGCAGACATAGAAAAAATTTCCTCACAGGTGGACTTCTGCTTCTGTGCGGTGGACATGAAAAAGGACGAAATAAAGGCTCTTGAAGAGGCTTACGCAAAGGCAGAGTGTCCGATAGTGTCAAACAACTCCGCACACAGGTTTACTCCCGATGTCCCCATGGTAGTACCCGAAATAAACCCCGACCATCTTGACATAATCCCCGCACAGAGGAAGAGACTCGGCACTAAAAAGGGCTTTATAGCTGTGAAGTCAAACTGCTCCATTCAAAGTTACGTCCCTGCACTCCACCCGCTTATGAAATTCGGTATAACTGAAGTCCTCGCCTGCACCTATCAGGCTATTTCGGGTGCGGGAAAAACTTTTGAGACCTGGTCTGAAATGATAGACAATCTGATTCCGTACATAGGCGGTGAAGAGGAGAAGTCGGAGCAAGAACCCCTGAAAGTCTGGGGAAATATTGTCGGTGACGAAATTGTAAAAGCCGAAACGCCGTCCATTACAACACAGTGTCTCAGAGTACCCGTCTCGGACGGTCACACAGCTGCTGTGTTCGTGAGATTCAAAAACAAGCCCTCCAAAGAGGAAATTCTCGAACTCTGGAAAAATTTCAAGGGCGTTCCGCAGGAACTCAATCTCCCCTCCGCACCAAAGCAGTTTATACACTACTTTGAGGAAAACGACCGTCCACAGGCTAAACTCGACAGAAATCTCGAAAACGGTATGGCTGTCTCAACAGGCAGACTCCGTGAAGATACGCAGTACGACTACAAATTTGTCTGTCTCTCGCACAACACTTTAAGGGGTGCAGCAGGCGGTGGAGTACTCCTCGCTGAACTTCTTGCTAAAAAGGGATATTTCGACTGATGGACATTGAAATAAAGCCCGTTTCCCAAAACGAAACCGAAACCGCCTATATCCTGACAAAAGAACTTATGGAACACCACAACGCACTTGACATATTTACAATGACAAAACAGCGTTTCAGGGAACTTTTAGAGACAGGTTCGCTTGTGAGTTTCATTGCCTGCACAGGTCACGAACCCATAGGTGTTATGAATATTTTTTACAAGTACACCACTTTTTCGGGCAGAAAAATTCTCTACATAGAGGACCTGTACGTCCGTGAGAGGTACAGGGGTTGCGGAACGGGCGGAAAACTTCTCGATAAGGCAAGGAAAATCGCCACAGAAAACGACTGTGAGCAGATAGAGTTGAAATGTGCCGTTTGGAACAGAAATTCCGCTGAATTTTACAAGTCTCACGGAATGAAACCCGAAACGGAATGGGAAGTTTACACTCTGAACAAATTATCTTTCTGAAAGGAGATAGTTACTATGAAAAACACTATATTCAAAGGCTCGGCTGTCGCAATCGTGACACCCATGAACGACGATTTTTCCATAAATTACGACAGTCTCGGTGAACTTATAGACTTCCAGATTGAAAACCACACCGATGCAATTGTCATATGCGGTACTACGGGGGAATCCTCCACAATGACGGATGAGGAACACCTTGAATGTATAAAATTTGCCGTTAAGAAGACGGCGGGCAGAGTACCCGTTATCGCAGGCACGGGAAGCAATGACACAAGATACGCTATAAAGCTCTCAAAAGAGGCTCAGGAAGTCGGTGCGGACGGTCTCCTGCTCGTCACTCCATACTACAACAAGGCTACTCAGAAAGGGCTTGTAATGCACTTCACCGCCATTGCGGACGCTGTCGACATACCGATAATTCTGTACAACATTCCCGGCAGAACAGGTGTCAATATGGACGTTGCCACTATAAAAGAACTCTCCGAACACAAGAATATATGTGCCGTCAAGGAGGCAAGCGGAAACATAAGTTACGCTGCAAAACTCATTGCACAGTGCGGTGACAATATAGACGTGTACAGCGGTAACGATGATATGATCGTACCGCTTATGTCACTCGGCGGAAAAGGTGTCATTTCAGTCGCTTCACACGTCATTCCGAAACAGGTTCACGACATGGTTCAGTACTGCCTTGACAACAATTTTGCACAGGCTACTAAACTCCAGCTTGAATATCTCGACATATGCACTAATCTCTTCTTGGAAGTAAACCCCATACCCGTCAAAGAGGCTCTCAACATGATGGGCATTAAGGCGGGACCGTGCAGAATGCCCCTTTGCAGTATGACCGACGAACACAGGGAGATTCTCAGAAAGACCCTCGAAAAACACGGTTTAATTAAATAATATAAAAACAAAAAACAAACAGGAGTTGAAAAAAATGACTGATATTGCAATATGCGGTGCGAACGGAAAAATGGGAAAGACTGTCTATAATTGCGTGAAAGAGCGTGAGGACTGCAAAGTTGTCGCAGGTATAGACCTCTTCACGGAACAGTATGCGGACTTCCCGATAGTGGACTCCCCCGAAAAAATGCCTGTGAAACCCGATGTCATAATAGACTTCTCTAACCCTGCATCACTTGAAAATCTGCTGAACTACTGTCTGTCAACGGGTACTCCCGTTGTCATAGCGTCAACGGGCTACAGCGACGAACAGATTATGAAAATAAAGTCCGCCGCCGAACAGATTCCCGTCTTTTTCACGTTCAATATGTCGCTCGGCATAAATCTTCTCGTACAGCTCGCCAAAAAAGCCGCATCCGTACTCGGAGACCGTTTTGACGTTGAAATTGTCGAAAAACACCACAACCAGAAAATTGACGCACCAAGCGGTACGGCGATAATGCTCGCAAATGCCGTGAATGAGGTTTTCGACAATTCAAAGCACTGTGTCTACGACAGGCACTCTCGCCGTCAGAAGCGTGACAGGTCCGAAATCGGTATGCACGCAATCAGGGGCGGTACGATTGTCGGCGAACACGATGTCATTTTTGCGGGTCACGATGAAGTCATAACCCTCTCGCACAGTGCAATGTCAAAGACGGTCTTTGCAGAGGGTTCAATAAATGCGGGGATTTTCCTGAAAGACCGCCCCGCAGGTCTCTACGATATGCAGATGTTGATATGAAAATTCTGTCCGAACTTAAAAAATTACGCCGCAAAAACAGGGAAACCCTCCCCATTCCCGAGGGTTTTACCGCCGAATCGGTCAAAATAGAGTCGAGTATCTGCACGGGCGAAAAGACCATAGGATTTTTTGACAGGGCTTCGGGACGGCTTCTCTATGACGAACTTGTCCGCACCGACAGCGATATTGACGAATTTTACAGAAAATACGGTCTTGAGCGACCTAAATAAAAAAATTTTACAGGCAAGGGGAGCAGTTTGGAAACTCCCCTTGTTTAATTTTTTTCATATTCTCTTGGCTTCTATGTAAAATCTTTTGTCGTCGGCGTGACCCATGGAAAAAGTTTTCCTCGGCAACGCACCGTCCTTTATGACCGTCGGGAACAGCTCGGACTTGTGCATTTCGGGCAGTACAAACGCCATTCCCGAAAACCTGTCCGCAAGCTCAACAACGTCCTTTTTTCCGTGAATATAGTCGATTTTTCCGCCGTTTTTTTGAAGGTAAACATCAAGGAAATTCTGCACCGAACCGACCGACAGATTTGAGGAAGTCCTGTGAATATAATATTTTTTACTCTGTCCACCCGAATAAAGTTCAAAGAATTGCTCAGACTTTTCGGTCTCGGAAAGCTCCAGTTCCTCCGCCATCTCTCTGACAAGTTTTTCGCCGTCCACACCGTACACAACACGGTAAATCGGCTCAAAATCGAGTGCATCGCTGTGCAGATTCACTATCTCGGCAAGTGCATAGCGGGCGGGGTGGTGCGAAAAATCCCGCTCGGGGTTGTCCTTTTTGAGCTGTTCGTAGTACTGCTTGGCTGTCGCAAGGGAGTGATTTCCGTCCCCCATCGCAAACAGCAGCACGGGAGTACCCTCCGCACCGTACTTTTTGCCGAAATTTTCGCTGTCGGAGAGTTTCACAAGCGACTCGTCAATCTTCTCCTGAACGTCATCGGGGAGCAGATAACCGCTGACGTGACCGCCGTTTTTCATAAGGTCGGTGTCGTACAGCTTTTCAAGGCTCTCTTTGTGAATATTATTCATAACTATGTCGTCGGGGTCGTCAATCAGAATCATTATGTGCGGAAGTTCCAGAACAGCGTCCTGCCTGATTTTCACTCTCGGAGGAATCCTCTCGACTATAGTCGCCTCTGTCGCACGGACGGGGGACGTGCTGCCCCTCGAAAAATCGTACTGTTCGAGGTCTATCGCACCAATTATGCCCTTGCGGAGAACGCCATTCTGCTGTACCCTCTCGACGTAAATCATAGCGTTTTTGTACTCCCTGAAAATGCCGTCACTTAAATATTTATTCATAGTTTTGTGAATATTCTCTATTTTTTCACCGACATCCGACTTTTCAAGAAAAATTTCGGGAAGTATCAGGTTGAGCGTGGACGGACTTTCACCCACAATTCTGTAGACATCACTCCAGTAATCGGGGTTGCCCGTGTACTGGTCGCAGGCGATAACAGCCCATTTTTCCATATTTACGGAGCTTTTCGGCAAGAGAATATCCGCACTGTGAAAAGCAGTCCTGTTCATAATTGACCTCCTCTTTAGAGTTAAAATTTATAATTATTTGTAACCGTATATGCAGTAGACTTCCCCCGATTTTTCAAAGGGAATGGCGTATTTTCGCAGAATTTCCTCAAGTTCGGGACTCTCGTCAAGGACTTCAGGCTCTATGAGCATTCCACGGTGTTTTAGCACACGAGGACGAATTTTCAGCCATTCAAACGCAAAACCTCCGTTATAGTAGCCGCCGAAAGCAAAACTCTCGCCCCAGTCACCGCAGAGAAAGCTGTCCGAACAGATGTAAATTTCGTCGGGACACTCGTCCTCAAAAAGCGTCTTAAAGACGTAAAATGGCGGAAAAGGCAACTCGTTCATCATTGCGTTGCGGAGTTCGTTCCACTTTGTGTCGTTCATGTAACTGCAAAGGTTTTTCTTTTTTACTATCTCAAAAGCACGTTTTTTCATGTCCAAAAGTCTCACCCCACAATGAATAAATATTCACCGCTGTATAAATATTCATTTTTTCGGAATAATATTAAAGATTCTCCAGTTCAAAGACACTGTACAATTTTTTACCGCATTCGGGAATATCATTTACAAAATTGCGGAGTTCCTCGGCAAGTTTCGAAACGGGAAGCCCGACTATATTGAAAAAATCGCCCTCAACTTTTTCGGCAAGAAGTGCTCCTTTTCCCTGTATACCGTAACCTCCGGCTTTGTCGAAAGGCTCGCCCGTGGAAATGTACGCCTCAATTTCGGAAATACTCAGGTTTTTGAAAGTCACGTTGGTGACTTCCGAAAACGACACATTTTTATTTTTGTAAATTATGCAACATCCTGTTATGACCTGATGAGTTTTCCCCGCAAGTTTTGCTAAAAATCTGAAACATTCGTTCCTGTCGGCAGGTTTCCCGAATATTTCGCCCTCCAAGACAACCGTCGTGTCGCAGCCTATCACAATTTCGTCGGGGAAATCCCGTGAGACCCTCTCCGCTTTCAGCCTTGCAAGGTACTCCGAAGCACCCGGCGGGCTCACGTTTTTCGGGATAGTTTCGTCAATATCAGCCGAAACGGCGGTGAAATTTTCGGTTATCAGGTTCATCAGTTCACGCCGTCTCGGTGAAGCGGAAGCAAGAATTATTTTCATAGCGAACTGTGGAAAGTCCTCGAAATTACGTCATCTTGCTGCTCTTTGGTGAGTTTTGTGAAGTTCACCGCATAGCCCGAAACTCTGACGGTCAGCTGTGGATACTTTTCGGGGTGAGCCTGTGCATCGAGGAGCGTCTCCCTTGTAAAAACATTTATATTAAGATGATGACCGCCCTTTTCGACATAGCCGTCGATCAGGTTTATCAGGTTGTCCACCTGCGTTTCGTTTGCGACATTCTGCATAAAAATTCCTCCTTGATTCTTAAAATTTTTGTGTGTTTTTTGAGAAATACCGTCCCCAAGCCCTAAAAATTAAAATCTGAAGTTTTATCATGGGGGGTTCGGGGGGATTCTTCCCCCCGACGGGGGGTTGGGGGCAGAGCCCCCAATGGGGGTTCAGGGGGCAAAGCCCCCTGCCCTAATCGTTAAAAACAGGGGGTTTGGGGGACGAAGTCCCCCATCAAAAAGCCCTAATCTTCGTCCTCGTCAATATATTTTTCGGTGGGCTGACAGCAAGCACTTTTTCCCGTACCGCAGTCCGTGCTGTTGATTGTACTGACTTTTATCTCGCCCGAAAAGCCCTCCGCCGTGACGTTCACGTGACCGCTCCCGCCAGACATTAGACTGTCAATCATATCGGCAAGCATTTCGGGGGTAAAATTCTCATTTTCAGCCATATTATCACTCATTTCCCGACTGTTCCGCAAGGCTTTCAAGGTCAATGTCACCGACAAACACCTGCATATCTTTGCCGAGAGCGTCGGGGACTATCGAAAAAGTATTTGAAATGCCGTCCTGAGCGTGCCTGAACGGAATTTTTGCGACGGACGAAAGAGAAGCAACTGCTCCGTGAGTATCCCTGCCGTGCATGGGGTTCGCACCAGGAGCAAGCGGTATACCCTGTTTACGCCCATCGGGAGTGTTACCCGTTTTCTTTCCGTATACCACATTTGAAGTAATAGTCAGGATTGACATTGTAGGCACGCTGTCACGGTAGGTGTGGTGCTTCCTTATGCAGTCCATGAACTTTCTGACAACCGTAACGGCTATTTCGTCAACACGGTCATCGTTGTTGCCGTATTTGGGGAAATCCCCCTCAACTTCATAGTCAACAACAATTCCGTCCTCGTCACGGATAGGCTTTACTTTTGCGTACTTTATAGCGGAGAGGGAGTCCGCAACAACCGACAGTCCCGCTATACCTGTCGCAAAATAGCGTTTTACGTCTCTGTCGTGGAGAGCCATCTGGATTCTCTCGTAGCTGTACTTGTCATGCATATAGTGAATAATATTCAGGGTGTTCACATAGAGACCTGCAAGCCACTCCATCATGTCTTCATATTTGGACCACACATCGTCGAAGTCAAGGACATCGCCCTCAACAGGTCTGTACTTTGGTCCGACCTGTATTTTCATTCTCTCGTCCACACCGCCGTTTATAGCGTAGAGAAGACACTTTGCGAGATTAGCTCTTGCACCGAAAAACTGCATCTCTTTGCCGATTCTCATTGACGATACACAACAAGCTATTGCGTAGTCGTCGCCGTGTATGACACGCATCATGTCGTCATTTTCGTACTGTATGGAGGAAGTTTTTATAGACATCTTTGCACAGTATTCTTTGAACTTTCGGGGGAGTTTCTGTGACCAGAGTACCGTCATATTGGGTTCGGGGGCAGTACCGAGATTTTCAAGGGTGTGGAGATAGCGGAAACTGTTTTTAGTGACAAGCGGATGACCGTCCACGTCAACACCGCCTATTGACTCCGTGACCCAAGTGGGGTCGCCCGAAAAAAGTGCATTGTATTCGGGAGTACGGGCAAATTTCACTATCCGCAGTTTCATAATGAAGTGGTCAATAAGTTCCTGTGCCTGCTCCTCCGTTATGAGACCCTTTTCAAGGTCACGCTGAATGTAAATATCGAGAAAAGTGGAAGTCCTGCCGAGAGACATCGCCGCACCGTTCTGCTCTTTTACGGACGCAAGATAGCCGAAATAAAGCCACTGTACAGCTTCCTGTGCAGTAGAGGCAGGTCTTGAAATGTCAAAGCCGTAAATTTTTCCGAGTTCTTTCAGCTCCTCCAAGGCACGCACCTGTTCGGCGAGTTCCTCACGCAGACGTATATTCTTTGAAGTCATTCTGACAAGAGAAGTTTCAATCTGGTGTTTTTTGTCGGCAATGAGAATGTCCACACCGTAGAGGGCGACACGCCTGTAATCGCCTATAATACGTCCTCTGCCGTAAGCGTCGGGCAGACCCGTTATTATTGCCGACTTCCTTGCAAGTCTCATTTCGGGAGTGTACGCATCAAAAACACCCTGATTGTGAGTTTTTCTGTACTTTGTGAATATTTTAACAATTTCGGGGTCAACCTCATAGCCGTACTGTTCACAAGCCTTTTGTGCCATTCTGATACCTCCGAAAGGCTGTAAGGCACGCTTAAAGGGCTTGTCGGTCTGTAGTCCGACTATCTTTTCAAGGTCTTTATTCAGATAACCTGCACCGTGAGAGGTTATTGTCGAGACAACTTTTGTGTCCATGTCGAGAACTCCGCCCGCCTCACGCTCCTGACGTGACAGCTCCATTACCTGCTCCCACAGCTTTTTTGTAGCTTCTGTAGGCTCTGCAAGAAAACTCTCGTCACCCTCATAGAGCGTGTAGTTTTTCTTGATAAAGTCACGGACGTTCACGGACGTATTGCACCAACGCCCCTGTTCAAAGCCCTCCCACTCTTTCGGAAACTCACTTATATAGTGTAACATTTTACAACATATCTCCTTATCTTTGTTTTGATTAAAGATCAAAAATTTCTGACTATAAATATATTACCACATTGTGAATAACTTGTCAATCCGATAAATTGTGAATATTTTATAAATATCACTTTTTCTTCTGATTTTTGTTTTTGTTATTATTTTTATTATTCTCTTCTTTGGACTTCTTTTTGTTTGACTTTTTCTGCAAAGCCGATATTTCAACGGCGGGAAGATGTACTTTTTCGGGTTCGGGTTCGGGGGCAACTTCTATACCGAGTTCCCTCTCTTTTGACTCAAGTTTCTCAAAATAGAGTTTGTAGAAAGTGGCGGCGAGGGGTACGCCTGCGACCATTCCCGCTATCTTGAAAAGACCTCCGCCGACGGTTATCGCAACAAGTACCCATATTCCGGGCAGACCTATTGAGTTTCCGACAACTTTCGGATATATCAGGTTGTTTTCAAGCTGTTGGAGTATCACAAGGAATATCAGGAATATCAGAGCCTGCATTGGGTTTACCGTGAAGATTATAAACGCACTGACACACGCTCCTATCAATGCACCCACTATGGGGATAAGTGCCGTTACTCCGACGACTACTCCACTCATTGCGGCATAGGGGAGTTTCAATATAGTCGCACCTATAAAACAGAGTGAACCGAGCAGTATAGCTTCAATGAACTGTCCTATAAAGAAATTCTGGAAAGTCTCATTTGCAACCGAAAAGAATTTTGAAACAACTCTGTTTACCCTGTCGCCGACATAGACTTTCATAAATCTGTTTGTGTCCCTGATAAGTTTGTCCTTGCGTGCGAGGAGGTATATTGCGAATATCACGGCGAGGACTATGTTTGTGACAGCACCCGTTATTGCACCGAGTATTCCCACAGCCGAATCTATCAGGTCCTTTACGCCTTTTTTCACGGTCTCTGTTGCACTCTCAATTATGGAATCCCAGTCAAGCCCCTTGAAATCAAACTCCCCGAACAGCTCCTCAACCATCTCCTGAATTTCGGGGTACTCCTTGAAAGTGGTCATAACGTAGTCCCTCACCTTTATAATCCACGGCGGTATCATTTCGGACAAAATCGTAAAGGCGTTTATAATCTCAGGTATGATTGTATTCAGTATGAACGCTATCATGACTATCACTATCACAAAGGACAGTACTATACACACAGGTCGTCTTGAATACCTGAAAAACTTGTGTGTCTTTTTGGGAAAGTAGTGTTTTTCAAGCCAGTTCATCAGTATGTTGAAAATGTAGGCTATAACACACCCCAGTATCATTGGTTTAAGAGCGTTCAGCAGTATGCCGATAAGCCCTCCCAAGAGCTTGAAATTCTGCACCACAAAGCAGACCACTACTGCAAGCACAGCGACAGTGGCGTATTTTTTTAGTTCCTTTTTTTCCATGTCCCCATTCCTTTCGATGTACACTCGGCGTGACAATAATTATTATATAAATTATAATATACTTATGTGGTGATAATATGATAAAATTTGTTAAATTTTAGTTAATAAATAAATATATTTATTTCTATTGAACACGATATAATTTCATGTTATAATATTATTCGGGTGGACTTTGTTTTTTTGGGGACTTCGCCCCCCAAGCCCCAATTTAAGTCTAAGGGGCAGGGGGCTTCCGCCCCCTGAACCCCTGACTGGGGACTCCGTCCCCAGACCCCCATCGGGGGGAAGTATCCCCCCGAACCCCCCATGATTATTCCCACAGAGGAAACACCCCCACCCCCATAATAGAAACTCAGTCAAGTTTCACCATTACTTAAATAGTGGGAGAACTAAAAATAATCACGGGTTTCCAAAGGGGCTTTGCCCCTTTGGTGGGGGGCTTGGGGGGCAAAGCCCCCCAAATCTAAAGGGGGCAACGCCCCCTGCCCCCTATCGTTCGCCTAAAAAAGTTCAAAAATTTTATTATTCAAGGGAGAAATTCATGATAGATGATAATATATACAGATTGGGAAGAGTTATAGTTGACGGAAATCTTCACACACAGAGTGCGGACGAGTCCTTTTTCAGCTACTTCGGCAACGATATAATATATTCAATAAGGCGTATAATTGACGAAAATGACCTCAAAAGCCTTATGGACTGCATTGAAAAATCCGCAGACGGAACAGTCACGAAAACTGTCATACGCCTAAAGGGAATAAACGGTCTGCCGAGGTGGTCTCTTGCGACAGTCAGAAAAACAGACGTTAAAACAGAACAGTCCCTCTACAGCATAAATTTCAGCGACATATTCTCTCTTGAGAGGACTGCACACAAGTGCGAGAGAAGTCTCTCCGAGTACAGACACCTCCTCAGCCTTGTGAATGACATAGCTTTTGAGTACAGTTTTGAGACAAAAATTATAAAAATATATATGTTCGACTGTTTCCGTGAGATAGTCCTCTTCAGAGAACCCCTCGAACTCTGGCACGAAAACGCCATAAAGTCAGGGTACGTCCTCCCACGCTATATTGACACTTTTAACACTCTCTGTCTCGATATAAAAAACGGCGTGTACAGATTTGACTATGAACTCGAAACTTCTATGATGACTTACGGCAAGACGAGAGAACTGTGTCTTTTCAGGGGCATAACACGATATGAAAGTCCCGACAGAAAGAGGGTCACAGGGATAATATCGTCCATAAGCTCCCACCAAAGGGCAAAGGACGTAAATCTCACGCTGGAGACAAACAGGGATTTTCTTTCGGGACTTCTCAACAAGAGGGCTGTCACTTCTTTTGCAATGGGCATTATAGCGGGGAAACCCTCTTATAACGTCAATCTTGTTATACTCGACATAGACAATTTTACGGAGATAAACAACAGTTACGGACATATGTTCGGCGATGAAGTCATATATACAGTCGCATCAATAATCAAGCGTGAAATAGGTTCAAGGGGAATTGCAGGCAGAATAAGCGGAGGGGGATTTTTAATAGTCCTCGAAAACACAAGAGACGAAGAGGATCTGCGTGGCGTTTTAAGAGCAATCAGGACAAACGCCGAGTACGCCTTTTCGGACAGACTTGAAAATTTCTCCCTCACCTGTTCAATGGGGGTTTCAACCTACCCCCACGACAGTACCGACTATGAAGAACTTTTCATGCAGGCAGACAAGGCTCTCTATATCGCACAGCAAAAGGGCATGAACAGATACGTCATATACGACATAGAAAAACACGGTCCCGTTGAAAAGGACATCGAAAACAAAATTGCCTTTCTGAACCGCAAGGGGGACACCACGGAGAGACTCTCCTTTATGGAAAATATTGTTGAAAGTCTTGTATTCGGCAGGATTCCCGATATGTCCGTACTCCTTGAACAGATACGCTCGCAGTTTCAGATAGACGATATATGTGTCTTTGCGGGAAATGAAATGAATTTGATTCTAAGCTGTGGGAACTCCCTTGCAAGAAACGCCTCCTATATATTTGAAAACAATTTTACGGAGAGATTTTCGGGGGACGGCATACTCGTAATAGATAACACAAATGAACTGGAGGGGCGTGACAACAACGCCTTTGAGCGTCTCACACAGGACAACATAGGCGGGGCTGTGCAGTACCTGATAACTTCCGACAGCATAATAAAGGGAATGATTTCGTTCTGCTACACGGGACGTTTCAAAAAGTGGTCTGTGTCGGACATAAACTATCTCGCCATAACGGGACGTATAATCTCCTCCCTGCTCCGAAAACAGGCTTTTATATAAATTTTTATTATTTTTTATAATAATTATAATAAATAATATATAAAAAAAGACCGACGGAAAATTTGTCGGTCTTTTAATTTCAACTTGTAAAGGCGGTCACACCGCAAAGTGTCAGTATCGTTATGATCAAAGCTGCAAGGGCAACTCCGCACATAACCGCTATGATACTCTTCTTGAAATCAAGGTCAAGGAGACTTGCGGCAAGAGTACCTGTCCATGCACCCGTACCCGGCAGAGGTATTCCCACAAACAACAGCAACGCCCAGAACATTCCCTTTCCCGCTTTTGCCATCAGTTTTTCTCCGCCGTGACGACCTTTTTCAAGACACCAACTAAAGAACTTCCCTATAACAGGCTTGTCCGCACCCCATTCAAGTACCTTTCTCGCAAAGAAAAATATGAACGGCACGGGTATCATATTGCCCACCATACAGATTACAACGGCTATGTACCACGGCAGTCCCATTAAAACCCCCGCAGGAATACCGCCCCTCAGTTCCACTATAGGAACCATTGATATAAGAAATGTGAGTAAATATTTTTTCATAGTCAGACTCCCAAAGCGTAATTACACAACATATTATCTCACATAATCACAATCAAGTCAAGTGTTTCGGGGAAATTCATGTGTTTTACATATATTTCCCCGAAGTTCACCGTGATTTTTCATGAAAATTTCATATCACTCCGCAACCGTCGCAGTCGTCTCCGATTTTAATATACTCATGAACTCCTCACCCGTTATGGTCTCCTTTTCAAGCAGGAAGTGGGCAAGCTCGTGGAGTTTTCCGTAGTTTTCGGACAGTATCGCAGAAGCCTTTTCGTGAGCCTTTCTGACTATGCTGTTGACCTCCGTGTCAATCTTTGTGGCGGTCTCAGGTGAGCAGGCAAGGGAAGTGTCCCCGCCAAGGTACTGGTTTGTGACCGTTTCAAGAGCTATCATGTCAAATTCACCACTCATTCCGTAGCGTGTCACCATAGCCCTTGCGAGTTTCGTAGCCTGTTCAATGTCGTTTGAAGCTCCGCTTGTGCAACTGTTAAATACAAGTTCCTCCGCAGAACGTCCGCCCGTCAG
This sequence comes from uncultured Ruminococcus sp., assembly GCA_947627625.1. Classification (GTDB taxonomy): domain Bacteria; phylum Bacillota; class Clostridia; order Oscillospirales; family Ruminococcaceae; genus Ruminococcus. The sequence continues at coordinate 19,455 of CANQWR010000004.1, read as the reverse complement.
GACTGCTATTCTTGCAAGAGCTTCCTCTTTGGTCAGGAGGAATTTTTCTCCCTCATCAACCTGCATGGTGTAACCCAATGCACCCGAAGTTCTCGGTATAATCGTAATCTTGTGGACGGGTGCGGAGTCCTTCTGCATAGCCGCAACAAGGGCGTGACCGATTTCGTGATAAGCTATTATCTCCTTTTCTTTCTGAGAAATGACCGCATTCTTACGCTGATAGCCCGCTATGACTACCTCAACACTCTCTTCAAGGTCTGACTGTGCGACGGTCTTTCTGCCGTCACGGACAGCTCTCAAAGCAGCCTCGTTGATTATGTTTGCAAGTTCCGCACCTGAAGCTCCTGCCGTAGCCCTTGCGATTGCGTTATAGTCAATGTCGCTGTCCATTTTGACCTTTGCGGCGTGGACTTTCAATATCGCTTCACGTCCTGCAAGGTCCGGGAGTTCCGCAGGAATACGCCTGTCAAAACGTCCCGGTCTCAGGAGTGCAGGGTCAAGGGACTCGGGTCTGTTAGTAGCCGCAAGTATCACGACACCCTTTTTGCCGTCAAAGCCGTCCATCTCCGTGAGCAGCTGGTTCAGTGTCTGCTCACGCTCGTCATTTCCGCTTATGTTTCCGTCACGCTTTTTTCCTATCGTGTCAATCTCGTCTATGAAAACTATGCACGGTGCTTTTTCGTTAGCCTGACTGAACAGGTCTCTCACTTTCGCCGCACCCATTCCGACAAACATCTCCACAAATTCAGAACCCGAAATCGAAAAAAACGGCACGTTCGCCTCCCCCGCTACAGCCTGTGCAAGGAGAGTTTTTCCCGTTCCGGGAGGTCCTACAAGTAACGCACCCTTGGGCAAATCTGCACCGATTTCGGCGTACTTTTCGGGATTGTGCAGGAAGTCCACTATCTCGACAAGTGCCTCTTTTGCCTCGTCCTGTCCCGCAACGTCCGAAAAAGTTTTACCCGTCTGGGCTTTAACATAGATTTTTGCGTTGCTCTTTCCGAAAGACATTGCGTTAGACATTCCTCCGCCCATTCTCTTGCTCATGCCTTTCATTATGAAATTCCAAAGCACTATAAAGAACACAAGGGGCAGTACCCAACCGACAAGAAATTCCAGAAGTATGCTGTTCTCCTCGGTGTCCTGTGTAAAGTCTATCTCACCGCTTTTGTAAAGTCTGTCGACAAGTTCGGGGTCGTCCATTTTGCCCGTTGAGTAGACCTGTGTCGCACCCGATTCCTCTTTTACTTCAAATTTTATCTCATCTCCGCTTATTTTTACTTTTGTGACTTTTCCCTCGTCTATCTGACTAAGGAAAAAGCTGTAGTTCGTCTCGACAATGCGTGTGTTGCCTATCATCGGCATTATAACCGCATTGAACACAAGCAGGAGTATCAGGCTTATACCTATGTACCTGACGATCTGTTTGACGAAACTTTTGTCATCTTTCATAGAAAACACATCTCCTCGTATCATCATAATATTTCACAGCGTGTTAAAATTATATCACATATCAGAAAAAAATGCAACCGACAAATTGTGATAATATTGAAAATTTAATGAAAATCTGTAATTTTGTGCAGAAAAACCGCATACGGCACGAAAAAACCCCGACACTTTCAATCGTGTCGGAGTTTTTTCAGAAGGTTAATTATGAAAAAATAATATATTATTAAGGCTTACGCCTTTTTCGGACTTGAATTTACGTTTTTTAGTTAGAACGATAGGGGGCAAGGGGCTTCGCCCCCTGAACCCCCACAAGGGACTCTGCCCCTTGACCCCGCTGGGGGGAAGTATCCCCCCAGACCCCCCATGATATTCTACTGTTTCATTTTGGAGAGCTGAGGGTAAAATTTCCAAAAAAATATTTATTTTTTGTGGCAACACCCCCACAAGCGGGGTTTGGAGTCCCTATAAATTTGCACCTTGTCGTCCTCAAAGACGTGAAGTCTTAAATATTATATCAATTATATCAATAGAAATAGTTCCTTGTGCCGTCACCGTAGAAGTAGAGATAGCCGTGTTGGAAAGATGTGGGGTCGCTGAAATAGCTGTTCACTGAGTTTATAACGCTGTCCGTGACGTATGACGAATAGCCGTTGAGATAGACATAGCTCTCACAACCTGTGAACTGTCCTCTCTGTGTGAGTACTTCAAATACAGAATTGGGGAAAAGTGAGCTGTAAACACGGTTCATAATAACTTCTACCACTTTCGCCTTGTCGTAATCGTCAATCCAGTTGCTTCCCGCTTCGTGTGCGACTGCGTTGCAGAGAAGTATAAAATCACTCTCCGAAACGGCTGATGTATTACCTGTGGGGGCTGTCTCAGCGGGTTCTTCCTCAACGGGCTGAGTCTCGTGTGTGTCGTCAAGCGGAGCGTCGTAAACGGGTATATCCCATATGTCCTGAACATATACCTGCTCCGTGTAAACTACAGTCTCCTGCGGAGGTGCTTGTGCAAGAATGTCGGCATCGCTGTCGTCAAACATGAAAACTTCCGTGGTGGAGATACCTGCTGTCAGAACAGTCTCGGCGGGAGCTTCCGTCACGGGGACTGTTGTCTCTGTGGTTGTTGTAGTGGTAGTAGTTTCTGTGGTGGTAGTTGTTGTTGCTGTTGTTGTCGTTGTGGTGGTCGTCGTTGTTGTCGTGGTAGTAGTGGTAGTAGTCTCTTCTGTTGTAACAGGTTCGGTTTCGGGAACCTTTTTCTGACCAAAGTCAACATAGCCGTAGTCGCTCTCACTGTCCGAACCAAAGGCGAGTATGCGGACGGGGGCTTTGTTGCTGTCTCTTGAAACGGACTTCGTTTTTATTGTATCCAGAACAGACGCATTTGTTATCTGTTCATCTTTTACTTCATAAACTGTGACACTGCTGTCAAGATAAGCAGAGCCCACTGTTGAAAAGGAGTTACTTAATATCAAAGCTCCTCCCGCAATGCAAGACGTTAAACTTCCGAGTAAAATAATAGCTGTTTTAGCTTTTCTCATCGACTCAATCCTTTCCGTGAAAAGCATTCAAAAGATTTTCTGTGTACTGCCCCTTGGGGCTGAGTATATAATACCACATCTGTAAGAAAAGTGCAAGGGGTTTTCCGATTTTTCCATTTTAGCAACAAAAAAACTTTTATATCAGAGCCGTTTTGGTGAAAATGCCACATATTATATGAATACAATATTAAGTCAGAATAAACTGCGTGTAAATTTGTAAATATAAAATACTGTTAATGATTACAAACCTGTTACAACAACGACAAAATGATTAAAATACAGACAGTAATATTCGCCTTGAAATATACTGTTTATCGTAAAATAAGTGTTTTTTCGCTCTTTTTTTGCAGTATGCGTGTGTAAACAACAGCAAAAAACGGTAACAAATCTGTAACCAAATAATAATTTTACTTAATAAATTTCTCAAAATTTTCCGATTTTATACGTCATTTTTCACATATAACTAATGCACAACTTTTTCCGTGCAAGTTCAATAATTTTAGTATTTTTCACAGACAAAAAATTTTTCCCGAATCAAAAAAGACGTTCCCGAACATTGCGAAAACGTTTTTTTATATAAAATACAGCGACACCCTCCCCACACACGTCCGAATAGACTTGGGGACTTCACGTCCTAAATAAACTTGATTTTCGTCGGACAGTACCGTCACACTAAAACAAAATTTGTGACGGGAGACCGTTCGGTGCGGAGGACAGACACAACCTAATAAAATTTTTCCCGAATTAAAAAAAGACGTTCCCGCACATTGCGGAAACGTCCTTTATATAAAATACAGCGACACCCTCACGTCTGAGAGGTCAAGGGGAATGAACGCAACTCATCAATAAAAAGTCGCAACCTCTTTTTCTGGCGGTGCACAGTCCCGAATATCCGTGACGGTCAGAACAGGTCCTGCTCCCTTGTAAAGCTTGTGTCTCTTGACATTTATATCGGCAGTCACCATTACCCAGTGTTTTTTGCTCTTGGGCGTGAAATCCTGCACGGGCTCGGCGACAACCCAGCAGAACTGTATATCCTCCACACAGCAAGTCATTATATGCCGTCCGACTGCAAATGTGTTTTTCGGGAACTTCATATTTCTCGTGATAAGAGCCTTGAAAGTTATCGTCTTTCCGTCGTACTTCTCGGGAGTCTCCATTATATCACGATACCACAGGGCATAGTCGCTGTCATTTATGACTATGTGGTCGGCGTTCACGTCAAACGGCAGAGGGTCTTCAATGTCGTCATAGGCGACTTCACCGTCCGTGTACTCATAGCAAATGTCCGCACGCCTGCTGACTCCCCTGACAATCTTGTGGAACTCCTGAACGTCCATAGACCTCTCAAACCTGTTGAAAACAACAAGCTCCGCAACGTTGAATTTGTCAACTACAAGACTTCTCATATTTGAGTTGTACTGCATGAAAGTCTGTGAATCGACAAAACACATAGCCTGATATATCATCCAACCGTCGGGCATATTCTGAAAGAGGTCAGAGACAGTCCACATACCGTTGTACTCTATCAGCACACGCTCTGCCTTTGTTTCCTTCATAAGCCCCGACAGATATTCCTCCGTAAGGTCTTCCGAATCCTCAACAGTGCGTATTTCCACGTTGTTCACAACAAATTTTTTCGGTTCATACTCCTCTATGCCCTCCTCACAAATCAAGAGCAGGGTCTTTTCGCCGCTGTTGAAACGCTTGTCCTCAAGGGTCTCCTGAATGAATTTCGTCTTGCCCGACTCCAGAAAGCCGACAAACAGATAGACCGGAATTGTCTCATCCTGATATGGCATTGTCTACAATCCCCCTTATTTTATGCAAAACAGCTTTTCAAGTGCTTCCTCTTTGAGATTTGAACCTATTACACATATTCTGCCCGTGGTCTCCGCACTTCCGTTTCTCACATCGGGAGTGTCGGGAATGTAGTCAAAGTGGATCCAGTTGCCGTCCTCGCCTGCGACTATGCCCTTTGAGCGGAGTACAAGACCGAATTTCTCCGTATCGCCCAGAGCGTCCAGAATAGCCTTTACAGCCTCTTTGGTGTAAGGTCTGGGAGTTTCCACGCCCCAACTTGTAAACACCTCGTCAGCGTGGTGGTGATGGTGGTCGTGTTCGTGGTCGTGGTGATGTTCATGCTCGTGTTCATGGGGGAGTTTGTGTTCATGGTCGTGTTCGTGGGGAGGCTTGTGGTCGTGTTCATGTTCATGATGATGTTCATGCTCTTCATGTTCATGGTCATGATGATGGTGATGATGTTCGTGGTGGTGCTTGTTCTCCTCCTCAAGCAGTTCCCTTAACTCGTCACTGAGAGTGTTTTTCTGTGTCATAGCGTCAACAAGCTGTTTGCCCGAAAGTTCGTCCCACTCCGTAGTTACAACGGGTGCGGAGGGGTTGAGTTCCTTTAATTTTGCCACTACTTCATTCAATTTTTCCTGCGACAGTCCGCTTGTGTGGCTGAGTATCAGACAGCTTGCGTAAGTTATCTGATTGTTGAAAAATTCACCAAAATTCTTCTGGTACATCTTGCACTTCTTTGCGTCGACAACAGTCGTGAAACCGTCAAGCTCAACGTCGTGGGCGTGAATATTTCTGACAGCATTTATGACATCGCTGAGTTTTCCCACTCCCGAAGGCTCTATCAGAATCCTGTCGGGGTGGTACTCCTCAAGAACTTTTTCGAGTGCCTTTCCGAAATCTCCCACAAGACTACAGCATATACAGCCCGAATTCATTTCGGTGATTTCAATTCCCGCATCTTTGAGGAAACCACCGTCAATACCTATCTGTCCGAACTCGTTCTCTATCAGGACGAGCTTTTCGCCCTTGTAGCCGTCCGCTATGAGCTTTTTTATCAGAGTAGTCTTGCCTGCTCCGAGAAAGCCTGAAAATATCGTTATTTTTGTCATAATATCTCTCCTTTGTGTTTTGTACCTCACGCAAGTGAAGCCCTGTTTTCTATTATACCACTTTTTTGAAGTCAATGCAAGATGTTAATTCAGGGAAACATTTTAGGTGAACCCTCAGCCCAAAAATTCTTGGTTAGTACAAATATGGGGGGTTCGGGGGGATTCTTCCCCCAAAAAAATGATTTTCTTAAAATTATATTTTTTTGGAAATTTAAGAATATTCATTAGAACGATAAGGGGCAGGGGGCTTTGCCCCCAGACCCCCACAAGGGGGTTGAAAACCCCCTTGACCCCCATTTTATTCTACTGAAATTATTTTTTAACTTTGGGAGACAGTGTCCCCCATCATTACAAATCAATCACCAAAAGATATACCGATGTCCCTTGCAACGGTCACAAGATTGTCGTCGGGAGAGACAAATTTCGTCTTTCCCGCAATGTCCTTCAGCTTGTTGGAAGTTATCTTATTTCCAACTTTTGCGACAGTCCTGCCGTACTTCTCCTCCTCAATAAGATGTGCGGCATAAACTCCGAACTGTGTCGAGAGAACACGGTCATAGGCACTCGGTGCTCCACCCCTGAGCATATGTCCGGGTACACAGACTCTCGCCTCTATTCCCGTGTTCTCCTGAATCTGTGCGGCAATTCTGCTTGTAGCGGTGACAATTCCCGCCTCGGAACGCTTCTTTGTACGCTCCTTTTTCTTCATTCCTGCCTCTTTGATGTCAAAAGCACCCTCCGCAACAGCTACGATTGAAAAGGTCTTTCCCGAAGTGCTTCTCGCAAGAACCGAATCGCAAATTTTGTCTATATCATACGGAATTTCGGGGATTATAATAACGTCCGCACCGCCTGCTATTCCCGCATTGAGAGTTAGCCAGCCTGCTTTGTTGCCCATTATCTCACAGAGAAGTATTCTCGAATGACTTGCAGCGGTAGTGTGCAGCCTGTCTATAACGTCCGTGGCAATGTCAACAGCGGTGTGGAAACCGAAAGTTACGTCCGTGCCGTAAATATCGTTATCAATGGTCTTTGGCAGACCTATCACATTCAGCCCCTCGTCCGAGAGCAGTTTTGAGGTCTTGTGAGTACCGTTTCCGCCCAGAGTCAGCAGACAGTCAAGTTTCTGTTTTTTGTAGGTCTCTTTCATGTTCTTGACTTTGTCAACGTTGTCGTCACCTATGACCTGCATCATCTTGAACGGCTGACGTTTTGTGCCGAAAATCGTACCGCCCTGTGTGAGAATGCCCGAAAAAGATGACGGGAGCATATCTTTGCAGAGGTTGTTTATCAGACCGTAATAGCCGTTTGAAATGCCGACTATCTCAACATTGTCCTCGCCGAAACGCTCGTAGCAAGCCTTTGCCACACCTCTTATAGTGGCGTTAAGTCCCGGGCAGTCTCCACCGCTTGTCAGTATGCCTATTCTTCTTTTCATTTTTGATTTACCTCCATTTTAATAAATGACCAAAATTTTTATACACCCTGTGATTTGGGTCTTCACCTTGAAATTTGGGAAATTCTGCCCCCTCGACCCCCAAAATTAAAACGTTAGAAGATTATCATGGGGGTCTGGGGGGATTCTTCCCCCCAGCGGGGTCAAGGGGCGGAGCCCCTTGTGGGGGTTCAGGGGGCAAAGCCCCCTGCCCCTTATCGTTCTCCCTTAATCGTTTTCCCTAATTGTTTCTTGTGTGGGAATAATCATGGGGGTATGGGGTATCCCCATTTTCAAATCACCCCCCAGCGGGGGTCTGGGGGCAAAGCCCCCTGCCCCTTATCGTTCTAATTAAAAAATATTAAATTTCCAAAAAAATATAATTTTAAGAAAATTATTTTTTGGGGCGAAGTCCCATTGCCCCTTATTGTTCCGTAAGGGTGGAAACTCTGCCCCCGAACCCCCCACGACAATTTTCTACTGTTTTAATTCCGAAAGTCCGAAAGCAAAGTCCCCCCGAATAAAATATTATTTACTGTTTTCGGGTACACCTTCCGTCTCTCTTATATTCTTCTCAAAAAACTTTTCAAGCTCCGAAGCGGGCATCGGTTTCCCGTAAAGATAGCCCTGCCCGAAATCACAGCCCGCTTTTCTAAGTATGTCCTCCTGATTTTCATTTTCAATTCCCTCTGCAATAGTCTCTATTTTTTTGGACTTTGCAATCCTTATGACAGCCGAAACTATCTCAAATGCTATATTATCATGTTCTATGTCAATTATAAAAGAACGGTCGAGTTTGAGCAGCGTTATCGGGAGAATTTGCAGATAGCTGAGTGACGAATAACCCGTGCCGAAATCGTCCATAGCGAGCTTGACACCGAGTTCACGGAGCTTGTTCATCTGTGATACGGCAAAGTCTATATCACTGAGGGCGAGTGTCTCCGTCAGTTCCACTTCAAGCCACTTTGAATCAAGACCAACTTTTGCAAGTGCTTCAAAAACTTTCTCTTTCAGGTCAGCCTGATAGAAGTCCGTGGAAGTAAAATTTATTGACATAACTATATTCGGGTAACCCATCTTCTGCCACATCTTGTTCTGCCGACACCCCTCGTTCAGGACAAATTCACTTATTTTACCAATGAGGTGTGAGCTTTCCGCAATCGGGACAAATGCGTCAGGTCTTATGATAGTGCCGTCGGGCTTTATCCACCTTATCAGAGCTTCAACACCCATTATTTTTCCCGTTTTCAGGTCAATTTTGGGCTGGTAAAACAGTTGCAGTTCGTTGTTCTGAATGGCGAGTGCAAGAGACTTTTCAAGTTCGCTCCTGCCGATAATTGAGTCGTGCATACTGGGTTCATAGCCGACTATACTGCCGTTCATGTCGTTTGAGGACTTGAGTGCAAATTCGGCGTGTTCCATTACGTCAAAAAAGGACTTTCCGTCATTGGGCATTTTTGAAAAGCCCGCAGAACAGGTCAGATTCACCGATGCGAAATCGTCAACGGCAAGTTTTGCAAATTCCTCCTGAATACTCCTTGCAGTCCTTGCGGGCAAATCGTCGTCGCCGTAGTCTCTGAGAAGTATTGCAAAGTTGTCACCGCTTATTCTCGCACCAAGTCCCCCCGGAGTGACAAATTTATAGAGTATATGGGCGAAATCTTTAAGTATCAGATTTCCCTTGTTGTAACCGCAAGTGTCGTTGATTATGTGGAACCTGTCAATGTCGAGTACTATTATCCAGTACGAACAGCCCAGAACCGCACAGGATTCATAAGCCTGCTGACCTATGTCGACAAGTTTATTTCTGTTTGCAATATCCGTGACCTCGTCCGTGTAGGCAAGACGCTCTATGATAATATCTTTTTCATGCTCGTCCGTCACATCTATCAAAGCACCGCCAAACAGCTGCATGGTGTTTTCTGTACCCCTTATTGACTTATACCTGAAATTGTACCACCTGTAGACACCGTCTCCCGCTTTTATCCTCATCTCGATGCTCATAACGTCACGGCTTTCAGTGGACTTTATCGCACTGTCAAAATGTATTCTGTCGTTGGGGTGAATAAGTGAACGCAAAGTCGTAACGTCAATACTGCTGCTGTCAAGTCCGAGGACTTTCACGGCTTCGGGAGATGCCGAAAATTTTTTCCTGTCCACACTCATCAGAAGTCCTATTTCCGCAAGTTCCATAGAAGCCTTAAAGAAGTCGTTCGCACTTGCAAGGTTCACTTTCATCTTTTTAAGTTCCGTAAGATTGAGTCCCGTGCTTAGATATATAAACCTCTTTTTCCTCTTTTTCAGGACAGACGTACTCCACGCTATGCTGACCGTCTTTCCCTTTACACTCTTGAAACGTGCCTCTTTGCCGGAACTTTCTATAAAAGATTTGAGACTCTCCCCGTTGAGTGAATCAAGGGCAAAAACCGTCTTCAAAGCGTTTTCCCTGTCATATTTGTCATCGGTTATGCCGAGAAAATCACGGATTTTCCTGTTCATGATAACCATTGACAAGTCGTCCGACCATATGACTATCTCCGTATTGAGATTTTCAATTATGTCCACAAAGTCCTCGGGGTCAACGGAAGTCTTGTGCTTGCTGTATATCTTGCTCACGGAGTAGACAAGGATACTCAAAAATACCACCGTAAAGACGTAGACAAGAATTGTCACCATAGCCATTTCGGGTCTGTGGAGGGCAAAAGCCACTACAAGAGACGTCGATGCGAGTATCACAAGAGCCGCCGCAAGCGGATTGGAGAATTTCAAGGTCACTCCCCCTTTATGTTTGATTTAACTTAATTTTAATTCACGTCAAATATGCCCGTGTCACGCCGTTACAAAACCGACTGAATACATTATAGCAAATATTACCTAAAAAGTCAATGATTTTTTTATTACAAAACAGCATTTTTTCTAAAATTACAGAAAATTTTAATAGATATTTCACAGTATGTTCACTTTTGCGGTTTATAATATTTATAATATACTAATAGTAGTGTCACAGTATTTTAGTAAATATTTTCATTAAATAACGGGAGGAATTTTTTTATGGCACATATCCTTATCGTGGACGACGAGGTAAATATAAGAAAAGTGGTGCGTGAGTACGCCGAATTTGAGGGCTATGAAGTCACGGAGGCGGGAAACGGCATGGAGGCTGTGAACCTCTGCCACGAAAACGACTTTGACCTGATTATCATGGACGTTATGATGCCACGTCTTGACGGCTACTCCGCCTGCAAGGAGATACGCAAGACAAAACAGATACCTGTTATAATGCTCTCCGCAAGGGACGAGGAGTACGACAAACTGTTCGGCTTTGAAATAGGTGTGGACGACTATGTTGTCAAACCGTTTTCACCAAAGGAACTTATGGCGAGAGTAAAAGTGGTGCTGAAAAGAAGTCAGACCGCTGCGGAGAATACGGGTCAGGCGAGATATAAATTTGAGGGTCTTGAAGTCGACATATCGGGCAGAGAGGTCTATGTGAACGGCGAAAAAGCGTCCATGACACCCAAAGAGTACGACCTGCTGTTCTACCTTGTCAGAAACAAAAATATTGCTCTCTCAAGGGACAGGCTTCTTGAAGAGGTCTGGGGTTACGACTTTTTCGGCGACGACAGGACTGTTGACACCCATATAAAAATGCTGAGAAACAGTCTCGGAGAGTACAGGAAGTACATAGTCACTCTGAGAGGAATGGGATATAAGTTTGAGGCTAATTAAGAAAATCAGGAGTCACACCACAAAAATACCCCTGAAATTCAGCATATGGCTCTATTTTATGGCTTTCACGGTGATAGTCTTTGTGCTGCTGTGGCTCTGTCAGATTCTGTTCATGGAGAAATTCTATGAGCGTATGAAGATAAAGGACGTTGACGGAACTGCACAGCAGATTCTCTCGTCATATCTGACCGACGACAAAGACACTTTTAACAGCAAACTGACAAATCTTGCCGTCAAGGGCGACATATGTGTTGAAATATTCGACCGCTACGGACGGCACCTTGTCTCAAGGGAAATCCTCGGGGACTGTCTCATTCACGGGCGTGAGAACGGCACTTATGAATATATCAAAAAAATAACCAAAAATGACGGCGAACCGATATGGCTGAAAAAGAAAAATCCCCGCACAGACAGCTATATGCTCCTGTACGGCTGTGCAATAGGTGATTTTGACTCCCCGACAGGTTTCATGCTCCTGAACTGTGCCCTTGCCCCCGTGGGTTCAACAGTGTCAATAATAAAGCGTCAGCTGATGGTGATAACGATACTGCTCCTTGTGATAGCGTTTGTGCTGTCGCTGTTCATGTCAAAGAGGATTGCCGAACCCATCGACAATATAACACGTTCAGCCGAAAATCTCGCAAAGGGAGATTTCAACACCCATTTCGACGGCAGAGGTTATCTCGAAGTCAAAAAACTTGCGGACACTCTCACATATGCAGAAAAGGAACTTTCAAGAGTGGATACCATGCAACGTGACCTGATAGCGAATGTCTCCCACGATTTGCGTACACCTCTCACGATGCTCAAAGCCTATGCGGAGATGATCCGTGACCTTTCGGGCGACAACCCTGTCAAGCGAAACGAACACCTTGAGATAATCATAAACGAAACGGACAGGCTTTCCCTTATGGTGAACGACATTCTCGACCTGTCCAAACTCGAAAGCGGTAAGCAGAAACTCACTCCCACAGAATTTGAGATAAAAGGCAAGCTGAACGAAATTATAGGACGTTTCGGGGGAATATCCGAAAAAATGGGCTATCATATAAATTTCACTCCCGACAGCGAGAGAATGGTTTTTTGCGATGTCGTGAAGATAGAGCAGGTCATATACAATTTAATAAACAATGCCATAAACTACACGGGCGAGGACAAGCAGGTCTATGTCAGGCAGATAAATCAGCCCGACGGGGTTCTGATTGAAGTTGAGGACACGGGCGACGGCATTGAGGAGGACAAGATAAAGCTGATTTTTGACAAATACTACCGCTCCGAAAATCACAAGCGTGAAGTCATAGGAACAGGTCTCGGACTGTCCATTGTAAAAGCGGTTCTGAAGCTCCACAACTATGACTACGGCGTGAGGAGTACCCTCGGCAAGGGTTCAACTTTTTGGTTCAAAATAAGCGATGTGAGCAGGCACATTCCGCAGTAATTCGGGGAGTTTTCATGCACCCCCCTTAGAACGGGTCTCGGACTGTCCATTGTAAAAGCGGTTCTGAAGCTCCACAACTACGACTACGGCGTGAGGAGTACCCTCGGCAAGGGTTCAACTTTTTGGTTCAAAATAAGCGATGTGAACAGGCACATTCCGCAGTAATTCGGGGAGTTTTCATGCACTCACCTTAACCCGATATATTGCGGTTCAGCACTTTTGGTGATAATGCACAAATTTGTTTTATAAAAAACCTTAATTTTCGGCGTTTTTATTTCGCACATTTTCACACAGATTTCACAATCACGGTTTACAATATAAATTGCCGAGGGGGAATTGTTCCTTCGGTCGATTTTCATGGTAGTTTGGCGTTTACCCCAACGTCAAATTATTAAATCCCCAATAATCCCTATATCATGGCAGATGGGTCTCTTCTTAACCGAGGAGGCTCATTTGTTTTTTATTATAATTTATTTTTCACCTCAACAAAGTACGTCCCGGAAAATGCCGTCTCAGTGGGGGGGACACTCACGGTCTGAACAATAAATTTTCAATAAAAAACAGTCCCCGAAATGGCGACATTGCGGAGACTGTTGATTTTAATTTTGATTTGACTTTAATTCAATTATGCCTTGCCGACGCTGCCAAAGAGTTCCATCTTCTCCTTGACCTTAGCCTTGATAGCCTCAAAGCCCGGAGCGAGGAGCTTTCTGGGGTCAAAGCCCTTGCCCTGACGGTCCTTGCCTGCTTCTATGTACTGTCTGGTAGCCTCTGCGAAAACAAGCTGACACTCCGTGTTTACGTTGATTTTTGCGACACCGAGTGAAATTGCCTTTGTAATCTGCTCATCGGGAATACCCGTACCGCCGTGCAGAACGAGAGGCATTTCGCCAACTTTTGCGTTTACGGCAGCGAGAGTCTCAAAGCTCAGACCCTCCCAGTTTGCGGGGTAAACACCGTGGATATTGCCGATACCTGCGGCGAGGAAGTCAACACCGAGGTCTGCAATCTGCTTGCACTCTTCGGGGTCTGCACACTCACCCTTGCCGACAACTCCGTCCTCTTCACCGCCTATAGCACCGACTTCAGCTTCTATGGAGAGACCGAGGTTGTGTGCAACATTCACGAGTTCCGTTGTCTTTGCGACGTTTTCAGCAATCGGGAAGTGTGAGCCGTCGAACATGATAGATGTGAAACCTGCCTTGACGCACTTGTAACAGCCCTCATAAGAACCGTGGTCGAGGTGGAGTGCAACGGGGACTGTGATACCGAGGGATTCGTCCATAGCCTTTACCATAGCGGCAACGGTCTTGAAACCTGTCATGTACTTTCCCGCACCTTCGGAGACACCGAGAATAACCGGTGAATTGAGTTCCTGTGCCGTGAGAAGTATAGCCTTAGTCCACTCAAGGTTGTTGATGTTGAACTGACCTACTGCGTATTTGCCTGCTCTTGCCTTGTTGAGCATTTCTGTAGCCGAAACTAACATTTTCAATTCCTCCTGAATTTTGTTATAGAGTACAGGGGAAAAACCCCCGACTATTTCATTTTACCATATATTATTCGGAAAATCAATACTTTTTTGTGAATTTTTTTCAGAATCGGAATAATTTTTGAGGTGAAACTCCTGTTTTGAACGAATCGGGGGATACTGTTCCTCCGCCCTCATTAAAGCGATAGATGACAGGGTTAGTCCCCCCGTCAGAACGATAAATATTAGAACGATAAATATTAGAACGATAAGGGGCAGGGGGCTTTGCCCCCTGAACCCCCATTGGGGGCTCCGCCCCCAAACCCCCGTCGGGGGGAAGAATCCCCCCGAACCCCCCATTATATTCTATTGCTACAATTTTGAAGTCCGAGGAAGTATCACCCCATCTTTAACCACAGCCTGACTAAATAAAAACTGTCCTCCTGTGGCGTACAAGCGTATTCGCCAAAAATACACTGTTTTGTTTTTGGAAATTTGGATTTTATATCAATTGATTTTTTCCGAAATTCGGAATATAATAATTACTGTGACTAAAATTAAAAAACCAAAAAGGAATGATTTTCAATGGGAAATAAAGTCGTAAAGTTCGGCGGCAGCAGTCTCGCCGATGCGGAACAATTCAGAAAAGTTGCAAATATAATCAAAAGTGACAACAAACGCAGGTATGTTGTGCCGTCAGCACCGGGAAAGAGATTCCCCGATGACATAAAAATCACCGATATGCTGTACAAGTGCTGTGAACTTGCGGGCAGCGGTGTCGACTTTTCGGAGGAGTTTGAAATAATCAGAAACAGGTACAACGAAATTATTGCCAATTTAGGGCTTGATATGGACCTTGAAGAGGATTTTGACAGGATAGTCAGAGAGCTTAAAGCACGTCCCGCAAGAGACTACTCCGCAAGCCGTGGGGAGTACCTTAACGGAAAAGTCCTTGCAAAATATTTGGGATTTAACTTTGTGGACGCTTCCGAAGTTATAATTTTTGACACAAAGGGGACACTTCTGCTTGACGAGACCCTGAAAGCAGTCCGTTCAAAGCTGAAAAATCTCGAAAATGCAGTAATACCGGGATTTTACGGCAGAACTACAGAGGGAGTTATAAAGACTTTTTCAAGAGGTGGTTCGGACGTGACGGGTTCTATAATTGCAAACGCCGTCAGGGCTGATATTTACGAAAACTGGACGGACGTTTCGGGATTTCTTGTCGCAGACCCCAGAATAGTTGAAAATCCCGACGTGATAAACGTCATTACTTACCGTGAACTCCGTGAGCTTGCCTATATGGGGGCTTCTGTCCTGCACGAGGACGCAATTTTTCCCGTACGCTCCGCAGGTATCCCCATAAACATAAGAAACACCAACAGACCCGAGGACGACGGCACAATGATAGTCTCAGACGACTACGATTTCAGCAAGGAGAGCCTTAAACACACTATAACGGGCATTGCAGGTCGAAAGGGTTTCAGTACAATAAATATTGAAAAAGCCATGATGAACAGTGAGACGGGTTTCGGAATGAAAGTCCTGAAAGTTCTCTATGACAACGGGCTTTCTTTTGAACATATGCCGTCGGGTATAGACACAATGAGTATCACTGTTGACAGTGCAAAACTTGAACCTGTGCGGGAAAAAGTCCTGTCTGGAATACGCCGTGAGGTCAAGCCCGACAACATCGAAATTGAGGACGGTATCGCACTCCTTGCCATTGTCGGACGCAGAATGAAAAACACAAGGGGTACTGTTGCGAGAATTTTCGCTTCTATGGCACACGCAAGGATAAATGTCAAGATGATAGACCAAGGGTCAAGCGAGCTGAACGTCATAATAGGCGTGAGTGAGAGCGACCTTGCGGAGGCTATCAGGAGAATTTACGATATGTTTATAAACTCCGAAAAACAGTAATAAAAGTGGTAAAATTAAGTTAAATAAAATAAAAAAGTCCTCACGGTATTGAACCGTGGGGGCTTTTTTGTCTGTCCACCTATTCAAATGACAGCTTTACACCGTCGCTTAAAATTTTTATCTGACCGTCCGTGCAAGTCGCTCTGTAGTCTATATTCCGCTGAATAAGGAGATTTTTTGTGCTGTCCGAAAATTCGCTATCGGAAGTACACACGACTGCACTCTCGGGCTTTACCGAGTCAAGAAACTGACCGAGATTTTCAAGTTTCCTGCCGTGGTAGGGGATTTTCAGGAAATCGCAGTCCCCTATGTCCATAATTTCGGAGAGTCTCTGCTCCATCGCATCGCCCGTGAAAAGTAAAATATTTTCGTGGTGGGAGACTTTTGTGACAAGTGAAAAATCGTTGTCATCGCCGTTCCCGTAAAAACTCTTTTCGGGGGGGTACACCGTGAAATCCACGTCATCAAGCGTAAAACTGCAATTTTCGACGAGTATTTCGGGAGCTATATTTTTCTCCTCCAAAGCCTTGTTATATTTTTTGACTTCATCGCTGTCCTCAACATAGTCGGGGGCGAGAACGTTCAGAACCTCGGTATTTTTTATAATTTTTGCCGCACCGCCGACGTGGTCCTTGTCGTAATGGGTTATAATCAGGTAATCAAGTTTTTCAATGCCGTTTTCCTCGAAATATTGCAGAATTTCCTTGCCGTCACCCTTTTCGCCGCAGTCTATCATGACGGCGTGGTTTTCGGTCTTTATCAGCATACTGTCCGCCTTGCCGACATCGAAAAAGGTCACGCTCATCTCGGGGAAACTTTCGGCAGGCTCGGTCTTTTTGTCGTTTTTTTTGCCACAGGACACCGAAAAAGCCGTGCAAATAGCAGTCAGGAAGAGAAAAATTTTTCTCGGAAGTCTCACAAACATCACTCCTATATTATAATTTTTTTGATATTGAACCGGGGAATGCTGTTCCTCGACTTCAAAAAATAATTCTGATAGAATAAAAACGGGGGTCAAGGGGGGTCACACCCCCCTTGCAGGGGTTCGGGGACGGAGTCCCCGATGGGGGTTCAGGGGGCAAAGCCCCCTGCCCCTTATCGTTCTAACAGGTATTCGGGGACGAAGTCCTCAGTCCATTCTAATAATATTATAAAAAATATTCTTGAAATAATCTTAAAAACAGGCGAATATAATATATAAATAAAAATTAAAAATAAAAAATCAAAAAGTGAGTGAACAATATGAAAAAAATTTTAACTCTCGCCCTCCCCATACTGCTCCTGACGGGCTGTACCCTCCCCGAATACCCCGCAAACAGCGTGCAGAGTACCCCCGAACAGTCCACGGAAATCGTGACCGAAAACGCCGAAATTACAAGTAAAAAAATTAACTATGAAACACAGAACGGGCTGTGGTTTCCGTATACGGATTTTGAAAATTATATTCAGGGCAAGACCGAAGAGGAGTTCAAAAACGCTGTGCGGGAGATGTTCAAAAATGCAAAATCGGACGGCGTGAACACTGTTTACGTTCACGTCCGCCCGATGGGTGACGCATATTATAAGTCAAAAATTTTTCCGAAAGGTCTGCTTCTGGACGGCAATTACGACCCTCTTGAAATAATGCTCCGTGAAGCTCACGAACTGGGGCTGTCGTTTCATGCGTGGATAAACCCGCTCCGACTACAGACCGCCGAGGAAATGGAGAGAGTTTCGGACGAATATATAACAAAACAGTGGGTGCGTGAACCCGAAAAGCATTTTGTTGAAAATGTAAACGGCAGATACTACCTGAACCCCGCCTACACGGAAGTCCGACAGCTTATAGCCGACGGTGTTTCAGAAATTATTAAAAATTATGACGTGGACGGCGTACACATTGACGACTATTTTTACCCGACAACCGACACGTCTTTTGATGAGGAAGCCTTTGCGGAGAGCGGGAGCAACGATTTGCAGGAGTGGCGGACGGAAAATGTCACAGAATATGTAAAAAGTATTTACGACACTGTGAAAAATTATGACAAAAATATTTTGTTCGGGATAAGTCCACAGGGGAACATAAGTGCGGACTACAATTCGCAATATGCGGACGTGGGGCTGTGGACTGGCACCGACGGCTATTGCGACTACATCGTACCACAAATTTACTTCGGATTTCAGAACGAAACTTGCCCTTTTGACAGCACGCTTGCGGAGTGGGAAAAATTGCGTGGGAACAGCGGTGTCTCACTTATAATAGGACTTGCGGAGTACAAACTCGGCAGGGAGGACGTCTGGGCGGGTGAAGCGGGCGAGCGGGAGTGGATAGAAAATCCCGACGTAATAGAGCGACAGATAGAGCTTGTGGAGCTGTCCTCTGCGGACGGCTATGCAAGATACAAGTGAAATTTTTTTAATATTCTAATATTTTAACAAAATTAGTCCCCGACCGTCACATAATTTACAATTTCCGCAACCTGTTCCTGTGTCAGCGACTTCAGATAGAGAAGTTCATACGAATTGCCGAAACCTCCGATTTCCTCACGCAAATTGAGTATTTCGTCTGCGATTTCCTCGTCGACATACGGCAGCAGCAGGAGAAGTTCCGCATCGGCAGTATTCAGATTTATCGGTGCAACGTCCTCCAAAGTCGGGACGTACTCCGTGACCTCCTCTTCCTCCTCGGAGACACTCTTCTCCGAAACGTCATTTTCGGACGTTTCGGGGACTTCGGAATTTTCGGAAATTTCGGAGTCCCGATTGTCATAATCTTCCTGAATTTCCTCCGAATTTTCCGAATTTTCGGGGTAGACAGGATTTTCGACATAAATAAAATCGGCAATTTCGGAAAAAATTCCGTCGCCGATTCCCTTCACATTTTTTATCTCATCGATATTTTTGAAACCTCCGTTCGCCTCACGGTACTCAATAATCGCATCAGCCCTCACATCACCGATACCGTCAAGAAGTTTCAGCTCCTCCCTGTCGGCGGTATTTATGTCGATATACAGCGGAAGTTCGTCCTCAAAGACCTCCACGGCGGTGGCGGTCTCGGACGTTTTCTGCTCCAAATCGCCCGAGACACGGGTGGTGGAAGTTTTTTTCAAAGCCGAAACGGTCTCCGTTGTCTTTGTGGCGGACACCGTTCCCGTTGCCTTGGCGGTGGAAGTCGTGGGGGTTGCCGTGCCTGAAATTATGGTCACACTCTCTTCGGACGGGACAAAATTTTCAAACCATACGACACTATCAGACGAGAAAAATTTATAACTTATTGCGTTGACAGCGACAAAAGCCAGAAAAGACAGCAAAATCAGCAAATTCGCCCGATTACCACCATTTTTGTTATCACTCACACCAACGCCCCCGAACTTTCAAGTGAAAAAAGCTCCCCCGCAAAACAGGAGAGCCAAAGGAGTGGGCCATTAGGGACTCGAACCCCAGACCGACCGGTTATGAGCCGGTAGCTCTAACCAACTGAGCTAATGGCCCTCAAAAGGTGTCGGCATCGAACTACGTTCCCGGATTGTCTCCAATCAAGTATTATCGTCACAGCAGAGCTTAACTTCCGTGTTC
>CANQWR010000003.1 GCA_947627625.1 uncultured Ruminococcus sp. | reverse complement strand
CCCGACGGGGGTTTGGGGGCAGAGCCCCCAATGGGGGTTCAGGGGGCAAAGCCCCCTGCCCCTTATCGTTCTAATGGGGGGAGTGGGGGGCAGAGCCCCCCACAAAGCAGAGCCCCCCACAAAACAGCTCCCACAAGGAAACGTTCCCCAGTCCAAAAAAAGCCGTATTGTGAAAAATACGACTTTTCCGATTTGTTCCCCCTGAGGAATTATTATTTATCACACACATTCCGGACAAAGTGCAGATTCCGGAATATGGCGTGAACGTGATTTATTATTCGGGAATGTCATTGAGAGTTCCCATAAACACGGGAATATTGGTCTCCGTGTCAACTATTGCGTACACAAAAGGTCTGTTCAGATTTATGTGGACTACCGTTTCGGCGACTGAAGCACCGGCGTTCATCATAACAGACGTGACCGCAGCGGCTTTTGTACCGCTCTCACACAGTTCAATTTTGGTCTTGTGGATCACTTTGTTTATAAAGAGCATTCCCGTGTCCGTGTCTGCCATAGCCGAAAAATCGGCGTAAGGATTGAAAGCATCTGTCATACCCATAGCCTTTAACTCGTCAGAGAGTTCATTGTCATACTCGACCGTGAATTTCGGGAGGGTGCAGTATACGGCATCGGCTGTTTTCTTTTCGGAGAGCATTTTGTTGAGACTTTCGGGTGTCAGAGAATTTATGTACTCCTCAGCGGAAATTCCCTCGTCGGGGAGTATTCCCACAAAAGCGTACTTTTCGCCCTCGTAAAGTTTGTACATTCCGACAGCGTTTTCGCCTGTCAGATAATATTTTTCCTTGCTGTACATCATTTCGGCTTTGCGGACAGTGCCGTCGGAAGAGGTAAAATCGCCCTCCTCAACGGAACTTGTATAATACTGCTCCTGCCACTTTGCATCAAAGAGGACTGTGTTTATAAGGCACATGACCGATTCGGGAGACAGTTCCTCAATAGTTTTCGGAATCATGCCGTCTGTTTTCGCCTTTACCCAGTTGTTTATATCTTTTACAGTCGTCTCGTCAAAATCCGCAAGGAATATGTCCGCACCGTAATAAGCCCTGTTTCTGCGGACAAAATCATCGTGGACATTGATACGTTCAGTGTCATTCAGTGTCCATATAGAGTTGTAAGTTTTGAGACTGCAATATTTTTTGTTGGGCTGTGAAATTCTCTGTGTGTAGAGATATTCATTCAGCTTTTCCACGTCAAGACCGCCGAGGACTTTTTCCATCTGTGACTTTGTTTCACCGTCCGCACCGTTTGCGGTCATGGCAAGAGCCTGCATTGCCGAATACGGCGAAATAAAGACGTTTTCGGAGCTGTCCGCTGTCTGTTTCAGAAGATTTAGCGAGAAGTCTGTCTGTGCGAGTACAAATTCGCTGTCGGGTTCTCTGCCCTGAATTTCAGTCGGGACAACTCCCTCTGTGACAGTGTTGCTTAAATTTATTGACATGGGTGCAGGCGTGAAGTCCTCCGAATCTATCAGAGACTTTCTCATAAGAGTGAGGTCAAAAACGTCCACAGAGCCGTCACCGTTCATGTCGGCAAGTTCGGGAGCAGTTATGTCCTGATTTTTGAGAATATAGCTTTCGAGCGAAACAAGGTCCGCAACGCCAAAATCGCCGTCGTTGTTTGAATCACCTTTCAGAACGGGTTCACACATAGTCCCCGGCAGGAGTTCGCTGTCAAAACCAAAACTTTCGGCAAATTCCAGCATACGACTGCCTTTTGGTGCGACTATCACGCACTTGTTTTTACTTATCCCAAACATATAATTTGTGTCGTCAATCTGACAATCGCTGTTTATGACTGTGAGCCTTTCGAGTTCGGACGGCAAGGCGTTCGTACATATTTTCGTGACATTAGAGGGAATCACGATTTCTTTCACTCCCGAATAATTCAGGAAACCTTCGGGAATCTCCGAAATTCCGCTTGGAATGTTCACCTCCGTCAAGTTCCTGCAACTGTCAAAAACCTGTCCGTCGAATGTTGTCACACTGTCGGGAATTTTCACCGATTTCAGGGCGGTACAGTTACAAAACGCCCTCAGACCTATGCTCTCAACCGTTTCGGGGATGTCGATTTCTTTCAGAGACATACAGTTCTGAAAACACTCGTCGGGGATTTCGGTTATGCCCGACGGCAGTTTCACGCTCTCAAGAGCCGTGTCGCCCAAAAAAGCACCCTCATAAATTTTCGTGATACTGTCGGGCAGGACTATTGAAGTTATTTTCTGATTTCCCGCAAAAGCGTTTTTTCCTGCGACTTTCACGGGAACGCCGTCCACGCTGTCGGGAATGACAAGTTCGCCATCTATGTCCGTGAAAATCGCCACTATTTCAATTCTGTCGCCGTAATTTCTGTAGACGAAATTTTCGCCTGTCTGCACGGGATAGTACTCGTTGTTGTCCTGATTTGGATCGGGATCGAGGGCGAAAACTCCCCCGACAGGCTTAAGAACCTGTGAGACAGTCGGCAGACTTATACAAAGGCACATTATACCTGCGATTATTTTTTTGTAGTTCATAAAAATCCTCCTTTTTTGTGTGTTGGGGAGTGACCGGGGGCTTCACCTCCGAACCTCCGAATTAAACGATAGAATTATCATGGGGGGTTCGGGGGGATTCTTCCCCCCGATGGGGGTCTGGGGGCAAAGCCCCCAGTGGGGGTTCAGGGGGGAAAGCCCCCTGCCCCTTATTGTTCCCCTTAAATTTGCCTGTCATACTGTTTAACGTTTTTCATGGGGCAAATGTGCGGAGAAATTTGTAAACATTCTGTGAACAATTTTCGCTCTCATATATAACAACGTTTCGGGAGCGAAAAATGAGCGTGATTTTCAGAGAATTAACAGAAAGTTCACAAAAAATTCACAATTCAGCCCGCACATTGTGTCCGCAAAATCCGTTAAACATTATGTAAAGCAAAATTTTTACAGGAGGTCACATTTATGAAATATGGTAAAATTTTTTCACTTGCTCTCGGTGCGGTACTTGCAGGCTCGGCGTTTTTGCCCGCACAGTGCGGAGTTCTGAGGGCTTCAGCGTTGACGATTATTGCACAGATTGACGAGCTGAAAGCCGAAAAGACCGAAATTTCGGTCGGGGAGGAAGTAGCACTGAAAGTTGTCTGGGACGAGGTTACGGAAACAGGCGTAAAGGACAATCTGATTTTTTCGTCGGATTCGCCAAAAATCGCAAAGGTAGACCAAAAAACAGGTGTCGTGACGGGGTTGAGTGCGGGAAAAGCCGTGATAAAGGCTGTGAACGGCATTTCCGAAAAAACTGTAGAAATAACAGTAAAAGAGGGAAACTTAAAAAATCTGACCAATAGCTACTCCTCACTCGAAAAAATCGCCCCCGTGACGGTTTCGGGAAATCAGGCTCTTTTTGTGTTCCAAGTCATGGTGAATCAGGCCGGCTGTGTTGTCATGCCGAGCGATGTCGACTGGAGCTTGAGCGGTACTGCCGATTTTGAGTACGAGAGCGGAGTTGTGCAGGACAATTTTAACGCTGTGGCTTACTGCCTTGTGACGGCTGAAAATTCGGGTACTGTCCGCATAAAGGGTACTGAACAGACGGTTTACGGCAAGGGTGCGGATTTTTTCCTGAACCTGAACGCCGACGAAAACGGAATTTTCAGCGATAAATACGACATGAAAGAACCTGTTTGCGGTGACACGAACGGCGACGGCAAGCTGTCGGTGAGCGATGCGGTTCTGCTTGAAAAGTATCTTCTGAACGTCCCCGACGTAAAAATTCCCGACATAAGTCTTGCGGATCTGGACTATGACGGGAAAGTAAATATATTTGACTTGTGTCTCCTAAAAAGCAGTCTTCTCAAAAATGGGGAAGTTGACGAAATAACCGCTGAAATAGTCCCCATAAACGGCGGGGGAGGTTTCTGGAATAAGGCTCACGAGAACCCCGAGGGCGTTATAACTTCCGTGGACGAACTCAAAGACTATCTCTTTGAAATTTACGTTGACAACGAGAACGAGAGTTACATGGAAAATTGGGAGTATCTTGACTATCTTGAAAAATATGATGAGGAATTTTTTGAGGAAAATATACTCTGTCTGCGTGCAATAGCAGTCCCGAACGGCGGTATTTCTTACGATATAAAAAACGTCCGCTATGAGGGCGAAAGCCTTGTGATAAACTGCACGGAGTACATTGAGACCACCTGTGCCGTGGAGGACGTTGTTTCTGCATTTATGGCGGAAGTGGCTGTCCCGAGAAGTGTCTATGACGGCGGTAAAATTGAGTGGAATATAGCGGAGGATTACGGCATTCCGGAAGTGCAGATTGACATGACGGAATCTTACTCCACTGACGCTGAAATTTACGCTCTGGAGGGACATTCCCCCGAAAAAATAACAAGTCCCGAAGAACTTGACATCTGGCTTGACGGTAAATTCGGGAGTGCCGTGGAGCGTTCTTTGAGAAAAAAATATGACAAAAATTTCTTTGAGGAAAATTTTTTAATCACAAGTCTCTACATAACGCCTTACTACGAGACAACTGCCGTGACCACTGACAGGACGGGAAACAGTTTCAGTTTTGACTTTGTGGTTTGCGACAGCGAAAAACACGGTGCGTACCCTCCGAACCCCGTCGTAATTGCACAGGCTGTACTCCCAAAGTACTACGAAAACTATGTGACTGATTTGTTTGCAAGTTACCCCGAGGGAAAAACAATTTCCGAAAAGAGCGTGAACTACAGCTGTATTGACATTGACGGTATCTGTATGGGGAGCGGAATTTATTCGACAACTAAAAATTACACCGCAGAGGGCAGGTGGATTCAGGGCAGAGAGGAGCTGAAAGAGTATTTGAGGGAAAATCTCACCGAGGAGGGTTTTGAGATCATAAATTCAAATATAGACTACTCCGACGGTAGACCTGCTTATGTCTGGCTTGACAGCAACGTTATCGGCACGGAATATAATCTTATTTCGGCTTACGACTCCGCACCAAGAGCAACGGACAAAAAAATTACCCTGAATTTGTCGGTAGATTCCCCGATAAGCTGTGACGGCGGTTCGTTCCTGCACATTCTCCGCACAGATGTCGGATTCCGTGGCAGTGACGTTGAAATCAGGAGTTTTTTCACTTGTTTTTTCACTTCGGAAGATGCCGTCCACTTTGGTGGAAATTCTTTTAACGATTTCTATATTTATGACGGCAGATACTCCGGAATTATAATAGACGAGTACACTTTCGGAGACGAGACTTCCGCTGATGTGTACCTTGCAATAGCGGGCGGCGGAGATGTGCAGTACGCAGATTATGAACTTGTCGGCAGTTTTGAACTTGAAAAGGACTTTTTCCCATTTGCGGGCGAATATGACAAAATTGTCGATGACGACCGGACAGTCAGAAGTTACACGGGCGAAAATTTCGAGATAATTCAGAATGGTGAAAATATTGCCGTGAAATGCAGGACTTCCCCCGATTCGGAGTTTGAGACACTTGAAATTTCTCTGTCTCGTTAATCACGGGGGTGTGACCCCCCTTAACCTCAAAAATTAAAACAGTAGAATATCATGGGGGGTTCAGGGGGCAAAGCCCCCTGCCCCCTAATCGTTCTAACGGGGGTTTGGGGGCGTAGCCCACAACAGAGTTTCAAATGTTGTCCCCACTGTCCATTATTGTTAAATTATATTCGCAGTCATGCTTGCCGAAGCGGAGACATTTTTGTCCTCCGCAAGAAGTTTCATATTAAATACGCACCTCTCGCAGAAAACGGGACTCTTCACGGGCAACTTAAATTCAAGGTTGTCCGTGTCTATTCTTATCCTGCCGACAGGTGTCATATTTTCGCCTGTCTCGTCCGAAAACCAGTATTCAAGAATAAGTTTGCGGGAAATTTCCTCCGTGACGCTCTTGTCTATGAGAATATCAACCCTCGTCCAACAGGAGTTTCTGAACTGCACATAAGTCGGGGTGCTGATTGTAATATTGCTGTCGTCCGTGCAGAGTGCCGTGAAGGACGGGAGTTCCCTGTGCTGAACCCAGTAGGCGTTGCAATATGAGCGGTAGACCTCGTTCCCCTCACGCTGTTTCAGAAGTTCCGCCATATACCTTGTAATTTTGACCTGATTTTCCTCTGTGGTCTTTTCGTTGAAAGTATCGCTCAGCCCCTCAAAGACCCTGCCCTTTTCGTAGAGTACGCTGTAGTGGTTTTCAAATAAAAACTCCTCAGGCACTACATACAGATCCCAGTCGCTCCTTGCTCCGGGCCAACCCATTGAGACATACGGTTCGGGTCTGAAAATTTCGGGGTGATTTTTTACTCCCCAGTTGAAATATGCAGACCAGTCGCAGAGACCTTTTGAGACTATTTCGGGGTGTTTTTCGGTCATATCGTTGAAAATCCTCTTGTCTATGACCTGCATCTGATGGGAGGAGTACATCATAGTCGGACAGCCGTTTTCGCTCAGAAATTCAAGAGTTTTTTTCATTGAAACGTCAAAGGAAGTCGGACTTCCGTAAGTACCCTGCCAAAGGTTCAAATCATAGCAGTAATAAGCCCTGTAACAGCCGTTTTCAATGAAATTTTCGGGGGAAATTTCTTTAAGCGGTCTGTAGTCGTCATCGGTCATTATGAAGACATCGTCAATCAGGGGATTTTTCAGGGCGTGACACCTCAGAAAGAAATTTCTTGTGGAGTGGTCATCGGGGAGAGGTTCACCCGCAAGGACTTCCGAATCCGTCAGGAATTTCAAGACAAGCCTGCCCCTGTACTTCTCTTTGAGTTCGTCAACATTTTTGTCGGGACAGCAGAGGACTATCTCCCGTATAAACGGCATGAAGTTCTCAATATATGGGAGTGTTGCAAGAATATCATCGTTGCGGGCAGTAAGGCACACAAGCTGTCTGAGACTTTTTCCGTCGGGGATAAATTCGGGCTTTTTTATAACAGACTCAACAGCTTTTTGCATATCTCTTGCGGACTCGTCCCACGTGTACGGCTTGAAATTTTTAATACTCTCTTTTTTTGATTTGTAAATATTTTCGTCAAGCAGGTTTTTAACACACTGTGCAAAGCCGTCACTGTCATTGGGATTGAAATAGTCCGCAAAATCTCCCGCTACTTCGTGCAGGACTTTTATATCGGAAGCTATGACGGGAGTACCTCTCATGAAAGCCTCTATGACGGGGAGTCCGAAACCCTCGTTGAAAGTGGGGAAAGCCACAGCGAGAGCGTTTTTGTACAGGTAATCGACGGTCACATCGTCGGGCTTTTCGATAAAGAACAGATTTTTACCGTACAGGGAGTGATTTTTCATTCTGTCTTCGAGTTCTTCAACATTCCAACCTATACGTCCCGCAAATATTGCGTTCACACCCATTTCCGCAAGACCGTTTTCAAGTGCATCTATCACAAGACTGTGGTTTTTTCTTGGTTCAACAGTCCCCACCATCAAAATATATTTGCCCTTGCGTGCAATTTCAACAACTTCGGGGTCGGGCTTGTTACTTTTACCCGAAACGTTTTTCTCCGAAAAATCACTGCCCAGAGGTATGGCGACACAATTTTTTCGCTCCACACCGAGCTTGTCCGTGAGTGTGTTGAGTGCGTCAATAGTAGCCTGTGCGGAAGTTATTATCAAATCGGCGTACTTTATATTTGCACCTATATACACCATGAAATTCATGACAGTATTTTCGTGGCAGAATTGTGGGTGAGTTATGGGGATTATGTCATAGACGAGTGTCACTATCCCGACACCCTTTTGTTTCAGTATAGGGAACAGGTAACTCCTCCTGAGACGGCTGTTCCACACGCTGTCTATTTCAAAAAAAACCGAACCCGACTGTATATCTTCAAATCTTATACTTTCGCTTAAAGACAGAAATTTTCTGTCGCCCGTTCCGTGAGCAAAGTATTCGTAAAATTTTTTGTTGTCGAGTCTCCTGTAGGAGTCTCTTCTGAAAGAGTAGTCCATCAGAACGAGTTCATTGTTATCATTTTCAAGCATTCTGATGACTATTTCCTTGACGACACGCTGTATTCCCGTGAGGAAGTCCACGGACATAAGGTTTGAAAGGTCAATATAAATTTTCATAATCTGCAATTACCTCCGCTGTCAGCCCATGCCCATTATTTTTTTGACAGTCTTTTTCAGGGGTGCGGGCATACGCCTGTACATTCTCACGAGTTTTTCGGGTATAGCCGTTGACACTCCCGACAGTGCGACACTCCTGTAGGGCTTGTTTTCGGTGTAGAAATTATTCCGCACTCTCACATGAGTATTTGTAAATTCGGCAGAATTTATTATACTTCCTGTGACGAGTTTCTGAAACTCCCTGTACGGCAGGTCAATACGGCTCTCCCATGCGTTTATTGTATTCACGTCGGCGTTCCTCTTCAGGAGCTGACTGTAGGCGTTTTCGAGGAATTTCCTGTTGTCGGTCTGCTTTGAGAGTTTTGCTATGTCCACTCCCGAAGGCTCTGAACTGCACCTGAGCATATAGCATTCCTCGGACTCCTCGAACTCCGTACCCGCCGACCTCATATTTTCGCTGACTATGGCGAATATATCGCTGTAAATATTTTTATTTTCCATAAAAATCTCCTGTTCTCCTGTTTTGTGTTTACACGGTTTTTCCGAATAATATTCTATCATTTTAGAAAGAATATGTCAAGTTTAATTATAATTTATTTGGGACTTTTTGTACGGGGGGTTGCTATCGGACACTCGAAATTGAAACAATAGATATCATGAGGGAGGGGAAAAGTACCTTGAACTCTTATCGTTTCTTCTGTGGGAATAATCATGGGGGGTCTGGGGGCAGAGCCCCCAGTGGGGGTTCAGGGGGCAAAGCCCCCTGCCTCTAATCGTTCTAATTAAAATTAAAAAATATTAAATTCCCAAAAAAATATAATTTTAATAAAATTATTTTTTGGGCAAAGCCCCCTGCCCCTAATCGTTCTAAAAATGGGGGCAGAGGACAACTGCCCCCTAATCGTTCATAGGGGTGTGGGGCGAAGTCCCAAACTCCCAATGTCGCAAGGCATATAAACAGGACAGGGGACAAAGTCCCTCCGTCTTAAATTTTTTGTTGACATATGTACACTGTGTGTGATATAATGTTGATGTGGAATTTCCGAAAAATTTTTGTCATTTCCCTAAAAAACAAAAAAACTATGGAGGTATAAAATGAAAAAGACTAAAAAAAGGCGTTTCACAGGTGTAATAATATGCTGTATGCTCCTGACGGGAAGTCTCTCGCCTGTGCTGTCGGCACTTGCAGTTGAAACGGAACAGTCCTCTGAAATAACAGAGGAAGTTCAGACTGAGGAGACCGCCGCCGAGGAGACTGCCAAAGTGCTTTCCGATGACGGCAAAGAGGGCGACACTGAGAGTGCGGAGGGGACTACCGAAAATTCCGTCCCGACGGATAAAGCGGAAACTCCTGTTGAGGTTTTCCCCGATGACAGCAAAGAGGACGGTAACGAGAGTGCGGAGGAGAATACCGAAAATTCGGAAAATAAAGAATCTGTTCCCGACAAAGGCGATATGACCGAGCAGGAAAAACACGATGCCGCTGAGACCGTCGTTGACTTCATGTATAACTCAATACTCGGCAGAGAACCCGACAAAGACGGTCTTGCAAGCTGGACGGACAGAATTTATTCAGGTTCTTTTTCCGTCTATGACGCTGTTTACTACTTCTACAATTCCACGGAGTTCAGAGAAAAAAATCTCTCCGATGAGGACTATGTGAACAATGTCTTTTCGGTGCTTTTGAGGAGAGAACCGACTTCCGAGGAATTTTCGGATTGCTGTGAGTGTCTCAGTGCGGGAATTTCGAGAAGTGCAATCCTTAGAAAAATTATGCTCTCTGAGGAACTCAACAGCACTGTTTCCGAGGCGGGTTTTGAGAATGTCGGTTTTTCTCCTGCCACCGAACTGGAATCTCAGTACCCCAAGCAGGCACAGGTGGCGAGAAATTACTACGAGTCAATTCTCGGACGTGAGCCGAGTGATACCGAACTTGACAGTTGGATAAACAGATTTGTCTATAACCACGCTCAATGTGCAGATGTCCTGTACGGTTTCTATAACAGTGTCGAATTTACGTCAAGAGAACTCTCCGACGAGGATTATGTCAAAAATCTGTTTATATCAATTTTCGGCAGGATACCCTCTCAGGAGGAGATAGACTGGAAAATGCAGTTTCTTGATATGGGTGTATCGAGAAACTACATACTCCGCAGTGTGGTGATGTCTGAAGAGTTTCTGGGCGTGTGCAACAGTGCGGAAGTAGGTGCGGGAACTTTTGCCCTTAATGATGTCCGTGACGAAAACCCCTATACTACCCAATTTGTCGCACGTCTCTATCAGAACGTCCTCGGCAGAAAATTTGACGAAAAGGGTTTGCAAAGTTGGGTCTACAAAATCAGGTATCTCGGTCAGACGGCAGCAGACGTTGTATCGGGTTTCACCGACAGCGGT
Organism: uncultured Ruminococcus sp.; assembly: GCA_947627625.1. Lineage (GTDB taxonomy): Bacteria > Bacillota > Clostridia > Oscillospirales > Ruminococcaceae > Ruminococcus. The sequence goes on along the minus strand of CANQWR010000003.1, from coordinate 104,142 downwards.
GAGTTTATGGGCAAAAACCCCGACAACTACAGCTATGTGACTACCCTTTACAGAGGCGTTCTCGGCAGAGAACCCTCCGAACAGGAGGTCTCCAAATGGGTCGGTGTCATAGAAGACGGCTACTCGAAAAAATACGTCCTCGGCTGTTTCATAAGGTCTCAGGAGTTTGCAGACATATGTCAGAAAGCAGGTATATACTCCGGAAGTATAAACACGGGTATGAGGGACGCTTATCCCGCCATATCAAGATTTGTTATAAGTTCTTACAGACCCCTCGGACGTATGCCCAGTGACACCGAAGTCTCAAACCGTGTGTCACAGCTTGTCGGAAATCTGACAGGTCCGCAGGCTGTGAGAGGTATTTTCAACTCCGCCGAATACGCAAATCTCGGTACTTCCGATGAGACGTATGTGTACGATATTTTCAATGCCGCCCTCGGACGTGAACCGTCTCAGGAGGAATTTGATGTTTTCTACAATGCACTTGAAAGCGGCAGGTCTCGATATGATTTGCTCGGCGATTTGCTCTCGATAGACGAATTTGCGAACAGGTGTACAAATGCGGGCATACGCATGGTGGCATACGCCTATCCCCTTGCCGCAAATGTCCTGAACCAGATCGGCTGGAATCTCAGTGCAGCGTTTTCATGGTCGGCAGGTATGGCTTATTACGGCGGTGTCCCCCGTGACGCTTACACGGGAATGGAGTGGTACGCAAACTATGGTTTCACATATCATCAGGGCAACTGTTATGTAATGGCTGCAACTTTCTGTGAGATGGCAAAGACCCTCGGTTACGATGCACACCAGATTTCGGGAAGTGTTCCGCTTGCATCGGGCGGTTACGGACCTCACTCGTGGGTTGAGATAAACATGAACGGCGGTACTTACGTCTTTGACCCCGATTTTGCCCATGAAACAGGCAGAAACGGCTACATGATTTACTACGGACAGTCGGGTACTTGGATTTATGTAAAAGGCTCTGTTATGAGCTGATTGTGACTGTTTGTCCGATATTGTCCGATATTGAGAGTGTGGGGGAGAACGTTCTTTTGCCGATTTGTTTTAAGAACCACAAGGAGCGGGGGGTTCACTCTTTGAACTCCCGTTGGGGGACTCCGTCCCCGAACCCCATTATAAAAGTGAGGGAGCAGGGGGCAACCTTTGAACCTTCTTCGGTGGCGTTACCCCAAACTCCCGAAAATATAATTTTATTGGAACGATTAGGGCAGGAGGCTTTGCCCAAAAATAATTTTATTAGAACGATGAGGGGCAGGGGGCGTTGCCCCCTGAACCCCCACTGGGGGCTTTGCCCCCAGACCCCCACAAGGGGGTTAAAAACCCCCTTGACCCCCATTATGGAAACAAGAAGAAATTTTGGACAGGAGTGTTGTACCCCTCCGTGACAGTATACTGTTTTAATTTTTGGTAGTCAAGGGGGCACACCCCACACAAGGCAACGTCCACAGTCGAAAAAACAAAGTAAAAAAGGAGATTGTTTGAAAGTGAAAAAAAATAAAATTTTGTGCGTACTGCTCACCGCTATGCTCGCTGTGTCAATGTCGTCATGCGGTGACACACAGACGGTTTCCACCGAAACAGACGGTGAAAGCGATATTCAGACAGAGGAAATTCAGCAGGAAACTACCGAAAACACCGAGGAAACTACCGATTCCGCTGAGACTACTACCGCCGCCGAAGAAACCGAAAGTGTTGACGATTTGTCGGGCGGTGTTATAACTATCGGTGAACCCGATGACAGTGAGGACACTTTTGAAGTCATGCTGAAAAACTCAACGGGCAAAGATATTCTCGGATTTTCGGTAAAATCAGATGCGGAGGACAGTTTCCCCGAAAATATGCTCGGCAGTAACGTCCTCGACAACGGCAAGTCCATCCACCTCTACTACAAAAAACCTGCCGCTGAGACTCCCGTACAGACGGGTGACGTGCCGCTGATTACGACCGAATACCTGATAAAAATTGTCTTTGGCGACGGCGTTTATGAACTCCACCAGTTCCCGTTCGGCGATATAGAGTCGGGCGAAATCTGCTTTGAGGACGATGTCGCTTTTATCACTTACACATCCGTTGCAAACAACATTTCCGTAAGTACAAAGTCCGCAGAAGTCATGATAAAAAATACTCCCGTTCAGGAGACGGAAGAAGCACCCATTTCAGCACCCGAGGAGAGTACCCCCGAAGTTAGCGTTCCAGAGGAGAGCGTAGCACCTGAAGTGTCCTATTATGAAGAACCCGTTTACTCCGAGCCTGTTGAATCCTACGTGGAATCTTACTATGAAGAACCTGTCTACTCCGAACCTGTTTACGAAGAACCTGTCTATGAGGAACCCGCTTATCAGCAGATACCCAATGAGACCCCCGTTGACCCGAATAACGGCTGTATTGGCGGTGGCGGTCTGTTTAACTGATTTGTTGGGACGTTGCCCCACAAGTGGGGAAAATCCCCTGACCCCCAAAATTAAAACGTTAGAAGATTATAATGGGGGGTTCGGGGGCGGGGTATGGGGTGTCCCCATTTTCAAATCACCCCCCAGCGGTGGTCTGGGGGCAGAGCCCCCAGTGGGGGTTCAGGGGGCAAAGCCCCCTGCCTCCTATCGTTTAAGAGGGGCTTGGGGGGCAAAGCCCCCTGCCCCTAATCGTCCATATTAAAATACTAAATTTCTAAAAAAATATAATTTTAATAAAATTATTTTTTGGGCAAAGCCCCTGCCTCTTATCATTCCAAAACGAGAGTTTGAGGGCAATCCCTCAGTAAAAATTCAAGGGGACAAATTTCCCGATTGTCCAAAAAAGGAGGAATTTTTATAGAAAAGAAAAAGAAAAAAATCAGCAGGAGCAGAGAGCTTGAGGGGAGTCTGCCAAAGAATAATATAGCGTACCTTTGCAGGATCAGGGCTGTGGCTTGTATTGCAGTCGTGGTTCTCCACACTTTTTACTCCGCAGACAGTTTCGCACAGACCGTCGGTCAGCATATTCTGCTTCTGAGTGTCAGAAACCTCATGATGTGGGCTGTACCCTGTTTTGTGATGGTTTCGGGAGCGTTGCTCCTCGCCAAAAACAGAAAGACCGATTTGAAAAAAATTTTCAGCAAGTATATCCTCAGAATGGTTGTCGCTTTGATAGTCTTCTCAATTCTTTTCTCGGTCTTTGACAGCGTTTTTGCGGAGAAAAATTTCCGTCTGTCGTCAATAGCGGACGGTCTAAAAAATGCACTTTTCAACACGGGCTGGAAACATATGTGGTATCTTTACGCCATGATTGCAATTTATCTGATGCTCCCGTTTTACAAAATCATCTCACGCAATGCCGAAAAGAATGATATACTCTATCTTCTCGCCGTCCAGACCGTTTTTATGAGTATTATTCCGCTTATATCGTCAATTTCGGGGAAAAATATCCCGTTTTACATATGCGTCTACACTATCTATCCTTTTTATCTGTTTCTCGGCTATGCGATACACAATAAAATGCTCAACTTAAGTTTTTTGTTGTCGTGTGTTCTCGTTGTACTGAGTTCGGGAGTTATCATAATTATGACAAGTCTCTCCTGTGAGAGTGGTAGTGCGGTCATGGCTGATATGCTCGGGAATTACTCTTTTCCTGCGATAATGGCACTCTCGGCGGGTGTCTACTCGCTATTCTCGACAGGTGAAAAATCGGGGTTTGGTGTACTTGACAAAATTCTCATTCAGATAGACAAGTGTTCGTTCGGGATTTATCTCATACACATGGCTGTCCTGAAATTCACGATAGTGCAGTTTAATTTCAACCCCCTGCAGCACGGCGGTGTATTGGCTGTTATTCTGCAAACCGTTGTTGTCTTTGCGGTTTCGTTTTTGATAGTTTTTCTGCTTAAGAAAATCCCTCTTATAAACAAGCTGATTTGAATTTTTTAGGTTTGGGGACGTTGCTTTGTGGGGGACTCTGCCCCCACTCCCCGCCAAAGGGGGAAACTCCCTTTGGAAATCCGTAATTAAATATTTTCAGTTCTGCGACTGTTCAAATGGTGGGGAGTATTTTCTCTGTGGGAATAATTATGGGGGGTCTGGGGGTGCGGGGTTTGGGGTGTCCCCATTTTCAAATTACCCGGCGGGGTCAAGGGGCGGGAGCCCCTTGTGGGGGTACGGGGGTGACCCCTTCGTTAGAACGATTAGGGGCGGGGGTTGTCCCCCGAATCCCTGTTAGAACAATTAGGGGCAGGGGGCTTTGCCCCCAGACCCCCATCGGGGGGAAGAATCCCCCCGAACCCCCCATGATTAACCGAAAACTCAAAAATTAAAGAAACTGACTGTGGTTTCTATTATGGGGGTGCGGGGTTGACCCCTCGTTAGAACGATTAGGGGCGGAGGGTCGTCCCCTGAATCCCTGTTAGAACGATTAGGGGCAGGGGGCGTTGCCCCCTGAACCCCCATTGGGGGCTCCGCCCCCAAACCCCCGCTGGGGGGAAGTATCCCCCCAGACCCCCATGATATTCTACCGTTTCAGTTTTGGAGGTTCGGACGTTTTCTCTCGCTCCGTAATAATCTCCTGTTTCTATTTAACAGGGCTTGGGACAGAAATCCCCCAAAATCAAATCGACAGTCCGAAAAAGGCGACATCCTTTATTTTTTTATAATAAACTTGCAATCAGGAGAAAAATCTGTTATAATAATTTGTGTTGAATATATGATACAGAGGTAATGTTATGCAGTTTATAAAAGAAATTTATTCATACAGGACTATGATTTCGTCACTGGTGAGAAAAGACCTCAAGGGCAGATACAAAGGCTCTCTGCTCGGCTTTCTCTGGACGTTCATAAATCCTCTTCTACAGCTTGCGGTCTACACGTTCGTCTTTAAGGTGATACTGAAAAATCCCACTCCGAATTACTATCTCCACCTTTTTGTGGCACTCGTTCCGTGGATTTTCTTCTCGTCCGCCCTGACCACGGGTTCAAAGGCGATTTCGGGACAGGCAAACATGATTAAAAAAATTTACTTTCCCCGTGAGGTACTACCCATATCGTATGCGACAAGCAGTTTCATAAATATGCTGTTGTCTTTTATAGTGATATTTGCGGTGTGTCTGTTTTCGCCCGTGGGACTGTCTCCCGTACCGCTTCTTGTACTCCCGTTCGTAATGATTATACAGTACGCTCTCGTCACGGGAGTGACCCTTATAACGTCCTCGCTGACAGTTTATTTAAGAGACCTTGAACACATAATGAGTGTGCTAAATATGGTTCTTATGTACCTTTCGCCTGTGGTGTACCCCGTGAGCTATATACCCGAAAAATATTACGCTATATATATGTTGAATCCGATGTCTTCGCTGATAATAGCCTACAGGGATATTCTCTATGAGGGGATTGTCCCACAGCTTCAGACTCTGCTGATTGCCTTTGCGGAGAGTGTCGCCGTACTGCTTGCAGGTCTTTTGATATTTGGGAAACTGAAAAAAGGTTTTGCCGAGGAATTATAATTTAATTTTAAGTCTTTGGACCGAGGGGACTTCGCCCAAAAAATAATTTTCTTAAAACTATATTTTTTAGTTTAGAACGATGAGGGGCAGGGGGCTTTGCCCCCTGAACCCCCATTGGGGGCTCTGCCCCCAAACCCCCGTCGGGGGGAAGAATCCCCCCGAACCCCCCATGATAATCTACTGTTTTAATTTTGGGAGTTCGGGAGTGAATTTCCCCACTTAAGAGAAACAGAGTACCCAATAAAAAAGGAGGAACAAGGTGTGGCTGCTATTGAAGTAAATGAAGTCCGAAAAAGTTTCAAAGTGTATTTTGACAAGGGCAGGACTATGAAAGAGAAAATTCTGTTTCAGCACAGAAACAGATTTGAGGAGAGAAAAATTCTCGACGGTATCTCTTTCAGTGTCGAAAAGGGAGAGGCTGTCGGACTCGTCGGTCACAACGGCTGTGGCAAGAGTACGCTCCTGAAACTCCTGACGAGAATAATCTATCCCGACAGTGGTACTATAAAAGTTGAAGGGAGAGTTTCAAGTCTGCTTGAACTCGGTGCGGGCTTCCACCCCGATATGACAGGTCGGGAAAATATCTACACAAACGCTTCTATTTTTGGTCTGACTAAAAAGGAAATAGACGCACGCATTAACGAAATTATTGAATTTTCAGAGCTCGAAAATTTTATTGACAATCCTGTGCGAACTTACTCTTCGGGTATGTACACTCGTTTAGCCTTTTCTGTCGCTATAAATGTCGATGCGGATGTTCTCCTCGTTGACGAAATTTTAGCAGTCGGGGATGCTGCTTTTCAGGCTAAGTGTCTCGAAAAAATGCTTGACATAAAGGCAAAGGGGACTACTATTGCAATTGTCTCACACTCCCTCTCGCAAATTGAGCAGATATGTAACCGTTCCATCTGGATTGACGGCGGTAAAATCAGAATGGACGGTTCTCCGAATGAGGTACACACCAAATATCTTGAATATATGGGGCAAAAAAGGCTTGCAAAATCTGTGACTGTCGAAAAAAAGAGCGGAGAGCCTGCAAAAAATTCGGGGAGTCCCGAAAATAAAAATATCGGAGAGAGCGGAGAAATTTCGGAGAAAATTGCCGAGATAACAGGTGTTCAGCTAATTGGTGAGGACGGAAATATTTCGGGAAAATATCGCAGCGGGGAGCGTGTCACACTGAAAATTTCGTACAGAGCGAATCCCGAAAAATTAAATGGTGTCCTGATTGGACTGCTCTTTTTCCGCAACGACAAACTCACCTGTTACGGCACTAACACCATGCGTGAGAGGATTGAAAATATCGCACTCAAAGAGAGCGGTGAAATTCTCTGTGAGATAGACAAGCTCAATCTTGTGAGGGGTTCTTATTGGATTGACGTTGCCATTCGTGCGAAAGATATGTTCGCCTATGACTATGTTGCAAAGGCTGTTGAGTTCACGGTTTACTCTTCTGTTGACGAAGTGGGAGTTGTGAAACTCGAACATAAATGGACTTTTAATTAAATTTATAACGATAAAAGAACGATAAAGGGCAGGGGGTTCACCCCCTTGGGATTTGGGGGGCTTTGCCCCCAGACCCCCATCGGGGGGAAGAATCCCCCCGAACCCCCCATGATTAACCCAAAACTCAAAAATTAGCGAAACTGTTAGTTGTTTTTATTTTGAGGGTCTGAGGGTGAAACCTCCGTTCGGAGATTCAGGGGGCGAAGTCCCCAACGTGAGTTAAGAAAAAAAGTTTCCGAGAACTTGTAAAGAATGACAAATATCTCGTAAAGGGACACAGTGCCATGAATAAGTACTGTCAGCAACAGGAAATTGCCGAAAAATACACTCTGCACCGCTTTACGTCTCCCGCCCTCAGATATTTTGACTTCTGACAGTTCCCTCCCGAAAAAAATAAAAAATATCCCCATGACGTGGACTGTCGGAATGATAAAAATCTGACATTTCCCCCAAATATTCAATATCAGGAGTTTTATTATGCAGAAATCTACTTTTGAACAGGAGCTTGAAAAAAACGGAAAGCTCATTTACGTCAACAAGGGCGACAGCATGATGCCCTTAATACGTCAGGGGCGGGATTTGCTGATTATAGAAAAACCGCCGAAAAAAAAGCGTTTGAGAAAATATGACGTTCCGCTGTACCGCCGTGATTCGGGGCAGTACGTCCTCCACAGAATACTTCAGGTCAGAAAAAATGATTACGTCATATGCGGCGACAACCGTTGGGAAAAGGAGTACGGCATAACCGACAGGCATATAATTGGCGTTCTTACGGGGATAGTCCGAAACGGAAAAACTCTGTCGGTCAAAGACAAAAAATATCTTCTCTATGTACACATCTGGTGCGATTTTTTCCCCGTCAGAGCCTTTATTGTCCACGCAGTCCGTGCCGTCAAAAGACGTTTGAAAAAATTTTTATAATTGAGAATAATTATGGGGGGTTGGGGGCAAAGCCCCCTGAACCTAATCGTTCTAATTAAAATTTGCACGAAACTCCCGACAGTCCACAAGTCAAAAAAATCTTCAAAAAAATATAATTTTAAGAAAATTATTTTTTGGGGCAACGCCCCCAAGGGGTTCAGAGGACAACTGTCCCTAATCGTTCCATTATAATTTATTTCAGTCTGACTATCTCGTCCGCTGCAAGCATTATGCCGAGTCTGCCCGAGGAAAAAGTCACTCCGCCTTGCAGCCAGACGGCGTAAGGCTCTCTTATTGGACCGTCCGCAGAGAGTTCAATCGATGCACCCATTGTGAACGCTCCCGCCGCCATTACAACCTTGTCCGAGTACCCCGGCATATTCCACGGTTCGGGCGTAACGTAGGAGTCAACGGGCGAACCCTTCTGTATGCCACGGCAAAAGGCGGTCATATTCGCCTCACTCCCAAGTTTTATAGCAGTTATTATGTCCCCCCTGATTTCGTCCCTGTGTGGGGAACACTCATAGCCCATGAGCGTGAAAAGTTCTGACGCAAAAACTGCCGTTTTTATTGCACTTGCCACGACTTCCGAGGCAAAGAAAAGTCCGAGAAGTATCTCCCTGTTCATGCTGAGCGTACAGCCGACTTCCCTGCCCATACCGACACAGGTCAGCCTGTAGGAACACAGCTCTATCAGGTCACTCCTGCCCGCAATATAGCCACCAGTGCGAGCGATTCCACCGCCCGCATTTTTTATCAGCGAACCTATCATCAGGTCAGCACCGACCTCCACAGGCTCTCTCTCCTCGACAAATTCCCCGTAACAGTTGTCCACGATGACTATTACGTCGGGATTTATTTTTTTTACATATTTTACCATTTCCTCTATGTCCGAGACCGTAAAGGCACTTCTCAGAGAATAGCCCCTTGAACGCTGTATATAGGCGACTTTTGCGTTTTTGACAAGTTCCTCGATTTTTTCATAGTCGGGTCTGCCGTCGGGTGTCAGGTCAGCCTGCTCATAAGTTACACCGTAGTCCGCAAGAGAACCGTTTCCCGATTTTCCCGAAATGCCGATAACCTCCTCAAGAGTGTCATAAGGTTTGCCCGTGATGGAGACTATTTTGTCACCCGTTCTGAGAACGCCAAAGAGTGCCGTGGAGATTGCGTGCGTACCCGACACAAACCCCGAACGGACAAGGGCATCTTCCGCACCGAGAGCCTGTGCGAAAACCCTGTCAATAGTCTCCCTGCCGACATCGCCGTAGCCGTAGCCCGTTGAGCCGTAAAAGCACTGTTCGCTGACCCTGTTGTCCGAAAACGCCTTCAGGACTTTCGCACCGCAGTACTCCGCAACGGAGTCTATTCTTGCAAAAGTTTCCCGACAATTTTTCTCCGCAAGTTCGGAAAGCTCACGAATTTTCGGACTGAAATTATAAAGTTCATATATTTTATTATTCATTTCTGTCTCCTTTTAATTTATTTTTTATAATTGGGAGGTGTTGCCCCCAAGTTCCCAAAAAATAATTTTCTTAAAATTATATTTTTTTGGGAATTTAATATTTTTTAATTAGAACGATAAGGGGGCAGTTGTCTTATAGCCACATTGGGGGGCTACGCCCCCCAAGCCCCCCTTAGAACGATAAGGGGCAGGGGGCTTTCCCCCTGAACCCCCATTGGGGGCTCTGCCCCCAAACCCCCGTCGGGGGGAAGAATCCCCCCGAACCCCCCATAATAATTCTACTGTTTTAATTTCGGAGGTCTGAGGTTTTTTTAACCCCCAGCGGGGGGTGGGGGACAGAACCCCCCACAAAATCCCAATGCCGTAAGGCATATTAAATCACAGTCTGCCTTTTGCGTAACTCTCTTTCTCAATATCACGCCTTTCAAGGACAATTTCTCTCTCAATCTCCCTGAAACCTATCTCCCTGTAAAAACTCACTCTGACATCGAGTGCAAAGAGAAAAGCCCTTTTGTTGAGGTTATTGAGGAAGTGTGCAAGCCATTTGAGGAACTCCCTTGCGTAACCGCTCCCCCTTGCTTTGAGTGCCGTTGCGACCTGTCCAATCAGAACGCAGTTATCTATGTCGAACACAAAAGAAGCCGTTGTGCAGTCCCTATACGTCAGAACTCTGCTTATGCCGTGCCTGCACCTGTGGGAAGTGTCCGTGTACCAGAGGGAGAAGTCCGCAATATTGGGGAAACCCTCGCTCAAAATCCTGTAGACCTCTCTCAAATCGGGGTTGAAATTGACGTACTCCTCCGCAAAATTTTCGGTATTCTGGTCGGGGACAAGCTCAAAGACCGTCCTGTTTAGGGACTGATAATGCTCCGAAACAGCCGTCTCACTCCTCGAACTTAAAAGACCGTTTAATATTTTTTGGTCGCCCTCTATGCGGAACGGGAGGTTCATGAGGACAAAAATTTTCAGCTCCTCCGTGGCATTCAGACAGCCGTCGCCGCAAATTATGAGTGTCGAGTTTATCATGAACATATAGCCTGTCCCGTTTTTTTCGGATATCTTGTAGAATCTGCAAAAGTCGTACCCCGCACCGTATGCTTTGAGATATGCAAGCATTTTTTTCCCCGAGAGCGTCCGAATAAGCAAGTCGCTGTCGATTTCGCTCTCAGTCGTTATCAGCTTTATCATAATTCGGGAATCCTCTTTATCAGGAGCTTAGTGAGCCTGTAGACATTTTCAAAATCGCTGTAGTCTATCAAGCATGATGCGGAGTGCAAATATCTGCACGGCACCGAAACCGCTATAGTCCGCACCCCTGTGCCTGTCGTGTGGATTATTCCCGCATCATTTCCGCCTGCAATCATAGTTTTAGTCTGACAGGGTATATTATTCTCACGTGCAGTTTCAAAGGCGAGATTATAAAGTTCCCTGTCGTACATTGTACTCCTGTCCATGAACCCCACAACAGGACCTTTTCCAAGTTCGCACACTCTTCTGTGACCTGTAACGCCTTCAATGTCTCCCGCCGTGGTAGCTTCCAAAACTATCGCAAAATCGGGCTTTATAGCGTGAGTGGCAACTCCCGCACCCCTCAGACCTATCTCCTCCCTGACCGTGAACACAAAAAAAGTGTCGTATTCAAGTTCCTGTTTCATAAGTTCGACCATGACCGCACAGCCTGCTCTGTCGTCAATTGCCTTCGACTTGACACGTCTTTCGCCAAGCTGTGTGAAATCGGATTGAAAGTAAACGCAATCTCCTAAAGAAACGTGCTTTTCGGCTTCCTCTTTTGAATCAGCACCTATGTCTATGCAAAGGTCGTCGAATTTCGGGGAACTCTCTCTCTGCTGTGCGGACAGATTGTGTACCGCAGGCGAACTCACGACACCGTATATTAAATTTTTTCCGACTCTGACCTGTCTGCCTATCACAACGCACGGATCTACTCCGCCGACCGCCCCGAAACAGAGTGTACCGTCGTCATTTATGTAAGTGACTATAAAGCCTACCTCGTCCATGTGGGCACAGACCATAAGACTTTTTCCCTGTTGCTTTCCCCTCTTAAAGCAAATCAGATTTCCGACTTTGTCCGTATAGCTCTCACAAAATCCCGTTATATTTTGCTCTATGACACTCCTGACGTTTTGCTCGTCTCCCGAAACACCTCTGCTCTCGCACAGTTCTTTGAATAACTCTTTCATAATATTTCTCCTTGTTAAAATTATATTTTTTTAGAGATTTAATATTTTTTATTAGAACGATAGGAGGCAGGGGGCGTTGCCCCCTGAACCCCCACTGGGAGCTCCGCCCCCAGACCCCCGCTGGGGGGAAGAATCCCCCCAGCCCCCATGACAATCTTCTACTGTTTTAATTTTTGGACTTGGGGACAGTGTTCTCCCATAAAACAGCTATTTTGCCGCAAATTCAGCCAAAAGGCTTGCGGTGTACTCAATATCATTGAGGTCAATGACTTCAACGGGAGTGTGCATACTCCTCAGAGGAATGGAAACCGTACAGGTGTCAACGCCGTCCTGATTGACGGAATATCTGTCCGCATTGGTAGACGTAAGCCCCTCCATGACTTCCACCTGACAGGGGATATTTTCAGATTTTGCGATATTTATAAGTTCCTCGGAAATATTTCTCGAAAGGCTCGGCGATATACCTATCATAGCCCCCTGACCCAATATCCCGCACTTTTTCCTGTTTTCGCCCTGAGTATAGCCGAAAGTCACGTCAACAGCTATTGCTGTGTCGGGAGAGATTTCACAGGCGAGTACCTTTGCACCCCTTTCGCCTATCTCCTCCTGGCAACTGAAAACCGCTATGACGTTATATTTGAGTTCCCTGTCTTTCAGGAGTTCCAGAGTGCGGAGTATTGCGACAATTCCGCATCTGTCGTCCATAGCACCGCCCGTGACACGGCTGTTCAGGAGTTCCCTGCACTTAACGTCAAAACTTATCCTGTCGCCCAAAGACACATTTTTTTTAAGCTCGTCCGCAGTTAGACCCGTGTCTATTGACAGACTGTCAATTTCCGTGACTTTGCTGTCCGAATTTGTGAGATGTGGCGGAACTGAACATATAACGCCCTTGATTTTCTTTTTGCCGTGAATGACAACGGGCTGTGCGGGGAGGAGTCTCCTGTCTATACCGCCCACCGCCGAAAATTTGACAAAACCTTCTTCTGTTATATAATTCACTATCATTCCTATCTGGTCGATATGTGCGTCAAGAACGAGTTTCGGCAGACTGCTGTCGTACTCCCTGAGCCAACCTGTGACACCGCCCTCTGACACATTGACTTCCGCACAGTACTCTTCAAGCATTTTTGAAACTGTTTTTATTGTCTCCGTTTCGTCTCCCGAAACCCCGACAGTTTCGCACAGAGCGAATGAAGTCTCCCTTGTATCCAAAAAAATCACTCCAAATCAAAATTTTTCCGTATACAATTATAGCAGATTTTCACTGTCTTTTCAAGTATTTTTTTATTTTTTGAGACACTTAAATTAGAACGGTTAGGGATTGGGAAAAAGTCTTCCGTCCTTAAATGTTTCCTTTGTGGGAATAATCATGGGGGGTTCGGGGGCGGGGTATGGGGTTGTCCCCATTTTCAAATCTCCCCCCAGCGGGGTCAAGGGGCGGAGCACCTTGTGGGGGTTCAAGGGGCGAAGCCCCCTGTCCCTTATCGTCCTAATTAAAATTTGCACAGTCCCCAACAGTCCACAAGTCAAATAAATCTCCAAAAAAATATAATTTTAAGAAAATTATTTTTTGGGCGAAGTCCCTGCCCCTTATCGTTTTAATTAAAATTTGCACAGTCCCCAACAGTCCACAAGTCAAATAAATCTCCAAAAAAATATAATTTTAAGAAAATTATTTTTTTGGGCGAAACTCCAAGTCCAAAAAATTTAATTTAATTTAACAATTTTCATGGCGTTTATCTGTGGCGGGAGACTGAGTGTCATAATGCCGTTATAAGTAATCCGCACGCTGTCGTCGGGGGAGTACCTGCAAAAACAGGGAGTTCTCACAATAATTTCCTGATCGTCGCCGTAGTTTCGGACGAGGAGATAGCCGTCGCCGACTTCAAGCACCTCCGCACACATAGTAACACTTCTGTCCATGCTGTTTCACCTCTTTTTTTGCGTAATTTTGTGTAATTTTTTGTAGAAAACTGCCCCGAACCGTCAGTCTGTCTGACTTTTCGGGACAGCTTCTTATTTTTTTAATATTTAATTTTAATTTAACTATCTTGTTCTGCGTCTTGTGCAGTTCGGGTCAAAGGCGGGATTGCAGGCGTAGAAATTTTTTGCGTTCAGATTGTCCTGAGTGATACGCAAAGCCTCTCCGAAACGCTGATAGTGTACTATCTCACGCTCTCTGAGGAATTTTATCGGGTCACGGACATCGGGGTCATCGGCAAGACGGAGAATATTGTCATAAGTCGTCCTCGCCTTTTGTTCCGCAGCCATATCCTCGTGCAGGTCGGTTATTACGTCTCCCTTGCACTGAAAATACGCTGATGTAAACGGCACTCCCGCAGAAGAGGCAGGGTAAATTCCCGTTGTGTGGTCTACAAAGTAAGCGTCAAAACCGCTCGCCTTTATCTCCTCGGGAGATATATTTCTTGTGAGTTGGTAAATTATAGCCGAAATTATCTCAACGTGTGCGAGTTCCTCCGTACCTATGTCCGTCAGAAGTCCTTTTACCTCCGCATAGGGCATTACAAACCTCTGATTCAGATACCTTAGAGAGGCGGAGAGTTCACCGTCAGGTCCGCCGAGCTGACTCAAAATAGCCTTTGCCATTTTGGGGTTTGGGTTCTTTATATTGACGGGGTATTCAAGTTTTTTCTGATATTGCCACACAAAAAATCAACTCCTTTCCCAGGGCCACGGGTCGTCAATCCAAGACCAGTGGTTGTCGTCATTGCTCTGATTGGGAGTAATCGGACCAAATTTTTGGTTGTACTCCGCAACAGCCTTTTCGTACAGCTCTCTTGTCTTTTTGAACATCGCAAGTGCACGGAGACAGTCGGGGTGAGTGTCAAGATAGAGATTCAGGTCTTTCAGCGTGAAAGCGTACTGTTTTATCCTGTTTCTGAGAAATTTTCTCTCGTCCATCATTTACCGCCTCCCTCAAACGGGAACACGAGTTCGGGAAAGACAGTTCCCTCTGAAAGTGCTTTTTCGTAGGACAGAGTGTCTCCCCACTGTTGAAACGGCACATAAGCCATTGCAAGAGGAGTCTGTGACGGAAAAGCGGTCATCATATTACTTACGGGTGCGTTTCCGCTGTGATTTGGTCTCCTGACATCCATATCAGCAAGACTGTTTTCACGCTCTCTGAAAACTGCCCCGGACATATCGTCAAAAAAATTGAGATTCATAAAGCGGATTCCTCCTTGAATCATAGTATACGAATTTCCGGTTTTTATTTTACATATTCCGCTTTTTTTGCCGACAGTTTTTTTGACTTCCTCTATCATTCTATGTATCGCACCGCTTTTTTGTCACTGATAATTAAAAAGGGGGAAAACAGTTCCCCCTGAAAATTCTTAAAAATTAAAATTAAAATCACTTTGACAAAATTATGTCGGAGACAAACTTTGCGTACACGTCCGGCTGAGAGAGCTGAAAAGAACAGTGTCCGCCGTGGGGAAAGTCGTTGAAAGACGCACAGGGGTACTTCTCCATAAGTCTCTTTTTTGACTTGTGTGCAGGTTCGTCCGCCGAGAAGTTGAAAAAGAATCGCTCCGAGACCTCATCGGGGAAGTCGGGGAGACTGTATTTGCAACAGCTCTCCACAAGATTTTTTACGGTTTTTTCGGACATGAATTCAAGGCGTGAGGCTATAAGGGCGAACATATCTCTGTAAATATCGGGATTTTCAGCGTTCATGCTCTTGCCGAGCCAAGAGAAGAGTTTTTCGTTGTCGGAGGAACTTGCGGACTTCCGTGCGTATTTCAGAATTTTTGCGGTCAGGAGCTGTCTTTTCGGGAGGGACTTCTCAAAGAAACAACCTCCGTCAAAGAAGTAATTTTCAATCTCAATATCGCACACACTACCCATGCAGAGTGCCACATTCGCCCCGATCGAAGTCCCGTGGAGCATTGCAATCTTTTTTATACCCATCTTGTGGAGTGCGATATTGAGCATTCTCGCCTGTTTGTTTACGGTCGAATAATTTGCGGACTCTTCATAGTGACCGTCAAGAGTGGGCATAATCACGCAAAAATTTTTCCTCAGTCTCCCCGCAAAGGGCATTACGGACGTATAGTCACAGAACGCACCGTGTATTGCGACAATCACAGGTAAATCCATGTCCCCTAAAACATTTATCTTCAAACAGCATCTCAGCCTTTCAGTAAAAATTATAACAGCAGCACACCGCCCTTGCTGTAACCGTTTGTCAGTCTATGACGTTCTTTATCGCACCAAGAAGTTCACTATACGTCTCAAACGCCTGAATTTCGGGGTTGTCTTTCTTTATCTGTTCTGTACTTCTGAACAGGAAACCCGCCTTGCTTGCCTTTATCATACCGAGGTCGTTGTAACTGTCACCGCTTGCGATGGTCTCAAAGCCTATGGACTGCAAAGCCCTGACGGTTGTGTATTTTGAGTTTTCGCAACGCATTTTGAAACCCGTTATTTCACCGTTCGGAGCGACTTCAAGGGAGTTACAGAATATTGTCGGGTAGCCGAGTTTTTTCATAAGGGGTGACGCAAACTGCGTAAAAGTGTCGCTTATTATTATCACCTGACAGATTGAGCGGAGTTCGTCGAGGAACTCTCTTGCACCCTCCATGGGGTCAATTTTAGCGATAGTCTCCTGAATTTCTTTGAGACCGAGACCGTGTTCTTTCAGCACGGACAGTCTGAATTTCATGAGTTTGTCATAGTCGGGTTCATCACGGGTAGTTTTTTTGAGTTCGGGTATACCGCTCGCCTCCGAAAACGCTATCCAAATTTCAGGAACGAGAACTCCTTCAAGGTCAAGACAAGTAATGTACATAATATTTTCTCCTTTTTTTATTGAATTTTTGGTGAACGATTAGGGTTAGGGAGTTTCACCCCCTGAACCTCTGCTGGGGGTTAAAAAACCTCAGACACCTAAAATTAAACAATAGAATTATCATGGGGGGTTCGGGGGGATTCTTCCCCCCGACGGGGGTTTGGGGGCAGAGCCCCCAATGGGGGTTCAGGGGGCAACGCCCCCTGCCTCCTATCGTTCCAACGGGGGTTCAGGGGGCAACGCCCCCTGCCTCTTATCGTTCCAACGGGGGTTCAGGGGGCAACGCCCCCTGCCTTTTATCGTTCCAACGGGGGTTCAGGGGGCAACGCCCCCTGCCTTTTATCGTTCCAACGGGGGTTCGGGGGACGGAGTCCCCCATTATTTTATATCTTTGTTATATCCACAAGCTCAACGTCATTTATAGTCCTGCCCGATTCGAGGACTTTCGCAAGCGATTTCGCCGTGTCTATAGCCGTGAGACTGCAAATCGAACGCTCTATTGATTTACGTCTCATTTTAACGCTGTCACGTTCGGGAAGTCTGCCCTTTGCGGAAGTCGAGATGACGTAATTCACCTTTCCGCTTTCAAGAAGTGTCACGACATTCGGTTCGCCGTCAGAAATTTTGCGGACGAGGTGCGATGCAATCATATTTCTTGTCAGGACACTCTGTGTACCCGAAGTCGCATAGAGTTCAAAGCCCATGCGTTCAAATTTGTCCGCAATCGGGAGAACTTCTCTTTTGTCGGTGTCACGCACAGAAATCAGCACACCGCCCTCACGTTTCAGGTCGAAACCTGCTCCGATAAGACCTTTGAGAAGAGCGTCTTCAAGGTTTCTGCCTATGCCGAGACATTCGCCCGTGGACTTCATTTCAGGACCGAGCATAGTGTCAACGTCCGTGAGTTTTTCAAACGAGAAAACGGGTACTTTCACGGCAACGTAGTCGCCTGCGGGGTACAGACCGCTCTCGTAACCCATGTCTTTTAATTTCGCCCCGAACATAATTTTGGTCGCTATGTCAACCATGGGTATGCCCGTGACCTTGCTTATATAGGGCACTGTTCTGGAGGAACGTGGGTTTACTTCAATCACAAAGACTTCATGATTGTACACAACGTACTGAATATTTACAAGCCCTATGACGTTCAGCTCTTTGGAGAGTTTGCGTGTGTACTCGACTATGATTTTCTTGATTCTTTCGGACAAATGCTGTGCAGGGTATATTGAAATTGAGTCGCCCGAGTGTACCCCCGCACGCTCTATGTGTTCCATAATACCGGGAATGAGGAAGTCCTCACCGTCACAGATTGCATCAACTTCCACTTCCGTACCCATCATGTACTTGTCTATCAGCACGGGATTTTCGATCATGTGGCTTGTGATGATACCCATGTACTCAATAACATCGTCTTTTGAGTGTGCAATGATCATGTTCTGTCCGCCGAGAACATAAGACGGTCTCAGAAGCACAGGGTAGCCCAAGTCCTCCGCAGCCTTTACAGCTTCCTCCGTAGTCATGACCGTGTGACCTGCCGGGCGTGGTATACCGCACTTTTCAAGTATTTCATCAAAACGCTCCCTGTCCTCCGCAGCGTCGATCATATCGGCAGAAGTTCCGAGAATATTGACACCCATGTCCGCAAGATAGCGAGTGAGTTTTATAGCAGTCTGTCCGCCGAACTGCACAACGACACCGTACGGTTTTTCGGTGTTTATTATACTCTCAACGTCCTCTTTGGTGAGGGGGTCAAAATAGAGCCTGTCGCCTGTGTCAAAGTCCGTGGAGACCGTTTCGGGGTTGTTGTTACAGATGACAGCTTCATAGCCGAGTTCTTTCAGTGTCCAGACACAGTGTACAGAGCAATAGTCAAATTCTATACCCTGACCGATTCTTATAGGTCCCGAACCAAATACTATTACTTTCTTTTTGCCTGTGTTCTGTCTCTCTATGAACTGCTCCGCCTCGTTTTCGTCGTCAAAAGTGGAGTAAAAATAAGGTGTCTCCGCTTTGAACTCTCCCGCACAGGTGTCAACCATTTTGTAGACAGCGTGACGTTTTTCGGGACACTTCTGTCCTGAAATCCTCTCAATAGTGCTGTCAAGATAGCCGTATTTTTTGGCAGTCGTGTACTTGTATTCTGTCAGTTCGCCCTCCGCAAGCCAGTTTTCAAGTTCCACAAGGTTGAGCAGCTTATACAGAAACCAGTTGTCTATTTTTGTAATTTCGTGAATTTCCTCGGGAGTTATGCCCTTTTTGAGAGACTCGAATATCACAAAAGCCCTCTCATCGTCAATATCGTGGAGTTTTTCAAAGAGCTGTTCTTTCGTGAAATCCCTGTACTTTTTCATGCTGAGAGTGTCAAGCCCCAACTCCACGGAACGCACGGCTTTCATCATAGCCTGTTCAAAACTTGTGCCGATAGCCATGACTTCCCCTGTAGCTTTCATCTGAGTGCCGAGAGTGCGTTTTGCATAGACGAATTTGTCAAAAGCCCATTTCGGGAACTTGATGACAACATAGTCAAGTGCAGGCTCAAAGCAGGCGTAAGTCTTGCCCGTGACCTGATTTATAATTTCGTCAAGGGTGTAACCTATGGCAATTCTTGCGGCAGTCTTTGCAATCGGGTATCCTGTAGCCTTTGAAGCCAGTGCCGAAGAGCGTGAAACTCTGGGGTTTACCTCTATGACAGCGTACTCAAAACTTGTCGGGTGGAGTGCAAACTGACAGTTGCAACCGCCCTCCACTTTAAGCTCTTTTATTATATTTATTGCAGAAGTTCGGAGCATCTGGTACTCTTTGTCGCTGAGTGTCACGGCAGGTGCTATTACTATGCTGTCGCCCGTGTGAACGCCTACAGGATCGAAATTCTCCATAGAGCAGACCGTTATCACGTTTCCCTTTGCGTCACGGATAACTTCAAATTCAATCTCCTTCCAACCACTTATGCACTTCTCTATCAGGACTTGCGTTATCGGTGACAGTCGCAGACCGTTTGTAGCTATCTCGTGGAGCTGTTCGGGAGTTTCGGCAATACCTCCGCCCGTACCGCCGAGAGTGAAAGCAGGTCTCACTATAACGGGGTAACTTATTACTTCCGCAAATTCAAGAGCGTCCTCTACGGTC
Organism: uncultured Ruminococcus sp.; assembly: GCA_947627625.1. Taxonomy (GTDB): domain Bacteria; phylum Bacillota; class Clostridia; order Oscillospirales; family Ruminococcaceae; genus Ruminococcus. Next base: position 84,625 of record CANQWR010000003.1, on the reverse strand, counting down.
TCCACCACTTTTGACGGTATACAGGGTTCACCTATTTTTTCCATAGTGTCCTTGAAAGCCTGTCTGTCCTCCGCCTTGTGGATAGTCTCAGGATCTGCACCGAGTAGTTTCACATTGTGCGATTCGAGAAAGCCCTCCTCCGCAAGCTGCATTGAGAGTGTCAGACCGGTCTGACCGCCAAGGGTGGACAGGAGGCTGTCCGGCTGTTCAATTTCGATAATTCTTTTTACAACATCAAGCGTGAGGGGTTCAATATAGACCTTGTCCGCCATAGCCTTGTCGGTCATAATAGTCGCAGGGTTTGAGTTTATGAGTACAACTTCAAGCCCCTCCTGCTTCAAAGCTCTGCAAGCCTGAGTGCCTGCATAGTCAAACTCCGCCGCCTGTCCTATAACGATAGGTCCTGAACCTATTACAAGAACTTTTTTAATATCACTTCTTAGTGGCATTTTTCAGACTCCCTTTCTGCTTTCAAGCATATTCTCAACAAATTCATCAAACAGATAAGACGTGTCAAGAGGACCTCCGCACGCTTCAGGGTGGAACTGCACCGTTCTGGCATTAAAAGCGGTGTAGCGTATGCCCTCACAGGTTTTGTCGTTGGCGTTTATGTGCGACACAAAACCCACAGACTTGTCAAGGCTCTCACCGTCCACAGCATAGCCGTGGTTCTGGCTCGTGACGTATGTCAGACCGCTTTCCGTGTCGATTACAGGCTGATTGGCTCCCCTGTGACCGTATTTCAGCTTGTGAGTTTTTGCACCGTTTGCAAGTGCCATAAGCTGATGACCGAGACATATTCCGAAAATGGGAATATTGAGTTTCTGAATTTCCCTTATATTCTCTATTATTTCGGTGTTCTCCGCAGGATTGCCCGGACCGTTTGAGAACATTATGCCGTCAGGGAAAATTTTTTCTATCTCCTCCGCAGTCGTGTAAGCGGGTACGACAGTCACCTCACAGCCCCTCTTTACAAGCTCCTCACGGATATTTCTCTTGTAACCGAAGTCAAACAGGACTACTCTGAGATTTGCGTCTTTTTCGGGACTGTATACCCTCACCTTGTCGGCAGTCACGGACTTCACGGCGTTTACGACTTCAAAATTTCTGACCTGTTCCAGAAGTCTGCCCCTCTCTGACGTGTCGGAAAGAATGTCCTGTGTAGTTATAACGCCGTTCATAACTCCCGCCTCACGGATTATTCTCGTCAGACATCGTGTGTCTATACCGCATATCCCGACAATTTTATTCCCGACAAGCCAGCTGTTCACGTCTCCCTCACACCTGAAATTTGACGGTCTTTCGCACCACTCCCTGACTATATACCCCGTCAGATACGGCTTTTCGGATTCGCTGTCGGAGGAATTTACTCCGTAGTTGCCAATCAGGGGGAATGTCTGTGTCACGATCTGTCCGTAGTAACTTGGGTCTGTAAGGGTCTCCTGATAACCCGTAAGACCCGTTGTGAACACAACCTCGCCTATGACAGTTCCCTTTGAACCGAAACTTATTCCCTCAAAAATCCTGCCGTTTTCGAGCATGAGATAAGCCCTCTGTCTCTCCCTGAACATCGACATTTCTATCATTCCTTTCTCTCGCTTGTTTTTATTTTTTATCCTGTGTCTCCGTCACCCGCAAGTCTCCCGTCTTTACATATAGTCCTCTATATTTTCAAAATCCATTTCCTCCGGGAAGACTGATTCAACAGTCGCATTGCCGTTTTTGACCGTATATTTTACATTTACGGGAATATCGTAATAAACGCTCTCGTGAACGTAGTCAACAGGCTCGGCACTCTCTATGTACTCAATAAGTTCTTTTTTCGCCTGCTGATATTCGGGGGGGAGTTCACCACTGAACGGAGTACCGATTGACGGACCGCCCGGACCGTGGTATATCTCGAAATACAGCTTGTTGCCGTTTTCGTCCTCAGCCGTTATCTCGTAGGAGTACATATTTTCCCAGTCATCGCTGAAAGTGTCGTTCTCGCCAAAACGACGGCGGACTTTCCCGAAAAACAGGGCGTATGGTTCTTCACCGAAAACGCCTGCTCCGTAAATCCACTTGCCGAAACCTGCGTTGTTGTTCTCTTCTTTTGTTGAAACTCTGAATTTGTACATAAATTACCTCCTTTTAGTCGGTTTCTTTTTTTGGGGGAACGTTGTCCTTTTTAGAACGATTAGGGGCAGGGGAGTGTTGCCCCTATTGAAACGGTAGGGAGCAGGGGGCTTCGCCCAAAAAATAATTTTCTTAAAATTATATTTTTTTAGAAATTTCTTTAATTTGTAGACTGTTGGGAACTGTGTAAAATTTAATTAGAACGATGGGAGGCAGGGGGCTTCGCCCAAAAAATAATTTTCTTAAAATTATATTTTTTTAGAAATTTCTTTAATTTGTAGACCGTTGGGAACTGTGTAAAATTTAATTAGAGCGATGGGAGGCAGGGGGCGTTGCCCCCTGAACCCCCATCGGGGGCTTTGCCCCCGAACCCCCACCAAAGGGGGAACCCCCCTTTGGAAACCCGTGTTGGGTACGCTGAAATTATCCGGATTTTCAAAAAATTATTTTTCGGGACAAAGTCCACAGCGACACACCAATTATTTTATTTGAGATTTATGTACTGCGTTATGTCATCACGCATTCTCAGAGCTTCACGCCTTGCGGCTTTCGCAAAATCTCTCTCGTCACAGCCCTCTTTCTTGTACGCACACATCACCGCACGGCTTGAGTTCACTATCGCACCAAGTCCGTTTTCGTCAAAACCACCTTTCAAGCCCTCTGCACCTCCGCCCTGTGCACCGTATCCCGGCACAAGGAACATAGTGTGCGGAAGTCTCTTTCTCAGTTCCGTGAGCATTTCGGGGTAAGTCGCTCCGACAACTGCACCGACAGCCGAATAGCCGTATTTTCCGACAGTGTCAGCTCCCCATTTTTCGCACATATCACCCATTTTTGCGTAAACGGGAGTGCCGTCCGCAAGTTTCAGATCCTGAAGTTCACCGCTTGACGGGTTTGAAGTCTTGACAAGCACGAAAATTCCCCTGTCACGCTCTTTGCAGACTTTCAAAAGCGGACTTATTCCGTCCGTACCGAGATAGCCGTTGACCGTCAGAGCGTCCGCACCAAATGGTTCAATTTCGTTACCGCAAATATTCACAGTGCCGATATGAGCGTTTGTGTACGCCTCCATAGTCGCACCGATGTCGTTTCGTTTAGCGTCCGTTATGACATACATTCCGTTCAGTTTGGCGTATCTTATGGTCTTTTCGAGAGCTTTTATGCCGTAGTGACCGTACATTTCGTAGTAAGCCGCCTGAGGTTTTATAGCGGGGACTATGTCGTGGATTTCGTCAATAATCGCCTGATTGAAGGCAAATATAGCTTTTGCGGAGGCTTTGAGCGTACCGCCGTCGTCGTCCATGTACCTGCGTTGAATGTAGGCTGGGACATATTCGAGTTTTGGGTCGAGACCGACTACCGTGGGATTTTTGAGTTCAATAATTCTCTCAATAAGTTTGTCGAATGACATAGAAAATTCTCCTTGTTGTTTTTTTATTTAATCTTGGACTGTGGGGTTCACCCCTTGCCCTTAATCGTTTCCTATGTGGGAATAATCATGGGGGGTCTGGGGGGATACTTCCCCCCAGCGGGGTCAAGGGGCGGAGCCCCTTGTGGGGGTTCAGGGGGCGAAGCCCCCTGCCCCTTATCGTCCTAAAAATAGGGGCGGGAACAATGTCCCTAATTGTTCCGAATGTTATAATCTGTACCTTATCTCGCCCTTTGAGATAGTCATTATAACTCTTCCTTTGAGTTCCATATTTTTGAAAACGCTGTTTTTTGACTTGGAGTGCAGTTTTTCGGGTTCAACAGTCCATTCAAGCAGAGGGTCTACCAAAATAAGGTCAGCGGTACTTCCCCGACTGATTTCGGGGATTTCAAGACCCAAAATTTTTCTCGGGTTCACGCACATAATTTCAACCACTTTCTGCAAATTTATCTCGCCTGTGTGGTACAGCCCCGTAAGGACCGCCGACAGAGAGGTCTCCAGCCCCACCACGCCGTTGGGGGCTTTCAGAAAATCGGCTTTCTGCTGTGCGGTGTGAGGGGCGTGGTCGGTGATAATGCAGTCGATAGTGCCGTCCTTGATACCCTCCTTTACAGCTTGCACGTCTTCAAAAGTCCTCAGCGGAGGATTCATTCTGTAGTCCGCATCACGTTTTTCAAGCATTTTGTCGGTGAACGTGAAGTAGTGGGGGGCGGTCTCACAGGTGACTTTGACACCCCTCGACTTTGCAAATCTTATCATTTCAACGCTGTCTTTTGTACTCACATGGCATATGTGTACCCTTGCACCGACAGACTTTGCAAGTATCATCTCACGGGCGGTTATGTAGTCCTCCGAAGCCCTGTCCATGCCCTTGACACCGAGTTTTTCGGAGACTTCCCCCCTGTTCATTATACCGCCGTTTATTATGCTCAAGTCCTCACAGTGCGACGAGACAAGTATATTGTTTTTATTTGACAGTTCAAGGGCTTTCCGCATGAGTTCGGCATTTTCAACGGGTTTTCCGTCGTCGGTGACACATATACAGCCTGCCTTTTTGAGACTGTCATAGTCGCAAAGCTCCCGACTTTTCATGCCTTTAGTTATACAGCCCGCCTGATACACGTCAACTCCCGTGTTTTCGGCTTTTTTTCTGACGTACTCCAGAATTTCGGGACTGTCACAGGGCGGGGTGGTGTTCGGCATTGCGAGGACTCCCGTGACACCTCCCGCAAGTGCAGACGAGCAACCTGTCAGAATGTCCTCTTTTTCGGTCTGTCCGGGATCACGGAAGTGGACGTGCATATCGAAAACGGACGGCATCAGCACAAGACCCTCTCCGCTGACAGTTTCATCAGCTATTCGGTCTATATTCTCCCCGATTTCGGCTATGACACCGTTATCTATGAAAACGTCCGAAATTTTATCGGTATGACAGTCAACAGTGCGGACGTTCTTTATTAAAACCGACATATAAGAAACCCTCCTTATATTATATTAAATTATTAAAATTTATTAAAAATTAAAAATCAAAAATCACAAAAATCCACAAAAAAAGAATACCCGACCGTCTAAGACAGGTATTCTCTGCTCTATAATCCATAATCAACAATATTATATAATATTATATAGCTGAAGCCGAAATTCAAAAAACGGCGTACCTGCACGAAAAAAGACAAGACAGTCCAAACTCATTGTATATTATAACATAGTTTTCAATGTTTGTCCAGTGTTTTTTTAGATTTAATCTTTTTAATTTTTATTGCAAGTAACATTGCCGTCCCGACCAGTTTCAGCACGGAAGTTTTCCCCGATTTAGCGTCCTCAACATTTCCCTTCCCGGCAGTTCTCAAACTCCCGCCACCGAATGAAACTTTCCCGAAATTCTTTTCAAACTCCAAAATAAATCACTCCTCAGAATCTCCGTAATACTCAGCTATCAGAAATTTTATCTTTATGCCCTGTTCGGAGAACATTTTTTCGTGTTCGGTGACAAAGTTCTCAATGTCTTTTTCAGAGTGCAAATCATACGTCACGAATTTTATTTTATAGCCCGACTCCTCAAAATATCTAAGGGAGTCCTTGAAAAGTTCGTCATCATCGGTTTTGAAGCGGACTTCCCCCCTCAGAAATTTTTTGTAATTTTCGAGTTGTCTTGTGTGTGTCAGACGGCGTTTGCGGTGTTTGTTCCTGTTCCACGGATTGCAGAAATTTATATATATCCTGTCAGCGGTGTCCTGCACCCCGAAAGCCGTGTCTATACGCTCTATATTCTGGATAGCTATTCTGACGTTCCCGTGTTCGACATTTTCGAGTTTTCTCTTTGCGAGGACGAGCATTTCGTTTTTTATATCTATTGCTATGAAGTTCACATCGGGGTGAGCGGGAGCGATTTGCGAGATAAACCCGCCTTTTCCGCAGCCGAGTTCCAGCCAAAGGGGTCTGTCCGGGAACTCAAAAAGGTTTTTCCAGTTTCCCATATTTTCTGTCGGGTTCGGCACAAAAAAATCACAGCTGTCAAGTTCGGGTCTTGCCCACGGCTTGTGTCTTATTCTCATAAAAAAACTCCTTTTTTGAAGACTTTTTCAGGACGATAAGGGGCGTTGCTTGTGGGGGGACTTTGCCCCCACACCCCCTGTTTTTAACGATAAGGGGCAGGGGGCTTTGCCCCCTGAACCCCCACAAGGGGCTCCGCCCCTTGACCCCGCTGGGGGGAAGAATCCCCCCAGACCCCCCATGATGGACTCAGTCAAGTTTTACTGTTACTTAATGGGGAAAGACATCCCACAATTTTATTTTCCCATTCTTCTGCGGACTTCCGCCGTTAGTTCGTCAAAATAGACCTGTGAGTCAATATTTGAATAATATTCCGTGTACTCGTTCCAGAGGGAGTCGAAATCCTCAGCCATAACAAGCTGTGGGAGATACTCGTGCTTAGCCTGTTCTATCTCGTTCATGACATTCCCCGCTTCCGTCTCGCCTGTCAGCGTGCTTGAATAAGACCACATCGGATACCAGTCGGGGTTGTCGGGGGCATCGTTGAGCATTTCAACGTAAGTCCTCACACCGTATGCGTCAAAACATTTTTTCACATCTTCACTCAGTGTCTTATAGAACTCCTGTGGCTGATAGGACGAACAGTAGGCATTTATGCCGTCCTGATCCATTCCCCAGTAGTACGGAAAATAGGAGTAAAGACAGATATGATTTTTTGCGTAGTCCGTGTCTCTCCACTGCACTCTCTGCTCGTCGGTCTGGTAGAAAATACCGTCCTCACCGACAGTGTAGTCAACTCCCTCAACTCCCCAGAATCTCAGGGTTAAAATTTCGGGGGACAGCAAATCGTTCAGGAATTTAACAGCTCCCTCGGGGTCTGTACAGCTTACGGTTATACCGACACCAGTTGAGCCGTTAAAGGCAGTCCGTGAGTGGTAATGCTCTTCAATTCCCTCCTCAATGACAGGTCCGAGGGGGATATATGTGCAGTCCGAGGACAGATTTTTCACACTGTTGTTGAAATTCCAGTACTGGTCTGTCATACCGAGAACTCTCCCCGTTGCCAGTTTTTCATAATATTGCTCCGTAGTCATAAGAAAACAGTCTTTGTCCACGATACCCTTTTTGTACTCCTCATTCAGCTTTCTGAACCACTTTTCCGCTGTCGGGGACAAATTGTAGTCCTCCGCCTGAAGCGTCTCGGGGTTGACTATACAACAGCCGTCATTCGGATAGCCGTCAAGGAACATCGGGGGATTGTCCAGTGAAAAGAACATGGAGTCATTGGCTAAAATTTCATAGCCTATATAGGGTTCACCGTTCTGATCTGTGGGATTTGCCTTTATATATTCCTCAATCAGATTGAAGTATTCGTCAAGAGTCTCTATTTCGGGGTAACCCGCCCACTCAAGAACTTTTACCTGTATCCAGAAAGCCTCGTCATTGTGGTAGGTACTCGTGTCCTGCATATAGCAGTTTGAGAATTGCGGCACTATATATATGTGACCGTCCTCCTCACGAATCCTGTCCCACTCCTCTTCCGTAAAATAATTTTTCAGATTGGGGTAGTCATCCCAGTACGAATCAATGGGAATAAAAGCCCCCGCCTTGACCATTCTCTGATAATTTGATGCGTCGGGGGAAACAAAGTCGGGATAGTTTCCCGATGCAATCATGTCGCTGACAACTTTTGTCTCGTCACTCTCACCGCTCACTTTGTCCTCAACGCACATAGCTCCCGTCTGAACGGCTATAATGTTTCTTATTTCGTTGTCATCGGACATATTGCTTCCGTTTGAACCGAAAAAGCCCGTATATTTCCGTATTTCCTCATACTGAGGTTCTCCGTCAGTCTTTGGCTTGTTCTCACCGCAACCTGTTGTTGCAATTACAGTTCCCAAAGCGAGAACAATAGCAGTCATCTTTGAAATTTTTCTTATGTCAAATTTAATTTTCATATATGTTCAATCTCCCTGTGTCAATTGTACTTGTCGAAATCGATGTAGAATTTTATTTCGTAGTTATCTTTGTTTTGAATTGCGATGTCACCGCTGTCGCCGAAACAGAATTTGAATCTCAGATAAACGTTGTACATTCCCGCATGATAGAAACCGTACTCCTCAGCGACATTGCTGTCCTCAAAAATCGCAAGAAGTTTCAGCTCCTTTGCCTGTGAGAGGGGCTTTTTATTTCTGAAAGACATTTCCGTCCTGCCGTCCTCGCACTGCCGTATCTCTATTTCGGAAGTCTCACAGCTCTCACAGATGTCGTCCGCAAGCAGAGCGAGACAGTAAGCGGGCACGGGTACATCCTGCGGAACGCCGTCACCCACATCAAAAACGCAATCAGGCACGCACTTCTCACAGACACCTTTCATAAGTTTCAACTCCTCACCAAAAGGTATTCTGTCAACATATTTATGCGGACTTATTTCAAGATATTTTTCGTGCATAGCTATATCAGCGTCCTGACGTACAGCCATTTCAAATAATTTTCTGTAGCCCTCATTTTTCCTGAACAGGTCCTCATTGCTCATCTCGTTTTGCAGACTTGTAGAGGACAGTTTTTCCGAAATTTTTACTCCCATATTTATCAGACTTCCTATTTCGTCAAGACCTGTACGGCTTGTGTCGATATTTATAAGATTACCGCTGTTTTCAAACTCAAGATGTGCAATTCTGACTCTCTTCAGAATGTCGGCACAGAGAACCCTTGCACAGACTGCACCCGACAGTAGAATTGCAACCGAAATCAGGAGCAGGATTTTCCGCACAAAGGACAGTTTCAGCTCAGAACTCTTAGCGTAAAATTCCAAATCTGCCGAATAGAAATTTCTTGTGTACCCCCTGAAATCCTGTGTCACAGCTATCTGTTCGTCGTCTTGTTCGTGCGAATTGCCGTATAGGACAGTCCCGCCGTTTACAATGTAGAAATCGCCGTTGAAATTGAGGTTGTCGAGAGCATTGTCAATAACGTCCGTGTCCATCTCAACTCTGACATACGCCTTTCCGTTCTTTAGGTTTATAAAATCGAGTTCTCTTGTGATGTAAAGACTGTCTGTCACGGAGTCGCAGTACATACTTATCGGCTTACCCGTCTTTTTGTAATTCAGAAGCCAGTCCTCCTCCGCAGTTTCAGAGAGGGAGTTTATAACTCCTCCAGAAATAACAGAGGGATTTTCGGTGTAAATCTTGAAATTCCTGACGGCGTTTGATTCGGACATAAGATTAGGACTGCTCTCCTGAATTTTTGAGTAAGCATCATAATATTCAGACGGGGAACTGTAATTCCCGTCGAGAAACTTGTACAGTATTTCGTTTGAGTATATATTTCTTGCGACAGATACCCCGCTGTCGACAGCCATTGATATTATCTGTTCGGAGGAAGTTATTATATTCTCCTCCGCACTGTCCTTGTACACAGCGGACAGCCCGTACAAACTCCATATCATAACTCCCGCTGTCACCAACGCACTGATTGCCGTGACAAACACAGGCAAAAAAAATCTCTGTCTGATTCCCATGTCCGATATACGGAATTTTCTTGTCCTGCCTGATTTCTTGCTGTAATTGTTAAAATCATTTTTTATCATATCAACAGAAAAACTCCTTTTCCGTTATGTATTCGGTTTACCTGTCGGGCATATTCAGGATTCTCTTTATCTGAGTTTTTTTGGAGTACATATGCTCTTCAGCCTCAGAGAGAAGCTGTTCATAGGAGTAAACTCCCTTTGCGTAGGCGTAGCCGTATGATATGGAACACCTTATTTCATCATCGTTCAGCAGATACGGAGAGTCGCTGTCGAGCTTGCTGACAACGGAGTCTATTCTCCTGAAACTACACCCCCGCATAATAAGCAGAAATTCGTCACCGCCCATTCTGAAACAACAGTCGTCCTCTTTCATAAAACTCCTTATGTAGTCCGCACTCCTCTTTATGACTATATCGCCGTTTTCGTGACCAAGAGTGTCATTCATAAGTTTCAGATTGTTCACGTCAAAATATATAACGCATATTGAATTAAGATTTCTGAAACTGTTCTCCATAGAGCTGTAGCACCTCTTGTTGAAAACCTGTGTCATACCGTCGTGATTTGCGTCATATATAGCCCTTGAAAGGTTTTCCCTGCCGCTGCTGACCAGATCGAGCATTGAGTCAACGGCACTCCCCAGAAGGTCTATCTCCGAAAATTCCTCCGATTTGTCTTTTAGTTTAACACCCGAACCCGACAGTTCCCCTGTTATATTCTCTATGGGATAAAAAATATTTCTGTCTATGTACCTTGCAATTAAATAAGCCATAACAGTCCCGATAATTGCCAACGTCAGGAACACTCCCACAGCAAGCGGAATGTATTTTTTAGGGATAAGCGTCCCCGACTCCGCAACAACGTAACCCGCAGGCATATCGTCAATAGTTCTGAGGGGACTAAACGAAATAACTCTCCCGCCCCTGAAAACGCTGAAAGAATTTCTGTTGTTTATGAGTTCCGCCTTGATATTTTTTGTGTAATTGTCATACGGGATTTTTTTGCCCAAACTCTCACCGCCCGTGTCGAAAATGCACACGGCAGTTGTATTTCCGTAGCTTATAAGTGATATTCTCCCGACAAGTCCGTCCGTACTCTCCCTGTAACTCTCTATCCTGCCAAGTATTTCGTCATAGTCACTGTCTGTTTTTCTCGAAATCATGTAATCTCTTGCACTGTCGGCATCTATGGTAAGACGACAAAATTCCGTAGCAGAGCGTGCCGAGGCGGTCTGAAAACGCTTTGCGGTCAAGCCGACACAAACTCCCGACAGTATAAAACTCACCGCAGTCAGAATTGCCGTCATCAGAATCAGTGCAAGGTTCGTTTTCTTTTTTAATGAATTTTGCATTTCAATGCTCCTATCGCACCAATCTGCCTTTGCAGTATATCTATATTCTACACCTTTTTCACTCATATGTCAATATTTTTTTTACAATTTCCCATATCACAGGTCAACGGCTTGAAAAAAGCGTGGAAATAGTAAAATAAAAAAAATATATCAAAGCGGGGTTGACAAGCGTTCCGAAATGTGGTATAATTTTAAGGCACTCCCGAAAAGAGAGGAGTGCTGTTTTAAGTATATCCAAGTATCCTTGCCCGTCCTGAAAGTCGGGCAGAATCCAGAAGGAGGTGTGTTAAATGGCTAAGTTATCCTCAAAATATGAGGCTATGGCGGTTTTCAGCCTGAAAAACGGCGAGGAGTCAATGAGAGAGCTTGTAAAAAAGTTCGCTGAGAGAATCCAGAGGCACGCTGAAAATGTTGAGGTGAACGAGGACTGGGGAAAGAGAAAGCTCGCCTATCCGATTAACGACGAGACAGAGGGCTACTATGTAATCTACAGATTTGTCTCCAAACCCGACTACCCGAACGAACTGTCAAGACGTTTCAACATTTCAGACGGTGTACTGCGTTCACTCATCACTGTAATTGAGTGATTTGCCGTCAGGAGGTATCAACCTATGAACAAAGTTATCCTAATGGGCAGACTTACGGCTGACCCCGAATTCAGACAGACTCAGAGCGGTATCTCTTCATGCAGGTTCAGAGTCGCAGTAAACAGGAACTATGTCGACAAGAACACGGGTGAGAGACAGGCGGACTTCATAAACTGCATCGCATGGGCACAGACTGCCGAATTTGTGTCAAAGTATTTCAACAAAGGCAATATGATAATGGTGGAGGGTACTTTGCGGACGGGAAGCTATCAGGACAGAAATTACCCCGATGTCACCCACTACACAACAGATGTGAATGTCGACAACGTTGAATTTACAGGCTCAAAGAGAGAGATGAACGGAGGTTCTTCTTACTCCGGTCAGCAGGACGGAAATTACGGCGGTTACGGAAACTACGGCGGCGGCGGTTACTCAAACCGCAGCGGCGGTTCTTACGGCTCACAACAGGGCGAACAACCCCGTAAGAGCGGTTACGGCAACGCAAACGGCAGTTCTTACAACTCTCAGAGCGGTGGTTACGACAACGCAAGCGGAAGTTCCTACGGTGCTCAGAGTGAACCACGGAGGGGAAATTACGACAACGCAAACGGAAATTCGGGTGACTCCATGTCATACGGAAATTTCAGCGACTTTGAGGACGTAATAAGTGAGGACAACGTTCCGTTCTGAAAACCCGAAAACCCGAAAACAGTGTCTTTAACGGCACGGCTCATGTTTTAATTTTTAATTTTAATTTTAATTTAATATATTCAAGATTGGAGGATTGAAAATGCCTGCGGATAAGGAAAAAAGTCCACGTCCCTCGAAAAAGCCCCGCAAGAAGGTTTGTATGTTCTGTGCGGACAGAATCGAGAGAATTGACTACAAAGACCTTGCAAGACTCAGAAAGTGCATGACCGAGAGAGCTAAAATTCTCCCCAGACGTGTTACGGGAACCTGTGCTTTCCACCAGAGAGAGCTGACGGGTGCAATAAAGAAAGCAAGACACATAGCTCTTTTGCCCTATATCAGCGACTAATCCGAGTTGAGACAGGGTTTAGACGAATAAAAAAACAGCGGAGTTTCGGACTGCCGCTGTTTTTTTATTTTTATTTATTATAAAATTATTATTTTTTATTAAATTTCCTGAATTTTCCTGAATATTTTTCACTCAAAAAGCTATAATATTTTCAGACGCTCATTGTGTTTCACTCACAACAGCGTGCAAATTTATTTCAAATATTTCAAATTCAGAGGTGTTCGCAATATGTGGGACAAACTTGCTCTTATTCTGCTGATTATAGGCGGGATAAACTGGGGACTGGTCGGCATTTTCGAGCTTGACCTTATTGCGTGGATGTTCGGCGGTGCGGGAAGCCTCATCGCAAGGACTTTATATATCCTTGTCGCAATTTCTGCCGTATGGTGCATTTCGCTCCTGTTCAGAAAGGACAGCGAAATCGCCTACGACACTGCTAACCGGTAAGCTTTCAATCCGGTAAACGTTCCTGTCTGATGCCGTCACGGAACGTTTACATATTTATTTCTTTATTTATTTATTTATTTTATTTATAAAATCTTAGTCGACGGGTATAAACGGCAGTTCTATCTCTTCGGGTTCGCTGTCGGACTGTGACAAATCGGGGTCGGGGTCGGTCTCGTTTTCCGTATCGGTTTCGGGTTCTGTTTCTGTTTCTGTTTCGGAGTCCGAATCGGGGACACTTTCGGGTTCGACTTCTATGCTCAGCTCCTCGTCCTCTAAAGAAATTTCGGTCTCTTCATTTTCTGAAATTTCGGAACTGTCGGAATTTTCCTGTCCCGTTTTAGCCGTATCGGAGGAACTCTGTGCCGTACCGTCCTTGCTCTCTGTGGTAGTGGCAGTCGTCTTTGCGGTATTAGTTGCTTTGGTTGTCTCACCGGACGAACTTTCTGCGGAAGTCTCTGTCTCAGTCTGCGGACTTTCGGAACTTGTTGTCACTGTTGTCGTCGTGGTGCTTGTCTCTTTGGAAACAATATCTGACGTGTCGGACGAAGTATTCCCGCTACAGCTACAGAGCAGTAACGCCGTGACAGTCGGAATAAATAAATAACTCAAATAACTTTTTCTAAAAATATTCATAAAAGAACTCCTTCCTGTAATGATTAAACAAATACGTCTCCCGTTTTTTCGGGAGACGCTTTTTTATGTCGTATTATACCACCGGTGTCTCTTGGTTTTCAAGGGGAACTGTCGGGGGTTCGGTGGGGTCCTCGATAACGCTTGTTGTTATGACATCTTCACAGTCGAATGCTACTATTTCCATTGTGGGAATGGTGTATTTTTCTTTCATAGTGTTTGCTCCTTTTCTATGTACACTCCCCCGTTTTCAGGAGGAGCGTACAATTTTTGCTGTTATTGTCGTTTTCGGTTATGTCGTGCGACTAAACTTATTTTTTGAGAGTTTTTGCGTAAGCCTTTGCAGTCTGGTTGTATACGTAGAGGGACTTGCACAGTGCTGTGAGTCTGCTGTCGGCGTTCTTGTCGCTGAGGACTGTGTAAACGTAGCTCATCGGGCTGTACTTGATTGTCATCTCATCTGCTGCACCTTCTGCCGTAACCGTAACTTCCTTGCTCTTTGCGAGGTCGTTTGCAGTTATGCCTGCAAAGTCAACATAGTAGAAATCTGTGGGATTTCCGTGAGAGTCGAGTTTCTGTGTGAGAGTGAGAGTGTGTGAACCGCTCTTTACTGTTATGTCTTCTGCACTTACGCCGTCAGCGAGAGTGAAGTAGTGGCGGAGAGTAGTCTCATCTTTCAGGAGAAGGCTTGAACCGTAGTAGTTCACCTTGTCGTAAACAGTAACCTTTTTGTTGTCTGTAGCTGCGGGTTTCTTGGGAAGTTCGGGCTTTACTATCTCCGAGCTGTCTTTTTCCTCTGCGATTTCCTCAACTATCTTGTCAACAGTAACCGCATCTCTTTCGGGGTCGGGACCTATGTTGTTTGAACCGCTGAAAAATTCGTTTGAAACGTTGCCGTAGTCAACAAGAGCGTCAACGACATTCTGAAGAGGTGAAATCTTATTTGAGTTCAGACTGTCGCTCTCCTCTGTCTCAAGTTTCTTTACGTAGTCGGATATTGAGAATGTATTTCTTACACCCATCTCGCCGTCACTGAGGTTGAGCTGTGCTATTACCTGAAGTCCGATATCTTTCGGAGGTATCAGGCACTCAAATTTGTAGACGTTGTTTCCGTATTCACCGGCAGATATTGCATCTGTGAGGGAAACTGTCTGTGAGGGAGTACCGTCAAGGAATGTGAAAGTCAAGCTTGTTTTGTTTTTGTCCTTTACATCTGCATCGGGGATTCTCACAAAGAAGTTGAGACCGAGCTTGCTGCCGATTGTAACGCTGTGACCTAAGAACTCACCCTTGTCTCTTACGGGAGGCTGTGTTGTCGTGGTGGTAGTGGTAGTCTTTTTTGTGGACTGTGTTGTAGGCTGTGTCTGTGTCTGAGTTTCTGTGTCTGTGTCTTTATCCGTATCTGTATCTTCCTGTGTTGTTGTAGTCGTTGTTGTGGTAGTTGTTGTGGTAGTAGTTGTCGTGGTAGTTGTGGTAGTAGTCGTCATAGCATCGGGTCTCTGGTTGTTCTCGTCAACCTCATAATCCTCAACTATCTTGGGAACTTCGGGCTTTACGTTCACCTCGTCCTCGCTTGACTTCTTGCTGTCAACTGCGAAAGAAACGTCTACTATTGAAGATGAACCCTCTGCAAGTGCCGTATAGGGAAGCTCTATGATTGTAGAATCGCCCTCTACTTTTACGCCCTCTGTATTCTCCGTGTAGGTAACTCCGCCTATTGTTATGTCGTCTATGGAGTAGCCTTCGTCGGGTGTGAGAGTGATAGTAGCGACATCGCCTGTCTCGACTACTATAGTACCGCTGTCTATTGTGGAGCGTCCGTTTTTCACTGTCGGCTCAAGTTCCGTAGCACTTATCTTACCGCCGGGTACGGAAGTCTTGAATGTGAGAGTTCTCTGCTTTGCAGTTTCAAGGAGAGCGTTCTTTACAGCAGGTGATACGCTTTCATTTTCAACAACGTCCGATATGTCAATCGGAACTATTGCGAACGGGCTGAACGAGTCGCACCATACAACCAGACCGTAGGGAGTGATTTCGCAAGGAATTTCGTTTACGCCTACAATATTGCCCTTGTCGTCCTTTTTGAAGTGGTAAACCTTGAAAGTTTTGCCCGCATCATTCGGACCATATCCTGCCGGGAATCCGAGAGTTACACGGACTGCCTGACCTGTGCTTACTATCTGTGACTTACAGAGTGTGAGGTTGATGTTGTAGTACTCTGCATTTGAGAGGTCTGCACCTGCTTTGAGGTCTCCGAGACCGCCGTTGCCCTCTGTTTCAAGGAGGTCGTTCATCTGGTCTTTCTGCTCATCGTTTGCATCTGTAGCGACAAGAACCATTCTGTGGGTGAGGTCTTTGAGAGCATCGGCTACATTGTCCGTGTCGGAGAGACCGTCCGTGTCGCCTGAGAGTTTCCACTGGCTGAAATCAACGCCGTCGAGGTCGTCCATGAGAGTGGGTTTGCCGAATACGTTCCAATCGTAACCCTGTGACTGGAAAGCGTGAGCTGCACATCTGTGGGCTGCGAGGAAGCTGATAGCTATAGGCTCTTTGCCCTCTACCATCGCATACTTCTCTTCGGGCAGATACTCTCCTGTATGGGAATCCATCTCGTGGTAAGTGACTTTTATACTTCCTGCCTTGATACCTTTTACATCAAACTCGTAGAAGATGTTGTCGTCAGCGTACATTGTACTCGGTGTGAAGTCAAACTTGTAGCCGATTATTGTCTGACCGTCATATTCACTCGGAGCAACACCGTCAAATGTTCTTGTGTACTCTTCATACTCTGTCAGCATAACTTCGGAGGTGTTGTACTGGTCTGCCTTCTTGTCTATGAACCTTACATCGCAGGATATGGGTTCGGTAACTGTGCCGTCTTCAAGTATGAGCCTGAAATTTTCAAACTTGCTGTGTTCAAATCCGGAGGTGTTCTGAATATCGTACATATCCTGAATATCAACCCTGAGAGAGAGTCTTCCGTCGTTCTCACCAAGATAATCTCCATCAATGTACATTTTCTGGTCAAATGTTGCACTTATTTCACGCTTGCCGTCGTCAATGAGGAGTGCGCTTGTAAGTCCGGGAGTAACATCTTTCGGATACGGGGGAGCTTTGTACATTCCGTTTTCGTTGAATACCGCATCAGTTGTTGCAAGCAGATCCTCCGGTGTACCCTTGAAAACGTTGTCATATATTTTACCGCCTGTCTGTTTGTCTTCATATGTAACTTCGGGTTCAAGTTTTGTAACAGCAAATTTTACATAAGGTGTCTGCGGGAGCTTGATAACAAAGTGGTCGGGAGTGTCATAGAAATCAATACCTTCTGCATCTCCGTCACTGTTGAAAAGCGGGGGTTCCTGAACGCCTGTACCCATGAACATAAATCCTGTCCATGCAAGGTCGCCGATTCCTGCCTCTGCAACAAGCTGGTCATAGGACTTATCTTTTTTACTTGAACTCTGGCTCTTACTTGCCACACCGCCTCTTTCAACAAAGCAGTCATACAGGAAGTTGTAACCTGCATCTCTTGCGGCTTTAAGTCCCATGCCCTTGTAGCTTATCTTGAAAACTCCGCACTTCTCGCCTTCCTGCTGTGTTCCCTCCTCAAGCGTAACTACAAGACCGTTTGTGTTGTAGACGACTTCATTGCCGTAGTTGTCATAGTTGAGCTTGGGATATTTGAACTCGTAGTTCGACTCCGAAACGATACCGCTGGGAGCGTACTTGACAGCCATCTTGTTGTCGCCCTTCATGAGATACTCGTGGTTCTCATAGCCGTCAACACCAACATCGTTGGGATCTTGCTGGAATTTCTTGCTGTTTGTCGGATCGTCTATAGTCGGATCAACGCCGTACCAACTGCCGTCTATCTGAACGTATGCCCACATATGAAGTTCATAGGATTCGGGAGTAGGTCTGTAAGCACCCTGAACGAGTACACACGGGATACCCTCTGCATCCATGATAGCCTTGAAAAGTCTTGCGTAGCCCTCACAGACAGCTCTCTGATTTACGAGAGCACCGTAAGCTGTTCTTATGGACTCAACTCTCTTGTCGCCACTCTTGAATTTATTTTCAAGTCTGTAGGAGACGTGCTTTGTAACGTAGTCGTGAGCTGCCTCAACTATATCCTTGACGGAACTGCTCTCTGCACTACTGTTTACTTCCGAGAGAGCATCCGAAAACGCACTGTTATAAGTATCTATAGCGTTCAGGACTTCCTCTGCACTTGCGAAAGAAGCATTTCTGTAGTCGTTGCGTCTGCCCGAACCCATGTAGAACTTGTACTCACCCTTTGAGTTTTTTGTAATTCTGATTGAGAAAGCGGACCAGTCAACATAGAAAATATTAGCGTGGTCAAAGCTGAAAGCGTCTCTTGCAGCACCGAATACGTTGAGGATATTTGAGTCACCGTTCATAAAGCCGGCTACCTGATCCTGAGTGAAGTATCCTGCACTTATGAGTTCGAGGTCATTGCCCTCTGCGAGAGTGCCGTCCTGATACATCTGCTCCATAGCACTGTAGAACTTGCCGTAGTCACCGTTCTGAACCTGGTTGCCGAAATAGTCATTTGCATCGTTTGCACCGTGAGCAACTGTCACGCTTGAAGCCTTAGCCGGGATTGCGGAAATGATTTCCGGAGCTGTTGTTGCTGTCATCGCCATAGCGAGCAGGGAAGCAATAGTTCTTTTGAAGTTAAATTTCATAATAGTCACCTCTTTGTAAATTTCGGCAGGATAATATACAGATTGTATATTTTGTTTTATTCTGTGTATTATCTACTGCTTGTATAAATTTTGCTTTATTTTTTTGATTTCAGGATTTGTTTTATCCTATGAGTATATAATACACCATACTTTTGCAAATGTCAATAGGTTTTCACTAAAGTTTACAAAAAGTTCACAATTTGTATAAATTTGCCTGAATGCCTCTGATTTTTCCCTGTTTTATGGTAATTTTCACACTTGCAAACTGTTTTGCAGAATATTTTTTAATTCTCTGTAATTATTATTTTTTATTTCAATATATTACATTCAGTAATTTATATACTAATAATGAAATTTATTATTTACACTCTTAACAAGCAGTAGAAAATAATAAAAATAATAGAGAGAAACGAAAAAAGAGACTGTCGGGGTTTGGAACTCTCTGGCAGTCTCTTAATGTACTAAACGGATAAATGAAGTCCGTGATTACTTTTCGACGATTTTTTTGTTGACTGTCTTAATAATTTCGTCCGCACTGCTCCGTGAACATCTGTGAGGACGTACAGAGAGACGGTGCATACCGAATAAGCAGTATAAAATAATAAAAATAATGGAGTGAAACGAAAAAAGAGACTGTCGGGGTTTGGAACCCTTCGGCAGTCTCCTGATTTACTCAACGGATAAATGAAGTCCGTGATTATTTGTCGGCGATTTTTTCGTTGATTGTCTTGACAAGTTCGTCCGCATCTATTCCGTGGACAGCGGCAGCTTCCCCGATAGTCTCCATCTGTGAGGACGGGCAGCCGAGACAGTGCATACCGATGCTGAGGAGAACGGGTGCTACATTGTCAACGTCTATTTCGAGAAGTTCCCCGATTTTTGTGTCTTTTGTAATCTGTGCCATTGTTTTTTACCTCCTTGATAATAAATATATAGATTGTAAATATAAATATATAGTAAGGAAACGCTTTTTTGCGTTCCGTTACCGACGTTTTGTCAGTGGACTATACGCATTATAGTCATGTAGTCGTTCATGCTGTTGAAGTGCTTGTAAAAAAGCCTGTGAGTGTCGAGAGTTATGCTGAAAGAACTTTTATTCAGCTCTTTTATGACCGCTTCAAGGCGTTTGACGGAATTTTCCGTAAAGCCGTTTATGCTGTAGTAGGCGAGAGTTATGTGCGGTGTGAGAGGGTAGGTCAGCTGTTTCACCTCATCTATTATATTATACAGCTCCATGAGTTTTTCATACTCCCTCTCGCTGACGGGGTACAGTCCCATAACAAGACTTGTGTTCACCATGTTGAAAATAGCTCTGCTCTGCATTTCGATAGTCTGGTGCTGGATATTTGTACGCAGAAGTATTTCGTTCAGGACACGCCTGTTGAGATAAGCCTCGTTCACGGCTTTGTCGGGTATTGACGAACTGCTCAGGTCGTGGAGGGTGACGTGGAACGTGTCTGCCCAGATTCTCTCGCTGAAACACTCGGGGGTTTCGGCGTAGAGGGCGTGAACGATGTCGGCTGTGAGAGCCTTTTCAAAGTTGCCGAGTTCAAACAATACGGTATCACCGTAGAAACCGCTGAATCTGTTGCCCCTGTTCACTTTCATTGCAAGGGATTTGTCGGGAGAGAAATCGCCCTCGCAGAATACGGAATCAGAGATCTCAAATGAATTTATTCTCTCCATAAACTGACTGTAATTTTCCATAAGTTCTCCTTAATATGTATGTCAAGTGGCAAGCCACAGCTTTTTTGTTTATAGTTTTTTTAGAGAATCAAGAATCCTCATACCATATTGTAACACACAAATCCAAAAAAGTCAATACAACTCAAAAATAAATCGAAAATAAATAGGGGAGGGGAGAGGGTGTTGAAACTGTATGAGTTTACATCATGGGGGGTTCGGGGGGATACTTCCCCCCGACGGGGGTTTGGGGGCAGAGCCCCCAATGGGGGTTCAGGGGGCGAAGCCCCCTGCCCCTAATCGTTAATGGGGGGCTTGGGGGGCAACGCCCCCAATATTTCAAATGGGCGGAGTTCCCCAACAGCTAACAAGTCAAAAAAGTCCCTCAAAAATCCCACAATAAAAAATATACTTGCTTTTTTCCGTATCTTATGATATAATAGTAGAATATCTGAAATTATTTTATTGTGAGGAATGATATTTTTGAAGATAAGTTTTTCTACACTTGCGTGTCCGGAGCTTTCTTGGAACGAGATATGCTCAATGGCAAAGGACTTCGGATTCAGGGGAATTGAGCTGAGAGGGTTCGGGAGGGATATTTTTTCCAAAAATCAGCCGTTTTCCGAAAGTCATACGGAAGCATCTGCTGAGAAACTCTGTTCACTCGGTCTTGAGATACCATGTATAACATCGGGGGCGTGTCTGAAATTCAGAGACAAATTTGACGAAATTTATCTTGAAGTGCAGAGTTACGCACGTCTTGCACAGAAAATCGGTGCATCATATGTGAGAGTACTTGCGGATTTGCTCCCGAAACCCGACGGTGAAGTTGACGATTTTTACATAGCCGAAACGCTCAAAAAACTTGTTCCGATTGCGGAGGAGTACAATACAACTCTTGTCGTGGAGACAAACGGCGTTTACTGCGATACAAAGCGTCTTGCGGGAGTTATAGAGAGCGTAAACAGCCGTAAAGTGGGAGTTCTGTGGGATATGCACCACCCCTACAGGTATGCAGGGGAGACTCCCGAAGAGACTGTCGCAAATATAGGTGAGTATATAAAATATGTACACGCAAAGGACAGCGTAATTGATAAAGACGGCAGAGTGAGTTACTGCATGATGGGAAGCGGTGACATTCCCGTCACGGATATGGTCGAATCACTTATAAGTATAGGCTATGACGGCTATATATCTCTTGAATGGCTCAGAAAATGGACTCCCGAACTGAGTGAGGCAGGGATAGCAGTTCCGCAGTTTTCGCAATATATGTTCCCGTATGTGACAAAATACAAGCACCCTCTCCAGAAGAGCATAAGGGGAGACGGTTCTTACCCGTGGCCAAAGGAGAGAATTATAAATTACACATTTCCGGACGTTCTCGACAGGATATGTGACCAGTTTCCGAACCAGTACGCTTTCAGATATACCGAACTCGACTACACAAGGACTTACCCCGAATTTCGTGACGATGTGGACACTTTTGCACGCTCTTTGATTGCAATGGGAGTAAAAAAGGGAGACCATGTTGCAATATGGGCTACAAATGTTCCGCAGTGGTATATAACTTTCTGGGCGGTCACAAAAATAGGTGCGGTACTTGTCACAATGAACAGCGAGTACAGGGTACACGAAGTTGAATATCTGCTGAAACAGTCCGACACTATGACACTTGTCATGATAGACGGTATCAGAAATATAGACTATATTGAAATAATAAAGGAAATCTGTCCCGAACTTGAGACTTGTGAGACGGGAAATCTAAGGTCGGAGAGACTGCCCTATCTCAGAAATATCATAACAGTGAACTCCGAAAACAGGGGGTGTTACACATGGGAGCAGGCTATAGAGATGTCAAAAAGCGTTCCGTACATAGCCGTTGAGACGGTCAGGAGGACTATAGATATTCACGATGTCTGCAATATGCAGTACACTTCAGGCACGACAGGTTTCCCGAAGGGCGTTATGCTGACACATTACAACGTTGTCAACAACGGCAAGGCTATAGGGGACTGCATGGACTTGTCAACGGCGGACAGAATGATGATACAAGTGCCGATGTTCCACTGTCTCGGAATGGTTCTTGCAATGACAGCCTCTATGACACACGGCACAACAATGTTGCCGATAACGAGATTTTTACCGAGAACAGGTTTAAGCTGTATAAACAGTGAGAAGATAACCTGTTTCCACGGTGTCCCGACAATGTTCATAGCAATGTTAAGTCACAGAGACTTTGCAAAGACAGATTTCTCACACATGAGAACGGGAATAATGGCGGGGTCACCGTGTCCCGTAAAGACTATACAGGAAGTCATTGAGAAGATGCACATGAACGAGATATGTATAACTTACGGACAGACAGAGGCTTCCCCCGCCATAACTATGAGCAAGACTACAGATTCAATTGAACAGAGGGTGAACACTGTCGGGGAACCTATTTTCGGGGTGGAGTGCAAGATAGTAGACCCCGAGACAAATCAGGAGCTACCCGACGACACCGACGGAGAATTTGTCGCAAGGGGATATAATATAATGAAAGGGTACTACAAAATGCCCGAAGCTACAGCGTCCGTTATAGATTCGGAGGGCTGGCTTCACACGGGAGACCTTGCAAGAAAACGTTCCTCAGACGGCTACTATAAAATCACAGGCAGGATAAAGGACATGGTAATAAGGGGCGGTGAGAACATCTACCCGAAAGAGATTGAGGACTTCCTCTACACCCACCCGAAAGTAAAGGACGTTCAGGTCATAGGAGTACCCGATAAGGATTACGGTGAGGAGATAATGGCTTGCATAGTTTTGCAGGACGGTGCAAAGGCTACAAAAAAAGAGATAAGAGATTTCTGCATAGCGAGAATGTCAAGGAGCAAGTGTCCGAAATACGTTGATTTTGTTGACAAGTTCCCGATGAATGCGGCGGGAAAGATACTCAAATACAAGATGAGAGAGGAAGCTGTCGCAAAGTTGAAACTTTGCACCGCCGGCAGCATAGAGACAGCATAACATTATGGACCACGAGAGGATTATACATATATTCCGCTGTTTGAGTACACGCACGGACAGTTCCCACGCCGTCTCCGTCAGGGATATACAGAATTATCTGTTTGAAAATTCGGGCATGGAGAACGTCTCCGCCGTTACGATAAGGCGTGACATAGACAGACTTATTGCAATGGGCAATGACATTGAAATTTCTTACGGAAGCCACAACACAGCCTGTTACAGACTTTGCAGAAAAGGTTTTACATTTAACGAGATAAGATTTGTCACCGATGCCGTTTCAGTTAGCAAGTTTTTGAGTCCACAGCAGAAACAGAGATTTATAAAAAAGTTTGAGGGAATGTGTTCCGAGAACGAGACGAGACAGCTTATAAGGAGAATTTCCCTGAACGACATAGGCATACCGTCCCTTGATATTCTTGAAAATCTGGAAAATATCTACAGTATAATAGAACAGAGGCGGAAAATTGTTTTTGACTACGGCAAGTTCAACACCGACAGAAAGATGATCTACTACACAAAAAACCGTGACGTTATACCGCTGAAAGTCAGATATTTCAGTGAGAGATTTTATTTGCGGTGTTACAATGTCACGGAGGGAGTTTTCCGAACCTACCGCATAGACCGCATGAAAAATATAACAGCGGGGGAGCGTGCGGGGAAGAGACCCGAACTGCCCGAAGACAGGGCTTTTGTCGTGAACGTCTTTGAGCCCGATTTCTTTGAGACTGTCACTTTGCTTGTCAACAAAACTCTCCTTGACGAAATGCTTGAAAAACTCGGCAGGTACTCCACAATGCGACCTGACCCGAAAAATGCGGACAGAGTTATCGTGAGGGTCTATGCGGGAGTGAACAAGCAGTTTTATGAATGGGTAATGCGTTTCGGGGACGATATGGAGATACTCTCACCGAAATATGTGAGAGACGAATTTGCACAGCTTCTAAGGCGTGTACTCGGCAAGTATCTGAAATAGATATTATTATTTATTTATTTAACGCAGATTCGGTTCCCCTCCGAAAAAGGGAGTGCGGACTTGAATATAAAAATTTTTTTATGGGGGAGACTTTTATGGGAAAAGATATTACGGAGATATTCGGAGAAAATGTTTTCAGTGAAAAGGAAATGAAAGCGAGACTTCCGAAAAACGTCTACAGGACACTTATGGACACCATAAACAACGGCAGTCAGCTTGATATGACCACAGCGGACATAGTTGCAAATACAATAAAGGAGTGGGCAATAGAAAAGGGTGCAACACACTATACACACTGGTTTCAGCCCTTGACGGGTTCTACAGCCGAAAAGCACGACTCTTTTATAGCTCCTGCACAGGGTGGAATGGCTATCACGGAGTTTTCGGGGAAATCGCTTGTAAAGGGTGAACCCGACGCATCGTCTTTTCCGTCAGGGGGACTGAGACAGACGAGCAGTGCAAGGGGTTACACCGCATGGGACCCGACTTCAAACTGTTTTGTAAAAGAGGGAAGTCTCTATATCCCGACAGTGTTTTTGTCCTACACGGGGGAGACTCTTGACAAGAAAACGCCGTTGTTGCGTTCTATGGACGCTCTCAGCAAAGTTGCGGTTGAATTTCTTAAACTGTTCGGCAATGAAAACGTGACAAGAGTTGTCTCGACAGTGGGAGCGGAGCAGGAGTATTTTCTTATAGATAAAAAAATGTACGACCAGAGGGAAGATCTGATCCTGACGGGCAGAACGCTCTTTGGTGCGAAACCTCCCAAAGGTCAGGAGCTTGACGATCAGTATTTTGCAAATCTGAAACCGAGAATTGCAAAGTATATGGCTGAACTTGACGAGGAACTGTGGAAATTGGGCATATACTCAAAGACCAAGCACAACGAAGTAGCCCCCGCACAGCACGAGATGGCACCCATATTCACTACTTCAAATCTGGGTACAGACCAGAATGAGCTTGCCATGGAGACCATGGAAAAAGTGGCACTCCGTCACGGTCTTGTGTGTCTACTTCACGAAAAACCCTTTGAGGGCGTGAACGGTTCGGGTAAACACAACAACTGGTCTATGATGACAAATGACGGTCAGAATCTCCTTGACCCTGGTGACACTCCGATAGAAAATCTGCAATTTCTGACTATTCTCTGTGCATTGATAAAGGGAATTGACGAGTATTCCGACCTTATGAGAATTTCGGCTGCCTCCGCAGGAAATGACCACAGGCTTGGTGCAGATGAAGCACCTCCCGCAATAGTTTCAATGTTTTTAGGTGAGGAGCTGGACGCTGTACTCAAAGCAATAGAGGACGATTCCGTATACAAAACGCAGTCACGGGCTTTTGAGATAGGTGTGAACGCTCTGCCGTCCTTCCCGAAAGATTCAACCGACAGAAACAGGACTTCCCCCTTTGCGTTTACGGGAAACAGATTTGAATTTCGCATGGTGGGTTCGTCCGACAACATAGCCTGCCCTAACGCTCTTCTCAATACTATAGTTGCGGAGGAACTCAGCCAGTTCACCGAAATTCTGAAGCCGTTCAAAAATACCGAAAATTTTGACACGGAAGTCAAAAAACTCATGAAAAAAGTCCTGAAAGAACACAGGAGAATTATTTTCAACGGGGACGGCTATTCACTGGAGTGGATTCGTGAAGCCGAAAAAAGGGGTCTGCCGAACTACCCGTCAACGGTGGACTGTATGCCGCACTACATCGACGAAAAAAATATGCGTATATTCAGAAAGTTCAAAATATATACAAAAAATGAACTCCAAGCAAGGACGGAAGTCCTGCTTGAAACTTACTCAAAGACTATCAGGATTGAAGCACGCACCATGATAGAGATGGCGAGAAAACAGCTTCTCCCGGCTACTCTCGGCTATGTCCACGAACTCTGCAACGCCATAGATATTAAAAATAAAGTCGGACTGTCCTCTTACACCGAACAGAAAATGTCGTCCAAACTGAACGACCTCTGTGATGCTTTTTACGATTCTATCGACAATCTTGAGTCGCTTGTAAATGAAGCTTGTGAGATAAAGGAGATACTCATACAGTCGGAGTTTTTCCACGACAGAGTACTTGCCGAGATGGAGCGTATGCGTACGACCGCCGACACCATAGAGAGGATAATGCCGAGCAGTCACTGGCCCATACCCGACTATTCCGCAATGATTTATAACGTGTGACGGATTTTGTGGGGCTTCGCCCCTTTGGAATTTGGGGGGCGTTGCCCCCCAAGCCCCCTACCAAAGGGGCAAAGCCCCTTTGGAAACCCGTGATTATATATTTTTAGTTTTCCCACTATTCAAGTTTTTTTTAATTATGGAGGGTGTTTCCTCTGTGGGAGTAATCATGGGGGGTTCGGGGGCGGGGTATGGGGTATCCCCATTTTCAAATCACCCCCCGACGGGGGTCTGGGGGCGGAGCCCCCAATGAGGATACAAGAGGAGTTCCCCCGACTTCAAATAATTCTAAAATAAATTATAATTTGGTAAAACTGTTGCATTCTCACACAACACATGATATAATTATTACTGAGCAGAAAAATATATAAGCTCATAAAGAATTTATAAAAAGAAAAAAATTTTAATGTGTGGGATAACTATGGTAAAAAACTTCAAAACGCTTATGGCTGTCACGGCAGCTTTTTGTCTCATGGCAAGTTCGTGTTCTGCCATTGAGAAAGTAATTCCGTCATTTGAAAACACTTCCGACAAAACAGCAAGCTCGGTGTCGGGGTACACTCCCGAAAATATCTGTGAAAAGCTCTCACAGGAGATAAGCTGTATTGACCATACAGTGCGGTTTGACGGTCTTATTGACCTCGAAATAATAAACGAGGGCATAAATATTTTCAAGATGGAAAAGCCCGAATTTTTCTGGCTGAACGGCTACGCTGTCACGACGGGTTCGGACTACACGGAGATTGATTTCTACATTCTGAACGACTACTCCGCTCAGGACTGCGTTATAATGCTCGCCGAACTCGAAAACACCGCAAATGAAATAATATCGCAAATTCCTGCGGGTTCTTCTGACTATGATAAAGTCCTGTTCGTACACGACTATATTGTTGAAAATACGGTCTATGACTCGGAGGGTGCGGAGTCGCCTTTCAGTGGCATATGGGGGACTGCTTACGGCTGTCTTGTAAACGGGAGTGCGGTCTGTCAGGGCTACACGGAGGCGTTTATGTACGTTATACGCAAACTCGGCATTGAAAGCGGTCTCTGCACGGGTGAAACGAGTACGGGAAGACACTCCTGGAACTATGTTTTACTTGACGGCAATTATTACTGGCTCGATCTGACGTGGGATGATGCTGAAAACGATGCACTGTCGCACTCATATTTCCTGATAAACGACGATATGCTCCTGCGTGACAGGACTATTGACGAAAATCAATATTTTGTGCCGACCTGTGACAGTCTCGACATGAATTATTACGTCGTGAACGGGTGCTACCTGACCGAATACGATGTGGACTACATGACGGAAAAATTCGTTGAAAACGGGGAAAACCACAGGATAGCTTTTATGTTTGCCGACGAAAATTCCTACGAGACCGCCATAAAAAGCCTGTTCGATGACGGCGATATATGGGAAATTTCCGAAAAGAGCAAGATAGAGTTTTCGGATAACGTCTTTTATTCGCAGTTTGACACGCTTTTAATATTAGATATAAATTATTGAATTATTAAAATTATTAAAATTAAATAAATTAAAATTAAAACAGGGGAGGGGAGTGCTTGTGAAATACTCCGTTGAATACGCAAAAAAACTTATGGACTCGGAAAACAGGCTCAAATACGTCTTTTTTTGGGGACACAATCCCTCTGCGGACGGTTCAATCGGCAAGGAGTGTTTTAGTCAGTGGTACGAGTGCAATTTCACGGTTGACGGCGTTTTGTACCACACCGCCGAGCAGTACATGATGGCTCAGAAAGCTATTCTCTTTGGCGACGGGGAGGTCTATAATGAAATAATGAACGCCTCCCACCCGAATCAGTACAAAGCTCTCGGACGCAAGATTAAAAATTTCAACGAGAAAATCTGGCACGAAAACCGTACCGATATAGTGATACGTGGAAATTTTGCGAAATTCTCACAGAACCCCGAAATAAGGGATTTTCTTGTGAATACGGGCAGCAGGGTGATTGTGGAGGCAAGCCCCTATGACCGCATATGGGGGATAGGGATGTCCGCAAAGAATCCCGACAGCACCGACCCCGAAAAATGGCGTGGGCTGAACCTCCTCGGCTTTTGTCTTATGGAAGTCAGGGATATGGTTAAATAATAAAATAAAAAAGCAGTCTCGAAAGGGACTGTTTTTTTTATTTGTGAATTGGAGGACTTAGCCGCCAGACTTCTTTAGGTTTTTGTTAATCATGGGGGGTCTGGGGGGATTCTTCCCCCCAGCGGGGTCAAGGGGCGGAGCCCCTTGTGGGGGGTTCAGGGGGCAAAGCCCCCTGCCCCTTAGACTTAAAACAGGGGGTCCGGGGGACAGCGTCCCCCAGTTCTAAATTGACTATACCCTCGGTCCTAATGCTGGGGGTTAAAAACCCCCAGACCCCCGATTTAGTTCCTCGGTCCTAATTTATCAACGGCACAGGGAATTTCGGAAATATCTTTGACAAGCAAATCCGCAAAGCTCAGCTCCTCCGCCGAACCATAGCCGTACAGACAGCCTATTGAACGGACTTGATTTTTCACGGCGACCTCTATATCGTGGAATCTGTCGCCAATAACTATATAGTTATCGCTTTTAACTTCTGTACTGATTGTCTTGAAAATTTCGTATTTGGGAGTAAAATTATAGTCCTCACAGCAGTAGAAATAGTCAAAATATTTATTGAGACCGAAAACTCTCGTATGTCTCTCCATGTAGTGCCGTCTGCAATTGCTCAGAAAAACAAGCGTATTCCCCGAATTTCTGAGCTTTTCGAGAGTTTCCCCCGCACCATCATACAGCGAACCTTCACCGTTTTCGGTACGCCTTGCCATATCCTCACCGAGCATTATTCTCGCCCTCTCACGGATTTCGGGGTTCAAATCGGGCTGAAAGGCACTCCACATATCCTGTGAATTGTAGCCGAGCCAACGGCTTATATCGCTGTCAGCGTAATTTTTCGGCTGAATATAGCCGTTTTCCGCAAGCCAAGCACAAGTATTTCGGAAAGCGGGTGCATAGGTTTTCATAGCGTTGTGGACAGTGCCGTCGTAGTCAAAAACGAGTACCGCCATCACTCGCCAAGCCCTTTGATTAAATTTATCATCTCTATAGCACCCTCTGCACATTCGCTTCCCTTGTTGCCCGACTTTGCCCCTGCACGGTCTATAGCCTGCTCCAGATTTTCGGCAGTCACAACCCCGAACATCACGGGTACGCCCGTATTCAGCGAAACCTGTGCTATTCCCTTTGCACACTCATTGCAGACAAGTTCATAGTGGGAAGTACTTCCCCTGATTACGGCACCAAGACAGATTACAGCGTCATATTTGCCCGATTCAGCCATTTTTTTGGCGATAATCGGAATTTCAAAAGCCCCGGGGACGTATGCGACTTCTATGGAATCGTCGTCCACACCGTGCCTTTTGAGCGTGTCAACCGCACCGTCAAGAAGTTTTACCGTCACGAAACTGTTAAATCTTGCGACAATTATTCCTATTTTTACACCCTGCGGAATATAATTTCCCTCAAAAATTTTCATAGTTATTCTCCTTTTTATTTAATTTAATTTTATTTTTTATTTAATTTTATAAATTATAAAATTTATAACTTTAGTAATCAAGCAGGTGTCCCATCTTTTTCTGTTTGGTTTTCAGGTAAAAACCGTCATAGTCGGTCATATCCATCTGAATCGGCACACGTTCCTTTATCTCCATGCCGAAACCCGAAAGACCGTAAATTTTGTCGGGGTTGTTAGTCAGAAGTCTGAGAGTCTTACAGCCGAGGTCACGGAGAATTTGTGCCCCTATGTAGTACTCACGCATATCGGGCGGAAAACCGAGTGCGATATTAGCCTCAAGAGTGTCCATGCCCCTGTCCTGAAGTTCATAGGCTTTAAGTTTATTTATTAAACCTATTCCACGCCCCTCCTGCCGCATATAGAGGAGTACGCCCCTGCCCTCCTTTTCGATTTGAGTCATAGCACTCGCAAACTGCTGTCCGCAGTCGCATTTCAGCGAACCGAAAGCGTCGCCCGTAAGGCATTCGGAGTGAACACGGCAGAGAATGTTTTCACCGTCGCCGATTTCCCCCTTGACAAGTGCGACATGGTGTTCACCGTTTAATTTATTGACAAAACCTATCGCACGGAAATTTCCGTACTTTGTCGGGAGTTTCGTATCAGCCACACGCTCCACAAGGACATCATGCACTTTTCTGTACTCCTTAAGAGCCTGAATGGTTATGAACTTCATACCCCATTCACAAGCCTTTTCTTTTAACTCACCCGTCCGCATCATAGTGCCGTCATCACGCATTATTTCGCAACAAAGTCCGCACTCTTTAAGCCCCGCAAGACGCATAAGGTCAACAGTCGCCTCGGTGTGACCCTCACGCTCCAAAACGCCGTTTTTCTTTGCGGTAAGGGGAAACATATGTCCCGGACGGCGGAAGTCCTCGGGCTTTGCACCGTCACTGACCGCCATTCTCGCCGTGTAACCCCTCTCCTGTGCGGAAATTCCCGTGGTAGTGTCAACGTGGTCTATCGAAACCGTGAAAGCCGTGCAGTGGTTGTCGGTGTTCACGTTCACCATCTGGTTAAGATTTAATTTTTTACACAACTCCTCGCTCATCGGCATACAGATAAGACCCTTTGCGTGCATAGCCATGAAGTTCACATTTTCGGTCGTGGCGGACTCCGCAGAACAAATCATATCGCCCTCATTTTCCCTGTCCTCGTCATCGGTCACAAGGATAATCTCGCCGTTTCGGAGGGCTTCAAGAGCCTCGTCAATCGTGTTATATTCCGACATTATATCATCTCCATATATATTTATATTTTATATATTTTATATAATCTATATAATTTATATATTATTTTCGGGCAACTCCTCTTTTTTTGGCGGTCGGACATTTTTCACAAATTTTTCATCACAAGCCCCGTATTTTTGGAAGTTCTCACGCCCCTGTCTTATGGTCATATGATTCGCACCGCTTGACTTGTCGGGGTTGTCCGAAAAGACATCGCACTCCCAGAAGCACACGGGACATATATCCCATGCGTAGTCATCGGGTTCGCCAATCATCGTAAAATAGCCGCAACACACGCAAGCCGTCCTCTTTTCAGCCATAAGATCACTCCTGTTTTGGACGTTGAATTGAACGATAAGAGGCAGGGGGCTTTGCCCCCTGAACCCCCATTGGGGACTCCGTCCCCAAACCCCTGTCGGGGGGAAGAATCCCCCCGAACCCCCCATATTTAGTTATTTTTGAGCAATACCACAGAAAAAATTTCCTGACACGTCATTCTAAAAAATACTAATTAAGGGTTTCCAAAGGGGTTTTACCCCTTTGGCGGGGGTTTGGGGGCAGAGCCCCCAATATCCAAAGGGGCGAAGCCCCAAATCACAGAAAACCTCTTTCCGCAAGAAAATTCATGTCGATAACGCTCTCCGTGGAACTCTCCCGACCTGATGTCAAGAATTTTTCGACATACTTAGCTATTATGTCGTTTTCCAGATTGACAGCGTCTCCAAGTCTTTTAAGCGACAGAATAGTTTGCTGTGAGGTGTGGGGGATTACCGAAACGCTGAAATTTTCCCTCTCGACTTTTGCGACAGTCAGACTTATGCCGTCAACCGCCACCGAGCCTTTTTCGGCTATATATCGCATTATTTCGGGGCTTGCGGAAATTTTGTACCAGACCGCTATGCCGTCATTTTTAATATTTTTAATTATACCTGTGCCGTCGATGTGCCCCGAAACTATGTGACCGCCAAAACGTCCGTCCGCACTCATGGCACGCTCCAGATTTACCTTGCTGTCCCTGCGGAGACTGCCGAGGGAGGAGCGTTCAAACGTCTCGTTCATGACGTCCGCACGGAAAGAATTTCCCGAAAAATCGGTAACTGTGAGACACACGCCGTTCACTGCAATGCTGTCGCCGATGTGGATGTCGGAGAGAATTTTTTCAGCCTGAATTTTCAGAAAAGACCTCCCGTCAAGGTCTCTGACAGTGCCGATCTCCTCAATTATTCCCGTGAACATTGTTTATCACCCTGCTCTCTAAGAGAATATCATCGTCAAAATTTTTTACGCCTGTAAATTCCAGAGAGTAAGCCCCCGACGGTTCGGGGACACCCGCCCCGCCCACAGGCGATTTTGCGGAAATTCCGCCAAAAATTTTCGGAGCGACATACGTCTGGATTTTGTTTACTATCCCCGATTCGAGTGCCGACCACGCAAGTTCACCGCCACACTCTAAAAAAACGCTGTCTATATTTTTTTCGGCAAGTTTTTCAAGTAAAAAATTCAAATCAACATGAGAATTTTTTTCGGGTGTCAGGAGGACTTCACAGCCCCTGTCTTTGTATTCGGAAATTTTTTTAACATTGTCACAGACTGTCGCAATAATCGTGCGGACTTCCACGGCGGTGCGGACTATTTGGGAATCAAGCGGAGTGCGGAGATTTGAGTCGCATATTATCCTGACAGGGTTTCTGCTTTCGGGAAGCCTGCAAGTGAGAAGAGAATCATCGGCAAGGACAGTTCCCACGCCCGTCATAATTGCGGAGTGTCTCAGGCGGTCACGGTGGACGTTCTGCCGTGAGGATTCGCCCGTAATCCACTTTGATTTGCCCGTATAACAGCAAATTTTCCCGTCGGCGGTCATGGCGTATTTGAGAGTTACAAAGGGCTTTTTATTGGTTATATAATATAAAAAAATCTCGTTGAGCCTGTCGCACTCGTCTCTCAAAATATTCTCAAAGACTTCAATTCCGTGTTCACGCAGAATTTTCACGCCCTTGCCAGCCACAAGCGGATTGGGATCTGCCGAACCTATAAAAACTCTCTTTATTCCGTGTTCAATAATAGCCTCCGTGCAGGGGGGAGTTTTTCCGTAGTGACAGCACGGCTCTAAAGTGACGTACAGGTCCGCATTTTTGCAGTCAATATTTTTGCTGTCACAGTCCGCAAAAGCGTTTCTCTCGGCGTGGAGACCTCCGAATTTTTCGTGAAAACCCTTGCCTATTATTTCACCGTCACGGACTATGACCGCCCCCACCATCGGATTGGGGTTTACAAAACCCATGCCCTTTTCCGCAAGTGAGAGGGCAATTTTCATGTAGTCGGTATCCGTCATTGACTCTCCTCCTCTCGTATATTTATTATGTTTAATTATTTATTATTTAATATTTATCGGGACTGTCGCCCCTGTTTGCGGAGACAGTCCCCCCGTTCACATAAGAGCGAAAAACCGTATAAACTCAGGTAGTCACATATAGATTTGTCTCCCACGCAGGAATGTACATCTGGTGTCTGATATAGAATTTATAGGACGGATTTATACTCTTTATCAGCAGGGGAAGCTCAAAAATGTCCTCGTTTCGGTGGTAAATTGCGACCATCATTTTGGGTGTGTAGTGGGATATTGTGTAGGAAGCACCCCATATAGCCTCACGCTCAAAGCCCTCAACGTCCATTTTTATAATAGTGGCAGGTTTTTTGTCGAGAACGCTGTCGACAGAAAGTGCCTGTACCATGGTGTCAGCGAGGGGGGAGAGTGCGGACTGTCTGCCCGATTTTGAAGAGAACGGCAGTTCGGTGTCAATTGCCCATGCTACAGCATTTATTGTCTCAATATTTTTTATATTTTCGGTGTACTTGTTGAGCTTTTTGAAATTTTTTCTGTCGGGTTCAAAGGCGTATATTTTTTTGAACCTGCCCTTTGTGAACTCAAGGAACTCCCTTATAGTGTCGCCGTTGTAAGCACCGAGGTCAACATAAGTCTCCGCATTCGAGGGCTTTATAATATTTTTATATATTTCCTCTCTGGGAGTAGTTATATCTGTCAGATGTCTTATGTCACCGCTTATTCTGAAATTTATTATATCCGAATAAACTCTTCTTGAAAGGTCGTCCGAGAGAGAGTTGTAAACTTCCTCTATCTTGTCGGCGTTTTCCTCACAGTACTCATAAGTGAAAAGACCTCCGCCCACTACAGGAACGTCCGGAACATAGAGGGTGTACTTTTCGGCGAGTTCATAAACTCTGTCAATCATCTCCCGATAGTTCACCGCAAAGGCGAGGACTATCACAAAATCGTCGTATTTTTCCTCTATTTCAGAGAGTTTCTGAACTCTGTAGCCCTCAAAGGAGTGTCCCCTGACAAAATCGTCACTTGCAAAAATTCCTTCAAGGTGTATTTTTTTCCTGCTCATGACGGACATTATTTTCAACGCACCGTTTCCCATTCCGTACATAAATATCGGTCTTTTTTCCTGACTGAGTTTCTCCCAGCAGGAGACTTTTTCCTCTATAAAAGACAGCATAAAAACCTCCGCTTATTCGTCATAGTCATCGTCATCGTGTCCGTCGTGAGGGTCGTGGAGAGACATAAGGTCACGTCCCCTTGTCCTGTACTTGTCACGCATTTTGTTTGTACACTCGTCTATCAGGTCTGAAACCTCCCTGACGTTTTTGATACAGTGTATTTCTTTTGTGGGAGTATCGGTGTCCTTGCTGTATATTATGACAGTTCCGCACCCGAAAATTCTCTGTGCAAGCGGACGCATTATTTTTTTGTCGGTTATTTTGTAGAGGTCTATTTCGTCCTCACTGACATTCAGGAAACCTGTTTTTGTTATAAATTTTGTCTCGGTGAGGAAGTACGTTGTAAAGGTCCACGGCAGACCGAATATAGTACGTTTTTTTCCTCTCCAGATGTAGTTTATATCATTCTTAGCCATATTATCTCCTCCGTATATAATCTAAGAATTACAATTATTTTTATTCGGGGGACGGGGGGACTCTTTACCCAAAATTTCATAGGGGGACTTTGCCGTTTGAACTTCCGTTTGAGACTTTGCCCACTGAACACCCGTTGAGGGTTTCGCCCCCAAACATTCATTAGAACGATGAGGGGGCAGGGGGCTTTGCCCCCTGAACCCCCACTGGGGGCTTTGCCCCCAGACCCCCACAAGGGGGTTAAAAACCCCCTTGACCCCCATTATGGAAACTCAAACAGTTTCACCGATACTTGGATAGTCGCAAAACTAAAAATAATTACGGGTTTCCAAAGGGGGTTTCCCCCTTTGGTGGGGGGCTTGGGGGGCAACGCCCCCAATATTCTTAGGGGGCAACGTCCCCGATTCAGTCATCGCCATTTATAATGGAGTCCAGTTCAGCGTCAAAAATGTCGGACAGACGCTTTTCGCTCTTTTCTTTTTCGGGAGAATTTTCAGTGGAGGGAGTGTCCTCCGTGGGTTCTTTGAGAATATCGGGGCTTAGTTCACCTTTCATAAGTTTCTCAAAGTTTTCACCGTCGATTTTTTCAAATTTGAGAAGATACTGTGCAAGAAAGTGCAGTTTGTCCATATTTGCTTTGAGAATATCCGAGCAGTCGTTATAGGCTTTTTCTATAATGGAGCGGATTTCCTCATCGATTTGTCCTGCGACTTCCTCACTGTAATTTCTTGTGTGACCGTAGTCCTTGCCGAGAAATACTTCATCGTTGTCCGAGCCGTACACGACAGTTCCGAGACGTTTTGAGAAACCGTATTTTGTCACCATATTTCTTGCCGTATTTGTGGCACGCTCTATGTCGTTTGAAGCCCCCGTGCAGATGTCTTCAAGAACGAGTTCCTCTGCCACACGTCCGCCGAGGAGCATTATTATACTCTCTCTCATCTGATTGCGAGAGACGTGCTGGTCATCGTTATCGGGGCGTGTGACTGTGAGACCTGCCGCCATACCTCTTTGAATTATAGTCACCTGATGGACTTTGTCCTGAGTGGGCAGATTGTACGCCACAACAGCGTGTCCCGCCTCGTGATAAGCGGTCACACGCCTGTCACGCTCCGTGACTATTCTTGACTTCTTTTCGGGACCTGCTATGACTTTCATAGTTGCGTCCTCAATATCCTTTTCTGTTATTTCAGGTCTGTTGTCTCTTGCGGCGAGGAGAGCAGCCTCATTCAGGAGATTTTCGAGGTCTGCACCCGTAAAGCCCTGAGTAGTCTGTGCAATTACTCTAAGATTTACGTCCGAACTCAGAGGTTTGTTTTTTGAGTGGACTTTGAGAATTTCCTCTCTGCCCTTTACATCGGGGTAGTTCACGACAATCTGCCTGTCGAATCTTCCCGGACGTAGAAGAGCGGGGTCGAGAATGTCACGGCGGTTTGTAGCGGCAATGACTATTACACTTTCGTTACCCGTGTAGCCGTCCATCTCAACAAGCAGCTGGTTGAGGGTCTGTTCACGCTCATCGTGACCGCCGCCAAGACCCGCACCCCTGTGCCGTCCTACAGCGTCAATTTCGTCTATGAATATTATTGACGGAGCATTTTTCTTTGCCTGTTCAAACAAGTCCCTGACCCTTGACGCTCCCACGCCGACGAACATCTCAACAAAGTCTGAACCCGAAATGGGGAAAAACGGGCAGTCAGCCTCTCCTGCGACAGCTCTTGCAAGGAGAGTTTTTCCCGTTCCGGGAGGACCTAATAAAAGCACTCCTTTCGGAACTTTTGCACCTATGTTTGTGTACTTTGCGGGATTTTTGAGATAGTCGACTATCTCCGCAAGCTCCTGTTTTTCCTCGTCCGCACCCGCAACGTCGTCAAAAGTCGCCTTTCTTGCGTTCAACTGATTTTTCAGATTTGCCTTTCCGAAAGACGTGTATTTCCCTCCACCGCTGCTCTGTTTCATCATGAAATAGAGTATAGCTATTCCGAGTATAATGGTCAGGATTACGGGAATGAGGGAGTAAAGCCAAGTTCTGTCTGTAATTTTTATATAATTCTGTTTCAGCGGTTCATTCGGATGGCGTTCGTTGTACTCTTTTCTGTAGTCCTTTGTGTCGTCGTAAAAGACCTGCACACTGGGAACGGTGTATCTTTTTTTGACAGTTTCACCCCTGAGCTGATAGGTAAGTTCTCCCGAACCGAGGTCAAGTTCGTAATAACTCACTTCATAGTTGTCGAAGTGACTTATCACAGAGGTATAATCCTGTTCATCAGTGTCAGCCGAGACCATAGAACTTATGAAGTAAATACAGAATCCGGCAATAATAAATATCATAATATAGGTAAAAAACCCCCTGCTTTTCTTTGGTGACAAATTATCCTCTCCAATCTCCAAAAGTAATTTTCAGAAGCCTTTCAGTTTCCGCAACGGGCAGAACACGTTCCGCAACGCCTATGCACTCTGCAAAAATCGTCCCCTCGCCGTCCTCAATGAAGTGTAGCTCTGCACGCATATCTTTGGGGACGGTCTCGTTTATAAGTTTTTTTACGGACGAATCAAATCCACGGTGCGGGAGTTTTATTCTGTCTCCGAAACGTCTGTTTCTGACAATGGCTCTCCCTACTATTTTATCATAATCGAGCAGGTAAAATGTTAATTTTTTGTGAACATATTCGCCTGAAATTTCCTGAGAGTTATGGAAGTCCTTTGAGCTTAAAATTTCGCAATTCATAACTCTGTCGTGAAAAATGACGTTCTCCCCGATTACAAGCTCTTTTGACAGCATTTCCCGACTTTGTTGGACTATCTCTTTCAGTGAAACGGTTTCCCCGTCCGATATTAAGTGAAAATTTCCGCTTATATTCAGTTTACCGCCCTCTGTGAGTATTTTGTCGGCTGTCTGCAAACGCTCTGAGGAGTAGGGGAAACCCTTTTCGGAGAGAAGTCTCGCAATACACCTGTGTCTTATGACTTCATCATAATATTTCAGACCGCAAAGGGAGTCTCCTTTGCGGCAGCTTTTCATAGCCTTGTCAGTCCACATCTCTATAAAATCATTTTCCGCCCTGAGATTCCGTATTGACCTTACTGCTGTCTCGTTCAGAGAGGGGTTAATCTCTCTGAGAATCGGAATTACTCTGTGGCGGATTTTATTTCTTGTATAGTCGTCGGAGAGGTTAGTGCTGTCCGTGACGAAATTCTGTCCCGCTGATTTGAGGTAGTCCTCTATTTCAGCCCTTGTGACCGCTAAAATCGGTCTTATGATGTTCCCCCTGACAGGCGGTATTCCGCAGATACCTTTCAGGGCAGTACCCCTTGTCAGATTTAATATGACAGTTTCAAGGTTGTCGTCAGCGTTGTGGGCAGTCGCAATTTTGCACCCGACGCTGTTTTCGCTGAAAATTCTGTAACGCAAAATTCTGCCCGCCTGTTCATCGGAGAGGGAGTTTTCGAGTGCAAATTTTTTAACGTCACACCTGACCGCTTTGAAGTCCACCCCGATTTTTTCGCAAAGCTGACGGCAGAAATTTTCATCTCTGTCGCTCTCACTCCCACGGAGACAGTGGTTGACGTGAACTGCCCTGACGGAAATTCCAAGTCTCTCACGCATTTCGCACATTGCAAGCAGCAGAAAAACGCTGTCCGCACCGCCCGACAGTCCGCACACGACTGTTTCACCCCTCACGAGCATATTGTATTCTGATATAAATTCGGATATTCTGTCAAATATCATACAAAATCCTCCTGATAGTCGGGATTTGCGAAGCGAGTGTATTTGCCGTCCCAGACGAGTTCCACAGAGCCCGTTTCGCCGTGTCTGTTCTTTGCGACTATGCACTCCGCACTGTTTGCCTTTTCGCAGTCCTTGACGTAGTAGGACTCTCTGTACAAAAACAGCACTATATCAGCGTCCTGCTCAATACTTCCCGAGTCACGCAAGTCCGACAGAAGCGGTCTCTTGCTCGGTCTGCTCTCAACTGCACGGGATAGCTGTGAGAGGAGTATAACAGGTACATCGAGTTCCTTTGCCATCATTTTTAACTGTCTTGTTATCTCACCCACGGCGACAGCTCTGTTGTCAGTGTGAAACGGCATTGATATAAGCTGTAGATAGTCTATTATGACAAGCCCGAGATTTTTAAGCCTCCTGAGTTTTGCGTTCATCTGCTGTACAGTTATATTTCCCGCTGTGTCGTCAATATATATGGGCATTGCCGAGAGATACCCCGCACTTGATGCAAGTCTGACCCACTCATCGTCTTTTATCCTGCCGCTCATAAGAGACTTTGTGTCAACGAGAGAATCAGTCGAGAGAAGTCTTGTCGCAAGCTGTTCCTTTGACATCTCCAGACTGAACACTGCAACATCTTTTTCGGTTCTTCTTGCGACGTTCATAGCGATATTCATTGCAAAGGAGGTCTTACCCATGCCCGGTCTTGCCGCAAGGATTATAAGGTCGGACTTGTTCAGTCCGGAAGTTATAGTGTCAAGAGAAGTAAAACCCGTCCTTGCACCGATATATTTCTCTCTGTCCTCACCCGCTATTTTTCCGAGATGGTCATAAGCCTGCAAAATTGCATCACTCAGGGGAGACAGCCCCATTATGTCCTTGCCCTTTCTTATGTCGTAGATCTTCTTTTCAGCTGAATCAAGGATAAGCCCGGAGTCACAGTCAGCCGACTCAACATCTCTCAGTATCTCCCGAGCGACAGTGCTAAGAGTTCTCAGGAGATACTTGTCCGTAATTATTTCGCAGTACGTCTTTGAGTGTTCGGCAGTCGGCAGAGTTTCTCCCACATCGGCAAAATACATCTTTGCGGTGCGTTCATCGGGGAAAATCCGTCTCTTCACAGTTTCGTCCAGAACAGCAACAACGTCAACGGAGTCGCCGAGGGAGAACATATCGAAAATGACCCTGAAAACTTTTCTGTTTGTTTCGTTGTAGAAATATTCGGGACGTATTTTTTCTATCACTTCAGGGAGGAGTGAGCTGTCCGCAAGGACAGAGCCTATCACGGACTTCTCTGCCTGTTGAGCGTTCGGCATACCGTTCGGGAAAGAAATGTTTTCCAAATCAGAGCCGTTCATTCTCTTTCTACCTCAATGTCAATATTGCACGAGACACCGCTGAAAAGTTTAATAACAGCCCTGTAAGAGCCGAAATTTTTAATATCTGTGCTGAGAGTAATTTTTTTCTTGTCTATTTTGACTCCGAATTGTTTTTCGATTTCATCGGCGACATTTCCTGCCGTGACAGAGCCGAAAAGCCTGTCGTTCGGACCTGCCTTGGCTTTTACGACAACTCTCTTTCCTTCGAGTTTTTCCGCACTCTCCCGAGCATTTTTTCTCTCTGTGTCTATCCTGAACTGTTCGGAGGACTTTTGTGCATTGAGTTTGTTCATGTTTTCGGCGTTTGCAGGGGCAGCGAGATTTTTCGGGAAGAGCAAATTTCTTGCATAGCCGTCCGCAACGTTTTTGACCTCTCCCTTTTTGCCCGAACCTTTCACGTCCTGTAAAAAAATGACTTTCATAATTAACTTTCCTTTCTTATTTTAGATTTTTGGGGTGTTGAACCCCCTAACTTTCAGCTCTTAAAAATTAAGCAGTAGAACATCATGGGGGGTCTGGGGGGATACTTCCCCCCAGCGGGGGTCTGGGGGCAAAGCCCCCTGCCCCTCATCGTTCTAACAGGGGTTTGGGGGCGAAGCCCCCAACAGTCCACAAATCAAAAAATTACTCCGTGACTTCACTTTCTCTCTCGTCTATGGCAGAGATCAGCTTGTCGACAGCCTCCTGAACTGAAAATCCGTCCAGTTGAGTGGCAGCCATAGTCTGATGACCTCCTCCGCCGAGTTTCTCCATAATCACCTGCACATTCACCGCACCGAGAGAGCGTGCGGAAATGTTGGCGATACTGCCTGTTTTGTACACAACAAAAGATGCGTCCACACCGCTTATCGTGAGGAGTTCGTCTGCCGCCTGTGGTGCGACTACCCGTATATCGTCACACTTGAAATCAGCCGAAGCGACTGCACAGTTCCCGTGTATTTTAGCCGATGACACTATCTGACTTCTCCGCTTGTAGGAGTCTATTGAACTCGAAAAAAGCAGTTTCACGGCAACGGTGTCCGCACCGAGTTTTCTGAGAAACGCTCCCGCCTCAAAAGTCCTGACACCCGTACGCATGACGAAATTTTTGGTGTCGAGCATTATTCCCGCAAGGAGTGCGTCCGCATAGAAGGAGTCGATTTTGCCGTTGTCGGGAAACCTGAAATACTCTATTATTTCCGTCACCATCTCACAGGCGGACGAAGCATAGGGTTCGTGGTGAAATATTACAGCATTGTCAATGAAATTCACAGTCTTTCGGTGGTGGTCTATCACGACTACAGACTTAGCTTTTTCGTAGAGTTCTCTGCTCTCAACAATGTCCTTGTTGTGGGTGTCCACGACTATCAGCAAATCGTCACGCCCTATTTCGGAAACCGCATCATATGGGGTTATAAAAAGCTCACTGTCCGTCTTTTCCTCAACCATGTCAATGAGATGTGACGCAAGATTTCTTGAACGGTCGACTGCTATATGTACTTCTATACCGAAAAGTCTGACAGCTCCTGCAAGACCGCAAGAAGCCCCCACCGAATCGAGGTCTCCGAAACGGTGTCCCATTATGAAAACTCTCGATGAACTCAGAATTATATCCTGAAGTGCATTTGCGATAATTCTCGTCTTTGCCCTTGACTTTTTTTCAACTCCCTTTGAGACACCGCCAAAGAACCTGTAACCGCTGTCTGTTTTCAGGACAGCCTGGTCTCCGCCACGTCCGAGAGCCATATCAAGACACTGTTTTGCGATCTGTTCGCTCTCCGCAAGGTCCGAAGCGTTCTGTCCTATTCCGATTGAAAAAGTCAGCTGATATTTGGAGGCAATCATGATATTTCTCGCCTCGTCGAGTATTTTGAACTTTTCGGCTATAAGCTCATTGAGATGTCTTGTCTCTATGACGGCAAAGAACGTATTTGAACTTGTCTTTCTCACAAGACCGTTGTGACCGCTCATGAACTGCTCTATAAGTTTCTCCGCTTCAACAGAAGCCTGAGCCTTTTCGCTCTCCTTTGCGTTCTGCATTATTTCGTCATAGCTGTCGATAGTGAGTATGACCACATTCGGCTTTGACTCCTCCGACTCTTTTTTAAGAGAAAGATAAGCCGTCTCATCGTGGAAGTACAGAATAGTGAGTTCAACATCGTCCTTTTGGAATTTACTGCTTTTTACTTTGTAATCCGCACCGTTCACATGGCACACCGCAAAGCCGTTTGACTCCAAAAAATCTATGTCGGTCTTTACAAAGCCCTCGAAATCCATACCGTAGAGTTCCGCACCGAGACCTATTTTTTCGGAAAAAAGCTGATTATACCAGACGAACTGTCTCCTGTTGTTTATGACGGCAACGGGAGCGGGGAGGAGGTTCACATATTCCGCAACGGAGTTTTCAAGACAGGAGTTCATTTTTGAGACAAATTTCATTGAGTTGTGGACATATCCTGCCACGAGAGCGAGAATCATTGCGGACAGGACTGTCATAGCGACAGTCATTAAGAGACCCAGCAGTTCATGGTAATTGAACAGTATTCCTGCCGAAGCAAAAGCTGTCAGCACGAGAGAAAAGACGAGCAGTACAAAAACTGCCGGTGATTTTTTTTTCAACTTCCGACTCCTTTCTGTCCTGTTTTTGGGGGAGTTGCTATTTGGATATTGGGGTTTTGCCCCTTTGGGATTTGAAAATGGGGACACCCCAAACCCCGCCCCCATAATAGTTTTTTTAGAGCAGTGCCACAGAAAAAAATTTTTTCAAAGTTAAAGGACAATTTCAGCGTAATAAAAACGGGTTTCCAAAGGGGGTTTCCCCCTTTGGTGGGGGTTCGGGGGCAAAGCCCCCGATGGGGGTTCAGGGGGCAACGCCCCTGCCTCCTATCGTTATTATTTTTGTCCTTGTCCCCGTAACCGTCAAGTCTCCATTATTATCGGCAGAATCATAGGGCTTCTCTTTGTCTTCTGGTAGATATAATCCGAAAGAGCGTCACGCATCTTGTTTTTCAGGGTGTTCCACTCCCTGAGTTCGGCGGGACTGCATGATGAGAGAGTATATTGCACGACACGTCTTGCGTGGATAATAAGCGACTCCGACTCCCTTACATAGACAAATCCCCTTGAAATTATGTCAGGACCTGCAACTATTTCGTTTGTCGAACGCTCTATTCCTATGACGACTATTATAAGACCGTCCTGAGCGAGATGTTTTCTGTCTCTGAGGACTATAGAACCAACGTCACCGACACCGAGACCGTCCACAAGAATGCGTCCTGCGGGAACTTGAGAAGTTACTTTCATGCTAACGCCGTCCGACTCTATGACGTTTCCTATTTCGGCGACTATTATATTTTTTTCGGGAATGCCCATCTGCATTGCAAGGCTTGCGTGCTTTTTGAGGTGTTTGTACTCACCGTGTACAGGTATAAAGAATTTAGGCTTTGTGAGGGCGAGCATGAGTTTCAGCTCCTCCTGACAGGCGTGACCGGAGACGTGTACTTCATACATGGCTTCATAGACCACTTCCGCCCCCGATTTCATCAGTTCGTTCACAACTCTTGTGACGTATTTTTCATTTCCGGGGATAGGAGTTGCAGATATTATTATAAAGTCCTGCGGAGTTATTACAACAGACCTGTGGTCGTTCATAGCCATTCTTGTGAGTGCGGACATAGGTTCTCCCTGACTTCCCGTAGTTATCAGGACTATCTGGTCATTTCTGTAATTTCCCATCATCTCTATGTCGATTATAGTGTTTGGAGGAACTTCAAGATAGCCGAGTTCTATAGCGGTATTCATGACGTTCACCATACTCCTGCCGAATATAGCGACTTTTCTCTTGTATCTTGATGCGGAATTTATGATTTGCTGTACCCTGTGTATATTGGACGAAAAAGTAGCTATTATAATTCTCTTGCCCTCAGCCTTCTGGAAAA
This sequence comes from uncultured Ruminococcus sp., assembly GCA_947627625.1. Taxonomy (GTDB): domain Bacteria; phylum Bacillota; class Clostridia; order Oscillospirales; family Ruminococcaceae; genus Ruminococcus. The sequence goes on along the minus strand of CANQWR010000003.1, from coordinate 40,687 downwards.
GTCTGTCAAAGGACTCCCCGACAGTGCGTTCCGAGTGGGTATAGCCTGCTCTTTCAGCGTTAGTTGAGTCGGACATAAGTGCGAGTACGCCCTTGTTGCCGAGTTCGCCGAATCTTGCAAGGTCAATGATTTTACCGTCTATGGGGGAGTAGTCAACTTTGAAGTCACCCGTGTGGACTATCACGCCCGCAGGAGTGTGTATAGCCATACCGACAGAATCGGGAATGGAGTGGTTCACCTTTATGAACTCCACAGCCATACAGCCCATTTTAACGGTCTTTTTCGGCTCTACTATATTAAGTTTGACTTTTCCGAAAAGCCCCTGTTCTTTTAGTTTCCCCTCTATGAGACCTATAGTCAGCCTTGTGGCATAGACGGGAGCGTTTATTTTTTTCAGAAGATACGCAAGACCGCCTATGTGGTCTTCGTGACCGTGAGTGATGACAATACCCCTGATTTTATTTGCATTTCGCTCAACATAGGTAAAATCGGGAATTACTATGTCCACGCCGGGCATATCCTGGTCGGGGAATGCAAGACCGCAGTCGAGAATAAACATATCGTTTGAACACTCAAAAACTGTCATATTCTTGCCTATTTCGTTGAGACCTCCGAGAGGAATTATTCTGACGGGAGTTTTTCTGCCGTCTTTGGGCTTTCTGCCCCTTGCAGACTTTGCAGTTTCCTCTGTCTCCTCAGCGGGTGCGACAGTTGCGACAGGCGTTGCCGTCTCAGGTTTTTTTCTTGTGTACTTTCTCTTCTGTGTCGGTGTACCGCCGTTTTCGGCAGTCTTTTTTGTCAGATCTTTTTCGTTCATGTAAAACCTCGCTTTCTTTGTCTTGTACAAATTGGTTTCGGTGGTGTAAAAAAATATAAAAATCAGAGATGTATCCGGAGAAATTTCCGGAAAACAGATTTCTCTACGGACGGATTAAAAAAGTCCGATTACGTTCAGAGATATAAATCAGATTAGATTAAATTAGATTAAATATATAACAAGCCGTACACTCCGCAAGAAAAGGGGGAGTATAAAGCTTTGGATTCACGATACAAAAATTGTACATATACTATTATACTGAATTTTCTCCCGTATGTCAACAGTTTTTTGAAATTCAAAAATTTTGGGGAGTGGAACGACAAGGGGCATTGTTCCCAAACACCCATTAGAACGATAAGAGGCAGGGGGCTTTGCCCCCTGAACCCCCACAAGGGGCTCCGCCCCTTGACCCCGCTGGGGGGAAGTATCCCCCCAGACCCCCCATGATTATTCCCACAGGGGAAGCACACCCGACCCCCCCATGATGGAAACAAGAAAAAATTTGAGACAGGAGTGTTGTACCCCGTGACAGTTTACTGTGTTAATTTTGGGGGTCAAAGGGGGTGGGGCAAAGTTCCCCTTTATTAAAAAAATTATATCAAATAATTTTTATGCGATATTTCGTGACCGAGAATGTCCGCTATCTTTACGGCATCACTCATATTTATAGCCCGCACCGTGTATTTGGAGCGTTTTTCCCCGCACAGCCACACGCTCACGCTGCATTTTTTGCTTATTTTCTGAAAAACAGTCTGCCTTATTTCGAGTTTGACGGCGTTTGCCCTGTCGGATATTATGGTGTGAAAATCTGTCAGGTGACTGCATTTCAGCAGTATTTTGTCATCATAGAACGATATACCGCTTGTCAGGAGTGCAGCCGTTTTCACGATTATCAGCCACACCGCAGGTATTTCAAGCATTATGGCAAAAAAGCGTGAGAGTTCCGCAAAGTTCGGGAAAAATTTCACAAAGAGACTGTTTGCGGGGAAGAGTGCGATTGAAAAAATCAGCGGTTGGAAAGTGTAGTTGAACCAACTTGTAATTTTTGGCTTGAAATCACGTTCTATGTCCGATGCAACGCCGAATTTCGAGAGACTTTTCCCGATATGTTTCTCCATTTTTATGGGCAGGAGTACGGGAATGTGGTGGGAGTCCGCACCGTACCCCGCACAGCTGACGCTCACACTGACAGCCCCTGCAATTTTCATAATCAAATTCTGTCTGAGGTCTATATAGTTCATGTGGGAGACTTTTATCCTGTACTCTCTCCTATTAGTTATTCCGCACGCTATTTTTATGCACTTCATATCGCTCTCTATGTGGAATCTGGAATATCTCAGCATATTCACAAAAAACGACAACAGCCACGCACTGACGAAAATTACTCCCACAATAAGAGCCACAGCGGGTATCTTCAGGAGAAATTTACTGCTTATTTTTTCGGTCGCCTCCGTCACCCTGTTCAGGTACATTAAAATTATATCGTGAGCGATATTTCCGCCCTTCATGAAAAAAGCTGTTATATAGACAACTCCCGAAAAACCGCTTGAAAAGAAGACGGAAAAGAGCAGTACGGAGACGGCATTGGGCTTTTTTATGTCGCTGTTTATATCTTTCTGGACTACATCGGGCATATGTTTCATAATTTCCCGACAGACTTTTTCCGTCACGAGTACTTTCATATCGGCACTCTTTGCGAACCCCGCCCTTGTGTCACAGCTAAGTCTCACGCCCTTTATGGGTATCAGATAAAAAGGGTACTCAGCCGTTGCGACACTCACGCTGTCAAAGGGCACGGCTTTTCTGACTCTCAGCAGAAAACCGCTTCTGTGGACTATTGAGTCCTCAAGAATATAAATTCTTGAAAAGTACCACTGCACAAAGCCGAAAAGCATAATTATACCTATGACGAGTATGTCGAGCCATGCACCTTTAAGCCAGATATAGAAATCCTGTGCATTGAAGCGGAAGACGTTCAGACCTCTCAGGAGGGGGAATATCAGAAGCCATATATTTTTCAGGGAGTATTTCATGATCCTGACGGGGTGTTCATGGTACATTTCTGACCTCCGGCATATCGGAATTTCCTGTGCGGTGGAGTATCTCAACAGCGTCCGACTGACTTAGAAAGAGGAGTGTGAGCTGACCGCCGTACACAAAGAAAATCAGGAAATTCAGTCCGGTGTACTGCGAAAAGGGCATACTCACGACTGTCGTGTACTGCACAGTGTCGTATCTGACGGACTGGTGTCTCTTTATGAATACTCCGCTTACTCTCGTTATCTCTTCGTCAGAGGATTCATATCTCAGGGACTTGAAATAAAGCGGAAGATATATAAATATCGCAAATACTGCCACAGCCAGAATTGCGGAAGATATTATTATGTTCAGCGATGTCACGGGGAGATAAAGGCGTACAGCCGTTATGAGTACCACAGTCACTACTGCTGTCAGAATTTTTATTGTGACAAGACCGTTTTTGTCGGGTTTATACTGTTTCACGGGTAAAAAATCACTCCTCACTGTAATATTTTCTCAGATATGTAATATTTATATTATAGCACAAATATTTCAGAAAGTATACCTTTTTTGTAAAAAATTCCGCTGTAATTTGTTTTAATTATTTTGATTATTTTGATTTGAAAGGAGGGTATCCGGCATAGACAGCATAAATATTATTTTTGACAAAATAAATTCACTCGTCTGGAGTGACATTCTTGTATTTTTGATAATAATAACAGGTGTCATTTACACTGTCAGACTGAAATTCATTCAGCTTGACCTGTTTGATTTGATTAAATCATTGGGACACTCCGAAAGAAATATTTATTCAGATTCCGCACAAAAAGGCGGTATAAGTCAGATAAAAACGGTCTGTATGTCGCTCGGAACGGCTATGGGTACGGGAAATATAACGGGTGTCGCATCTGCAATAGCAATGGGCGGAGCAGGGGCGGTTTTTTGGATGTGGGTGTCTGCATTTTTCGGAATGGCTGTAGTTTACGCCGAAAACAGTCTTTCGGCATTTTATGGTGACGAAAAAATTTCGGGTACTTTTGCGTATCTTGAAAAGGGTTTGAAGAGCAGATTTCTCGCCTGCTTTTTTGCGGTATCGTGTGTGCTTGCATCGTTTGGCATGGGGGGAATGGTCCAGGTCAACACATTTTCCGAAAATCTCAGGAGTATAGCCCGTGTGGACAGCTTTTTTCTTGCGGTGGCAGTATTTGCGGTGATATTTGGAGTAGTCAGCGGAGGAGCGGAGCGAACGGGTACTTCCGCACAGTTTCTCTTACCGCTTGCGTCGGTACTGTACGCCGTTTTCGGGGTAGTTATAATAATAAAATTCCGTGAAAATCTCCCCCGTGTCTTTTCCGAAATTTTCTCACAGGCTTTTGGTTTCAGGCAGACTGTCGGGGGAATATCGGGCTATGCGATTTCTGTCGGGATAAGACGGGGGATATTCTCAAACGAGGCAGGGCTTGGGAGTTCCCCTATCCTGCACAGCTCCTCAAAGGACAGTTCCCCGCACACTCAGAGTATCTGGAGTATGTTTGAAGTCTTTTTTGACACAATAATCTGCTGTACCCTCACGGCTCTTGTGATACTGTGTTCCGATTCGGGGAGTGCGGAAAATCCCGTAAACACAGCGTTTTTTTCCGTTATGGGGAACTTCTCCGACCTGTTTCTCTGCTTTGAGACGGCTGTTTTTGCGTTCTGCACGGTGATAGGCTGGTGCTACTGCGGAAAACAGGCTCTGCTGTACCTCTCCCACGGCAGATACGGAAAAATTTTCTGTATACTGTTCTCGGCTGTCTCGTCTCTGGGAGTGCTCTTTACAATGAAAACTGTCTGGACGGTCTCCGACATATTCAACGGTCTTATGGCTCTCCCGAACATAACCGCCCTCCTGATCCTGTCGGGAAAAGTCAGGAGACCTGAATAAAACTCCGCAATATATCCAATAATTATATTAAATTTATATTATATAATATATAATTAAATTAAAAATAATTAAAAATAATCAAAAACACGGAGCAGGGGAGATAATTATGGGATATATAGGAGAAAACGGCTATTTCAGGTTTCAGGACAGCTTTTGTGAGGAATTTTCGGGAGGAAGTATCGGCTCAGAGGGTATGACCTCACTCGGCAGAACTCTCTCGGGGATATTTGGGCGAATAAGTGTCTCTTGCTCGTCCTACGGCAGACTGCACTCTCTGTACGCTCTCTGTTCGGGAATTGCGGAGTGCGGGAGTGAAGTATATATGTGCGAAAACAGTGACGTGCTGTCTTTCAGGTTCGGGATACCTCTCTTGTCGGCGGACTGCGGAGTATTTATCTGCAATTCGCCCTCTCTGAAAATAATGTTCTTTGACCGCCACGGTGTGCCATTGGCGGACAGTGTTCTCAAAAAAATTTTTCTGTCGTCCCCCGCAAAACCGGTCCGAAAAGCGGGGAAAATAAACTGCTGTACCTCTTTCAGGGACATATATATAAATAATATAGCGGACTCTCTCACGGGTTCGGGCTTGTCGCTTCAGGCGGGAATAAGTTGCGGAGACAGGTCGCTAAGGCTTTTGTGGCTTGAATTTTTTTCTGGGGAGGACGATTCGCTAATGTTGCAGATACCCGACAGTTGCGACAGAGTAAACGCCTGTTCGTTGAAATACGGCTTTATCCCGTATGAAAAACTTGTCTGGACCTACATCAAAATGAACCGTGACAGGCTTGAAAAGGTCTATCTGCCCGACAGTTTTCACTTTGCCCTGAAAAGTCCGAAAATAAGGAGATATTCTGTTTCAGAGGGAGTACCGGAGGGAGTTGTGCCCGAGCGTTTTCTCAATGATCCTCTCTATATGGCTGTACACCTTTTTTCGGACAGGCTGAACTTTGAGAGGACTGTTGAGAGCATACCGACTCCCGTGAGTGTCAGCAGAGAGGTCGCCATTGACCACTTTGCCGAAAATGAAAATCGTGTGATAAACCGCAGGGACAGCAGAGTTATAATAGACAGAAGCGGAAAAAACAGAGTTTCCGTGACAGTTCAGGCTTACTCCTCCGAAACCGCATCGGAACTGTGCGACATATGGTCGGACAGAATAAAATACTGCTCACGGGAATAATATGTCAATATATTTTCCTCACATTTAATATTGATTTTACTGAATACCTGTGCTATAATGTAAATATCCCGTAGGGGAAATAACGCAAGGAGGGGAAATAAGATGTGCGGAAACATATTTGACATTCTCTGTCAGCTTATAAAAAACTGCTGTGGAATGTAAGGTTGGTGTCTTACGGCACGGAAATGTGGGGACTGCCCTTTGACCTCGTTGAGAGTTAATCCCCCGAACCCCCAAAATTAAACAATAGAATTATCATGGGGGGTTCGGGGGGGATTCTTCCCCCCGACGGGGGCTTGGGGGCAGAGCCCTCAATGGGGGTTCAGGGGGCGAAGCCCCCTGCCTCCTATCGTTCTAACTAATAGGGGTTTGGGGGAAAAGTTCCCTACTAAAAATTTTTTAATTTATTTCAATGCTATCACTTCATTGAAGACAGAGTAAAATTTCACGGGTATGTGCTTGTCTATGTGGCACTTCCCGAAAAACCACTTCTCATATTTACATATTTTTATCATATCTTCAAAAAACAGGTGGACTTCCAGTCTCTGAAGAACGTCAACGCCGAGACAGTCTTTAAGAGATGCGGGGGGTTCGTGTGTTATTATATAGTTCACATTCCAGCCGTTTTTTTCGAGATTTGCAAGCCCCTCCCGTATTTCGGCGTGAGTGGGCTGTTCTCTTATCCACCACTTGTCACCGCCGTCTCTGAAATCGAAGTCCTGAGAGTGTCCGCCGCCGAAAGTAAAAATTTTTTTGTTTTCTATATTGTAGACCTGTCCACGCATAAGGTGGACAATATTATTGCCTATAATCCTCGCCTTACCGCCGTTCCACTGTGTAACGGGGAACTTTTCAAGTATGTCGAAATTTTCGTGACAGCCGTCCACAAAAGCGACTGTGAAATTTTTCGACATAATTTTTTTCAAAGCCGTCTTTTCTTTGCGTGAGCCGTCCCAGAAAAAGCCGAAATCACCGCATATAATGAGTATATCATTTTTTTTGAGTTTTCTTATCACGGGGTCCGAGAACCTGCTTATATCTCCGTGCATATCACCTGTTACATAAACCATGTCAAAAAATATCTCCTCTCTTAATATATATGACTTATTACAAATCATATAAATTCTCTCTGTGAATATTATATCACATATTGTCGGAAACGCAAATAAAAACCGAAAAAAATTTCAAAAAAGCAGACAGACAAAAAGCAGTATAGCGGTACTGCTTTTTTGGAAAACTATTGACATTTTTGAGAAAATAATATATAATATTGGTGTAGGAGGAGATGTTGGTCTTTTCCCATAAGAAGTTAAAATTTGATAAGATATATTTTCCCGAAAAACAGTCGGGAAAGTGATTTTTGAGACTTTTGGTGTGCATATCCGCTAACGCAGTACTGAAAAATATCGGAAGATGTTTTTTTGTTTTTTGTATGTACGGCTGTGACAAGACAAAAAGTGAGGGATAAAGCGTGATTTCCCACGGTAATAAATACGGGTGCGTGACGTATCGGTCTGAAGTTGCCGGATAGAGTGGTTTTCTGTCCTGTAGCTTATTTTTATTGAAGAGGAAAAAATTTGGTACTGTCCGCAGAATTTTCGGAATAATATAAAAAATTTTTTATAATCAGACAAGGGAAACGGTGATATTATTATGAATATTAAAAAATTGCTTTGTTTAATTACAGCATCTGTCTTTTTCGGGAGCTGTTCCTCACGGAAAACAGAGATTAAAAATGATGAAAAGACCGTCGTCACGATGATTTACACGGGTGAACTTCCCAATCTTGAAGAGCTTGTTGAAAACACTTACAGCGACATTGATTTGCAGATAGAGACAAACGCTCCGAGTACTATAGACGGCGAGATAGAGAGACGTTTGCGGAACGGTCACGGCACGGATATTGTCACTTCCACGCTTGCAACGGGAGATATACTCAACTACCTTGCGGATTTGAGTGCAGATGACTATATATCGGCGTATCAGTCGGGAATAATGCACAAAACCGCAAATGACGGCACAAATCTCCTTATACCTCTGCCCGCACAGTACTACGGATATATCTACAATAAAACTCTCATGGAGCAGAATGGTCTCGAAATACCCGAAACACGGGAGGAACTTCTTGAAGTCCTTGAGGAGTCAAAGAAAAAGAACATAGGCACGGACGAAAACGGCAACAATTTTGTAGTGGACGGCACCCCCGCTGTAACGGCTGTTTTTGCGTTATCGACACAAATCCCCGATTTTTTCGGGCTTGCGGAGGGTATAAGCTGGCTGAGCGATATGAAAAACGGTCAGGCGACTTTTTCGGGTTTACTTGAACCGTGTCTTGATTTGCCTCTTGAAATGGTGAAAAAAGAGTATCTGAACTTCCTGCAATTTGAGGCTTTTACAAACAGCACACCCGTACACGAAAAAATGGCAAGCGGTGAGGTACTCATGGCTTTTGACTCTGTTAAAATACTTGACAGGATACGTCAGAAGAGCGACTACGAATTTGATATGCTGCCCATGCTGAGCGATGAGGGAAACCCCTCTTGGACGGTCTCATCGCCGACAGCTTTTATCGGAATAAACAGTGAACTGACAAAAGACGAAAATAAGACGAAACTCGATGCGTGCAGGAGAGTGCTGTCCTTAATATCGACACCCGATGGTCAGAACGCATTTATGCTTGACAACGGTGCGTCTTACTCCTATCTTGTGGACTATTCACCCGTTTTTGACATTGTCCCCGACGGAATAGAGAGCTGCATAGAGGACGGTTACAACTACAATATATCCATATCAACGGATTTTATACGTTATTTCGGCAACAGGTGCAATGCGGTACTGTGCGGACAGACCGAAATTTCAGAGGCTTTTGAAGCTGTTGACGAGTTTATGAAAAACGGAAGTCAAGAGACAAGTGCCCTGATAGGAACTCTCAACCACGATATGATTGTTGAAAATTACAACGTCAGACAGCAGGAGACCGAAATAGGGGATTTGATTGCGGACGCAGCAAGGGAAGTGACGGGTGCGGACATAGCGGTAGTGAACGGCGGTTCGATAAGGGCAAGTCTCTACAAAGGGGACGTGTACAGTTACGACCTTGATGCAGTCTGCCCGTACCCGAACAACGTGATAGTCCTTGAAGTGAGTGCGGAAGTCATAAGGGATATGCTCACAAATTCGGTTTCAAGGCTCATTCAGGACGGCAATATTCCCGGGGGAAGATTTCTGAACGTCTCGGGTATAAGGTACTCTTTCACGGAACCGACACCCGAAAAGCCCTCTGAGATTGTGGAGGTCACCCTGCCCGACGGTTCACCGCTTGACGAAAACAAGAAGTACACGATTGCAGTCACGGACTACATGGCGGGCAAGGGAAGTTATATAGACAACAACGGTGACGGTTACACAATGCTGAACGTTTACAGCGACGACGTTCCGAAACCCGAAAATATAAAACTCATAAGGGAGACGGACTACACTTTCAGGAGTATTCTTGAAGACTTCATAGTGAACCACAACGACGAGGAGATAGTTTCGCAAACAGACGGAAGGATAACTATGGTGATGGGAGATGCGTGAGAAGCACGGGAAAATTTCACACAAACTGTTATATTCGGCATTTGCGTTTACGATACTGCTTGTGTGCGGACTCGTCGTCTGGCTTATAAGTTCGGCTTCGGGGATAACTTCAAACTTCACGGAGAATATGAACACTATGTATCTGCGTGAGATGACGAACCTGACACAGGCAAATTTCAAGTCGGGACTGTCCATGCGGTACAGTTTATTGAAGTCCATAGCGGAGAGCGTGAACGATGAGGACATGGAGAACATGGACAATATGTCAAGATTTATAACTTATGCCGAACAGAACAATGACTTTGAGTTCATGGCTTTTGTGGACAGAGACGGCTACTATTACAGCAGAGACGGCAAAAGACCTGCCGCCTCACAGCTCAGTTTTCTTGCACAGCTGCTTGCGGGTGAGGACAAACTAATCTCTTACAATGAGACTTTTATTGACAGCAACATGATAGTCCTTGGGACACAGATAGTGCCCATTAAGTGTGGCGACACGGAAATAATAGCTATAATTGCAGGATTTTCTGCCGATGCAATCGGTCAGCATTTATTTCTCCGCAGTGAGGACGGGCGTACAAATGCGAGTATAGTCACGAAAGACGGCAATTTCATAGTTTACAACACATATTTTTCGGACCTCCCGCACGGCAGCAATATTATATCCAAATTCAGGGAGTACGCTGTTTTTGACGGCGATTTTTCGGTGGAGAAGATGGCGGAGGATTTCCGAAAAGGCAAGTCGGATATGGTAACTTTCAAAGCTGACAACACGCATATGTGTATGTACTACTCACCGATTGACGGCACGGAGTGGTATATGCTGATGGAAGTGCCGTATGAAGTTGTCGACGAGATGACCGAAAAACTCAGCGGCGACCTGAACAGAAACGCCATAGCTATGATGACTTCCATAATGATTCTGATAATTATCATTTTCTTTATATATTTAATGAATCTGAAAACGCACTCCAAACAGCTTGAAATTGCCCGTGAACAGGCTGAGCAGTCCCAAAAGGAGGCGGAGCAGGCAAGTCTTGCAAAGAGTGAGTTTTTAAGCCGTATGAGTCACGAAATCCGCACTCCCATGAACGGAATAATAGGTATGACCGAAATAGCAAGGCGAAATATGGACGACTACGAAAAAGTTGACGATTGTCTCAAAAAAGTCGCTTTGTCGTCGAAACACCTGATGTCGCTTATAAACGATGTACTTGATATGTCCAAGATAGAGAGCGGAAAAATACAGCTCAAAAGCGAGTTTTTTGACTTGCGTATGTTTATTGAGAATATTGAAAACATCTACGGAATACAAGCTGAGGAAAAGAATATTGAGTTTGAAATATGTCTGTTTGGCAAGGTAGACGAGTTTATAAAGGGAGACTCTCTGCATCTCAATCAGATAGTGACAAATTTTCTGTCGAACGCATTCAAATTCACTCCCGAGGGCGGTAAGATAACTTTCAGCGTGAGTGAACTGAAACACGAGGGAAACACGGTATTTCTGCAATTTTCGGTAAAGGACACGGGTATCGGCATAAAAGAGGAAAACCTTGACAAGATATTTGAGGCTTTTGAACAGGAGAACGCTGAAATAGCCCACAAATTCGGCGGGACGGGTCTCGGACTGTCAATTGTCAAAAAATTTTCTGAACTCATGGGCGGAAGTGTCTCCGTTAAGAGCGATTACGGAAAGGGTTCGGAATTTGAAGTCTCCCTGCCGTTCACGGTCACGGAGGACTCAAATATTATAGACTGGGAGTGTGGGAAGACCCCCGAGAAGAGGACTGTCGAGAAAAAAACTTATGATTTCAACGGCAAGCACATTCTCCTTGCCGAGGACAACGAACTCAACAGGGAAATCGCCATGGAACTTTTAGGTGCCGTCACGGGTGCGGAAATAGACGAGGCTGAGGACGGACAGAGGGCTGTTGAAATTTTCGGGGAGAGCGAAGTGAACTTCTATGACCTTATTCTCATGGATATACAAATGCCACGCATGGACGGCTTTGAGGCGACGAGAAAAATCCGTTCAATGGAGCGTCCCGACTCCAAAACCGTCCCCATATTCGCAATGACAGCAAATGCCTTTGCCGAAGACGAGGAGAAGAGCAGGCTTGCGGGAATGAACGCCCATCTCTCAAAACCTCTTGAAATTTCGGCAGTCCTTGCGGCGATGAACGAAATTCTAAATCACGGCTGATTTATATGTAAAAATTTGTGACAGTCGGGAGTGCGGAAGAGAGACGAGTTTTCTCTTTTCCAATGCACTCCGCAACTGTCACGGCAAGTGTAAAAATTAAAAATTTTTCAGAGGTATTTTTCAAGTATCTGGTGGAGTTTTGCAAAGTCAATCGGCTTTGAGAGGTGTTCGTTCATACCTGCCGATTCGGAAGCCTTTATGTCCTCAACAAAAGCGTTTGCGGTCATAGCTATAATGGGGATATTTTCGGCATAGGGGTGCTGTAGATTTCTTATAGCCCTTGTTGCGTCGTAACCGTTGAGGTTCGGCATTTGAATGTCCATAAAAATCATATTATAGTAACCGTCATCGGACTCTGCAAATTTGTCAAAAGCCACCTGACCGTCCTCTGCCTCGTCGACAATAAGTCCCGACATCTCAAAAATTTCCTTTGCAATTTCACGGTTCAGATCGTTGTCCTCAGCAAGCAGAATACGTTTACCGCTGAAATTGCCCGTGTGGATTTTGTTTTTGTCGTTGGTGTCGGGATTTTCGGAGTTTTCGGTCTTATTCTGCAATTTCAGGAAGATTGTCACAAAGAAAGTCGAACCCTTTTTCAGCTCACTCTCAACTTCAATAGAACCGTTCATCATGTGGATAATATTTCTTGTGATAGAAAGTCCGAGACCCGTACCCTGTGTCTTACTTATACGCAAGTCCTCCGCACGGACAAAGGGTTCAAAGACGTGCGAGAGGAGTTCAGCCGACATTCCGACACCGCTGTCCCTGAAAACAAATTCAAAGCAACCTGCCGAATTGTTGCTGATCTTCTTTTCGCTGACACCGAAGTAAATACTTCCTCCGTCGGGGGTGTACTTGACGGCATTGCTCATAAGGTTCATGAAAACCTGCTGTATACGGAGTTTGTCGCCCATGACTTTGTTGTGAGTGATATTTTTTATATCGGTCGTGAGGGTGTGACCGTGCTGTTTTATCTGTGGCTGAATCATGTCTATCAAATCGTCAAGGAGTGTGTTCAGGTCGATATTTTCCTGTGTCAGCTTGAATTTGCCCGACTCTATCTTGCTCATGTCGAGAACGTCATTTATTAAACTGAGCAGGTACTGGCTGGAGCTTGCAATTTTTCCGAGTGCATCACGGACACGTTCAGGCTCTTCAGCGTGTGCGGAAGCTATTGCGGTCATACCTATAATTGCGTTCATGGGAGTGCGTATATCGTGGGACATCATCGACAGGAAGTCCGATTTTGCGGCGTTTGCACGGTTCGCACTTCTCAAAGCATCTTCAAGCAACTGTCTCTGTTTACGTTCGGCGTTGACAAGTTCGTCCACACAGCGTATGCCGAAAACCATTCTGTTTTTGCCGTCCTCACTGACGTTCACAAAGCACATTTCGTAGTAAGTAGTATTTTTACTTGACGGGAAAACCTGATAGCGTATACAGAAAGCCTTTTCGCTTTTGAATCTTTCAATTATATTTTGAGTGTCGCAGTAGGGCTCGATAGTCTCACGGTACTCGGGCACAACGCATTCGTTCAAGTAGATTTTAAGGGCTTCCGAATGCTTTTCCTCTTTGTATATGGGCAACTTGCTGTCCTCGGGGAAACGGACAATATTGCAGTGGTCTGCATCAAGGTCAGTGAAATAGATTGCGGTGTAGTCGTCACTTAGTGCGGCAAGTATGCGGAGGGTCTCCTGCTCCTTGCGGCTTGCCTCCTGCCTGAACTTCACCTTGCTCCTGTGGAACATCACCGATATAATGACTATGGTGACGATACCGCCTATAATCAGGAGTACAAAACGCAGATTGTAGAGATAGTCACCGAAAGAGTAAGAGTGGTAGGAAATTGTGAGTGACTCGTCCGAAATCATGTCTATGTAGTCGGAGTCGGCAATACTTATCATCTTGTTTATCGCAGACAGCACATTCGGGTCAATGTCGGCGGAAGTCGCCATACTTATTTTAGTGGGGTAGCGGTACTGTGTCGAATAGGTCAGAGAGGCAAAGCGGGGATTTTTCTTGTGGTAGTTAAATTCAAGATTGTTTATCAGAGCAGCGTCAGCCTTGCCCGTTGCGACAGACATAATGCACTCCCTTGTCGTCCTGTAGTACCTGAAATCGAGGTCTTTCCCAAACTTCTCCTCAAGATATTCGGACCAGTTAGTTCGCCCGTAAGTCATGGAAATAACAGGCTTTTCAATCTGATTCAGTGAACAGTTGCTCTTTGTGACGAGGAGATTGGAGTATTCCATAAACGGACGTGTTGTGCATATATCGTCGTCCTGAAAGACTATAATATCGGAAGAACCTATGTAAAAATCGATGTCCCCGCTCTTGATTAAATCCTGCCACTTTTCGTCTCTCTTGATCGGGTAGGGGGTGAGCCTGACACCCGACTCCCGCATGACGTGCGACAGAAATTCTATATAAATGCCCTTGTAATTGCCGTCAGCGTTGACGTACGCAAGAGGTTCGCTCTCCTCATAGAAACCGACGACAAGCTCTCTGCCCGACTGCACAAAATCCTGTTCCTCCGATGTAAAAGCCGTCGTACTGTTGTTTTCGCCCACAAGAGTTTTTCTCATGGTCTCCGAGACGAGTTCCATATTTTCCATCATTATCTCCTGCATACCGTTGTCTATTTCGGAGAGAAGCTTTGTGTTGCCCTGCTTGACTGTCAGAAAAACGGGTGCAGAGGCGAAGACTGCAACGAGTTTTGAACCGATGAAGGAGTTAGCCGAGCTGAACACCGCAAGGTCTGCTTCACCGTCCTTTACAGCTTGTATCATCTCTTCATTTGTGGTGCAGGGGACGAGAGTGTACGAAAAATTGTTGTTTTTTGCGTACACCGCAAATTCCTCCGCATTTGTGGAGTTCTCCGCACAAGCCACCCTTGCACCGTCAAAAGATGAGAAGTCCTCATAGTTGTAAACGCTGTCTTCAAGGGCGAAAATTCCCACAGAGGTGTAGCCCGTCGGGATTGACGAAAAATCCATAGTCTTGTCACGTTCTTCACTGTAGTTTGTCGGGAAAAGAAAATCAATGCTCCCGTCCTCAAGCATCTCAACAGCTTCCGTCCAGTTCGCCTTTACATATTCATACTCCCAGTTGTTCACATTTGCGAGTTCCTCAAGGTAGTCGGCGTAGTAACCCACGGGTTTGCCGTTTTCGTCAAGATTGAGAAACGTGTTGAAACCGTAGGGAATGCGTACAACCGTCTTTTTTTCCGCACCGTCCGCAAACAACGGCAGTCCCCCCACGGCAGACACCATAAACATCATTATGACCGAAATGACTGCAATAATTCTGTTACATTTCTTTTTACGTCTTTTCATAGACAATCCGCCTTTCTGCACTAAAACAAAAAACACCTCACACGAGGTATGCGAATATTTTTTATTTGATTTTAATTTATTTTAATTTAATCTGATTTGATTTAATAAAATTCCGAAGTTTCACCCATGCAGTATTATAACAGATATTGTCGGAATTGTCAACAGATTTTGGAAATTTTTGCGGACTAAACGCACAAAAAAACCGTCCTTTTGCGGGACGGTGAAACTTTATTTGAATTTATTCGGGGAAATTCTGTCTCATGTTCACCAAGTCAAAGACATCTGCATAGCCGTCGAGATTTGTATCGCCGAGTATTTCGGTAGTGTTGTCGGACAGTGAGCCGAGCAGGTACTTTTCCATAGCCCTGAAATCGGAGCTGTTGAAACCGTCGCTGTTTTTACGCATTTCCACAAGGTCAAAGACGTCTACAGAGCCGTCGGAATTTACGTCCACGGGGAAATTCGGAACGTCCCCCGTAGCAGAATTTAAGAGGTACTTCCCCATAGCTTTGAAATCGGAAACGCCGAAACTGTCGCTGTTTTTACGCATTGCAACAAGGTCAAAAACGTCTACAGAGCCGTCGGAATTTACGTCCACGGGGAAATTCGGAACGTCCCCCACAGCCGAATTTAGGAGATATTTATTTAATATCACCGCATCGGCAATGTTCAAAGTTCCGTCACGGTTTGTGTCGCCAATCACATCGGTGCAGGACGGCATTTCCTCATAAATCACGTCAAACAAGTCGGTTGTCTTGTAGAAAAGTTCGTCGCTGTTTGCAAGTCTGAGCTGTGTGTGGACATCGTCCGCAATCTGGTCATATGATTTGAGAAAGTAGTCGTGCGAGACTTTTCCGCTGTCGAGAGTGTCGTCCCAAGTGCAGTCAACATTGAAATTCATGCCGTTAAGCTTTACAGTATTCCAGACGTGGTTCACGCCGTAGACAAAACCTACTTCAATGCCGGCTTCCTGTGCGAGTAGTCCGAAAGCCGAAGAATAGCCCCTGCAAACAGCTGTATCGGACGCAAAGAGGGTGTAATAAGTGCCGTCAATGTCGGGTAGTTCCTCATTGTAGTCAAAAGTGAATTTTTCGCACACATAGTCGTGAATCGCCCTTACTTTCCGTACATCGCTCATATCGGGGGTGACTATTTCGGACACTATCTTTTTGGCGTTAAAGCGAGCGAAATCGTTCATGAAACCTATGTTCTTACCGCCCTTGTACCTGTCAAAAATCAAATCTTTTGCATTGTATTCAAAGTCACCTGTTTCGCTGTTGAAAAGAGCTTTTCCGTTAATATTTTTGAGACTGTAGCAGTCGTCAAAGTCAAAAGTCGTCAGGGCAGAGATGTCGCCGATTTCAATGTCGGAGAGGTTAAAACAGTCGTTGAAACTGTCGGGGGAGGAGTTTTTTATATTATCGCTGTTAAGAGTAATTTTTTTGACTTGAGTGTTGGCAAAGCAGAAAGAACCAATCTGAGCACTTCCGCCGAAATACAGCTCTTTGGAGAGATTACAGCTTGCGAAAGCGTTGTCTCCGATTGTGCAGTCACCGCCGATATGGACGCTTTCAAGGCTTAAACACTGGCGGAAAGCATCTGCCCCGATTGTCGCATTTCCACCTATGTACAGGCTTTTGAGGTTTGTACAGGCTGTAATTTCGGGCGAAAATCTTGAGCCCGGTTTTGAACAGAGATGGTCGGGGATAGTCGCATCGCCGGAAATATTTATGTTTTCTATTACGAGATATTCTTCATCAAAGGCATTTTCCGCAAAAACTGCATTGCCGTTTACTGTCAGATTTTTTAAGGCAAAAGCTCCTTCCTGTGCCTCCATATTGCCATTCACTGTGACTGAACTTATTTCGCCAATAGAATCTTCCTCAAAAATGCAGTCCCCGTCAATGTCAATTTTATCCAGATTTTTTACAGAACCAAAAGCCATGTCTTTAATCACAATAGTACCGTTGCTGTTGTGCAGGAAAGACGTATCGGCAAGGGCAGTTTCATAAAAAGCCTGAGTATTTATTTCACAGATATTCATGCTTTCGGGTACAATAACATTTGTGAGGTTTTCGCAAAAAATGAAAAAACCGAGAGGTATATTAAAATCACCCGTATTTGTAAATTCAACGGTTTTCAGATTTTTGCAGTTCTCAAACACATCCGCACTTGCACAATTCATTATGTATGTTTCGTTTTTGCCAAGAAGTTTAACAATATCTGTGTTGTAAACCAGCTCGTCCTGTTTCAAATACTCGTAACAATTCAGCATCACGGGAAGCTTTATACTCTCTCCCACAAAAATACCCGTGAACATACCCGAAAAACAACTTTGGTCAAACAAAACTTCACAGCCCTCCTCAAACTCAACCTCTTTGAGAAAATAATCATGCTCAATAATATAGCCGTCCTCGTCACGGTCGATATATCCCGAACTCTGGTAAATATAATTGACAGTTTTCGGGTAGACTATCTTTTCGGCACTGTAACTCAGGTTAGAGGCACAGCACTTGACCTTATAGCCGTTTATCTCGCTCGGCACTTCCAGAATTTTCTCCTCACCGATATACCTGTCAATAACAGCGTACTGCTTGCTTGTGTCCTCCGAAAAACGCTGTTTTGTCGCACCGTTTACTATCGCATAGACCCAGCCGTCGGAAACACCTTTCTCAACGGGCGTGAAACGTCTGTCTATGTCATACGGAGTTGTCTCGGCTACGTCTAAGAGCAAATCCGAAACGGCATCGCCGACAACGGGAATGTTCATCGGGACAATCGCAGAAACCGCAAGGACTGCCGAAATCATCTCGGTTAAAATTTTTTTATTTCTCTTTCTCAAAAATTTTCTGTCTTTCTTTTTCATTGAGATTTCCCCCTCTCACTGTCATTGTAACACAAAAATTTCGGTTTGTCAAGACTTTTTTTGGGAAATTAAACAGCGGAGAGCTTTCAAACCAAATGAAAAGCCCTCTGCATAAGTTTTCAATAATTTCACTCCCTGACTGCTTAAAATATCTGTATGTCAATTTCGGTATATGAATTTTCACTATCCTATGCAACGGGTATCAATTCGTACTGATTTGTATCGGAATAGTCCCACCACTCGCCATAGTAACCCGTAAAGCCATATTTGTACATAATTTTTTCAAGTAGTCTTGAATTTTCAGCAGCAGTCTCCGAAACATCACTATAATCTCTGTCCGCAATCGCTTCAAATTCATCAAATGCCGACGGCATTTCAACCAAAGACCCGTCTTCATATACTAAAGATATGTCTATTGTATTTCCTTGACTATGACTTGTTATGCCATTATTGGGGTTTGCTACAAAAGCGGGGTCAGGATAGGTCTCCCACAGTTTCCACTGAGCTTCAGGAGAACGATATGCGTCCCATATTAAAATTCGGTATCCCATTTCCTTTAGTTCGCTCTGAACACAGGCAAGTTTTTTAACTGTGCCATAGCAGAGATAAGCCTCTGAATCATCATATATTACAGTACCTGTAAAATTATTGGTAGTGGCGTATCTTAAATCAATTTCTGCGTCCGGAATAAAGTCAAGTATACGAACCAATTGCCCGTCCTCCGGAACTGTCTCGGAGGATGTTTCAATTTGATAAGTGGGATAAGCTGAATGAGTGGAAATCGTTGTGTTTTCCTGATGCGTGGCAGAAATCAGTTCTGTTGTTTCAGCGACACTTGTGGTAGTATTGATAGTAGAAGATACTAAATCAGCAGTTTCGGATTCAAAGTTATCAAATGAGTTGTTATTTTCACTTTTTGATGTGCAACCTGTCAGTACCATTGTCAAAATCAAGAATGAGAGTAATATTCTTTTCATAGTGTTTTGCCCTTACATAAATTATGATACAATTATTTCCGATATACAGGTATCTTGATACTTGTTTCCTTCATAGACAGACTGAATGATAATTGTCAGTGATGATGTCTCAACATTTTCTTCAAACGAAAACGTATTATTCCTGTTTTCCCAACCGTCAAAGCATTCAAAATTGTAAACGTTTCCACCTGATAATATAACAGAAATACTTTTAAGTCTGGAATTTTTATAGAACAAATCCTCGTTTGTACACAAGCTGTTATATATAGATAATTCCGATATTTCGTACACACCATCAAAAGAAATCGTTATAGACTCTCCCTTGCCGTAACCGTCAACGCCCTCGCTCCAACAGGTTGACATATCATTGTCGAACGCCTTTTCTGCTGAGTGTACATATGTTACGTTTCCATAAGTTTCGTCCGCCAGATGGCTGCTTGAGGTAATACCGGAAATATGAGACCTGTAGTCCGATATATGCGGTACATTCTGCACAACAGGCTCAATCGCTTCGGTTACTGTTTCTTCAGCCGTATCTGTAATATCATCTTCCGACGGTGTATCTGACAATTCGTCCTCTGCGTCTTCTTCAACGTAATCCTCACTATCTGCTAATATTTCTTCGGTTGTGTCTGTAATATCATCTTCCGACGACGTGTCCAATAATTCGTCCTCTGTGTTTTCTTCAACGTAATCCTCACTATCTGTCACTATCTCTCCGGTTGTGTCAATAACGCTATCTTCCGACGATTTATTTAGTAATTTGTCCACTATGTTTCCATTGATGTAATTTTGAATATCTGATTTATCAAATTTTGTAACTCCAAGGAAAACTCCTGCCACGAGCAGAATTAACAAAACAGCTGTAGCAACCGGTTTGACAGAAGTTGTTTTCTTTGTGCGGGAAACATCATAGTCGGTATCAGTTTCAGCATATTCGGTTTGATTAACACGACCTTCGGGAGAAAAAGTCGTACTAAAAATCATTTCAACCGCTTCAGGGTGTGGATTATTTGGTGTTTGTCTATCAATTCTAAGTACATCGCCATCGTGCAAAGCTACAGATTTTGTGCCGTGTTCATTATACGGCTCCATTTTCTTTCCATTGAGAAAAGTCCCGTTAAGACTGTTGTTGTCCCTGTAATAATACACACCGTCTACATAAGAAAAATCGCCATGATTGCGAGAAACGATAGATGACTGCAATGTAATGTCGCTATGAGTTCCAGCCCCTTCCCGACCTAAATGCATATCACCATTCAGTGTAACAACACGTACAGGTTTGCCACGTTCTAAAACCAGCAGCGTGGCAGTCTTAGGCGGAAGAGGTGCACAGTGCACGGTTTTATTGTCAATCATTGTTATCTCTCCTCTTGCATTATAGTTCAAAATATATCAAAATTTCTGCTGAAAGAACATTTTATATAGCGATACTTTCAGATAAAGAAGTGCAATCTTGAAATCTATACGTTTTACGCTCTTAGAACACCAATTGAGACGATGAGACTGTTATTTCTTAATTATCAGTCATAGTACCATTATAATAGCTTTCCTTGATATGAGTCGGCAATCTTTTGAAAAAAGTTTTATAAAGCACAACTATTGTATCACGTTTTCATAACTTTGTCAAGAGACTTTGTGTAAAAATTTGTATTTTTTCTCTATTGTTAGTAGAATTTAGATAAAAATAAACAAATCGGATAAAATATATGTTCTTTCTCACACGAAAGAAGAGTGAATTGAACGTGTACAAGAGATTTATCAAAAAACTTTATGAAAAATGTGGTTTCACAGCATAACTCATCTCGTCAATTTCTCTTTCGGACACAAAAACAGCCACTCTGCAAATTTGCAAAGCGGCTGATATTTTTGATTATATTCTGAAACTCGGTGTACTGAAACCGATATTTTCGTTTTTGTAACGCATGAGAATAGCCTGTATCTCAACAGTTCCGCCGTTCCGGGTGTGTTGGATAGCGTACTCGATTAGATTGTCGATATTTCTTTTTGTGAGGAGGTCTTTCCTCTTGCAGACAGCAGAAATCGTCTCAACATCGTTGTTGTCTATGGTACTCTTCAATGCTTTTGTGAAATTTTTCTTGACGTATGTAAGCAACTCTTCGTCATCGGGCTTTTGTAAAAACATCTGCAAGATTATGTCATATTTTGCTTGGGGGGAAACTTCAAAAGAAAGGTCTCCGGAAACAACAAGCCAAATCTGTTTAGCTATTTCGTCATGGTTATATACTTTAATTTCAAAATCAGGTGTAATTATTTCTTTAAGGCTTGTACAATTTTCAAATGCAGACCAACCGATTACCGTTATGCTGTCGGAAATTTTCAAGCTTGTAAGACTTCCGCAACCATAAAATGCACTACCTCCGATTTCCGTCACGCTGTCGGAAATAGTTATGTTTTCAAGATTTGTACAATTTTCAAATGCAGACCAACCGATTACTGTCACGCCGTCGGGAATAGTTATGCTTTTAAGGTTTTCACAGCCGGAAAACGCACCGCCTCCGATTTCCGTAACGCTGTTCGGGATTGTTATGTTTTTAAGGCTTTTACATTCATAAAATGCCTTTTCTCCGATTTTCGTCACGCTCTCCGGGATTGTCACATTTGTAAGGTTTTTACAGCCTGAAAACGCACCGTCTCCGATTTCTGTCACGCTGTTCAGGATTGTTATGCTCTTAAGGCTTTTACAGTTTTGAAATGCACACAAACCGATTTTCGTCACACTGTTCGGGATTGTTATGTTTTTAAGGCTTTCACAGTCACAAAACACACTACCTCCGATTTCTGTCACGCTCTCCGGGATTGTCACATTTGTAAGGTTTTTACAGCCTGAAAACGCACAATTTCCGATTTTCGTCACGCTCTCCGGGATTGTCACATTTGTAAGGTTTTCACAGCTACAAAACGCACTATCCCCGATTTCTGCCACGCTCTCCGGGATTGTCACATTTGTAAGGTTTTTACAGCCTGAAAACGCACCGTCTCCGATTTCTGTCACGCTGTTCAGGATTGTTATGCTCTTAAGGCTTTTACAGTTTTGAAATGCACACAAACCGATTTTCGTCACACTGTTCGGGATTGTTATGTTTTTAAGGCTTTCACAGTCACAAAACACACTACCTCCGATTCCTGTCACGCTCTCCGGGATTGTCACATTTGTAAGGTTTTCACAGCTACAAAACGCACTATCCCCGATTTCTGCCACGCTATCCGGAATAGTTATGCTTTTAAGGCTTGTACAGCCGGAAAATGCACAATTTCCGATTTTCGTCACGCTGTCGGGGATTGTCACTCTCGTAAGGCTTTTACATCCTTCAAATGCACTACCCCTGATTACCATTACGCTGTCCGGAATCGTTATGCTCGTAAGGCTTTTACAGCTTTCAAATGCACTACCCCTGATTATTGTCACGCTGTCAGGAATAGTTATGCTTGTAAGACTTGTACATTTTTCAAATGCACTATTTCCGATTTTTGCCACTCCATTGGGAATTATCACGCTTGTAAGGTTTTCACAGCCTGAAAATGCATTTTCTCCGATTTTCGCAACGCCTTTCGGAATAGTTATGCTTGTAAGGCTTTTACAGTCTTCAAATGCCTTTTTCCCGATTTTCATAACGCCTTTCGGGATTGTTATGCTTTTAAGGCTCGTACAGCCTTCAAATGCACCATATCCGATTTTCTTAACGCCTTTTGGAATAGTTATGCTTTTAAGGCTTGTACAGTCCGAAAATGCGTATTTTCCAATTTTCGTAACGCTGTCGGGAATGGTTATGCTTGTAAGGCTTGTGCAATTATAAAATGCGTACTCTCCAATTTCTGTAACGCTGTCGGGAATTGTCACATTTTCAAGGCTTTCACAGTCTTCAAATGCACTATTTCCGATTTTTGTAATACTATCCGGGATTGTCACGCTTTCAAGGCTTTCGCAGCCGTAAAATGCCTTTTTTTTGATTTTCTTAACGCCCTCGGAAATTATAACGTTCGTAAGGTTTTCACAGCCTTCAAATGATTTTTTTTCGATTTCCTTAACGCCTTTCGGAATAGTTATGCTTGTAAGACTTGTGCAGTCCGAAAATGCGTACTCTCTAATTTTCTTAACGCTGTCAGGAATTGTCACGCTTTCAAGACTTTCACAGTCTTCAAATGCCTTTTTCCCAATTTCCGTAACGCCCTCGGGAATGACAATATCTGTTACATCATCCTCTTCCACATATTTTTTTAGCAAGTTTTTAATTTTGAATCCCATAATATTTTCCTCCCTGTGTCGAACATATATTTATTGTAACACACTTCCCCATATTATGCAATAGTAATCTTCACTAAAAAATAACTCAGAATTTAGGGAAATTGTCTATATCTGATAGCGATAAAACGACTTAAGTTGCGGTATTTGTCGGAACATAAAAATAAGTTTTCAATAATGTCATTGACATTTTCAGCAGAATATGTTAAAATTAAGCTACTTTATCGCCACTTATCACTAAGTATCGTGAAATGCTGCCAAATTGGCGTAGAATTGCCGTTTAAGTGGGTAGAAATGAGAAAATCAGCGAGTTCCCGTTGTTCTCAAAAATCACAAATTTTAAGAAATCCGGTAGAAATTTGGTAGACAATCGGTAGACACCAACGGGAGAAAAAGTTGGTAGAAAACTGGTAGACAACCAAAATAAGCCCAAATAGACAGAAGTCTGTTGAAAAAATTAAATAAAAATATTAAATAAAAAATTATAGCGGACAGTATTTCATATTGAGAAACACTGTCCGCTGTTTTTATGTCCTTAACTGAATATTTTTACAAAAATAAAAAGTATTTTTTTCAACAAACAGGGAGGTCTTTTTATGCCGAACCCAAGTGCGATTGGTGTGCCGAACCTGAGATTTTCAGAGGAACAGATGACTATTCTGCACACAATAATGAGCGAAAAAATTGATAAAATTGTCCAAACAAACGTTCTATCTGATTTTCCCGATATATAAGTCAAAATCACTGTAAACAAATCATCCAAAAGACTGTTTCTGATATGGTCTGCTCAGTAGGGTGATGGATTTACCACCGAATTGGAATTTTACTAAAGCAAGGATTATCGCTATTGTGAGAACGGTGAAACTGCTGTTGAAATGTTCGGTATATACTGTTCTGCGAATTGGTGCATACACCATATCGCATAGGGGTCAAACTTTAGATTTTTGTGAATCTCTGCCTTCCCTTTGTCTGTATATTTGCATACGCTCCACTTTTTATATCGATATGATATTGGAGCTTGATATTTAGCCAAGTTATCGTGTTTTCTTTTCCAATACGATTAACAAGAATGCCATACGCTTCTCTATCACAATCATATCTATTATAAATCAGGCTAAGGAGTTTTCCATTTATTTCAAGTGAATATCCCTCATTGGTAAGTTTTTTGAATATTGTTCTTGCTGTATCAAGTCTCAAAGCAACAGGAACACATTGCTGCTGTAAATCGTAATTATCTCTTGAAAAAAATATTGCTTTCTCTAATAATTCCTTAATCTTTTCGGTATCAGCGTCAAAATTCAGGAGTTGCACATGAAGCTGTAAAAATATCCTGTCTTAAGAAGATAAAGTGAGTTTTATCAAATTGTTCTTCACTGCTTTCAGAGTTTTAGGACGCATTGATGTATTATAGTTCAAAAAATTATTGTTAAACGAGCCTATTGTGAAAATTCGTATTATTCAACTCCCAAAGCCTTGAACACAGCATCTTCCGCACTCTGATAGAATATAATGCTGAAATTGCCCATAAGCTCAGGCGGTACTGTACCGAGGTCCACTGCGGAAGTTATCGGGAGAAGGACTTTCTTTGCTCCGCTGTCAAGGCATACCTGAAGCGAATTTGCCAAGTCCTCAACCTTTATAAGTGAACCGCTGATACTTATTTCACCGAGAACAGCCAAAGACGGAAGTGCAGGCTTGCCGAGTGCTATTGAACAGATTGCAATAAGGGTGGACACTGCAAGTGTAGAGGTCATACCGATGCCTTGCAAGTCCTGATAATTTATAATATAGTCCTTTGTGGATATGTCAATCGAACTGCTGACACGTTTCCCGTTGGCTTTCAGGAAATTATAAGCTGTGTTGACAGCCTCCTTTGCCTCACGGTCACTTCCGAGACCTGTTTTCTCAAATTTGCCGTTGCCCGGCAACACCTGAGATTCAAGTCTGAACACGCCGAGCATTCCCGTTTTACCCCTTGAAACGGTGTATATCTGACCGGGATTGCATATGCCTTCGGGTATCAGCTTCCCGCCACCCTGTTCAGGAACGGAAACATAATGCTCCTCAAATGTGTCATTATCAATATAGGAGAAATTCACATCATAGAATTCCATACCGCCGAGTTTTTTGAGCTGTTCTTTAACTCTCCGTCTCATTTCGAGGGCAAAACGCAAAATTTCCTCCAGCTCCTCCTTTGTAAACTCACCATCGGGATATATGAGTTTCACAAGACCGCCGACCATTTTTCTGACAGCTATAGTGTCTCTCTGATTGAGGTTCTTTCCGAGTTTGAAATATCTGTCAATCACATCGCCGTACTGCACTTTGCGGAGTTCCCTGATAAACTCAGCGAGATAGTCCGTAATAAAGCCGTAATCGTCGGTAAAATGTTCGGGTCTGAATTTCGGAATTTCCCAACCTGGGATATAGCAGTGCATACGGTCAAGAAAAGCCGTGTCCGTACCCATTTCGGGCGGAAAAGGGTCAAAAAGACTTGAAGTTTTCAAGAGTACATCGACACTCTGATTGATGTTTCCGACAAAGACCATAGAGGCAGAAGCTCCGATTTCCTCTTTTCCCCTTGCGAATGAACCCGAAGCCATATAGTCTTTCATAATCTGTACGCCGTCTTTGTCCTTAAACTTTATACCCGCAACCTCATCAAAGGCTACACAGTCCCAAAGTCCGACAAGACCGACAGAGTGTCTGCTCATATTATAGAACAGATTGGCGACCGTTGTCTGACCACCTGACACAAGAATACTGTTCGGAGAGATTTCCTTGTAGATGTGGGATTTACCTGTAGAGCGAGGTCCGAGTTCACACATATTGAAGTTATTTTCCACAAGGGGCATCATTCTGGCAATCAAAAGCCATTTTTCACGCTCAGTCAGGGTATCAGGCTCCATGCCTATGGAACGCAATAACACGTCTATCCACTCAGATTTTGTAAAAGCCTTTCTGCCCTCTCTCAAATCATTCATGTCCACATAGGGCATCTGAATCGGAGTGAGCTTGTTGATAACAATGGGCGGTACTGCTTTATTTGTCTCATTGTCAAAAAGAGAATCGCCGCTTATATATTCAAGATTTATGATACACCAGATACCACCGCACAGAAGTCGGTCAAATTCCTGCGGATAGTTTTCGGAAATAGGCACTTTGCCAAGACCGAGGTTTGAGAACCACGCCTCATAGCTGTCGGTTTTGAGGTTCAGAGTGACCGTCACTCTGTCAATTATACTCATTGAACCTCTCTGTCTCAGCTTTGAAAGCACCTTTTCGGACTCATCAGGACGGACGTAGTTTTCGGACAAAATCCTCTTGACCTGCTTCACACCGTCCTGCACAACATCTTCATCATCACTGCTACAGTACTGCCCTAAAAGAAATTCAAGCACATAGACGGGGACGTTTGCCCCCTCCTTTATACGCTTTGTTAGGTCTTTGCGGACTATCTTTCCGTCAAAATTATCCCTCAATTTGCGATATATTTCCTCTCTTGTACTGCTTTCCGTAAAAATATTATCTTCCATCTGTCCATCTCCATTAAAAACCAAAGTCATTCGCCATAGCTATATCGATTGTGAACGGAATTTTAGCGAGCTGAATGTTATGCTCCTCATCCATAATTATCAGGTAATATTTGTCCCTGTTGCTGTAAATCCTGTTCTTGAATGAAAATCTCAGCTTTGCCTTTGTGTTCAGAGGATTTTTATCCGAACTGTCGGCGTGGTACTGATTTTCATTTGATACTCTTTCGCCGTCCTCAGCTTCAAAGTAAATGTGATAAGTCGCCGACTTGACTATATCAGAAACAGGTTGCCTTTGGAAAAATTCAAGATTCACGCTGAGGTTTGTAATCTTGCTGATATTTGTAGTCATTGAGATTCCCGCAAATGTAGTTTCAACCTTAGATTTCTCTGTTTTTACGTCAATCAGCGGAATAATCATCTCCTGTGGAGAGCAACCGCCGTGTACGAAATTCAGACCACCGCCCTGGGTTTTGAAAATATCTGCACCCACGGGGAAGGAAACACTTCTTGTATCACTGTTGCGGCAGATACTGCCGAGACCGACACCGCTCACGCCGTCCATATCTATCACATCGTCGGCAACAGCGTACCTCTTGCCCATGAACTGCGATTTGGACGACACGTCGCCGATTTTGTCCCCTGCTCTCAATTTGTCACGCTTGTATATAAATCCGTGGTCTGAGGTCACTAAGAAACGAGTTACATTTGCACCCGTCAACCGCCTTATCATGAATGAAATCTCGTCCACAGTCTCCTGACAAGCGATAAACACTTCATCTTCCGTAGTAGCTTTGTCTCCACGGGCATCTATCTGATTGTGATAGACATAAATCACTTCAAGCCCTGAAACAAGTGCTTTCAGCTCATCGACCTTCTTGCCTTTAAGTTCATCATACTGAATACAGAGACTTTTCGGATTGTAAGACCTGATTATTTTTTCTCTGTCAGTAGTTGAAGCACAGGGTTTTCCGTCCACCAAAAGTCTGTAATCAGGTGTCAGCTCATATGTCCTGTGAGGGAGAAGTGCTGCCATTCCGCACATCGTAATTGACGGCAAAACGGTCTGCATCGCATAAAGCGTAGCCTTGCATTTCTCGTCTGCATTGAGCTTTTCATAGAGAGACATACCGACTTCATAACGCATAGCATCGGAGATAAACACTACCACACGCTCCCTGACAGGTGCAACTCTTTCACGCCAGAAGTTAATTTGAAACGGCAGACCCGATTTCCCCTCTCCCTCTGCAAAAGCCTTAGTCCAGTTGGTGCAGATATTTTCCAGATAGTCGTTTGTATAGATATTTTCAACAAGCTCACGGAGTTTCTCAAAAGCCGAAGTCTCTGTCAGTTTATCGTAATTGTAGTAAAACAGACGGTAATTTCTGTCGTTCTTGTAATAATTTTCCCTGTAATTTTTCACAATGTCGGGGAGCAGGCTGACAGGTTCGTACCTGCCCGCATAAATAATCTTATATGCGTACTCAATAACGGAATACTGCACTGTATAATTTTTACCGAAATGTGTTTTCTTTCTGTCGGAACAGAGCTGAAGAATTGTACTCCCCGATAGCTTTGCACTTGTGTCCTCAGTTTCAAGACGCTCTATCAGCCATTTGATGATAAATTCGTCAACAGCCCTGAACGCATCACATCTAATCATTGACTCCACGGGAAAAGTGTCGAGAAACTTATCTCCGCCGAGTCCCCCGTAGACAAAATCCGACAGCTCGTCAAAACGCTTCGCATATTCGGTGTTGTTCATCAGATTGTTGAGGAACGCAACGACCGAGCCTGTTTTGTAGGTCAGACCGTCTCTGAGGTTTTTCGGCATTTCTGCTGTGATTTCCTTAGCGGCATAGGTCAGGAACAGCGAAGCCGTGAAGTTTCTGATGTCGGGAGACCGGTGCGTGAAGCCGAAATAAGTCTCTGCCTTAGTCCAAAAATCCTCAACAAGCCCGTACTTCCGAAAATCAGCCATATACGGGTTTTCCTCATCAAGTCTGCTATTGAGCAGGACCTTTACGACTTCCTCAAAAGAAGAGATTTTCGTACCGCATACAGCCGACATTATACCGATTTTTATACTGTCCTCGCTCCAGCTCTCAATTCCGAGGTCATAAAAACGTTTCGTCCTGTCCTTTGCAGAAAAATATTTGCTGTATTTCTGAATGACAGGTTTCAGCTCCTCACAAATACCGAGTTCCGCACAGATAATTGAGGCACGGTCAGCGAAAAATTGCCTTGAATATAGCAACATATCCTCAAGATGATTGTCATACACATCGGGTTTCGGGAAAGGTGCGTAAATCAGATAATTTGTTTCCGTGTCCTTGTATGTAAGAAAATATTTTGTGTAAATCTGATTATTCGGTTCGAGCCTGTACACCTTTGCATTGTCGAGAACAAGGGTGTCAATGTCCTCCGCAAAATCGCCGTTTTCGTCATACCAAAAGATTAACTGCCTTGCATCGCCTGTGAACGCTTCATTCAGTTTGGCAGTAATCTGATTCAAGTTAAGTCCGACCATAGTTCTTCCTCATATTTTCGCCAAAATCTGATAGTGCTTGCCGTCAGAGCCGACCTGCACCTTGTCATAGTTGACTTTCACGCCGTCATCGAGGTCAATCTCCGTGCGGGCAGCCACTACAATACCAATCTTAGCATCATATTCTTCCGTCTCCTGCAACTTCCCCGTTATATTCTCAAGACGCTTCTGACTCTTTGCAATCTCCTCACCTTCATCTATGTTCTCTTTCAGACGGATAATCTCATTCCTGTAAAGTCTCTGCAACTTGTGCATATAGTCGATTCTTACGTCCCCCGTCGTGTTGACCGTCCAGCGGTGAATGTAGACAAGTGCCTTGAAGCCGTTTTTCTTTCCTGTGTCAAAAAGCCAGTAAATCGGGCGTTTCTGATAAATTTTGCAGTGGTCTCTGAAAAAGTCTTTCAAAAAATATTGACGGATTTTTTCTCTTGCGGTGCCGTTGCCCTTTATGCCGAGATTCCCCGCTATATAGCGGAGATTTTCCTCAAGGGTTTCCTCTCCGTAGACCACACGTACGAAATTCACAAACATTGAGACAATATCGTTTTCAAAGAAATATTCCTCCGTTATCGGCAGACAGTTATCTTTTACGGGGATAATTGTGCGGTATTTCGTGCTGTCCCACTCACCGCCGGCGTATGCGATACCGTCGCAGTCAAGGGAATATCTGCCGAAAAGGCAGCCGACTGCATAGCTTATCAGGCTCTTGATTTCCCGCTGTAAATCGGCTTTTCTGACGGTCACGTCCTTGTCATCGACATCGGGCGAAAGCTCGCCATGCAAGCCGTAAATGTCGATGAAAATGCGGTTTAGTTCCTCCTCGTTGGCTTTCAGGCGGCTGAAACGGCTGCTGCATTCCTGTTCCCATGCTTTGTATTTATCGGATATTAGTCTGCTCATTTATTCTTCACCTTTTTCTTAGATTTCTTTGCTTGTTTCATTTCTTTTATTTCAGAAACATTAGAATTAAAAAAATCAATCCATTGTAGCAGTGTATTCTCTTTAAGTCTTATTCTTGACTTAATATCACCGTCTTTTTGACTTTGAAAATAGTAAATTGGGGTATCATTATTTCTGACTACTGAAAAAGAGCCGTGAGCAATTGCGTTTCTAATGTGGTAAAAAATACTCACCGTTTGACTTAATTCACCTGACTTTTTAAAAATCACATATTCATAATTCTTGTCAGAATTACTACTTGATGCTTCAAGGTTTCTGTGCTTTTCCTCAACATTGTCAGTACTTTCTACAAAAATAAACGGAATATTACCTTTCATAGCATTTTGGAGTGTAATAAGATTACCTTTAACCCAATTTCGACTTTCAAAAGTATCGTTTGTTTGCGATACTTTTTTGAACACTTTCCTTCTATTGTCCTTGCCTTTTTTCTTGGTTTTATCTATCTTTTCATATGTAAAAGTCTGAACTGGACAATTAAATAAATAGAAACTGATAATTTTCGGGTAATTCGATTTGTATTCAGGATAAAATGTTCCTTTTCTCCACCAATCACTCATTTTTCTACCTCCATTAAATCAGCGGATGTCTCTTGAAATCCCAAGAGGTCTCAAAAGAATCCCAGTCAGTTTTACTTATGTTTATATTTTCTTCAACAAGTTTATCAACGACAGGCTTTTTGTTTTCGTCAATTATTATAGGTATTTTTGCAATATCTCCAGGCTGAGTGTTAAGAGTTGGAGCGATTACTCTGAGAATATAATCAACAATTTTGGTATTGAAAAATCCTAAGCAATAATTTTTTTCTTTAGGATAGCAATTCACAGATGCAGAGTCAAAAATAAATCCTACAGGCTGTATTCTAAAAGAAATACACCCAGATGTTATTCTTGAGTAAGTTATTGCCGAATTGAAACAAAGCACATCAGGGATAGTAGAAGCACCGTCTGTTTCTCTTAGAAGCATACCATTATTTTTATAGTTGATTACATATTCATTATTTCCGTACCATTTTCTATATGCTCCACCTTTATTGTGCGGATACCAAGTGGCATTAGAAAGTTGTGATTCTTTTGAATTTTTGCAATTCATTTCACATTTTTTATTACTAACCTCAAACCACATTCTTAAAAATCTGTTATTATCTCCAGTTTGTAAGCCAACACGAGGTTTAGCAATCTCCCCCAACTTTGGATTCTCAAACACCCTAACAAAATTCTCGCTAACCCAATAAGCGACAGGCGAGCCGGGGATTTTAGAGAAGTTTTCCTGCTTTGCCGTGTAGCGATTTTCACCGCTCAGGTACATATCACGCTTTTCATTTTCACCGACAATATCAACAAGTCTGACATATGTAGCCGTATAATTTTTTTCGTGTGTATTTTTATGCACAAATGTCGTTGTCTGTACGACTTCACCGCCGATTTCGTCAAATGCCCTTGCACCTAAATGCAACATATTGATAAAACTTTTAGCATTTAATTTTTCACGGAGTTTTTCATAACTTGACAAAAACATCCAAGCGTGTTGAGTAATCATAGCATAATAGCCCTGCGGTTTTGCAAGCATTCCGCAACGCTCAATAAAGCACGCAAACAAATCAGATTTTGCATCGGGGTAATTCTTTTTAACAAAATCCGACAGCACCGCATTCATTCCCGAACTTCCCATATATGGCGGATTTGTGCATACAACGTCATATTTCTGCGAGAGAATCCCGTAAAGTTTAATCATATGATCAATTTGGTGCTTATCCATATCAATGGAAGATGTCATCTGCGGAATTTCGCAAGGCTGAACGGTCATAAGAGAACCGTATGTGTCGGCATTCTTAAACTGCTCCAAAAATGGCTTGATTTTTTCGCCGAGAGCGTCATAGTTTGGTACGGGCAAATCCTGAAAATGAGAAAGATTGGGCTCTATATTTCTTGTAAGGAAACGGCGGTCATACTGTCTTGCTTTCATCATAACCGCAAAATATGCAAGCTGATAAGCACGTTTATCGATGTCGAGCCCCCAAAGGTTTTTGCGGACTATGTTCTGTGTAGCCTCACGCTGAGTATATCCGTAGGAGGTATAAATATCCATAAGAACGTCAAAAGCGTACACGAGGATATGTCCGCTGCCCATGCAAGGGTCAATAATTTTAATTTGTTCGGGTTGAATATTTTGGGATTCCGCACGGATTTTTTGGAGTTCCGCCATAACGGACTCCTCTTGTTGTGCCTCATCGAGGTAATATTTCCAGTCGGCGTTTTGGGGTTTGCCGTGACCGTCCGCCCAGAGCCGACCGAGGGAGTTTTCTACCATATATCGGACAATCCAGTCGGGCGTAAAGAGCTGAGTAGCGGGAGCGATGTTCTCCTTGCTCACCTTGACATTCTTTTTCATTGCCTCAAAGACGGCATCTTTCTTTTCGGTGTTGTAGTACTGATACAGCCAGCCGATAATCTCGACCTGTCCCTGTTTTGACAGGTCAAAATCAGCCTCATCAATATCGGTTACAAGGTGACGGATAAAGGCATCGTCGTCAATAAACGAGATAGGCAGGAGGAGTTCCGTATAGTCATCAAGAGAGTTGTCGAAAAGTTCAGGAAGTACTTCATGGAGTTTTCTGCACTGTGCGATAAACATAATGCGGAAAAGTTCATCGAGCTTGTTTTCATCTTTGAGTTTCCAGATATTGTCCTTTGAGACAAAAAATCCCTCTGCTTCGGCAACTTCTGCCGCATTGGTGACAATATCGGGCTCACGCTTGCCGCTTTCGGAGGAGAGCACACGCACTCCTGAAGGCAGATAGTCATTGACCTCCATAAAGCGAATAGCAATCAGCCTGTTGAACCAAGTGTATGCGATTTCCTCAACTGCCGTCTCATAGGCGGTTTTGTAGTCGGAAGTCTTTTCGAGTTCTCTGATATGATTTGCAAGGCGGACACGCTTTGCAATGTCTTTGTCAGCCACCTCAGCAGGCTTGCTTGTACCCATATCGTACAGTTTCAGCTTGTTGGTAGAACCGTCCATTTCGGGAGCGATACCGTTCTCACTGATACCGAGAAAACGCATACGGTATGCGATAACTTCAATCAGGTTTCGTCTTGCCCATACCGAAAAATTTTTAATCTTTGTCTTGTTCATATATATCACCTTAAAATTCTATGTTAATGACAGTATCATCTTCAAGCGTTGCAATCAGACGCTTTTCAAGCTCTGCCACATATTTCTTTACGTCTTCCTCTGTTTCAATCTGCCAAGTGGAAGCGTTGTTAATTGTCTTGATACTTACGGACTTTCGCCTCTTGACAGGCTTTGTTGTAGGAGGTGTAACAGGCGTATCAATATCACCGCCACTCACAGGAGACTGCGGAGGCGGAGTCATTTTGGCTTCATTGTCGTTTATCTCGTTGAGACAACGGAGTTTGAGAGCATCGGCTTCGGACGTGATTGCTTTCAGTGCAGCCACATCATTACAATGCCCCGCCTTTTCTTTCAGCTCCGCAAACAGCCTTACAAACTTTTCGGACAGCTTATCTTTGCACAGTTTGCCGTCAAGTTCCTCAAACACACGCTTTTTCGCATCGTCGACAGCTTTCTTTACAGGTTCAGCCGTTTGTGAGAGAAGTCTCACATTAGCTGCAATGAATGTGTCACGCAACGGAGGGAGCTTGTGGATTTCGTTATAGGGGTTCGGATTGTTGATAATCTTCCCGATTTCGGCGGCAGTATCTTCAATGTCCCTGTCAACGATATAGGTCTTACTGCACTCATAAATGCCGAGAATACGCAAAACATCGTCAAAAATTTTCTTTTGTTCTCCCGGATTGTCTCCTGTGCCGAAAAATTTTTTGACAGGCTCATAGTCCTCAGCAAAGTCAAGGAGGTCTTCTTCTTTACCCTTGACAACATTGAAAAACTCCACGGGAAACTGTATCAGCAGAATTTCGGTCAGCAGGCTCTTTCCCTTTGCAATGACAGCCTTGCCGGGATATTTCGGTTGCGTACTGTAGTTATACTCAATTTTTTCAAGTTCACGCTTCAGACTCTCAGCATAACGCTTGAAATCACGCATAATCACATCTTCATCATCGCTCAGACAGCTTACGCCGAATAGGTCTTTTATAACGCCTTTTGTCACCTTAATCTTAGCTTGTCCTGCTCTGACTTTCGGCTCAATCATCAGCTTTTCAAAGTACTCTTTTCTTGTGAGATAGCGGAGTATCTCCTTTGCCTCCCTGTTCAGCAGACTTACAATTTCGCCGTTCATATACAGTGTAATATCGCCCTGTTTCAGAAGTTTTGCGACAATCCACTGCACATCAAGTTCCACAAAACCATATGGAGCTGATTTGAACGTGTCAAGGAGAGATTTCAGCGAGGTTTTAGAGTGCTTCTGTGCGGAGTTCCTTGCAATGAAGTCCCTCACATCGGAGACGGCAAACTCATTTGCCTTTGAACCCTCATTGTCAAGGGAGAGTTGTCCACCGTTATCAGTCAGAACGGAGAGAATATCGCCCTCGGTAACAGGCACAGTGATATAGGAGAGCTTGTGATACAGCGTATTGATAAGTTTTTCAAGACCATCGTTTATTCTGGAGCTGATGTCTCTTGAATTGCTCCGTACCCTGTCACCGCCGACATAAATAACGGCTTCTTTGAGAGAATTTTGAAGGTAAATTTTTGCATTACAACGCTTATCACGCATCTCTCTGCTCTTGCTCGCCTTTATCTGCTCATATTTTTCAAGATTTCCGCTTGCACCGCTGGTCATGTACTTTTCAATCTGCTTTGCACTGACAAGTTCGTCAATAAAGGCTCTGTTCGGAGGCAAAACCACGAGTACAACATTATCCTGTCCCGAAAGAAAACGCATAGTGCCGTCATCGGTGGTAGCTTCATCGCTGTCGGGTGTCAGGATGCGGAGCGTCATTGGGTAGTCGTTGTTTGTCCTGTAATACTTCTCGTCAACCATCTGTCTGAAACCGAAACTGTACCTGTTGCCGAACTTTGCGGACCTGAATTTTCTGTCTGTGTAAATCTCCTCAAAAATCAATTCGGAAATCATTCTTGTCCGCTCATCAAGCTCAACGTTCATAGCGGAAATTGAACGGTTTATTTCCTGCTCCTCGTTCGTCAGGAAGATATAATTTCTTCCGTTGTGAGAGACGAGCATCTGCTTCACAAGCATATCAAGAGACTTTTCAACTTTATTTTGTAACTCCATTCTGTTGTCGTTCACATGGGAGACCATGAGACTTGTTATATTTTCAGGAGTCGGGACAATTTCTTTTATATATTTAATCAAGAACAGTGTCTTGAGCACATTGATAGTAAAATTGTTTTCCTCGTGTTCGGGGTTGAGATACGGGTTATCGTATGCACGGGAAATAACAGAGCTGTGGGAGTGGTCAAGGAACTGTTCCAATGAGTCATAGAACATATGGAGCGGTACAAGCTCACCGGGTTCCCTGTCTTTCAGGCGGACGGCTGCTTCTTTGAAAAGAGCAAGCATGGAACGTTCACCGTCGGCGAGGTGTTTTCCCGAAGCTCCATATGTGCGGATAGCCGTAAGGATAGAACCCAGCATATTGAACTGGTAAGGGATAAACGGGTAGACATCCGCAAAGTTCTCTCTATCGGAGTAAAGCGGTTTGTTTATTTCGTCATTCCAGAGAATTAAATTTTTTATAAGTGTCTCAACTTTGTCGTAGAGCAGGCAAAGAGAATCGTGTCCCGTCTGATTTTTTTTCAAAATTCTCTCACGGATAACCTCGTCGACATTGGTGGAGGACAGCGACAGACGGGTTGCAAATCTGCCCTGAATTTTGGAGAAGTTGTCCGAACGGGTTTTTGTTATGGAGTCAATATCCTGCTGACTTGTAACCATAATCCACGCCTGTCCCTGACAGATTTTGCCCAAATCCTCGGTGACGGTCTGCAAATTGAGCATAAGGTCATCGTCCTCACCTATGTACTGCCCGATTTCGTCAATGACAAATACAACGTGGTGATGTCTGCCCTTGCCGTCGATATAGCTCTTGACGAGTTTTGCAAAGGCTTCCGTGTCCATTTTGTAGTCGAGAGTGATTTTTTCACAGGTATTTCTCGCCGCCTCCTCACTCATTGCACCGACAGCGACAAGAGCCTCAACAACTTCGTCCTGTACATAGTCAAACTCATCTCTTGATTCAACCCACGGAGAGCCGTAAATTTCCTCAAACTTTGCCTTAAATTCTTCATAGAGACCTCTTTTGCTGAGACGGCGTTCAATATCGGCGACAAGGGGAATTGCACCGCAAAAGCCCTGCATTTCGTTGAAAACTTTGAGCAGTACGTAACCTATAGCTTCCTTGTTGTGTTTTCCTGTCATCTCGCTTCGGGAGTCAATATTGAACTGAATAACATCGGTCGGAACGGAAACTGCCCTGCGGACATCTGCCACAAGCATTTCGTCATTAAATTTATCATCGTCTATAAAATATTCAACAGCCCTTTTCCCGTCAATCACGCTGTTTTCGAGAAGAGTTGCGTTAATGCGTTCAAAATGTGATTTACCGCTTCCGAAAAAGCCCGACACCCACACGCCAATATCGGTGGTTTTGCCGTCAAGACTCTTGCAGTAATTTGTGTAGAGAGTCCTCATGTGCTTTCTTATTTCTCTGGTGACAACATATTCTTCAAGCTCCTGTTTTATTTCCTCTTCACTTTCCGAACCGCCCACCGTGATTACGCCCTTTATCGGACGTGTGATTTCTTTCTTAAAAACTTCACCGATTGTCATTGCAATACTCCTTTATCAGTCAACAAGCTTAAACGCTCTGTAGTGATTGTCGTCCTTGATTTGTGAGAATAAAACGAGATACTGTCCATCGTAGCTCCCCGGGTAGAACATGACTACGGGTATATTGTGAACAACGCTGTTAAGGTTATTGAGAACATTGTGTGCCCTGAAAAGAGGGAAACACTTTCCTATACCCGTCAGGAATATGACATCAGCGTTCTCAGAGTGTTCTTCAATATACTTTACAACAAGGTTGTTTGGAGTGGTGACACGCAACATATTCCCAATAGCTTTTGTTACACGCTCCAGACCTTTTTTCTGTTCAAACTCAAAATTTTTTTCAAGGAAACCTTTGTCCTCGGAAATTTTAATTATAATATCATAGAGGTCAAACACCTTTATCTCAATGTCCGCAGACCTGCTCTTCTTTACGAAAAAATCAATTCTCTCACGGATATACAGCTCTTTGGAGGGTTCGTAGTCGAAAATATAACAGGAATCCTCAAAACCGCTGTTTTTTCGGAAAGTGCGTCCGAGTATAACCTCTTCAGCTTTGTCAAATCTCTCTTCAAGTTTACTCATCAGTTTACTCCCGCTATCGCTTTATACATACTCACATTTGTGGCTTTCAGGTAGTTTTCAAGCTCCATAGTGATGAAAACCCTGTTGACTATACGCTTCTGTTTCTTGTCATCAGCCCACTTCACAAGCCCCGCCTCCGTCAGCATATTCAGGAACAGTGACCGCAGTTTCTTTTTGGTCTGTTCCGTCCAAGAAGCAGGT
This sequence comes from uncultured Ruminococcus sp., assembly GCA_947627625.1. Classification (GTDB taxonomy): domain Bacteria; phylum Bacillota; class Clostridia; order Oscillospirales; family Ruminococcaceae; genus Ruminococcus. The sequence goes on along the minus strand of CANQWR010000003.1, from coordinate 2,927 downwards.
TCGTCGCTCTGAGTTTCTTTCTGTGCAAAGAAAATGTTCACGTCTTTCAGGTCAATATTTGTATCGCCGACAATCAGTTTGCCACGATATACCTCATACACAAACTCAAAAAACAATTTGTCGGTTTTCATAATCGTTATCAGATTTATAAGTTTCCGAGTGGACACATCAGCATTCACAAAAATATCAATCATTTTTTCGTCCATAGCCCTAAGCCTTCTGAGCAAATAACCGCACATACGTCTCCCACGCTCAGGACTTACTGCCCCGAACAGATTCTCCTCTGTACACCGACGTTTGATTTCCCCATAATCAGCACCATTCTTATATAAAATAACGATTTTTTTGAACTCAACAAACCAGAATGATTGCGAAATCAGTCCCGCACTGTACTTTTCTTCCATTGTCACTCACCATTGTTCATATTTCAGATTCCCACAAACTAAACATCTATTCTGTATTATATCACAAACAATCAATTCTGTCAATATTTTCAGATACGAATTTCTGTGAAATAAATTTCTGATTTATTCATAATTTTTCAATAAAAAAGCACGGTCAGCATATTACCGACCGTGCTTATGAACTTTGAATCCACCACTGGGTTGAAGATAAACAGCTCACTAAAATGACTTTTACGGTCAAGGGCTATAAAGAAGCGATTGCCGATAATATCATGTTCTATGGTACTCCGACTGATGAAGGCGAGGCTGAAATGACGGTTCACATCTACGATGAGGAAGGAAATGAAATCAACGCCGGCTATTCGAGAAAGGTATTCTTTGAATATGAGCTTAACACAGGAGAGGACTAATAATGAGCAAATACAACAACAAAAGGCTTCATATTTCTGCTTTTGATTTTGTTTTTGCAATTATCTTCTTTGTTCTCCTGATGGGCTCGGCTCTTTTTTTGGCAGAATGTCAGGAAACCAAAGGAAAATTCAATATAGAACAAACAAAAGTGGACTTTATTATTGAAGCACCGAGTCCTGAACAGGTAACAGAAATTGAAGCGAGAAATGATGTTGACAGAGTTGTTCCCTATGTATACAAATCAACGGACATTGAGGGAAATAAAAAATCTATCAATTCAAGTCTGTATATTATTGAAAGTTCTGATGATTTGGATTACACAGTATTTTCGGATAGCTTAAAGCTTAAAACAACTACTTTGACTGCAAATAATCCTCTGTATGTTTCATCGGACCTTGCAAAGAGTGCAGGACTATCGTTAAATGATACGGTCAATATCACACTTTCAGAAAACACTGTTGAATTTGTAATTAGTGGTATCTATAAGAGTGATTACAGAAATGTTGGCGGTACAGCTATTGCCATTATGCAAAATGATGTAAAAGCTATATGTGGCGAGAATTACAGGTACAATGGTGCCTATGTGTGCAGTAATGATGTAAATTCCACTCAGTCATATATTGAAACATATGTAGGTATGGGTGACATCCGTTCCGCAGACGAGTTCGATAGTGACGATGCCTATCAGCAATATTTGGAGAATCGAAAAAATAAAAACAGTACCAAATCGACAATTTATATTTCAAGTTTTATAAAAGAACTTGAAAAAAGGTATAATTCAAGGTTAGAGCGTGATTTTTTCATATCAACAGCTTTCATTGTTATAGCTGTAATCGTTCTTCTTATTGACCTTTGCGGTAAACCCGACAAATATACAAAAAATGATGTTGAAAAGGATATACGCAACAATTTCACGCTTGAGCAAGAAAAGCAGATGTATGGACGATATAACTCTTCAGGATTTTTCCTCTATATCATATTTGTGTGTGTTTTCGTTGCATTTTCTTTTATTTTAGGCAACAATCTTGTTTCGATAAACAACATCTCGGCACTTGTTTCGACTGTTTTATTTAGTTTGATAGCAAGAGTTTCTACAATTGGTAAGCTCAACAGACATTTCTCAACAGTTTCTGAAAAAATCAGAAAAGAGAGCGAAGGTGAATGATAAATGACCAAGCAAGATAATTCTGCTGTGCGATACAGACATGAATATGTTAAGCACTTCAAGAAGAATTTTTTATCTATATTGGTATATCCGGTTGCTTTCGTAACAATATCTGTTATAGTTACTATTTGTGCTGTGGTGATTATCAATCCGATGACTAAAAACTGTGCAAGCATCAGGGAGTGCAATTACGACTATGCTGTCGAGAGCCAAAATAAGAGTTTGGACTACAGACGGAATTACAAGCTCGAAAATCTTGTTACTTTTCTCAATGCTGACAATCGTATCAATGTAAATACATATCTTAGTTCCGATGTGAATAACGGAGTGATTAGTCTGAATAATTCTCTCAAATCAGATGAGGTTGCTGTTTCAAAACAGATAGCTGATAGGCTTGGTGTAAAGGAGGGAGACCGGTTACAGGTAGATTTACCAATTTATGATATGCCTGCAACTTATCACGTCAAAGAGATTATTCCGTATGTTTCCGACTATTACAAGATTGATGATAACAAATATTTCGCCGTAGCATTCTTAGGCTATGACGAAAAAATAGAAAGATACACAAACGGAAAATATGTTTTTTTCTTAACGGACAGTGAATTTGAGCAATTTTCACAATCTTATTTGGATTATGACCAAAAATATTATGTTCGTGGAGAGCTGGGAGTAATTGAAAACAAAGTCAGGATTTGTACTGCTGTCATATTGTGTGTTATGTTTTTAATCGCCTGTATTTACCATGTAAAAATATCAAAAATCATAAAAAGCGAAGTCATAAAATATTTGAAAGACAGCTTTCCGATAAGCGTAATAAAGAAATTTTACAGAGAAGCTGCGATGTTTGTTTCTATAACGAGAAGAAATAAAACGAAAACGTTTGAGATAACGATTTATATGTTCAATAAATATTCTGCGTTTTGCGAGAGATATGTTGAAAGTTTTTT
>CANQWR010000002.1 GCA_947627625.1 uncultured Ruminococcus sp. | reverse complement strand
CCGTCATTCTTCGTTCTCTGTCAACAGGAGTTTACAATCCTAAGACCTTCTTCCTCCACGCGGCATCGCTGCATCAGGGTTCCCCCCATTGTGCAATATTCCCCACTGCTGCCTCCCGTAGGAGTCTGGGCCGTGTCTCAGTCCCAATGTGGCCGTCCAACCTCTCAGTCCGGCTACTGATCGTCGCCTTGGTGAGCCGTTACCTCACCAACAAGCTAATCAGATGCGAGTCCATCTTCAGGCGATAAATCTTTGATCATCTCATCATGCGGTGAAATGATTTCATGGGGTATTACCATCAGTTTCCCGAAGCTATCCCCCTCCCAAAGGCAGGTTACTCACATGTTACTCACCCGTCCGCCACTAAGAATTTCGAATAAATCCAAAATTCTCCGTTCGACTTGCATGTGTTAAGCGTGCCGCCAGCGTTCGTCCTGAGCCAGGATCAAACTCTTTGTAAAAATTGTATATCAAATCCCGAAATCCGCAGTTTACTGCGAAAAATCAGAAGTTGAAATCCTGTTAAAACGCTTAGCGTTTCGGCGTTTTTTATTTATTTAAGTCCGCCACGACTTTGTAAAGAAATTTAAGGGTCGTACTTTTTAACAAGTTCGCATTTTTTCGTATTGTTCAGTTTTCAAGATGCCGACTGCTGTCTAAATCTTCACTCAAACAGCTTATTTATTATATCACATTTCCGTCAGCTTGTCAAGAGGTTTCCAAAAATTTTTTCTTTTAATTTTCTTCACGACTTCTGTACCAATAAGCACGTTCTCCAGTGCCCAGAAACATCGTGGCAAAATCTCCCGAAATTCTTTCCAAAACCGCCCGTTTCGTCCGACAGCTTTATTATTATATCACTTATTTTTCAAAATGTCAAGTAGAATTTTCTCCAAAATAATCATCTCAAATTTGTGCAATTCGCCTAATTAGGAAGCCGGACAAAAAAAGTTATTGATTTAATCGCCCTCCGGTGATATAATTATAACTATAATCATTCACGGCTTTTTGCCCGTATCCCGCAAAAGGAGGGTATCACACACATAAATGAAAAAGGAAAATGTAAAAAAACAGCCTGAAGGTATAAAAAAGCTCAAATTTTCGATGATCTTCAGCTACGCCTTTATAATCGTCACCGCTATAGCAATTGTGACGGTCCTCTCAATCAGCAAGACCGACGAGGTCCTCAAAAATAAAGTCATTTCAATGTCCTCTTCGCTGAACGTCCAGATGAAACTGAATCTCGACAGCTATATTTCAAGAATGGAGACTATCGGAACTCTCGCTTTCGGCATTGAAGAGGCTTACACTTATGACGCTTCAAACCCCAAAAATGACGAATATGAGGCAATTAACACCGAAAAAATCATCTCGGACAAGCTTTACAGTCTCTGTATCATGGAGAACTTCGTGGACTACGGCATTGTCTACCGCAACGACAGGTATGTCGGCAAAATCTCAAACGGCACTATTTCGCTCTTCGGGAACGATATGTTCAGCGAAATGGAGTCCATGATTACAAGGCAGAGGACAAATGACGGTTGGGCGACAGGCTATAAAGACGATTTCAGGCGTATATATTATGTAAAGAGGATACATGAAAATGCACTTCTTGTCATATCTTTTTACTCTTCCGAACTGAACGCCGTATTCGACAACCCCGAAACTCTCAGCGACCTTGAAGTTGAACTTATAAACGGTGAACACAATGTGATATTTTCGGAGGACCGTGAAAAAATAGGACAGCCTGTTGCAAGTGAAATCTATGAACGTGTGGCGGGGAAATCCTCTGCGACTATAATGGACGATGACTATCTTGTCTCGGTGAACTCCTGCGGTGACGGGTGGTCTGTAATATGTTCTATACCGACAAAAATAATCCTGAACGAAAAAAATGAAATTAAAATTTACATACTCGTCACGGCTATTATATCTGCTATACTCGCTATACTCCTCGGGGCTTGGTTCTCGGCGAAAATCACCGCACCCGTCAACAGGATAGTCGAAAATCTTGACGAAAAAGCCCACATTGACCAGCTCACGGGAATTTACAACAAGAGGACTTTTGAAGCGTACACGGCACAGAGACTCAGCTCCTCCCTGCCGACGGAAAAACACGCTCTCATCTTGCTTGATTTGGACAATTTCAAGGGAGTAAATGACGTTCTCGGACACATTTACGGCGATGAAGTTCTCGCAAAGACGGGAAATATTCTCAGGACTGTCTTTTCTCCGGGAGATTTTACGGGCAGAATAGGCGGTGACGAATTTTGCGTACTGCTGAACACTTCCCCTCCGCAAGGTATGGAGTACACGGAATATGTCAAGTCAAAGTGTGAGGAACTTTGTAAAAATTTCAACGACAACTACACGGGCGACGACGGAAAATATAAGATTTCCGCAAGCATAGGAGTTTCGATATTTCCCGAACACGGCTCGTCCTTTGAAGAGATGTACTCTGCCTCCGACAAAGCTCTCTACCGCTCAAAGCACAAGGGCAAGGACACTTACACCATATATGAAAATTCCGAAAATTCGGGAAAAAATAAGTAACAGGGGGTGATATTCCGTGAAAAAAGTTTGTGCAGTAATTTCGTCTTTGCTTGTTCCGACACTCCTGACATCTTGCGGTAACAACAATTCGGTGGTACGCTCCCAGACAGAACAGACCGTCATAACGCTGTCCTGGTGGGGAAACGACATAAGAAATGAATACACCATAGAGGCTGTCTCTGTCTTTGAAAAGCTGCACCCCGATATAAAAGTCAAGTGCAGTTATTCGGAGTGGTCGGGTTACGAGGCAAGGAGCAGAATGCAGATGATTTCGGGCACGGAAGCGGACGTTATGCAGATAAATTTTGACTGGATTTCGGAGTACTCCCCCGACGGCACGGGCTATTATGACCTTGACAGAGTCGGACACATTCTCGATTTGTCAAATTATTCGGAGGAATTTCTTGAATACGGCGTTTCGGGCGGTACTCTCAACGCCATACCGATAGCTATGAACTCCGAAACTATCTATATAAATAAGACCGTCTTTGACAGTCTCGGTCTCGATATGCCCCGCACATGGGACGATATATTTGAGACTGCCGAAAAACTCCGTGGGGAAAATATGTACCTTCTCTCGGGAGCTTCAAAATCAATATGGCTCTATGCCATAACTTACGCCGAACAGGTCTCGGACAAAAAGTTTATAGAGAACGACAAAATAGCTTTCGGTGAGGAAGAACTGAAAATAATGATAGAGTTCTACAAAAAACTCGTGGACGGGAATGTCATTCCGCAGGTGGAGTTTTTCGGAAAGGACGACATAGACAACGGCAGAGTTGCGGGAAATATAGCGTGGATAAGTGACGCACAGAACTATTTCGGGAACATCATAGAGGACGGTACGGAGATGGCTGTTGCGGACTATACTGCTTTTTCCCCCGAAGACAGCGGTGTCGGCTGGTACGCAAAACCTGCCACTATGTACGCAATAAGCAAAAACACCGAACACCCCGAAGAGGCTGCGATTCTGCTCGACTACCTTGTCAACAGTCCCGAAATGGCTGAACTTCAGGGGGTTGAAAAGGGTATACCCATAAGCACTTCCGCAAGACAACATCTTGACAAAATCGGCAAGCTGAGCGGTCTGCAATACGAGGCTTCTCTTAAAATGGAGGGCAATGAAAAGATCTCCAAAATGCACCCTCTTATGGAGGAGTCCGAACTGATAGAGGGCTATATATCTGCCTGCAATCTCCTGATATACGGCAAGGCTGACGCTGACGGTGCGACTAAAGAACTTCTTGAACTCTTCAAGCCGTATATGTAAAAAGTCATAACTAAAAAACAGAGGGCTTGGGGAAAACTCCCCAAAGACCTGTTTTTTGAAGATAATGAAAAGGTGTCCGAAATGCACCCTCTTATGAAGAAGTCCAAAATTATAGAGGGCTATATATACACGTTGACGGTGCGACTAAAGAACTTCTTGAACTCTTCAAGCCGTATATGTAAAAAGTCATAACTAAAAAACACAGAATTTTGGGGAACTTCCAAAGCCCTGTGACAATGAAAAAATTTCCGAAATGCACTCTCTTATGGAAAAATCCAAAATTATAGGGGGCTATATATACACGCCAACGGTGCGACTAAAGAACTTCTTGAACTCTTCAAGCCGTATATGTAAAAAGTCATAACTAAAAAACAAAGGGCTTGGGGGGGAACTCCCAAAGCCCTGTTTTTTTATGAATTTTTTATGAACCGTACTGCCTTATCTGCATTCTACGCCAGTTTATATAGCCGTATATGTCGTTTATAAAGAACGCCACAAAGCACATCAACACGGAAATATTTGATACGTCTTCGGGGACGGCAAGCCCCCAGAGGATTATCAGTACCACATCATTCAGACAGTAGGCGAGTGCAAAGTACGGACTTCTACGCATTGTCAGGCAGACGGCAAAGAAAGTTGTGGTCACGGAAAAAGTGCTGACGAGAAGATTAGCCGTGTCGCAATATTTCAGGAGGAAGTAAAAAATAATCGTCACAATCACTGTCAGAACCGATATTGTCAGAATTTCGTACCAACGTATGCGGTGTATCCTGACTTCGGACTTGTTGCCGTTGTATGGATTTTTCAGCCATGATATGAGCGAAAAAAAAGCCATAGGTCCGGACATTCCCACATATGTGAGCATTTCCCCATAATACTGGTTTTTGAAAGATATGTAGCCGTACATTATACTGAATATTATTATTGTGACCTGCCCTATGGGGTTTCCCTTTGCGTTGAGTAATAACGCACTCACGCCTACTATTGACGCACCATATGTTAAATAATTTTCCCTGTCGAATATAAAAAACGGAACTGTTATAAGGAGTATGGAAATACTCCAGAGAACTATTTCACTGAATGTGAAATAAGTAAGAATTTTTCTCATAATTTTCTCCCCGAAAAAAGCATCTCTGAACAAAATTTATGTATTTGTCCGAGATGCTTTTGAGTTTATTAGACTTTTTAGCGAACGACAGCAGATAGGGGTATCCTTTGAACCCCTGTTGGGGGGCGTTCCCCCCAAGCCCCCTTTAGAACGATAAGGGGCAGGGGGCTTTGCCCCCTGAACCCCCACCGGGGGCTCCGCCCCCAGACCCCCGTCGGGGGGAAGAATCCCCCCGAACCCCCCATAATAATTCTATCGTTTAATTTTGGGAGCAAGGGGAACAGCGTTCCACAGTCTAAAAAACGTGCCTTATTATTACTGTATAGGTTTCATAGTGGGGAACAGCAAAACGTCACGGATAGATGCACTGTCCGTCAAGAGCATTACAAGCCTGTCAAGACCAAATCCAAGACCGCCCGTCGGGGGCATACCGTATTCAAGTGCAGTCACAAAATCCTCGTCAACCTCCGCATTCGCACCCGTCTTTCTCTTTTCCTCCACCTGCTTTACAAAACGCTCTCTCTGGTCAATGGGGTCGTTGAGTTCCGAAAAGGCATTGCCCATCTCACGGCGGTAGATGAAGTACTCAAAACGCTCCGTGAACGCAGGGTCGGAGGGCTTTCTCTTTGCAAGCGGGGAGTTCTCAACGGGATAGTCATAAATAATAGTCGGCTGGACAAGTTTTTCCTCAACAAAAGCGTCAAAAAACGCTATCAGAACGTGTCCCTTTGTAGCGGAATCGCCCTCGGGGACTTCCACGCCCTTTTCCTTTGCACAGGCTCTTGCGGACTCGTCGTCTGCCCAGTCATAGTAGTCCACACCTGCATATTTTTTGACGGACTCCGCCATTGTGAGACGTTCCCAAGACTTTTCCATGTCGATCTCAACGCCCTGATAATTTATTTTTGCAGTACCGCAGACGTTCCTTGCGATAGTCCTGTACATATTTTCGATAATGTCCATCATGCCTATATAGTCGGTGTAAGCCTGATACATTTCAACGGTCGTAAATTCGGGGTTGTGGGAAGTGTCCATGCCCTCATTTCTGAAAATCCTGCCGACTTCATAAACCCTCTCAAAACCTCCGACTATCAGCCTTTTCAGGTAAAGTTCCGTCTCAATTCTGAGATACATAGTCATATCAAGAGTATTGTGGTGGGTGACAAAAGGTCTTGCGGACGCACCTATTTCGAGAGTATGCAGGACGGGGGTGTCCACCTCTATATAGCCGAGAGAATCGAGATAATTCCTGACTTCACGGATTATTTGACTTCTTTTCAAAAAAGTGTCCTTTACATCGGGGTTCATGATAAGGTCAACATAACGCTGTCTGTAACGCATATCCATGTCTTTGAGACCGTGCCACTTTTCGGGCAGTGGGAGAAGTGACTTTGACAGCAGTGTTATTTTCTGTGCGTGGACCGAAATTTCGCCCTTCATGGTCCTGAAAACATAGCCCTCTACACCTATTATGTCGCCTATGTCCCACTTCTTTTTGAACTCCTTGAAATTCTCCTTTCCTATGTCGTTTGAGCGTATATAAATCTGTATTCTGTCCGAACCGTCTCTTATGTCAATAAAATTGGCTCTTCCCATGTCACGCCAGCTTCTTATACGTCCCGCAATCCTGACAGTGTTTTCGTGGAGCTTTTCAAGTTCTGCCTTGACTTTCTCCTCGTCACCGTCACAGGCTGAAATTATTTCGGACTCCGCTTTTTCATAGGAATTTTTCAGCTCCGCAGCACTTGCAGTCACGTCAAATTTTGTAATTTGATAGGGGTCTCTGCCGACTTCCCTGAGAGATGCGAGCTTGTCAAGCCTGTCTTTTTTGAGAATATTTACGTCCTGCTCCGTTGTGTTTTCATCGTTTGTATTTATATTTTCACTCATAAAATCTTCCTCTTTGTCATCTTGAAATACTTATGACCTCAAATTTCAGTTCTCCCACAGGTGCTTCCACCGTGAAAACGTCCCCGACTTTCTTTTTCATAGCGGACTTTCCTATCGGCGACTCGTCCGAAATAAGACCGTTTCTCACGTCCACATGATTGGTGCCGACTATCGTAAAAGACTGTACCTTGTCGTTGTCAAGACGGCGTATCTGTATTTTTGAACCCATGCCTATTTCGTCAACGGATATATTTGAGTCCTCAATAATCTCCGCATTGTCAATGGTGTACTGCAATTCGAGAATGTGGGCTTCAAGTATAGCCTGTTCGTTTTTAGCCTCATCGTACTCGGCGTTCTCGGAGAGGTCTCCGTAAGAGCGTGCCACTTTCAGACGCTCCGCAACTTCCTTACGCTTGTTTATCTTCAGGTCGTCAAGCTCCTGAACGAGCTTTTCATAGTTTGACCTTGACATCTGTTTAGCCATAAAAACAACTCCTTAAATCAGAAAATTCTGTACGCTGTTAAAATAATTAAAATATATTACTCCATAACGGGAATATATGCAAGAGCTTTCAGCTCCTCCGCCTTTTTGACCGCCTCCGAAAAACTCAGTTTCTTTGACGTTACAAAAGAAATTCCGTTGTCTGTCGTGTATGATTCGTCAACAACCTTGTCGCAGTAAATCGGCACACGGAAATACCAACGTGACTCCAGTTCGCTGACAGGTGCTACAAAGTCGTTATTTTCAGCGGACTCCCACATCTGTGATACCACATTATTGTCGTGCTGTACAGAGTTCACAATGTCACCTATGACCGCACTCGCTGTCGGGAGTTTTCCCGCACCACGTCCGTACATCATAACTTTGTCAATGCCGTCACCCGTCACAAGCACCGCATTGAAAACATTGTTCACACCGTATATTATGCTGTCCTCTGAGACAAGCATCGGCATTACGGCAGGCAGAATTTTTCCGCTGTCGAGTTTCCTGACGGAGGCTATCACTTTCACAGAATAGCCCAGTACTTCCGCAGCTTCCAAATCACAAAGCTGTAAATCGGAAATTCCCTTTGTGTAGACGCTCTTGGGATAGACGTGCTTTCCGAAAACGAGACTTGAAATTATACATATCTTACGGCACGCATCGTGACCCTCAATGTCTGCTGTGGGGTCTTTTTCGGCGTAACCGAGTTTCTGTGCAAGTTCAAGAGCCTTTGAAAATTCCATATTTTCACGGCACATCTTAGTCAAAATAAAATTCGTAGTGCCGTTGAGTATTCCCGAAACTTCCGTTATATCGTTACCCGCAAGACACTTGTGGAGGGGTCTTATAATGGGAATAGCCCCCCCGACACTCGCCTCAAAAAAGAAATTGCAGTTGTACTTCTTTGCCGTTGCAAGCAGAATGTCTCCCTTTTCTGCGACAAGCTCCTTGTTTGAAGTCGAGACGCTCTTGCCCTTTTCAAGACAGGACTTTACAAAAGTAAAAGCAGGTTCGATACCTCCCATGCACTCCGCAACTGCCGTGACTTCCTCATCATTGAGAATATCGTCAAAATTCTTTGTGAACTTCTCACTATAGGGTGAGTCGGGAAAATCTCTCAGATCGAGAATGTACTTTATATCCATCTCTTTTCCGGCTCTTTTTTCGATATTTTTCTTATTTTTATAGAACAACTCCACGACACCCGAACCGACAACGCCGTGACCTAATACTGCCAATTTGACTGACATAAAAAAACCTCCGATATTTTATTATTCTGCCGAAATTATCCTCACTTCTATAACTCCATCAAGCTCCGCAATTGAACTGAGAGCGGAAATTTCGCCGTAACAGTCGTCAGTCAGTCTGAGAGATATGTCAACAGGTGCAGAGCCGTCAACGGGCACGCTCTGGCTGACGGTCAGAATATTGGCACTCAGACCGTGCAGGAATATCAGAACTCTTGACAGAACACCCGGGCTGTCGCTCAGAAGAAGCCGCAGACTCACTATCTTTCTCGAAAAAATTTCGTCATAGGAGAAAACTCCGTCCTTGTACTTGTAATAGGCACTCCTTGATATTCCCGTCCTCTTGCAAGCCGATGCGAGACTCTTCTCCTCCTTGCAGGCGAGCAGTTTTTTCACCTGAAGTACCTTTTCAAAAACGTCAGGGAGGATCTGTGAATCGACCACTATTAGCTGTGACTTTTTATCCATGTGAAACACCTCTGAAAGAAATGTCCGTGACTGACGGACAACTGTACATCACCTGATAACTATATCACATTTTTTTCAATTTGTCAAGAACTTTTTTTATTAAAATTCTTTGCGTTCACAGGGAGTTTACAAGTTCTTTGAACCTGTCGCCACGCTCCTCGAAATTCTTGAAAATGCCGTAACTTGCGGAGGCGGGCGACATCACACAGCTTGCCCCTGTGGGAGTTATTTCAGAAGCAAGTTTTACCGCCTCTTCTAAATGGGGTACATAGCGGAAATTCTCCGCATTTTCGGACATCTCAAAAATACGTTTCCCCGAAGTCTCCATACATATCACGTTAATATCAGAAGTCATCAGAAAATCGACAAGTGTCGTGTAGTCAATGCCCCTGTCCATACCGCCGACAAGTATAGTCTTGATATTCGGCACGCTCTTAACCGCTTCTATTGCAGTCGCACAGGCTGTAGAAATCGAATCGTCATAATATTTTACACCGTTTTTTTCTGTCACAAATTCAAGTCTGTGTGCAAGCGGACTGAAAGTGCAGAGTGCCTTTTCAAACTCCTCACGCTCGACATAAAAAGACGTTATAAAATATGCGACAGCTATGTTATAGTGGTTGTGAACTCCCAACAGCTTTATTTTGTCAACGGGAATTGTATAATCTTCATGATAAGCCTGTCTGACAATACCGCCTTGTACAAAAATTTCCGCATTCGGATTTTTATCGGATATATCGTAGATATACTGCGGAAAACTGTCATGATTTTCGGGTAAAATATCGCTGTTTATCAGCAGACAGTCGTGCTGTTTCTGGTGCAGGTAAATATTTTTCTTTGCGTTATAGTAACGCTCCATATTGCCGTAGTGGTCAAGGTGTTCCTCGAATAAATTCAGGAAAACCGCTGTGGACGGCGAAACTGTCATATATTCAAGCTGGTGGCAGGACAATTCGCACACAACCACAGTGTTTTCCGTTATATTTTCTGCAATATCAAAGACGGGGATACCGATATTCCCCGCAAGCCTGCAATCTCTGCCGTTTTCTTTGAGAATGTGATAGATCAGGGAAGTGACCGTACTCTTGCCCTTTGTGCCTGTTATGCCGATGATCTGTTCACGGTACACCTCAAAAAAGACCTGTGTCTCGGAAGTTATCAGGCACTTTAACTCGGAGGGCTGTTTTTCAAGGACGATACCCGGAGACTTGAATACAATGTCAAAATTGTCAAGGCTCTTCTGGTAGTCCTCACCGCTAATTATTTTGACGTTTTCGGGCAGACCGTCTATTTTGTTTATATCTGCAACGGCAATTCCGGACGGCGAGCAGTATTTTGTCAGAATATTGTACGTGGACTTTCCCTCACATCCGAAACCCAGAATACAGATTTTTTTGCCGTCCGTGTAATTTTTTATATATTCAACAAATTTATTCAAAGAAGTCTCTCCGTTTCCTCAATTAAAATTTCTCTGAAATCATCGGGCAAGAGATTGTTTTCACTGAAACCCCTGCATATTTTTTCGTTCCGTGCATCGACAGTATCCGGCGAATACAGCCCCATGTCAATATATTTTCGGAACAAAAAAGGCAGTTCCCGGTTTTTGTCAAGATATTCTCTTATTGCAAGTGTCACGGCAAGATTGACCTCCCCGATACTCCCCACGCACTCAAACGGCTTGTGTTCGGATCTGCCGACAAGTTCAACAAAGTACTCCTCCATAGAAGTGTCATTCAGCAGATCTTTGCCGAAAATTTCAACGAGTTCCGCACGGCTCACAAAAGGCGAGAGTATAAGGCTCACAAACAGGCATTTCGGACACTCCCCACACCAAATATCGGGGGACTTTTTACTGCCGAGATTGCAGCTTCTGAAAATTTTCAGATATTTTTTGTAGTGGCAAAACATTTTAGCTATCTGAAATTCGGATAGCGGTCTTAAAAAACTGAAGTAATAAATACCCGTTTTCAGATAATTTTTTTCATAGTTGTGAAAATCCCGTTCAAATTCAAAGCTCTTTGAATACTGGTGATTTACCGTGCTGTCAGAGACCGTGCTCTCGTTGGCACTGTCCTCGTTTGAGAGAACTATATATCTCCTGTTGTTCAGATATGCGGTTATCTCCGCAGAGAACGCCACTATTGACGAAAAAGGCGTGTGACCGTTCAGGAAACCTTTTTTGTTGAGCTCCACAAGAGAACGGTCAAAATTTCTGACAGCTGTTATAAGACTGTTTTCGGGAAGTCCTGCCTTATTAACTGTCTCCGAAACCGAATTTCTTTTGTTTATGCAATAGCACTTGCAGTCATAGCCCGCATTCACAAGCGTTTCAAGAGTGAGTGCGGAGTCCTTTCCCCCGCCTATCGGCACAAGACAGCCCTTTGCACTCCGCTCAACAGGTCTCTCTTTTTCACAGTGAAAAACACTGTCACAGGATATTTTCACAAAAGACTTAATGTCAGTCTCTATCTTGTTGACATAGAAAAATTCCCCCAGACCGTTGAAATACAGCTTTTTCCACCACCGGACCTGCTCCCGTGTGAGTTCCCCGCAAAAAACTTTTATTTCGGGTGAACACACGGCTTTCCAGTAACTCACAAGTTCAGCCATTCCCAAAGAAAAGGCGAGTCTCTCAAAGGTGAGATTTTTAGCAAGCGAAATATTTTCGGGTTTCGGAAAAGTCCACGACGGCTTGAAATCCGCAAGTTCGGGGACAGAAAAAAAGTACCTCACCGTGACTTCACTGTCTGTCTCGGATATTTCATAAGCCCTGTACTCAAACACAGGATATTTTTCTCTCAGATTCTGAAAATCACTCATTATTGCCTCCGTTCTCAAGGGACAATTTTTTATAGTGTTCCCTTATGAGTTCAAAAACCTCATCGGAAATGTCGTGTTCTATTTTGCAGGCATCTTCAACAGCCTGTCTCTTGTCCGCACCGAGCATAATGAAAAATTTTGACAGAACGTCGTGTCTGTCATATATTCTCTCAGCGACATCTCTCCCCTTTTCCGTGAGCGTTATGTGATTGTCGCCGTCCACGTTCACAAGGTCTTCGGACTTCATTTTTTTAAGTATGATAGATATAGTCGGACGTGAGTAGCCGAGATATGAACATATATCTACCGCATGGACATCGGGCTGAATTTTTGAGAGTATAAGTATAGTCTCAAGGTAATTCTCAACCGCCTCTGTAACTGCCATTTCAAGCCTCCTCAACAATATATATGAACATTATATCACAAAGTTCTGAAAAATTCAATAGATATTATCAAAAAATATCCTCAAATATCCTCTCTTTTCACGGGTTCAACGCCCACCCTCTCCGCAAAAACGGAGTACACCTCCGGAAAATTTTTCTTTACTCTCACGGGTTTCATGTTCATATCGGTAAAACAGTGGGAGGAATTTCCCTCCGCACAGAGATTGCCGTTTTGGAGACTGTAAACCCTGTAGCCGACTTCAAGTTTCACACCGTTGAACTTAGTCACAACGGGGTACACCTCGAATGTCTCGTCAAATCTGAGCGGGTGCAGATAACGGCACTCCACGGACAGCACGGGCATCATCAGTCCGAGTTCCTCTATCTTCTCAAACGGCATACCCGCCTGTCTGAGAAAATCGACTCTCGACTCCTCAAATATTCTTATGTAGTTTGAGTGGTGCATTATGCCCATCTTGTCGGTCTCATAGTAAAAGACCTTTCTCTCGTACGGATAGAATTTTTTCATACAAATTTACTCCTTTATTTTTTTATCTTGTTGCAAAAGAAACTAAAATATAGTATAATACTGTAGGGGGAACTGCTTTGCCCCTCTCACACAGTATAAATATAAACAAACAAAACTAAAACAGAAGTGTTCTGTCCAAGATTGGGGACTTCGCCCCCTGTTGGGGGGCGTTGCCCCCCAAGCCCCCGTTTAGGTCTAAGGGGCAGGGGGCTTTGCCCACTGAACGGGTTTTTCACCCCCTGTTGGGGGGCGTTGCCCCCCAAGCCCCCCATTTAAGTCTAAGGGGCAGGGGGCTTCCCCCCTGAACCCCCACAAGGAACTCCGCCCCTTGACCCCGCTGGGGGGTGATTTGAAAATGGGGACACCCCATACCCCGCCCCGAACCCCCATGATATTCTACTGTTTCAATTTTGTGGCTTGGGGGCAAAGTTTTCCCTCAAAAGGCGGTCAGACACTTCTTACAAAAACCGAATTGGAGGTAACGGAAATGTGCGGAATTGCAGGATTTATAAACAACATTGACAATTCAAATGCGGTCCTCGGCAAAATGCTGAACAGAATAAGACACAGAGGTCCTGATGCGGAGGGAGAGTACATAGACGAAAATATTGCTCTCGGACACCGCCGTCTCAGTATAATCGACATCAGCTCTTCGGGCGACCAGCCTATATTCAATGAGGACAAATCGGTTGTGACAGTCTTCAACGGTGAGATTTACAATTACAAGTCAATCCGTGAAAAACTCATCTCGGCAGGTCACAGGTTCACCACAAACACCGACACGGAAGTACTCGTCCACGGCTATGAGGAGTACGGGACCGATATTCTCAATATGCTGAGAGGTATGTTCTCTTTCGTCATATGGGATAAGAATAAAAAACAGCTTTTTGGTGCGAGGGACTTTTTCGGCATAAAACCCATGTATTACGCAATAATGGGGAAAACTCTGATGTTCGGCTCGGAGATAAAATGTTTCCTCGAACACCCTCACTTCAAAAAGGAACTCAACACACAGGCTCTTGAAAACTATCTGACTTTTCAGTATTCCCCCACGAGAGACACTTTTTTCAGGAATGTCTACAAGCTCATGCCTGCCCACTACTTCATATACAAAGACGGCAAGATGACTGTAAAACGCTACTGGGACGTTAAATTTTCCGCTGACGAAAAACCCGAACTTGATGAGTGGGTAAAGAGAATTTCTGAGACTTTTCACGACTCCGTGAATGCTCACAAAATTGCAGATGTGGAAGTCGGTTCGTTCCTGTCAAGCGGTGTGGACTCAAGCTATGTCGCTGCAATTGCGGACGTTGACAAGACTTTTACGGTCGGTTTCGGCACTGACGAAAAATACAACGAAATAGGTTGGGCGAAAAATTTCTCAAAAGCCATAGGCAAGGAGAACACAAGCAAGGTCATAACTCCGGAAGAGTACTGGGGAAATCTTGAAAAAATACAGTACCACATGGACGAACCTCTTGCAGACCCCTCTGCCGTTGCACTGTATTTTGTCTGCAATATAGCCTCCGAAAAGCTCAAAGTGGTGCTCTCGGGGGAGGGTGCGGACGAAATTTTCGGCGGTTACAACGTCTACAGCGACCCCGACGGTACTCTCTATGACAAACTCCCCCGTCCCATAAAGAGGGGCATAGGAAGTATTGCGGAAAAACTCCCCGCTCACAGAGGTGTAAATTTCTTTGTGAGAAAGGGCAAAGACGTTGAGGAGCGTTTTATCGGAAATGCGTATATGTTCACACCCGAACAGCGTAAGGAAATCCTCTGTATAGAGACCGACGCTCCCGACCCGACCGAAATCACAAAGCCCTATTTCAGCCGTGTAAAAAATCAGGACGATGTCACGAAAATGCAGTATCTTGACCTGCACCTCTGGATGATGGGCGATATTCTCCTCAAAGCCGACAAGATGAGTATGGCAAATTCTCTCGAACTGCGTGTGCCGTTCCTCGACAAGGAAGTCATGGCTCTTGCCGAAAAAATCCCCACAAGGTACAGAGTTACCCACGACAAAAAAACGAGTGAGACAAAATACATAACAAAATACGCCATGAGACTTGCCGCAAAGCAGGACACTCCCGAACAGACTGCCGACACAGCCGCAAAGAAAAAACTCGGATTCCCCGTGCCTATAAGAGTGTGGCTCAGGGAAGAAAAATACTACAATTTGGTAAAGACCGCTTTTGAGAGCGATATTTCACAGAAATTTTTCAACACCGCTCCCCTTGTGAAACTCCTCGATGACCACAAAAACGGCAAAGCCGACAACAGCCGTAAAATCTGGACTGTCTTTACTTTCCTTATCTGGTACAGGGTGTACTTTGAAAATAACGGCTCTTACTGATTTTTCGGGGGAAACTCTGCCACATTCAAAGCAGTGACGGAGTTTCCCTATATAAAAATTATAATAATACAAAAATTTATGGAGGTAAAAAAATTTATGACTTCTGAATTTCAGCACCTTATTGACCTGAGCGACTACTCCGTCTCATGGTGGCAGAAAGTCGTTGAACTGGGAGAGGAGATAAAAAATGATCCCGAAAAATTCGCTCACGAGTGCGATGGAAAAATTATGGCTACTCTTTTCTATGAACCCTCTACAAGGACGCAGATGTCCTTCCAGACCGCTATGATACGTCTGGGCGGTCAGATTATCGGCTTTGACAATCCCGCAAATTCGTCCGTCTCAAAGGGCGAAACTATAAAGGACACCACCAAAATAGTCAGCAACTATGCGGATATTCTCGTTATAAGACACCCTCTTGCAGGCTCTGCAAAAGTGGCTTCCCTGACGGCAGACTGCTGTGTTATAAATGCAGGTGACGGCGGACACCTCCACCCCACGCAAACTCTCACGGACTTGCTGACACTCAAAATAGAGAAAAAGACTTTAAGCGGTCTGACAATCGGAATGTGCGGAGATTTGATAAACGGCAGGACTGTCCACTCCCTCTGCAAGGCTCTCAGCGTTTTCAGTGACAACAAATTTGTCTTTATATCTACTCCCGAACTCGGTATGCCTGCATATATAAAAGATATAATAACCGCAAACGGCAGTACTTTTACGGAAGTCAACACTCTCGAAGAGGCTATAGGTGAACTCGATGTACTCTACATGACCAGAATACAACAGGAGCGTTTTGCAAGTGTGGAGGAGTACCTCGCACAGAAAAATACTTACGTCCTCGACAGAAAGAAAATGCAACTTGCCAAAAAAGATATGATAGTCCTGCACCCTTTGCCGAGAGTGGACGAGATAACTGTCGATGTCGATTCAGACCCCAGAGCTATGTACTTCACCCAAGCTAAATACGGCGTGTACGTCCGAATGGCTCTTATTATGACTATGCTCCGTGAAAAGAAGTCCTCCGAAACTTTGAGGGGAAAAATTTACAAGAATGTGAGGTGCGACAACCCACGCTGTATAACAAATCACGAGGAGTATCTCCCGAAAAGTTTCCGCACGGCAGGCGGTACGCTCCTTGAGTGTGAGTACTGTGACGAGAGAAAATTGATATAAATTTAAGCGACTGTGGGTTTCACTCCCTGACCTCCTATTGACTGTTGTTTCTATCATTGGGCGTGGGGTGTTTCCTCTATGAGAATAATTATGGGGGTCCGGGGGTTTTTAACCCCCGGCGGGGGTTTGGGGGCAGAGCCCCCAATGGGGGTTCAGGGGGCAAAGCCCCCTGCCCCTTATCGTTCTAATAAATATTCTTAAATCTCCAAAAAAATATAATTTTAAGAAAATTATTTTTTGGGCAAAGCCCCCTGCCCCTTATCGTTCTAATGTCGTTCTAATATCGCTCTAAATAAGCCCGAAATGTTCCAAAGCGTTATATATGCCGTCCTCCTCAATCGGAGTCGTTATATATAACACATACGGATATATCCTCTCCGCTCCGCCCATAGCTATACTGTGCTTTACCGCCCTGAGCATGGGCAGGTCGTTCATGCTGTCGCCTATCGCAAAGGTGTTTTCGGGACTTATCGAAAATTTTTCAAGGACAGTCTCTATTGCCGTACTCTTTGAAAACCCAAGCGGCACCATCTCGAAAAAATCGTCTCCCCTGTCGATTATGTCAAAATATTTTCCTATCTCCGAATTGAATTTTTTCATGTCGGACTTTTCATTACGCCATATTACAAACTTGTCAAAACCAAAATCGGAGTCCTCGGGCTGTCTGTCGTCACGGACTCCGCTTTTTACGAAAATTTTTCTGAAATAGTCAAGTTTTGAATTATAAACAGCACTGTCGTCAAAAAAATAGCCCTCACGCCTTTCATAAACGGGTGTAACAAGACACTCCCTGCAAATATCCGCTATTTTACGGCAAAAGCCCTGTTCCTGCGTTTTGTAGAAAATCACTTCCCCGCCGTACTCTATATATGTACCGCAACCGCATATGTAGCCGTCAAAGCCTATATTCCTGACTTCTCGGCTCACGTTAAATTCGGTTCTGCCCGTGTTTACAAACGCAAGATTTCCCCTCTCCCTTGTCATTCTGACAGCTTTTATAGTGCTGTCGGGGATAATCATTCTGCTGTCCTCCGTGACGAGAGTACCGTCTATGTCAAAAAATATTACATTCAATTTATCACGTCCAAATAAAAATTTAATACAGTCCTTTTTCGGACAGCTTTGCCCGAATATTCAGAGTTTGTTTATCTTTGTAAAAATCTCCTGCATCTCCATGTCGGTACGGGCTATTCTCTCCGCACACTCAAGAAGTTGCTGTGAGATTTCGGGGGTGACCTCCGCACTCGTCTTGTATTTTAACTGATGTTCGAGACTTGCCCAAAAATCCATAGCTATAGTTCTTATCTGTATCTCAACAGGGGCGTAGTACTTCTTGTCGGAGAGATGTACGGGGACGTTTATAATCATGTGGTAACTCCTGTAACCGCTTGGTTTGGGGTTCTTTATGTAGTCCTTCTGCTTGATTATGATGTAGTCATCACGCCTGCAAAGTAAGTCCACTATGTTGTATATATCCGATATATAACAGCATATCACTCTTATACCCGCTATGTCAAGGAGATTTTTCTGTGCGGACTCGGGCGTTGTGGGAAGCCCTTTTTTTCGGAGTTTGTTCATTATGGATTCGGGAGACTTAACTCTCTGCTCAACACTGTGTATCAGATTTCTCTGAAATCTCACGCTGAACTCCTCACTCAGAATGTCAAGGTGCGTCTTGACGACTTTTATCGCCGATTCGTACAGGTGACTGAGTTGCATGAGTTTCAGAAAGTTCATGGCAAAATCAACCTGTCTCTTACTGCCACTGTCGACTATGGCAGGCACGTTTGTGAGCGTATCTGCAAAAAACTCTATCTGACTTTCATTCATGTAAAAAGCATTCCTTTCAAAATTTTAGTCTGTGCCAATGATAACAGAAATATCAATATTCAATATGAACAACAGGTGAAATTTTTATGAAAAAATTTATTTTCAGGGGGGGACGATTGTGGACTTTTATGTGAATGATTAGGAGTAAGAACAAGGAGTAAGAACGATAGGAGGCAGGGGGCGTTGCCCCCTGAACCCCCACTGGGGGCTTTGCCCCCAGACCCCCATCGGGGGGAAGAATCCCCCCGACCCCCCCATGATGATCTACCGTTTCAATTTTGGAAGTCTGGACGTTTTCTCCCGCTCTATAATAGTCTCTTGTTTCATTTTGGGAATACGGAGGTGAACCCCGTTCAGGGTTCAGGGGGTAAAGCCCCAGGTCCTAAATAAAATAAATTATAATTTATTACGGAGGGTAAAAATCATGGATTATGAAATTAAAAATAATAACATATTGCTCTCACAGTCGGATTTTGACCTCGATGAAACTCTCGACTGCGGACAGGCTTTCAGGTGGAAAAAAATTAAATCCGATTTCCCCTGCACCTACTCGGGCAGTTTCCTCAATAAAAAACTCACCGTCTCACAGACAGAGAAAAATGTTTTTGTCCTGCACGACACGTCCGAAAGCGATTTTCTGAACATATGGGCTGACTATTTCGACCTGAACACGGACTATTCCGAACTCAAAAAAATATTCTCACAGGACGAAACTCTCGCAAAAGCCTGTAAATACGCCGACGGTATAAGACTTCTCAGACAGAACAGCTGGGAGTGCCTTATATCGTTCATAATCTCACAGAATAACAATATCCCACGCATAAAGGGCATTATCGACAGACTTTGCAGTCACTATGACGGCAGATTTCCCTCCGCTAATGATATGTCATGGGAAACTCCCGAATCTCTTGACTACCTGAGGAGCGGTTTCAGGGCAAAGTACATATGTGACGCTGTTCAAAAAGTCAATTCGGGAGAAGTCAATCTTGACAAAATTTCGGGAATGTCTTTGGAGTCCGCAAGGGCTGAACTCAAAAAAATAAAGGGAGTGGGGACAAAAGTGGCGGAGTGCGTACTCCTGTACGGTATGCACCGCACGGAAGCGTTTCCCGTTGATGTCTGGATAAAGAGAGTTATGGAGAAATTCTATCCCGACGGCTTGCCCGATTTTGTGCAGAACTACGCCGGTATCGCTCAACAATATCTATTCCACTATATACGCACTTCGGGAGAAGTCTCAATTCAGTGAGACAAATATCGCACAGCCTGAATAATACGGAAAAAATATCCTATAATTATTTTACCGGGAGAGAGACTTTTTTTAGTAGAACGACAGGAGACTTTTATATGAACGATAAGGGGCAGGGGGCTTTGCCCCCTGAACCCCCATTGGGGGCTCTGCCCCCAAACCCCCGTCGGGGGGAAGAATCCCCCCGAACCCCCATTATATTCTACTGTTTCAGTTTTGGAGGTCTGGACGTTTTCTTCCTCTCCATAACAATCTCCTGTTTCTATTTTTGGGGTTCGGTGGTTAAGTCCCCTGTCTGCTGACGTTCAATAACAAAAGTCCAAGAGCAAAAACCCGGTTCAAAATAAGTTATAAATTATATTATTATTCAGGGAGTGTATTTATGATAAAAGGAGTAAACAAGAAGATAATCGAAGTGAACAATCCCGACAGTCTTTATTTTGAGAGGGCTGTCTTTTACCTCAGACCTGAAGTCAGCGACTTGCCCGATGAACTTCCCAAAAGAGAGACGGACAAATATATAGAAAATCTCGGCAGACAGTACGGCAGGCGAAAGACTCTCTCGGGACTTACAACAATATGTCTCTGCACGGCTCTTGTCGCCGTGATTGGTGCGATGTTGTATCTTGTCATATACACTCCGATATGACGTTTGGAATGTCTTTTTCGGCAGAAAAACATATTGTCCGATAAATAGTACAAAATAACGCTCTTTTCAAATTCTCCGCAAAGTTTTATAATATTATAACAGACATCTTGAAAAATTATAATTTACTAAGGCTCGCCTTGGGATTTGGTGGAACTCTGCCCTCTGCCCCAAATTTGAAACAGGAGATCATCATGGGGGGTTCGGGGGGATTCTTCCCCCCGACGGGGGTTTGGGGGCAGAGCCCCCAATGGGGGTTCAGGGGGCAAAGCCCCCTGCCCCTCAGACTTAACAGGGGGCTTGGGGGGCAACGCCCCCCAACTCCCAATGTCGTAAAACACATTGCACAAGAAGTCCAATATAATATTACTAAAACACTTTCGGAGGTCTTTTATGATTTACTGTGAGAGAAATAAAAAAAATAAAACAAAAATCACGGGCAGGGCTGTCTATATGGAAATTTTCAGGGAGAATAAGACCGCCTACCGAGTCACTTCGGGACAAATTCAAACTGACGGAAAACAGGTCAACATATACGGCATAGAGACAGAGGACTACAGGACAGGCTCAAAGGAGTCAATAGACGACTTTTCCGAAAAACTTGAGGATGCTGTCGCCTTTGCCGAATATCTCGCAAAGACGGAGTGTCTGCCCGAAAATATATACGTCAAAGCTCTCGGATTTCTGTGTGTTATGATGTGACTGTTATTATTTTAATATTTTATTATTTTAATAATATTTTTCTATGGACAAATCTGTAATTATGTGTTAGAATATATAGGTGTTCTGATACACGGAAAGGAGTTGTTTTTTACTATGGCAGAACTTACATTTGAAATCACGGAGAGCATCGGTGTCCTCTCTGAAAATGCAAAGGGCTGGACAAAAGAGTTTAATATGGTCAGCTGGAACGGCCGTGAGGCAAAGTACGACATAAGAGAGTGGGCACCCGACCACTCCAGAATGGGAAAGGGTGTAACTCTCAACGCCGATGAGCTTGCAACCCTCAAAAGCCTTCTCGCCGAAATAGACCTTGACTCTTTTGACGAGTAATAAAAAAAACGGGACTGATTTGCACAAAAAGCGAATATCGGTCCCGTTTTTTTTTATTTAATTTTATTTAATTTATTTTATTTAATTTAATCCTATCTATAGGACAGTCTAATTGCTTAAATCTCCGACAATGCTGTCAAAGACGGGGAAATCCCTGTCATAAGTTTCCTGAATTTCCTCCTTGCTTGAATAAAACAGCTTTTTCGGCTTCCTTATCGCAAGGAACATACCGTCTTTTATGTACTCTTTAGGCACGCCTATACGCTGTGCAAAGTCCGTTCCGTCAAGCATGAACTTGTACTTGTCCTTGATATTCTTATTTTCGGGATATATCTCTGTCAGGTCTACAAAGACATCATCGGGATTTACGACTTCCCCTATCTTGTCATTTCCTATGACTATGACCGCCTCACCCGACTGAAATTCGGCAGTAATTTTGGTGTCCACGCCGTTTGAGTAATTTTTCTGCTCGTCTTCGGAATAGGGTATATAATAGACGTTCACGAACACTTCGCCGTTGTTATTGAAATCCTGTGCGAACTGTCCGATATAGTCCGACAGACCCGACTCCTCCCCGACAGTCTGGTTCTCCCCCACAAAAAGCACTATCATGTCGGGGCGTGGTCTCTTCAAGAGACTTGAAATCAGGACTACTGCAAGTACCACCAGAATGACCGCCATACCGAGCCACCATTTGCTGTGGTAGAAAAAATTTTTTATCTTCCCCCAGAAACTTAGTTTTATCTCCTCTTCGGAAGTCTCCGGAATAATTTCGCTCTCCTCAATGACATTCTGTTTGAGTTTTATAAGCTCAAGACGCTCCTGTTCAAGACGCTTGTCACGCTCCTGTGCCTCTCTCTTCTCACGCTCCGCAATTTTCCTTGCAATCTCCCTCTGACGTTCAATTTCCTCGTCAATCTTCTGCTGACGCTTTGACTTCTTTTCACTATCTCTCATACCCTGTTCCCCTCTCTGAGAACTACATTATAGCACATTCATGAAAAAAAGTCAACATATAAAAAATAGTCAGTCGAAAACTTCCCCGATATTTTTGTCATAGATGTGACGTTCAAGGACTTCCCCCGAATCGGAAATCACAACTCTCTCCCACCTGTCGCAATCAGGGTAATCAAAGATGTGTTCTATCCAGACGGAATCTTCAAGCCATGTGATAGAATAATTTTCACCCGAATACACACTGTTTCCGTTTTCGTCTGTAAGCCACTCTCCCCTGCCCTCAAAAGGACAACAGCCGTCATCTGTCGAGAGATAAGTTATATATTTCAGATTATTTTCATCATCGGGCATATACACATTTATATCGCTTGCAAGCAGAAAGGCACGCTGTGTTATATAAATACTCCTCTCCCCGTCGGGGCTTGAATAGACTATCGCCCCCGTATCAAAGTCACCCTGTCCGCCGTTTTCCCTATACACGCTCTTATCTATGATATTATAATCATAGTCAAGAGTTATTACATTGTGCTGGTCGTTGTCATACTCAAAGAGATAGTCCACAGTGATTTTATCGTCTCCCCACTCTATTTCTACATCTTCAGCGGAACTTGTTCCGAGGTCCGCTATGTACCTGTAACTGCCGTCCTGATTTTTTGAGTAAAGATAATTTTTTTCCTCAAATAAATTTATATCCGAAACAATATACAGCGAATTTTCACTGTCGGGACTGCTTGCCGTCCTGAAAGTCTGTCCCAAATAATTCAGTTTTTCACCGCTGACACCTAACCATGCCGTTGCGTTTTCACCGAATTTTTCAGCCTCCTGCAAACTTATGACAGCCTGTGCGAGAATGCAGGTGCCCTTTTCGGGGTAGTCGACACCCTCCTCATAAATATCCGTGCAGGCGTGGAAAAGTCCGCCATTATACGGAATTGTTCCGAGAACTTTCTGCAAAATTCCGTCCCCCTGTCTCTGAAATACAAACCCGAAACAGACAGCATTATTCTCAAAAAAATTCTCCGTATAGCGTTCAATATATTTATTTATCTCACTTTCGTCCGAGAGAATTTCCCCGAGATAATTTTCAAGCTCCCGCTGATTTTTCACCACAACTCCCATAGGTGAAATGACATTTTTCACCGATTCCGCAACGTCCATGTAATACTTCCGTGAGACTTTTTCACGCTTTCCCGTGATGGTCTGCCTCAGATAGACAAGGTCAAAAACGTCAACATTCCCGTCAAAATTCATGTCCGCACACGGCAAACTTCCGTACTCCCCGCTCAAAAGTCCCCTCTGCATAGTCACCGCATCTGCAATATTCAGCTCCCCGTCACTGTTCGTATCGCCTGCTACAATCTCCCGATACACGCTCTTTTCGGTCTCCTCAACTGCCGAAACCGAAACAGGCACTGTCAATAGCAGGGCGATAGTTCCCACTGCCGAAATAAAAAGATTTCCGATTTTCATAATAATTACCTCCGCTGTTTGTTGTATTTTTAATTTTTTATTCCTGAGATTTACGTCCTCTCAATACATACAACGGTTTTCAAATCGGAAATGAGCAGGAAAATTGTGAACATTCTGTTAATTTTTTCGGAACTGGTTTTTTCCTGTAAAAACAAAAATCTCCCTGTCGCAAAACAGAGAGATTTCCTTAGTGGGATTGGGGGGACTCGAACCCCCGCCACACCGATTAAAATCGGCTGTTCTGCCAGCTGAACTACGCTCCCACAGATAAAATAAAAGAGGTGAGACACGAGGGATTTGAACCCTCGACCCTACGCTTAAAAGGCGTATGCTCTACCGACTGAGCTAGTGTCTCACAACAATCAATATTATATCACATGATTTTCAATTTGTCAAGCCTTTGGACGAGTTTCTCCGATTTGCACAAAATTTCAGACTATAATTATGAAAAATATGTAAAAAAAGACGTTTTTTGTATTTTCCTATTGACAAATTTATAATCTTGTGGTAGAATATTTATCGTTGTGAATGTGCCTGTAGCTCAGCCGGATAGAGTGACTGGCTACGAACCAGTAGGTCGGGGGTTCGAATCCCTCCAGGCACGCCACACGCTTTTTCTCCTCTCCAAAAAAAGAGGGGAATTTTTTTATTTAATTTTATTTAATCAAAGCAAAACGCACGGCGTACTTCTTTTTTCCCTGTACACCGTGCATTTTTTATTTTATTAAATTTATTTTATTTTTATTAAATTTATTAAAATCAAATCACACATCATTCCTGATTATGTCGTCAAGAGTTTCACGCTTTACAACTACCCTCGATTTGCCGTCTTTCACAAAGACCACAGCGGGTTTCTGAAGTCTGTTATAATTGGACGACATAGAATAATTGTACGCTCCCGTCGCACACACCGCTATTATGTCCCCCGATTCGGCGTGCTGTAAAGGCATATTCTCTCCAATCAAGTCACCGCTCTCACAGCACTTTCCCGCTATGGTAACTCTCTCGGAACGCTCCTCGTCCGCTTTATTTGCCACTATAGCTTCATATTCCGACTGATAGAGAATATATCTCGGGCTGTCCGCCATACTGCCATCTATTGAAATATACGTCCTTATATCGGGAATTTCCTTTCTCGCACCCACTGTGTAGAGGGTAATCCCGGCAGGTGCTGCAATGGAACGTCCCGGCTCTATGTATATTTCGGGCTGTGAAATGTTGAGCTTCTCGCACTCCTCCGAAACTACCGCCGAAACTCTCTGTATATATACCTCAAAAGGCTCGGGGTTGTGGGAGTTCAGATACTTTATGCCGAAACCTCCGCCAAGATTCAGAATTTTTATCTCGTAGGAGAACTTGCTTTTTATCTCGGCAATAAATTTCAACATCACTCTTCCCGCCTCTTCAAAGGGTTCTATGTCAAAAATCTGCGAACCTATGTGGCAATGCAGTCCCGAAAGATTTATATTCCCGCACTTTATGCTCTCCTCAACAGCTTCAAGTGCCTCGCCCGTCTCCAGTGCAAAACCGAATTTGCTGTCTATCTGTCCCGTCCTTATAAAACTGTGCGTGTGAGCGTCAATTCCCGGCTTTATCCTCAGCATTATACTCTGTACAACGCCTTTTTCCGCACAGATTTTTTCCAGTTTATTAAGTTCACTTATATTGTCAACTATTATATTTCCGACTTTGCTCTCAACCGCAAATTCAAGTTCCTCCGCACTCTTGTTGTTGCCGTGGAAAACTACCCTCTCCATCGGGAAACCTGCTTTCAGTGCCGTGTAGATCTCACCTATCGAAACAACGTCCAGACCGTCGCCCTCGTCCTTTACTATACGGCACATCTCCAGACACGAAAAAGCCTTGCTCGCATAGCAGACAAGTCCCCTGCCGTTGTAATATTTCTGCATACTCTCGTGGAAACGGCGGAGATTATTTCTTATAACATTTTCGTCCATGACGTAAAGCGGAGTGCCGTATTGCTCGGCGAGTTCAACGGTGTCAACATCTCCGACAGTCAGATGACCTTTTTCGTTTACGCACAAATTTTCCGATACAAATTTTTCAGACATTTCTTTTACAATCCTTTCTTTTTTATGTTGGGGACTTCACCCTCGAATTTCAAAATTGAAACAGTAGAACATCATGGGGGCGGTTTTTTCCTCTGTGGGAATAATCATGGGGGGTTCGGGGGGATTCTTCCCCCCGACGGGGGTCTGGGGGCAGAGCCCCCAGTGGGGGTTCAGGGGGCAACGCCCCCTGCCCCTTATAATTCTAATGGGGGTTTGGGGGCGTAGCCCCCCAACAGGGGTTCAAAGAACAACTGCCCCTTGTCGTTCTATTTAGTCTTTAACGACTTCCTCCACTATCTCCCTGATTTCCTCAACGCCCTCTGCTGTGACGGACGAAAACGGTATGACGTGTATATCTTCAAAACAGGGAATTTCAGTCCCGAAACCCTCCATACGCTTTGCCCTCTCGGACTTATTCAGCTTGTCGGACTTGGTCAGCACAAGCACAAAAGGTGTCTCCGTGTCTATCAGATAGTCAATCATGCGTACATCGTCTTTAGTGGGGGAGTGCCGCATATCTATCAGCATAAAGACAAGGCGTATATCCCTGTCCGAACTTAAATAGCTGTTTATCAGTCCCGACCAACGCTCTTTTTCGGTCTTGGAAACTTTCGCATAGCCATAGCCGGGGAGGTCTGCGAAATATATATTTTCAAGCTGATAGAAATTTATTGTGGCAGTCTTTCCGGGTACGGAACTCACCTTTGCGAGATTTTTTCTGTTAAAAATTTTATTTATAAGTGTGGACTTCCCGACGTTTGAGTGTCCCGCAAAAGCAATCTCCACACCGTCACAAGGCGGAATCTGTGAGAATTTCCCGTAAGAAGCCCTGAAAACGGCTTTGTTGTAATTGAGTGCCAGATTCGTCACCTCCTTTTCAGTTCAGAAGAGCAGTGTCGAGAACTTGCGTTATATTTTCCGCACACACAAAATTCACCGCATCTTTCACAACTTTGTCTATATCGTCAAGGTCGTGTTCGTTTGCCTTTGGTATGATGACCGTCTTTATACCTGCCTTATATGACGCCATTGTCTTTTCCCTAAGACCGCCTATCGGGAGTACCTTTCCGTGCAGGGTAATCTCTCCCGTCATTGCAACGTCCGCACGCACGGGCTTTCCCGAGAGTGCCGAGACGATAGCTGTCGCCATAGTCACCCCGGCGGACGGTCCGTCTTTCGGGACTGCTCCCTCAACAGCATTTATGTGAATGTCATTTTCCTTGTAAAAATCAGCGTCTATTCCGTATTTTCCCGCTACACTCCTTGCGTAACTAACCGCTATCTGTGCACTCTCCCGCATTACATCTCCGAGTGAACCCGTAATTTCAATCTTGCCCGTTCCCTTTACCACAAGTACTTCCACGGGCATTACAACTCCGCCGACAGAAGTCCACGCAAGACCGTTTACCTCTCCAACGTGATTTTCCCTGATTACCGTATCTGACGTGTACTTTTCCGTTCCGAGCATTTCCCTGAGTTTTTTTGGACTGACGGAGACTCTCTTTGCCTCACCCGATGCTATTTTTTTCGCACTCTTACGGCATACGGACGCAATAGTCCTCTCTAAATTTCTGACACCCGCCTCTTTTGTGTAGAATGCAATCATGTCTCTTATTGCGTCGTTGTCTATTCTCAACTGCGTACCCTTAAGACCGTTTTCTTTCAGCTGTTTAGGAATAAGGTGGTCTTTGGCTATGTGGAATTTCTCCTCAGCCGTATAGCTCGGCAGTTCTATAACGTCCATTCTGTCCAGAAGAGGAGCGGGAATGTCGTAAACGTCATTTACGGTAGTTATGAACATTACTTTGCTGAGGTCAAAAGGAACTTCAATAAAGTGGTCACGGAACGCAAAATTCTGTTCACTGTCAAGGACTTCGAGCATTGCGGAAGACGGGTCTCCCTTTATGTCACTGCACAGCTTGTCTATTTCGTCAAGCAACATAAGCGGATTTGCAGTACCCGCCTGTTGGAGTGCGGAAATAATTCGTCCGGGCATAGCACCAACATAAGTTTTTCTGTGTCCCCTTATGTCGGCTTCGTCACGGACTCCGCCCAGTGAAACTCTCACATATTTGCGTCCGACAGCCTTTGCGACCGACTTTGCAATAGAGGTCTTTCCTATTCCGGGAGGTCCTGCGAGACATATTATCTGCCCCTTTACATCGGGGTTGAGTATGCGGACAGCCAGAAACTCCACAATACGCTCTTTCACTTTTTTCAACCCGTAATGTTCACTTTCAAGAATCGACTCCGCCTTTTCAATCGACAACTTTGTCTTGCTGTACTTTCCCCACGGCAGTTCAATAACCGTGTCAAGATAATTCTTTATCAGAAAATACTCGGGAGACGACGGGGGCATTTTTCTCATTCTGTCGACTTCTTTGAAAAGTTTTTTCTTTGTCTCTGAACTTGTTTTAAGTGCAATTATTTTCTGTGTGTACTCCGGGATAGTATCCTCTTCGGTCTCACCAAGCTGTTCCTGAATTATTCTTATCTGCTCACGGAGATAGTACTCCTTCTGCCCCTTGTCAATGCTGTCCTTTGTCTGTTCATTTATAGAGTTTTCAAGCTCAAGTATTTCCACTTCGGAAGTGAGAAAGCGGAGGAGCATTGAAAGTCTCTCCAAAACGTGCGACTCTTCAAGAAGAGCCTGCTTGTCACTGTAGCTGAGAGTGCAGTTAAAGACTATCTCCTCAAAGAATTTCACGGGGTCATTTTCGGTCATCACCGACTCCATAAGTGAAGCGGGAATCCTCGGTGCAAATTCGGAATATTTTTCAAATACATCTCTTATTGAACGTATGTATGCCTGAGCTTCTTTTTCATCGTACTTCGCCCTTGAATGCACGGGCAGACGCTTTACCTCTGCCGTGAGAACTCCCGAGTCCTCACTTAAACTGAGTATCTCTGCCCTGTACATTCCCTCAACGAGAACTTTCATTGTGTTGTCGGGCAGTTTCAGAACCTGTCTTATCTCCGTCACAACTCCGACTTTGTAAAGACCTGAAACATCAGGTTCTTCCTCTGAATCGTCTCTCTGTGTCACCAGAAAGAGCTTGCCGTCCGTTTGGAGAGCCTTTTCAACAGCGAGGAGCGACTTCTCTCTTGCCACATCAAAGTGCATTATCATCTTCGGAAATGCGACAAGACCTCTCATGGCAACCGTGTAAAAAATACTTCCTTTTTCGGTTTTTTTGCCAATTTTCTTTGTCTGTTCCATATCTTTCACCGCTTTCTGTTGTTATAAGCAACTGTTCTTATGGCAGACAATCTATCTGCACTATTCATTATACTATAACTTTTTCAAAAATGCAAGCCCTTTATTCAAATAGAAATACTTGACAAATACGTGATTTATTTCGGGTGGATTATCGGGGTTGCTTTGTGGGGGGCTTCGCCACAAAAAATAATTTTATCAAAATTATATTTTTTTGGGAATTTCTTTAATTTGTAAGCTGTCAGAGACCGTGCAAATTTTAATTAGAACGATTAGCGGCAGGGGGCTTCGCCCCAAAAAATAATTTTATTAAAATTATATTTTTTTGGGAATTTCTTTAATTTGTAAGCTGTCAGAGACCGTGCAAATT
Organism: uncultured Ruminococcus sp.; assembly: GCA_947627625.1. Lineage (GTDB taxonomy): Bacteria > Bacillota > Clostridia > Oscillospirales > Ruminococcaceae > Ruminococcus. Next base: position 256,920 of record CANQWR010000002.1, on the reverse strand, counting down.
TTAATTAGAACGATTAGCGGCAGGGGGCTTCGCCCCAAAAAATAATTTTATCAAAATTATATTTTTTTGGGAATTTCTTTAATTTGTAAGCTGTTAGAGACCGTGCAAATTTTAATTAGAACGATTAGGGGCAGGGGGCTTTGCCCCCTGAACCCCCACTGGGGGACGCTGTCCCCCAGACCCCCTGCAAGGGGGTTAAAAACCCCCTTGACCCCCATGATGGAAACTCAGTCCAATTTTGAACCCCTACAAAGCAACGCCCCCCAATTCCAAAGGGGCAAAGCCCCAACACCAAAGAAAAAAGCACCCTCGGAGTGTATCTCAACTCCAAGAGTGCCGATATTATTTCAAAACAGTATATTCCTGCCAAAAAACACTCTCCGCAGACAATCTGTCCCGACCTGTACGTCGGCAAACACTGTCGGGCTGAATATCCAATCCGAATGTACTCGGCGACATATCCAACACGTTGCTTTTGCGTGCTTTCAGACAAATACCAACTTATTTTCCCTCTACCGAAAATAATCATGCAGAGACACCCGTCTCCGGATTGACAGATGTTTTACACGTTTCGGGAAGTACACACGCCTTAGCACAAGCGTGTCCGGAAAGAACTCCCCCATTCGGAAATAAATACGGGAAATATTTTGTTTATTTTTTTATTTTTTATTTATTTTTATATTTTATTGTCTTGAAAATTTCATCTCCAATCTGAGTTTATCCGTTATAAACGCAATAAACTCCGAGTTTGTGGGTCTGTTCTTGTACGGGTCTATCGAGTAACCAAAGAACGAGCTGATTGTCTTTGCATCAACTCTGTTCCACGCCGTATCTATGGCGTGACGAATAGCTCTCTCAACCCTTGAAGGTGTAGTATTGTAGTTTCTCGCTACTGCCGGGTAAAGTTCCTTTGTGATACTGTCAAGAATGCTGTTGTCTTCAACAGCATAGAGTATAGCTGTCCTGAGATAGTGGTAGCCCTTTATGTGGGCGGGTATACCGAACCTTTGTATTATTCCGGTAACTACCACCTCTATGTCTCCACAGCGGAAGTCGGGTTTCCTTTTTACAACCGACTTCACTATGGAACACAGCTCGCTTGCTTCGTACGGCTTTATTATGAAGTACGACGCTCCGTTCTCAACAACCTGCTTTTCAATAAAGCTGTTGTCGATTTCGGAAGCTATCACAAAAGCCGGCATTGTAAAGGCCATGTTATTTGCTTTTTTCATCAGTGTGACTGCGTCGGTATCTTTAAGAGTAAGGTCACAAACTACGACATCGGGAGAATCTTTTGCGATTGAATTTATTATCACATCGCTCTCTCTCCTTCTCGTGTAAGTGTAAAGACCAATTTTTCTAAGTTCTGAAGCTACCTTTACACCGTATTCGGCAGTGTCGTCACAAATCAGAACTTTAATTGTATTAAAATTCATAATATTGAAACTCCTTTCTTGGTGCTTTACAAGACTATTCTACACCCTTTGGAAAAAAATTTCAACCTCGATTTTAACTTCACTTTAACACAGCTGTTTTTCGGCTTAAATACGCCGTTTTTCGATATAAAATGCACTTATTTTTGTCTACTTTTAACATATTTTCAATATTTTAAAAGCAAAGCATTGTGCTATATAACAAATTTCGCAAAAAATTCGTCTTTTTCACACTCAAAACGCACTCTTAATATTGGGGAACTGTAGAATATTGGGGGCGTTGCCCCTAATCGTTCATAAAAAACTTAGGGGCGAAAACCCCAATAAGGGTTCAAAATTGGACTGAGTTTCCATAATGGGGGTCAAGGGGGTTTTTAACCCCCTTGCAGGGGGGCTGGGGGACAGCGTCCCCCAGTGGAGGTTCAGGGGGCAAAGCCCCCTGCCCCTTATACTTAATGGGGGGCTTGGGGGGCAACGCCCCCCAATGGGGTCAAAGGACAACTGCCCCTAATCGTTCTAACGGGTTTCTGATGGCGAAGCCCCCACAAGCAACGTTCCAAATGAGGGTTCAGGGGGCAAAGCCCCCTGCCTCCTATCGTCCTAACGGGGGGAGTGGGGGCGGAACCCCCCACAAAGTAACTCCCCCAATTCCCGACAGTTTACAAAATCAGAAAAACTATTGAAATAAATTATTTCAAGTGGTATAATGATTATGTATTACAAATTTACAGGAGATATATTTATGAACAACAATAACTGTACACAAAAAATAAACGAAATTGTATCCGAAATAAAAAAGGCTGTTGTCGGAAAAGACCCCATAATAACAAAAGTCCTTCTGACCGTTCTCTGTGGCGGACACGTTCTCATTGAGGACATACCCGGTGTCGGAAAGACAACCCTTGCACTCGCTTTTTCAAAGGCACTCTCTCTCGCACACAACAGAATGCAGTTCACTCCCGACGTTCTCCCCTCGGACGTTACGGGCTTTTCGGTCTATAACAAACTCACAAATACTTTTGAGTTCAGGGAGGGCGTGGCGTTCTGCAATCTGTTTCTTGCGGACGAAATAAACAGGACTTCAAGCAAAACGCAGTCCGCACTCCTTGAACTTATGGAGGAAAAAAGCATAACCGTTGACGGAAACACTTACAAACTCCCCGAACCCTACACTGTTATTGCCACTCAGAACCCTATAGGCTCAGCGGGTACTCACAACCTCCCCGACTCACAGCTTGACAGATTCATGATCAAATTAAGTATGGGCTACCCCGATTTTGACGGCGAAATCTCCATACTGAAATCTAAACTCAACTCCAATCCGCTGGACGCTGTTGTCCCTGTGGCGGATTCCGAAACTATAATGGCTATGAGGGAATATATTTCTAATATATATATAGCTGACAGTGTATATGAATATATAGTCGCACTGTCCTCCGCAACAAGGGAACACCCTATGCTCAAACTCGGTATAAGCCCCCGTGGCACGCTCGCCCTTATGCAGATTTCAAGGGGTGTGGCGGTCTCAATGGGCAGGGACTACGTTATCCCCGATGACGTTGCTTTTATATGCGGTGACGTTTTCAAACACCGCATGATACTCAGTTCCAAAGCGAGACTCTCGGACGTGAGTGCGGACGATGTAATGCAGGATATTATCAAAAAAACTCCTGCTCCAAGTATTTCGGTCAGATAAGGCGGTAGACACTATGCTTGCCATGAAGATAATATTCGCACTCCTGATTATAATATGTTCGGTGTTCTATATCATGTACCTGTGGGATTTCGCACTCGTCCTGCTGATAGTCATTTCGGCACTCCCCGTCCTTATGTTCATTATGTGTCTCCGTGCAAAGAGGGGCATAAACGTAAAAATGGCGGTCAAGAGCGACACTGTCTCAAAGAATGAGAACTTCCCCGTAATGCTACGAATTGAAAATTCGTCCGTCTTTCCGGTGGGAAAAGCGGAGGCTGTCATAGAGTACTACAACACTTTCAACAACCAGATAAACACTTTTCAGTTGCTGTTGCCGATACAGGCGAGAAATACACAGAACGTCACATTCAGTCTCAATTCAAAATTCTGTGGGATAGTAAAAATACGCTGTGCGTGTATAAATATATTCGACCCTCTCAGAATATTCAGAATGAAAATCGCAAGGAACGTCTCCGCACGGACTGCCGTTATGCCTGAAGGTCACGAAATTTCGGGGATAGTCTCCGCAAACGACAGGTCAAATGAAGAGAGTCTCTTTTTTTCGGAGTCAAAAGCGGGTGACGATCCCTCCGAAGTGTTTGATTTGAGAGACTACTCAGCAGGCGACAAACTCAACCGCATACACTGGAAACTGAGTTCCAAAAAAGACAAGTTCATAGTAAAGGACTACAGTCTCCCCGTTGACGTGCCGTCTGTGCTGTTTCTCGACCTCGGCTACTCCGACGACCCGTTGTACACCCTCCCCGTGTTCGATACGCTTATAGAGTCGCTTGTGTCCATCTCACAGTTAATGCTTGAAAACGAGAGGTCTCACACCATTGTATACTTTAACAGGCGTGACAGGCGTTTCACGTCAATGACTGTATCGGATACGGACTCCCTTGCCTGTGCAATGCGTGAAATTGTGCTATCCGCCGACAGCGACAACCCGACAGTCTCCGCCGAAAATTACTTCTCGGAAAACAATTTTCTCTCGCTGTCATCGTTCACCCTTATAACTTCATCGTGCAGTGAGAGTGTACTTAAATATATTGACGAAAATATTGACTCCGATATAAAAAACGCTGTCTTTGCGGTAAAGGACAGCGACAGCTCGGGGTCTCTCCCCGAATTTTACTCGGATGTAAAAATCACACCCGTGATAATCGGCAGAATATCATCGTCAATAAAAGATATAGAACTTTAGGGGGAATTACGTCAGAATGGGAATCAGAAGCAGAAAAAACAAAAAAGCCGTCCTGAACGCAAACGGCATTGAAATATGTGACAGCATGGTGATGTCCGTAAAGAAAAAAAATATAAACTTCAGAAAAGTACAGGCTGTCGGAATAGCTGTGGCGGGATTTGTCTCGGCAGTTATGAGTTTCCTGACAATGTTTGATTTCAGATACGACTCGACTGCTGTACTCGTCTTTGCAATAATTTTTTCGGTGCTATATATATCGCTGTCCTGTGGCGGGAAAAAATCCGCATGGGCAGTCGCAGGCTCACTCGCAGTAATGATTGCCGTGTCCTGTAACTTTCTCGAAGATATTGCAACGGGTTTCAAGTTTGTCTGCAATATTATTTACAAAGACACTTTCCACACGGAAATAAATTATTACAAATTCTTAAACCCCGAATATGAGGAGTCCTCCGTCACAATTTTATTTATATTTGCAATATGGCTTATCTCCGCTGTTGTGTACTTCTTTACTATCTATCACCCCAACCCAATACTGCCTCTTATAGTCACATTTGCCCCCATAGAGGCTGGTCTTTACAACGGCATAGAAATTTCAGTCTTCTGGGGAATGATAACTGTCGCATACTGGATAGGGCTTCTCTCGATGTCTATAACCGATGCGGGGGAGTACTCGGGCGGTACGGGGGGATTTGTCAGAAAGGAAAATTTATTCTTCCCGAAACGTCAGATGAAATTCAAAGTCACGGAAAAATGTGCCGTGATAGTCATGGTCACTGTCACCGCTACTGCTCTTGTGTCCTCCGAATTTATGGACATTATGGCTTACAGGAGGAGTGATAATATAAACAAAAAGCGTGTGGAGATAAGTGACGCTATAAATTCGTTCTCCCTTGAAAACATAGCTGAGAGTATCTCCGATATAACTTCCGCATTCGGTCTGAAATTTGAGTACGACACCCACAAACTCGGCACTATAGACCATATGAAATACAAAAATACTACAGACCTTGAAGTCACTTTCAACGGGCTATATGACGGTGCGGTATATCTCAAAGAGTACACGGGTTCGGTCTACGGAGACAACGAGTGGACGGACTTGCCCTCCTATGACGACAATATTTTTAATTATTTTGAGTCCTCGGGAATATACCCTCAGAACTTCACTGCAAGATTCAGCAGTCTCGACACCTCCTCCTCAAATATCGACTACAGTATGAAAATAAAGTCAAATGTACGGCAGTCCAGAAACTTCGCCCCCTATGGTGTGGACAACTTTTCAGAACTGGTCTACAAAAATGACTCGGACGTTTTCGCAAAAAAGCAGTCACAGGATATTTTTAGTTACACTTTCAGAAAAACAGACAGCTTGACAGGCTCTCGGGACACTGTAAGAAATATGCTCTCACTCGATAATATAGATGATTTATTCTGGAAAAATCAGATTTCGGACTACTGTCAGGAAAAAAATCTCTCGTTCTATGACGGTTACTTCTCTCTGGACATCTCCGCAATGCTCTCCGACAGCACTGTCCTATACGAAAACCCCGAAATAATAATGCTCCACCTCCTCGAATCGGGGTACAGGGATTTTGTCTATGATAACTATCTGCAACTCCCCGACGACAGAAATATGAACGAAATAAGAGAGGAATACGCCGATATTCTCGAAAAGGCTAAGGGCATTAGGACAAATGAGGACAAGCTGTCTGTTCTGACGGAACTCAGAGAAAGAGTTGCACAGACCGTTGAGTACTCCCTTGATCCGGGCAGAACTCCCTCAAACCGTGATTTTGTGAACTACTTCCTGCTTGAAAATCAAAAGGGCTACTGCGTTCACTATGCGACTTCGGGCGTTATACTCGCAAGAATGGCGGGCATTCCCGCAAGATACGCAACGGGATATGTCATAGTCGGGGACGATTTCAACGAAAATTCCCTTAATCAGGACGGCTCTTACACTATAGACGTTCAGGACAGCAGGGGGCACGCTTGGACTGAAATTTATCTTGACGGCTATGGTTGGGTACCCTTTGAATTCACGGCGGGTTACTCCGAAACTTCAATAGAACCCGTCACCACAGCTCCCCCCGAAACCGAAAGCACCGATTTACAGACTTCCGCTACAGATGACTCCACCCAAACAAGAGACACAAATACTTCACCGTCCACCGACGTTAAGAGCAGTACCCCCTCACAGACAACTTCAGCAGTGACGACTGTTCAGCAGGAGACATCTCCGGCAGTTTCAACAACTCTCGGCTATGGAGTGCCGTTTTTCGGAAAAGGTCCGGGAAAACCGCTCCCGAAGTCCGTCAAGAATACGATTGCGGTAATTATATTTGTAATACTCGGCATAATTTTTATCTGTGTACGCCGTGTCGTCATACTCCGTCTCAGAGACAGACGCTTTTCAAGTGGTGTCAACTCACGCAGAATTACAAATATGTACAGCTTTGCCGAACAGCTCCTTGAAATTGTCGGTCTTGAGAGGGAAAATATGCAGTACACCGATTTTGCGGACTCCGCCGAACAGCAGTTCTCCGGGGAGTACTTTGAGAAAAATTCGTTCAGAAATCTCGTCAACTCCGCCCTGAAAGCCTCTTTCAGCACCTATTCCCCCACCGATGAGGAAGTGACAGATGCAGAGGACTTTGTGCGAAATTTTGCCGTTAAGATATACTCCGCATCAAATCTCCCTGAGAGAGTTTTTCTGAGATTCATAAGGGCGATTGTCTGAAAAATAATATATTTATACTAAAATATAATATATTAAAATATATTATAATAAATATTAAAGTCAACCAGACAACAAGAAAGGATGATTTTTATGTTAAAATTCATATCATCGGGCTACTCAAAAGCCACTCTCCTGATAGTTTCGGGGATAATAATAGCCTTTTTCCCCGGGATAATTTCCGGTGCAGCGTCCATAATAGGCGGGATAGTCCTCGTTGTGAGTATAGTCTCGCTCGTCATGAAATTTATGTCGGGCGGGGCGTTCTCCATAGGCGGGAACATCGTCGGCATACTCGTCGGAATAGCTGTAATGCTCCTGCCCTCCCTGATTCAAAACGGCATTCCGATAGCTGTCGGACTGTTTCTTATCGTAACAGGCACGGAGAGAATTGTCAGGGCTGTTAAAAATTCGGGCGGTCGAAACTACAAAATTATAAACGGTATCTTCGGCGGTGTCGCACTTATCCTCGGCATATTCGTTATGTCACGCTCAAACGGCATAGGCAATCTGCTGAGAATCCTGACGGGAATTGCCCTCATTGCAATAGGTGCGTTGAACGTCTGGTCGGAAAGAAATCCCTCCGCAAGTGATGACGGTATCATAGATGTGGACAGCTACAGTGTCTCGGACGACAAAAAATTTCTGAAATAATTTTTGTGCATTTCGGACAAATTATAGTCGTGAATTTTGTGCATTCATACGAAATTTCGGAAAATTTTCAAATTTTAGAAAAAAGTTGCCCCTTTTCCGACATAACTATATAGTACTGTATATCATCTGATTGCAGGTTTACAATTTCTCCTTATTATTTTTATCCAACGGGCAGACTGTCTTCTCCAAAATCGGCAGTCTGCCCCTTACTTTGAGGACAAAAAAAACGCTGTGGGAATTTTACTCCCAACAGCGTTTTTTTATTAAGGCTTATTGACTTTCAGAGCGGAGACTTTGCTTTGACCTCCAAAATTAAAACGTTAGAAGATTATCATGGGGGGTCTGGGGGGATTCTTCCCCCCAGCGGGGGTTTGGGGGCAGAGCCCCCAATGGGGGTTCAGGGGGCAAAGCCCCCTGCCCCTAATCGTTCTAATGGGGGGCTTGGGGGGCAACGCCCCCCAACAGGGTTTCAGAGAACAATCCCTGAACCCTGTAGTTCCCCAAAATTAAATATTTTCAGTCCTTTGCAAATACCGAAAATGCCTTGTAAGCCATGTAGAGGTCAAGCTTTGAAATCACTTCATAGGGAGAGTGCATCGACAAAACAGGTACGCCCATATCAATTGTGTCAACGTTGAGGTTCGCTATGAACATCGCCACTGTTCCTCCTCCGCCCTCATCTACTTTTCCGAGTTCGCCCGTCTGCCATATAACGTCGTTGCCGTCCATCAGTATTCTTATCTTTCCCGCAAATTCGGCAGACGCATCGGATGTTCCCGACTTTCCTCTCGCTCCCGTGTACTTTGTTATGCAGACTCCCTTGTTCAAATACGCACAGTTGTTTCTGTCGTTCACTTCCGCATATGTAGGGTCAAATCCCGCATTCACGTCCGCTGAGAGACACTCCGAAGCCGAGAGTACGTCCCTTCCGCAACTGCCGAGAGCTTGTGCAATGTCCGCAATGAAATACTTCAGATATGACGAACACAAACCCGTGTTGCCGTCACTTCCTATCTCCTCTTTGTCCGTCAGGACCGTAACAACAGTGTGTACGGGGTCTTTGCAGTCCACAGTTGCCATCAGTGCGGGGTACGAACAACAGCGGTCGTCGTGACCGTAACCGCCTATCATACTCCTGTCAAATCCCAAGTCCTTGGCTTTGAACGCAGGAACGGCTTCAAGTTCCGAAGATATAAAGTCGCTCTCCGTTATTCCGTACTTCTCAAACAGAATATTCAAAATATTTAATTTTACCGTGCCGCTCTCCTCATCGTCCGCAAAAGGTCTCGAACCTATCAATATATTCAGATTCTCACCCTTTATGAACTTTCCTGCCGTCTGTGACATCTGTTCATTGGCAAGGTGCGGTAACAAATCCGTGACACAAAAAACAGGGTCGTTTTCGTCCTCTCCTATGTTCACCGTAATTTTACTGCCGTCCGCCTTGACTACCACACCGTGGAGCGACAGCGGAATTGCTGTCCACTGGTATTTCTTTATACCGCCATAGTAGTGGGTTTTGAAGAGTGCAAAGCCGTTGTCCTCGTAGAGCGGATTCTGTTTCAGGTCAAGCCTTGGGGAGTCAATATGTGCCGCACAAAGTCTGACACCCTCCTCAATTGGTGCAGTACCGATTACTGCCATGATTACGGACTTGCCCCTGTTGTTTCTGTAAATTCTGTCTCCCGCTTTGAGTTCCATACCCTTTTTGTACTCGACAAAGCCGTTTTCGTTCAGGATTTTCAAAGTCTCCTGTACAGCTTCACGCTCTGTCTTTGAAGTATTCAGGAATTTTTTGTAACCCTCCGCAAAGTCCTCCGCAAGTTTCTCTTCCTGTGCGGAAATTCTGTGATAGCCGTTCTTTTTCTGTGCAAAGAGTTTCTCCCTGAGTTCCTTTGCGACACTGTTTTTCTCTTCCATAAAAAACAACTCCTTTTGATTTAATATTATTTTAGAACGATTAGGGGCATGGGGTTTTACCCCCTGAACGGGGACACCCACGTACCCCCAAAATAGAAACAACTGACAGTTCCGTTGCCGTTTGAGTTTTGGGTTAATCATGGGGGTCTGGGGGCAAAGCCCCCGATGGGGGTCTGGGGGCAAAGCCCCCTGCCTCCTATCGTTCAAGGGGGGCTTGGGGGCGACGCCCCCAACTGGGTTTAGAGTGGAAGTTCAATAACTCCGCTTTATCTCCGTGACAACTCCCTCTGCCGATAATCTCAACTCGTCGGGAGTGCCGTTGTTCTCTATCACAAAATCCGAGTTCTCTCTGAAAAAGTCCTCCGAAAGCTGTGAGTTCATTCTGTTTTCAGCCTGCTTTTCACTCAGACCGTCACGCTCTATTATACGCTCTTTCCGCACGGAAAAATCTGCCGTCACCGAGACTATAACCCTGCAAAGGCTGTCCGAACCACTCTCAAACAGCGTGGGAGCGTCAAGAAGTACAAATCTCTCACCCGCTTCCGAAAATTTTTCAATGATACCGACTATTTTCTCCGTGATGTAAGGATATATTATTTTATTTAACTTTTCAAGTTCTCCCCTGTCCGTAAAGACTATCCCTGCAAGTGCCTTGCGGTTGAGTGTGCCGTCAGCGTTCATTATGACATCTCCGAACGTCTCAGACAGTTTTTCAAGACACTCCGTACCCTTTTTGGTGACACTTCTTGAAACTCCGTCCGCATCTATGACCGCAAAGCCGTTTTCACGAAATACTCCCGAAACCGTACTCTTGCCCGCTCCCGTCTGCCCCGTCAGTCCTATGACCGTAATTTTGTCAGGAATTTTCAAATCTTATCACCTCAAATCCGCAAGCCCTTATAAGCCTGTTGTACACCGCAAGCCCTACGCCGTTTTTTTCGGGTGCTTCAATGTAAACCTTCTCCGCACCCATCTCGTCAAGCTCCCTCAAAACCGCAAAAAGCCTGTGTGCCTGCTCCGAACTGTCCTTGCCGTAAGTCAGAAATTTACAGGGAAAATTTTCTTTCTCTTCGGAATGAACTACAAAATACGTCTTTTCACCGTCATTATTCACCGCAAATTTTCTGAACTCCCCCTGCGGACACTCGACCATCGTAACTTTTGCAACGGGGGAATAGTGCTTGTACTTCATTCCCGGTGAGGAGACTTTTTCCCCCTCTGCGACTTCGTTCAGAATTGCCCTGTCTATGACCGTTCTGCACACTTCCGAGAGCATTTCAGCCGTCACACAACCCGGGCGTAATATTCTCACAGTGTCCTCACTGTCAAAAGAAATGACCGTTGACTCCACACCAAATTGACACTCCCCGCCGTCAACTATAGCCGAAATTTTTCCGTCCATGTCGTGAATCATGTGACGTACAGAAGTCGGGCTGGGATAGCCCGAAATATTGGCAGAGGGTGCGGAAATCGGACAGCCCGATTTTTCTATTATCTCGTGCATGACTTTGTGTGACGGCACTCTTATTCCAACAGTGTCAAGTCCTCCCGATGTTATATAGGGAATTTTTTCGTTCTTGGGCAGAACCATTGTAAGAGGTCCGGGACAGAATTTTTCCGCAAGTTTATAGGCAAGTTCAGGTATGTACGACGTGTATTTTTCAGCGTCACCAAAATCCGCAAGGTGTACTATCAGAGGATTGTCGGCAGGTCTTCCCTTTGCCCGAAAAATTTTCTCAACAGCTGCGGGGTTACAGGCATCTGCACCAAGCCCGTACACGGTTTCGGTCGGTATGCCTACTATCTCCCCCGATTTTATAAGCCTGCAAGCTGTCTCAATGCCGTCACTGTCGGGTTTAAGTAAAAGAGTTTCCAAACAAATCAACCCTCCTGACTTGCAAGTTTTTCAGCCTGTTCAGCCGTTGCAAGAGCATCAAAAATTTCGTCAAGATTGCCGTTCATGATGTCCTCAAGCCTGTATATAGTCAGACCTATTCTGTGGTCTGTCAGACGGCTCTGCGGAAAATTGTAAGTCCTTATTCTCTCGGAACGGTCTCCCGTACCCACCTGCATTTTTCTTTCAGATGCTATCTTTTCGGACTGCTCTTTCTGCATTGCCTCGTAAACTCTCGAACGCAATATTTTCATGGCTTTGTCTTTGTTTTTGTGCTGACTTCTCTCGTCCTGACACTCGACAACTACATTTGTCGGGAGATAGGTTATTCTGACCGCCGATTCAGTCTTGTTGATATGCTGTCCGCCCGCACCGCTCGCCCTGAAATAGTCTATCTTCAAGTCGGACGGATTTATTTCAAGCTCCAGATCGTCCGCTTCGGGGAGTACCGCCACTGTCACCGTGGAAGTGTGTATACGCCCCTGTGATTCGGTCTCGGGGACTCTCTGCACCCTGTGTACTCCGCTCTCGTATTTCAGTCTTGAATATGCACCCTCTCCCTCTATTGAGAAACTTATCTCCTTGAAACCTCCCAATTCCGTGGGGTTTGCGTTCAGGACTTCCTGCTTCCAACCCTTTGTCTCTGCGTACATACTGTACATTCTGTAGAGAGAATTTGCAAAAAGTGAGGCTTCCTCACCTCCTGCACCTCCTCTTATCTCTATTATCACACTCTTGTCGTCGTTGGGATTTTTCGGCAGGAGGAGTATTTTTAACTCCTCGGTAATTCTCTTTATCTTGACATTCGCCTCACGTATCTGCTCCTGTGCCATCTCTTCAAGCTCGCTGTCATGCTCCCCCGAAAGAATGCTAAAACCCTCCAGCTCGTCATTCTTTGCGATACAATACTCGTCATACTTCTCTATTATGGGAGTCATATTCCTGTACTCCTTCATAAGACGTGTATATAATTTATTGTCGCTTATGACTTCGGGGTCCGAAATTTTTCGGCTTATGTCGTCATATTTTTTCTGCATTATCTCAAGTTTCTTAAACATATCAAATCACTCCCATATAAATATTATACTCCCTGATCCTGCATAAATCAATATCACGGGAGTATATTTTTTTTATTTTGTGTAAAAATAATAAAAATGCCGATGTAAAGGCATTCAAGTCCGACAAATTATACTCCCGATACTCCACACAGGCGTATTGAGTAAATATATTCCGAATATTATCACAAGGGGGATTTTTTTCTATGGTGACAAGAGTTGTTGCGGAGTTTGAAGAACCCGAACTCGCCGAAATCGCTCTGAACAGGATAAGAGAGAGCGTGAGGGACGTTTACTCCACAAACATGATTTACAACAAAAAATCGGACAGGGCTGAGAGACTCAGAAACGGCACTGTCTACACTCTTATACCGACCGTCAACACCGTCCACAGCACCCACTTCATGACCGCTGTTATGGAGTCTCCTGCCTGTGAGGACGTTATACCCGAACCCGCACGGAGCAGGAAAACTACTATCTATGTAGTCTGCGAAAAAAGCACAATAGGCAACGTCACTTCTATTCTCAACTCTATGGGAGCTATGAATATACACTGATTTTGTATAATTGGGGAATGCTGTTTTGTGGGGGGCTCTGCTTTGTGGGAGGTTCTGCCCAAAAAATAATTTTCTTAAAATTATATTTTTTTGAAAATTTAATATTTTTTAATTAGAACGATAGGAGGCAGGGGGCTTTGCCCCCTGAACCCCCATTGGGGGCTCTGCCCCCAAACCCCCGTCGGGGGGAAGAATCCCCCCAAACCCCCCATTATATTCTACTGTTTCAATTTTGGGAATTTGGGAGTGACAAACCAAGTCAGAAGTTACGAATACTTTTTCTCCTGTAACTCGTCCCATAAAAATGCAATGAAATATTTTTTTCAGAATATTTTTATACTGTCCCGAATAATATTAAATATCCAGAAAAGATTTATAAAACGGAGGTAAAAATATGAATTACAAACCGGAGGGCTGTCTGTTCAGAACAGCCGAAAATCAAAAGTATATATCATCTGCCGAGGGTCTGACCGATGCTATGAACAAAAAAATTATCCTTGAAGCCCGTGCTTCCGTCTGTGACAGCTCCCACAACCTGATTGTCGACCTGCCGTGCGGTGAGGGCATAATAGAGCGTGAAGAGGGTGCTGTGGGAATCGCCGAGGGTACTACCCGTGACATCGCTCTTATCTCAAAGGTGAACAAGATAGTCTGTTTCAAAGTCCTTTCCGTACAGCAGCACGAAAACGGCAGAGTTACCGCTAATCTCTCCCGTAAATCAGCACAGGAGGAGTGCATTTCGGAATACATAAGCCATCTTCTCCACGGAGATGTCATTGACGCAAAGGTCACTCACCTTGAACAGTTCGGGTGCTTTGTAGACATAGGCTGCGGAATGCCCTCTCTCATACCGATAGATGCAATTTCCATCTCACGCATCTCCCACCCCTCCGACAGGTTCACAGTCGGACAGTTCATAAAAGCTGTCGTAAAATCAGTTGACAAATCAAGGGTATTTCTAACCCACAAGGAACTTCTCGGAACATGGTCCGAAAACGCTGAAAATTACCACACGGGGGAGACCGTTTCGGGAGTAGTCCGCTCTGTTGAGGAGTACGGCATATTTGTTGAACTCGCTCCGAATCTTGCAGGACTTGCCGAACTAAAGGACAATGTGTCGGCAGGTCAGAGTGTCAGCGTGTATATAAAGGCGATAATACCCGAAAAAATGAAGATAAAGCTGATTATAGTGGACACCTGTGAGGAGTGCGGAGTCAGCCGTGACTTCTCCTACTATTTCAACGGCTCTCACATAGACAAGTGGATATACACCCCGGAGGAGTCCTCGAAAACTATAGAGACAGATTTCAGCTTGTAAAATTTGTGGGGGTACAAATCTTCGAACCTCAAACTTACATCAGTAGATTATCATGGGGGGTTCGGGGGGATTCTTCCCCCCGATGGGGGTGGGGGCAGAGCCCCCAATGGGGGTTCAGGGGGCAAAGCCCCCTGCCCCTTATCGTTCTGACATATAGAGACAAAGTCCCCAATATCGTCCACATAAAAAACTGCCGTGTCCAACCAAAACGAACACGGCAGTTTTTAATAATCAAATTAAATTAAAATTTTTAGAAAGCTATCTGCTCGGCTATCTTGTGGAGCTTCTCGTCATACGGCTTCTGCATTGCAAGAGCTTCCTGAATGTCGTAGTCAACTATCTTGCCCTCTTTCAAGCCGACAACTCTGTTTCCGATACCCTGTTCAAGCAGTTCAACTGCGTAATAGCCCATTCTCGTAGCCTCTACCCTATCTCTGAGTGTCGGCGAACCGCCCCTCTGTACGTGTCCGAGAATTGTAGCCCTTGCCTCTATGCCTGTCTTCTCCTGAAGTGCCGTAGCTATCTCCTGAGAGTGTCCTACACCCTCCGCAACTATCACCACAAAATTCTGCTTGCCCTTTGACTTCTTTTCAAGCATCGTGTTTGCGATCTTGTCAAGGTCATAGGGGACTTCCTTTGTGATTATGTCTGTCGCTCCACAGGCTATACCCGTGTTTACTGCTATGTGTCCCGCACCTCTGCCCATGACTTCAACTACAGAAATTCTGTCGTGAGACTGTGACGTGTCACGGAGTTTGTCAACAAGTTCCATAGCTGTGTTCATTGCAGTGTCGAAACCTATTGTGTATTCTGTGCAGGCAATATCGTTGTCGATAGTTCCGGGCAGTCCTATGCAGAGAACTCCCTGTGCGGAAAGGTCTGCTGCACCTCTGAAAGAGCCGTCACCGCCTATTACGACAAGTCCCTCTATTCCAATCTCATCGCACTTAGCTTTAGCCTTTGCAACTCCCTCGGCTGTCCTGAACTCAGGACACCTTGCTGTATAGAGTATAGTACCGCCGTTATGTATAATGTCTGTTACGCTCTTCTCGTCCATCTGGAATACGTCTCCGGTTATAAGACCTACATATCCCCTGCGGACACCGTAAACCTCCATGCCCTTGCTTATTGCCGTCCTGACGACCGCCCTGACAGCGGCATTCATACCCGGGGCATCTCCGCCGCTTGTAAGCACACCGATTTTCTTGATCATAAACACTACTCTCCATTCTGAATTTTATTTTAATCAACGCTGTCGGGAACATGACAGTTCCCGAAACAGGGGGACAGCGTTTCTTTAGTCTGCTATCCCGACTCAGGTCTTTGCAATACTATTTTATCACCTCAGTATAATTTTGTCAAGGCTTTTTCGGGAATTTTATTCAAAATCACTTAATTTATAAGACCTATATTCTCCCAGCCGAAAATTTCCGCCAGTTCAAAGCAAAGTTCCCGACATATTTCCGTAAAAAGACCTCCCCTCGGTCTGACTTTTTTCCTTAAATCGGTGAAATATATGCAGACGGGTGTCCTGCCGTTGTATTTACGGCATATTCTCTCAAACTCAGGCAATCTGCTGTCACAGGAGGCTGTTTTCAGGCAAAGAGTCAAATTATCTCCAATACTTTCGGGGTTTCGGACAAATTTTTCTGCATTGTCGGTCTTTATAATTCTGTACAGATATTTATTATCACTGCTGTTACTACTGTTAATATTATTACCGAAATAAACTCCCGTGGCTTCCGTCTGCATTGAGAGAAGTTTTTTTATGTCGTACTCGGGCAGAGGGGGTATTTTTATATCGCTCTCCCCGTCCATACCCGAAACGTCAAAGAAGTTCATCTGCCCCTCTATAAAGTTCCGTCCGTCCGCACAAGCAGACTTTATTATACTCTCACAGCTCTCAAGCATCTGTCTCCTGTTCAGTCCGAGACCGTCAAAAGCCCCTGCTTTTATAAGGCTCTCAACCGCCCTCCTGTTCAGCTCACCCGTGCACATTCTCTTGCAGAAGTCCTGCAAATTTCTGAAAACGCCGTTCCGCTCACGCTCCGATATTATCTTTCTGTCAAAGGTGTCTCCCGTGTTCTTTACGGCGAGCAGACCGAAATATATTTTTCCGTTCCTGAAGACAAATTCCCTCTCACTTATGTTTATATCAGGTCTGACTATCTCCAAACCCTCCTCACGGCAGATATTTATGTACTCCGCAAGCTTGTCCGTGAACTGAATGACACTCGACATAACTGCCGACATATATATTCCCCTGTAGTGATATTTCAGATAAGCCGTCTGATACGCTATGTGGGAATACGCAACGGCGTGGGACTTGTTAAAGGCGTACAAGCCGAAACTCTCCATCTGAGAGAACAGTTTTTCGGCAGTCCCCCTGTCCATGCCGTTTGAGACTGCCCCCCCGATAAAACTCTCCCTCTCTTTGAGAAGTTCGTCCTGTTTCTTTTTGGACATAGCCTTTCTCACTTTGTCGGCGTGTCCGTATGTGTAACCCGCAACCTTTCTGCAAATTTCCATGACCTGCTCCTGATAGACCATTACGCCGTATGTCTCGGAGAGAATATCTTTTAACATAGGGTGGAGATACTCTATTTTTTCGGGGTTTCTCCTGTTCCTTATGTAGACGGGTATCGACTTCATTGGTCCCGGTCTGTACAGGGAGAGTGTCACAAAGAGGTCGTTCAGGTTTTCAGGTCTTATCTCACGCAGTTTCTGCGTAATGCCTGCACTCTCAAACTGAAATACTCCCGCAGTCCTCCCATCGGACAGCATTTTGTATACTCCTCTGTCGGACAGGGGAATTTTGCATATATCAAAATCGGGCTGAATTTTTCTTATCTCCTTTACAGCATCGTCTATTATGGTCAGATTTCGCAGTCCCAAAAAATCTATTTTGAGAAGTCCAAGCCTTTCAAGATACTCCGCTGTGTAATGTGTCACGACCGTGCCGTCCGTCTTCTGTATCGGTATGACACTTTCAAGGGGAATCGGCGATATGACAAGTCCTGCCGGGTGGACTGTCGTGTGATGCGGCATTCCCTCTATCATAATGGCAGTATCTATCAGCTTTCTGACTGTCACGTCCGATTTGTACATATTTGCAAGTTCGGGAGAATTTTCAAGAGACTCACTTAAACTGTCAGACCTGTCAATCAGTTTCGCAACTCTGTCACATATAACATACGGAATGTCCATAACTCTCCCGACATCACGGACAGAAGCCCTTGCTTTCATGGTGTCAAAAGCTATTATCTCACAAACTCTGTCTCTGCCGTACTTTTCGGTGACATAGTCCTTTACCCTCTGCCGACCCCTTATGCAGAAATCTATATCAAAATCGGGCATACTAACTCTCTCGGGGTTCAAAAACCTCTCAAACAGAAGATTATATTTAATCGGGTCTATCTCGGTTATACCCAGACAGTAGGCACAGAGACTTCCCGCTCCCGAACCTCTCCCCGCACCCACAGGTATACCGTTTTTCTTTGCATAACCGACAAAATCCCGAACTATCAGGAAATAGTCCGTAAAGCCCATTGAGATTATTACCGAAATTTCATGCTCAAGTCTCCCGATTACTTCACTGTTCGGACTGTCTCCATAACGCCTTTTTGCTCCCTCATAGCATAGTTTTCCGAAATACTCCCTGTTGTCTGCACTCTCCGAAATTTCCTCCACTTTGTACTTCGGGAGCATCATCTTCCCGAAAGTAAAATCAAAATTGCACATTTCCGCTATTTTGAAAGTATTTTCAAGTGCATTGTCGTGACCGTGGAAAAGAGTTTTCATCTCCTCATATGACTTGATATAATACTCGTCTCCCTCGCAACCAAAGCCGTCCCGACTGTGTTCAAGCAGTTTTCTGCCGTCCTTTATGCACCTTAAAACCCTGTAAGCCTCGCTGTCCCGACGGTATATATAGCGACAGTCGTTTGTCGCAACAAGCGGTATATTTGTGTTCTCCGATAGCCTGTAAAGACGTTTCAGAAGTTCGTTTTCCTCCGCAGAGCCGTGATTTTGGATTTCCAAAAAAAAGTTCTCACTGCCGAATATTTCCGAATATTCGATAGCGAGTTTATATGCAAAGTCCTCCCTGTCCGACAGGAGGAGTGAGGAAATTTCACCGTCCGAGAAGTCCGAAAGGCATATTAAACCACCGCTGTGGTGTCGGAGAAAATTTTTGTCAAAATTTCTGCTGTCAGCGGAACTCTCCGAAACAAGCTTTATAAGATTCCCATAGCCCTCCTGATTTCTGCACAGAAGTATCAGGCTGTACTGCCGTGAGACTTTGACTTTACACCCTATTATCGGCTTTATACCCTGCTTTTTGCACTCCTCCCAGAACCGCACCGCACCGTACAGGTTTCCGAGGTCTGTAATTGCAACGGCAGTCTGTCCAAGCTGTTTTATTCTCGTGACAAGCTGTTTTATTCTGCACGATGATTCAAGAAGACTGTACTCTGTGCGGACGTTCAGGTGTACGAATTTGTTATCAAAATCACTCAACTTTTTCTCTTCATCTCCTCTCTTATCCGACAGGCTATGTCGGCAATCTTCCCGAAACGCCTGCTAACTCCGCAACGCCCTATCGGTTCAGGCAGTCTCTGTCCTATCTCCCTGAGACTGACAAACGGATTTTCAAGCCGTAAATTTGCGACTTCCCTTAGCTGTGGGGGGAGGGTGTCAAGACCCTTTGTCTCCTCTATAAGCCGTATATCTTCGGTCTGTCTGGCAGACGCACTTATCGCCTTGTCTATGTTCGCACTGTCGCAATTGGCAATTCTGTTCACCTTGTTGCGGACATCCTTGTATATCTTGATATTCATTATCTCAAGAGTACACTGTGTAGCCCCCATAAAAGTGAGATTGTCCTCTATGCCCGTGCTGCCCTTTATATAGACTATATGCTGTCCTCTGCGGACTGCCTCCCCTGCGGAGACTCCTATACTCTTAAGAAGTCCGATAAGCAGACTGCAAAGGCTCTCTCTAACACAGCAGTATTCAAGGTGGTACTCCTTTTCGGGATCGCTGACGCTCCCACAGGCGAGAAATATCCCACCCAGAAACGCCCCGAGACTTCCCGTTGAAAACATATCGGGACTGAAATCGTAAAAGCCGTATGTGCGGAAAACTCTCCCGACAAGTTCCGTGTCGCATATCTCAAAGGAGTATACCGAGGAATTTTCCCCGTCGGACTGTCTCCGCAGCGGTTCACAGCCGAAAATTTTTCCGAAAAGTTCGGGGAAAACTCCCGCTGAAGTCCTGCTGTGCGTCCTGAAAACTATTTTCCCGTCGGTGAGAGTCTGAGAGAACAGGAGCATTCCACAGAGACAGGCAAATTCTCTGTCCCTGTCCGACAGACATTTCACAAGTTCTGTTTTAACTCTCCCCGTGAAAGACATCTGTTATACACTCCCCTCTCTTTTGAACGTTCCACTAAAATCGTTATATCAACCCTGTCTGCCCTGATTCCTCAGCCTGTCTCTGTGGTACTTCTGGACTATATAGCCCTCTTTGACAAGATATTCCGCCATAAGTTCGGCAAACGTCACGGAACGGTGTCTGCCGCCCGTACAGCCGAAAGCTATGACAAGCTGGCTCTTGCCCTCTTTGACGTAAAGCGGGAGCAGATAGTCAATAAGGTCCGCAAGTCTCCTGAAAAGCTCTCTGGACTGCTCAAAACTCATTACGTAATCCCTGACACACTCGTCACAACCCGTGTGTCCTTTAAGTTCGGTAATGTAAAACGGATTAGGCAGACATCTTACGTCAAATACAAGGTCAGACTCCGTTGAAACTCCGTACTTGAACCCGAAAGATATAACTTTTACGGTCAGACTGTCGGAATTTTTGCCGAGAAAAGTGTTCCTCACCTGCTCCTTAAGCTGAGATGCGGACAGACTTGTAGTATCTATGTAGTAGTCGGCTATCTCTCGTAACTGCGAAAGTCTCTCCCTCTCACAGGCTATAGCCTCGTGGAGATTTCCGCCTGTCTTTTCGTCAAGGGGGTGTCTGCGTCTTGTCTCCTTGTAACGCTTTATCAGAACTTCGTCTTCTGCCTCCGTAAAGAGTATTTTGACCCTCACGTCCGTCTGCCTTTTTAGTTCGGATAGAGAGCTGAAAATTTCGGCAAACATCTCCCCCGACCTTATGTCCACGGCAAGTGCGACTTTCTTTATATCGGTTCCCGACTTCCTGCAAAGGTCGACAAATTTCCCGATGAGGACAGGCGGGATATTGTCAACACAGTAATATCCTATATCCTCCATAACTTCCATGACACTCGATTTTCCCGAACCCGACATTCCCGTAACTATAAGCAGTTCCATCTTTCTCTTTACCTCCCTTATTGGCTCTTTACTCCATCTTCCAGCCGTCAACCGTCAAGAGGACACTAAAATCAGCTCAATATGACAGGTTCAAGTTCAAGCCGAAAACCCGTCTTTTCCCTGACTATCTCCTGAACTCTCCTGCACAGCGTTAGAACGTCCTCACAGGTAGCTCCTCCCTTGTTGACTATAAAACCGCTGTGCTTTTCACTGACCATAGCTCCTCCGCAAGTCATTCCTTTCAGTCCGCACTGTTCTATCAGAAGTGACGCATAACTCCCCTCGGGTCTTTTGAACGTACTCCCCGCACTCGGGTAATTAAGCGGCTGTTTCAGTTTCCTCTTTTTCATGCACTCGTCCATAGCAATCTTTATATCTTCGGGGTCTCCCTTTTTCAGTCTCAAAGTGACAGACGTTATTATATAGCCCCTGTCGGCAAAAATACTGTGTCTGTAGGACAAATCCATATCTTCGGCGGAGACAGTCCTCAGAGTGTTGCTCTCGTCTATGTACTCCGCACAGACAACTATGTCTCTAATCTCGCTCCCGTAAGCCCCCGCATTCATGTACAACGCACCCCCGACTGTTCCGGGTATACCGTAGAGGTTTTCCATACCTGAAAGCCCCTCGTGCTGTGCCTGTGCACAAACCGATGACAGCAATGCTCCCGAACTGCATTTTATTTCATTGTCATCTTTACAGACCAAAACTTCGGCAAAATCAGCCCCGAAAAGGAGTATGACCCCGTCAAAACCGCTGTCTGATGCGATTATATTGCTCCCCCTGCCGATAACACCGTATTTCAGAGACTTCTCCCTCACATATCTCAGAACTTCCACAGCCGACTTTGCAGAATTTATACTTATCATTGCCCTGCAAATACCGCCGAGCCTGAAAGTGGTGTACTCACTCAAAGGGCAGTCCGTCAGAAGCCTGCACCCCAGTCTGAGACAAAGCTTTGAAATCTCGCCTATATCCATCACTGTCACTCTCCCGATCTCTTGTTATAATAAAAAATATTTAATAATTTAATTTAATAATTCGTGAAACTGTTGTCAGAACGCCTCGTAATTTCTGACAGTCTCTTTCGGATCAGAGTCCATTCCGAGCCTGTTCAGAAGTTCCGCAGCGGCATTGTAACCCATCTTCTTCTGCCTGTTGTTCATAGCAGCCACTTCGAGTATGACAGCAAGATTTCTTCCGGGCTTTACAGGAATTGTCAGAGCGGGGACTTTTACTCCCAGAAGCGTCACATATTCCGTGTCGACACCCATTCTGTCATAGACCTTTTCGGAGTTCCACTGTTCAAGCTCAACGACCAGATCAAGCGTTTCTGTCATTTTGACAGCTCCTATACCGAAAAGTCTCCTTGCGTTTATGATACCTATGCCCCTCAGCTCCAGAAAATGCCTTATATTGTCGGGGGAACTTCCCACAAGACTTGTGTTTGAGACTTTCCTTATCTCAACAGCATCGTCCGCAACAAGCCTGTGTCCACGCTTTACAAGCTCTATAGCCGTCTCGCTCTTTCCGACACCGCTCTCCCCCGTTATAAAAACACCCTCGCCGTATATCTCTATCAGAACGCCGTGCCTTGTAACTCTCGGTGCAAGATTCATGTTCAGAAACTCTATCAGCCCCGACATGAAATTTGATGTACTCTCCTTGCTCCTCAGAAGCGGTACTTCATACTCCTTTGCAAGCTCCAGCATTTCCGCAAAATAGGGCAGTTCCCTTGCGATTATGAGTGCGGGGAGCCTCTGTGCAAAGAGCATTTGCAGTCTCTCACGCCTTGTCTTTTCATCAATGGTGGAGAGGTACGCAAACTCCATCTTGCCTATTATCTGTATTCTTTCGGGATTGAAGTACTCATAAAAGCCCATAAGCTGCAATCCCGGGCGGTTCACATCGTTCTCGTCTATCATTATCGTCTCAGCGTCTCTGTGGATATATATTATCTCCAGCTTGAACTCGTCTATTATTTTTTTAAGTGAAACCTTAAAGCTCTCAGCCATTTTTTTCTCCGTTCTCCGGCAAAACAGACCGGTTTTTTGTTTTGTTTTATTTAATTTAATTTTATTTATTTATTATTTATTGTCTCCCGTCACCCGTGTTTCAGCCGAGTGCTAAGGACTCATACCCATATGCGGAGACCTCATCTCTCGCTTTGGACAGCTCCTGTTCCGTGAGACCTTCCCCCGTTATCCTGAATATGAAATTTTTGTCCGTCAGTCTGAAATTTATGAGACTCATAATTTTTGCAGTCCTGTCTGCGGGAGTACCGCTGAACTGGTAGACGGTAACGCCGTCCGAAACAGAATCACCTATCTCGTCAATGTCTATATTCACCATGACCGACTTCGGAGAGAGTTTTTCGGGCTTGAATACGTCCGCACTCCCCTCAAGTATCTGCACAGCGGAGACTTCGGGAATGACTTCAGATTCAGGACTTCCTGCCGTCTCCGACAGTGCATTTACTGCCGATATCAGCACTTCCGACCTCTTTTCGGGGTCTTTCAGTCTCTCGTCAAGAACCGCCAAATCTGTATTCTCAAATTCGGGAAACCGCAAATCCGTGCAGATTATCTTCTCAAACCCCGCTTTGGACAGTTCCCCCGCCATAAACTCCGCACACCTCAGAGCCGTATCTTCAAACGGTGTCACCCACGGATTTTTCTTGCTGTCAAGCCACGGGAGATTTGTTTTTGTGTTCATAAAACCGCTTGAATCGTAGGTGCGTGGGAGGAGAGTGTCCCTGAAAACACTTATCTTTGCGGAGGGGTGTCGACCGCTCTCTCTGATTATCTCCGCTATTTTTGCAGGGTCAAGCTCACAGACAACCGCCCCAGCCGCACGCTCCTCTTCACAGTTTGTCGAATAGTAGACGTACCCGCCGTTTGACTTCAAAGGCACTTCCACAAAATCAGACTCCCACTCTTCGGGAATCCTCTTTACAGCATCCCTGAGAGTGTCATAGCTCTCCAGATCAGAAGCCGACAGGACTGTCGCATTGTATTTTTCACCGCCGAGAGGTTCGGGAAAAACTCCGTCACCCTCGTCCGTGTCGCTGTCCTCTGCACCCGTGCTGTCCTGCTGTGTAATTTCGCTGCTCTCAAATACAGGCACTTCCTCCTGAAAAGCACTGTCACCCTTTTGTCTGTCAAAATCAAGCAGCGGTCCGACCGTGCTGTAGCCTATAAAGCCCAGTCCGCCCACAAGCAGGACGGTCAGCACCGATGACATAAATTTCCCGCCAAAACTGTTTCCGTGGTAATTTTTCTCCTTTGTCTTGTAAATTTTCCTTCCCTTGTTCCTTTGTTTCATTTGTCTGTCTCCTGACAAAATTTTCTTTTTTTATTTTTATTTATTTTAATTATTTTAATTTTAATTTTTCTCTCTTTTAAGACACTGCATAAACCGCCATTGAAATTATGCCTATGTATATAAGCATTGCGGGGAATTCCCTGAAAGACTGCGGTACTCTAACGGAATTAAGTCTCCTGTAGGCGACCGACATTGTGAGCGATGCAATTATAAATCCCGCACCCGTTTCAAGTCCCGACAGTATATACCCCCAGAGACTTCCCTCAGGCACACTTCCGCTGACCGTCAGAACCGTTCCCATAACTGCACAGTTATAGGCTGACAGGTGAATATATTTTTTTGTCCTGTCAAAATTTTTCCTGCTCACAAAAAAGCTGAGAGCGAGAAATAAAATATACACAAGCCCCGTTTCAAGGACGTAAAAGACAAGCCTGAAATTTTCGAGACTTCCACCTGTATAGAGGTCTGTAAAATACGCTCCCGCCGAACTGCACACCGCAAAAAGCGTTATTATAAAAGAAGTCCTCACAAGATTTTTCCATGAGTCTGCCGAGGCAAAGAGCGTACTCGTTCCGAGTGCCTTTGTGAAAACGAGATTTGCTCCCAGAATTGCGATAAATTCAGTCACAAGAAACATTCTCTTCACCCTCCGAATCCTCTCCGTGCGTTACGGATTTTCTTATTTTTCTGTACAGTCCGCAGAGCAGTCCGAGGAATATAAATCCTCCGAAAGACGTTCCCATTCCCGACACAAGGAAATCTGCATTCACGACTCTGCTGTCTATAGTGCCGTACGCAAGAAGTTCACGCACAAAGGCGGTCACGATCATCACAAGGTCAAAGCCGACTATGTACGACAACAGCGAGACAAGCATTCCCGATTTTTTCATTTTTGAAAACTTAGCACCCGTCTGCAATATTATCACCGAATTTAACGCCAGAAGCGGAAAGTATATCCCCAGACGGGGTATTATTTCGGGGTAAAACTCCTGTGCGGAAATCCTCACGGGAACATATACAAGTGACGAAATAACTGCACACAAAATCGCTCTTAAACAGTACGGCAGTCTCTTTGGTATGAACGAGGCTATGACCACCGACACAAAAGTTATCAGTGAAAATATGCACACAACTGCTGTTGCATTCACAAGAGTGTCCCCGCAGACTATCACGGGCGATATGACCATCAGTGACGACAGGACTGTATTATCTCTGAAAATGCCGTCCGACAGGTGAATTTTTCCCTTTTTGCTACTCTCTTTCAAGAGAAGTCTCTCCCCCTTCCGAATTTTTGTCATCTTCAATATTTTTATTATTTTTATTTTCAATATTTCTATTATTTTTATTATTTTTTATAACTCCCTCAACATTTTTCAGAAACAGTGCGAGGGGAGTAAGCAGAAGCGAGACCGTCACAACCGCATTTTCCTGTGCGTTCACAGATGTTAAAGTATATGAAAACACCGATATAAAAAATCCGTAAATCAGTGCCGAAATGTTGTTTTCGGGAGAAATCCTCCTGTCCGATATGATATAGACAGCGGAGAACAGC
Source organism: uncultured Ruminococcus sp. (assembly GCA_947627625.1). Classification (GTDB taxonomy): domain Bacteria; phylum Bacillota; class Clostridia; order Oscillospirales; family Ruminococcaceae; genus Ruminococcus. Next base: position 231,235 of record CANQWR010000002.1, on the reverse strand, counting down.
ACCATATTGGTGCAGAGGGTGTACTTCACAGAGTCGGAGACACTGCCGCAAACGGGGTAAACGCACGCCATAAGCACCGTACCGCCTATAAAGCCCGTAAAAGCACCTGCCGATATATCTCTCCTTAAAATTAGTATGACTGCCGAAATTATCAGTAGCAATATACTGACCGCACCGCACGGTCCGCTGAAATTTCCGAGCAGAATTTCAAAGTCCGAGAAATCAAACTTCCCCGTTGAATTAAATTCGTGACTTGCGGAGACTGTCAAATCGGAAATTTTAATATCATCTAAAACTCCCGTCAGAGTGTGTGGCTGTGGGAACTGCAAAAGACGGTTTTTCCAGGACGTGAGCAGAAACACATACGAGACTGCCGATGCGGAAAATATCATGTTCTCACGTCCACCGAAAACATTTTTTATCACCGCCCCGAAAATCGTCCCCACAACAGCGAGTCTGTAGTCCATTACAGCGGAAAACATCAGTGCCGTCACGAGACCGTCCGCAACGCACGACAAATTATCTGCCGTGAATTTTCTGTTTACAAGTCTGAGTGATACTATCTCCACCGCAAGAGACGCTGTCATACACATAAGACCGACCGCAAGGGCGTGTGAACCGTAATAGAAAAAAGCCATAGTCTCCAGTGCGGAAAGTGTTATCATTATATCAAGCGACACAAAACGCTCTCTCCTGACAGCCTTCATCGCAGAACCTCTTTCCCGATTTTTCTGACGGACTTTGCCATATCATCTGAACCGAAAAGATAACTCCCCGATACAAGCACATTCGCCCCGACACTCTTCACAAGTTCGGACGTTACATCATTTATACCGCCGTCAACTTCAATATCCGTCGCAAGCCCCATTGTATCAAGTTTTTTTCTTATCTCCCCTATCTTTCCGACAGTTTCCGCAATGAAACTCTGCCCGCCGAAACCCGGTTCGACTGTCATCACGAGAACCATGTCCAGATATTCAAGATACTTATAGACCGCCTCCGCTTTTGTGGACGGCTTTATTGCTATGCAAGCCTTTGCACCGCTCTCTTTTATCACTCTCAGAGTCTCCGCCGTGTCGCTGTTGCTCTCAATGTGAAAAGACACTATATCCGCACCGCTTTTTACAAAACGCTCCGCATATTCAAGAGGATCTGTTATCATGAGGTGTACGTCAAGGGGCATATTTGTTATTTTTCTGACCTGCTCCAGAACGGGCAGTCCATAAGTTATATTATTTACAAAAACACCGTCCATAACGTCAAAGTGGAGCATTTCCGCACCGCTTTTCTCTACTCTTCGTATCTCTCTCTCAAGATTCATCATGTCGGCACTAAGCAACGACACCGAAATTTTATTTTTCATAATTATCACTTCTTCCGTTTAAGGCTGATAACAAGCCCTGTCTTTTATACAATAAACAAGTTTCCACACACTTTTATTATATAATATTTCTCCTCTCACGTCAATACACCTGAAATATTTTTTTTATTTTCGGGTGTCAAAAAATAAAAGGACAGCCCTTGCGGACTGTCCCGAAATATCTGAAATAAAAACAAATTACCTTCTGTTTCTTCTCTTTTTAGCCTCTATATCGGCAAGAGCGTCCTTGCGTGAGAGGTTTATCCTGTTCTGACTGTCTATCTCTATGACTTTGACAACTATCTCGTCACCGACAGAAACTATATCCTCTACCCTCTCAACTCTCGATTTGTCAAGTTTTGAGATGTGGACAAGACCGTCCATGCCCGGGACTATCTCCACAAATGCACCAAAGTCCTTTATTCTGACGACTTTGCCCATGTATATAGCTCCCACTTCGGGACCGTTTGCGATAGTCTCAACGACCTGCAAAGCCTTTTCAGCCTTTTCGCCGTCTATACCGCTTATAAACACGCTTCCGTCGTCGTTTATATCTATCTTGACATCACAGTCTGCGGAAATCTTCTGTATAACTTTACCGCCCTGTCCGATAACTTCCCTTATCTTGTCAACGGGTACTTTAGTCTGGAGCATTTTCGGGGCGTACCGACTGACAGTCTTTCTCGGTTCGGGTATAGCTTTCAGCATTATCTCGTCAAGAATATAAAGTCTCGCCTTTCTGGTCTTTTCAAAAGCCTCTTTTATTATGGCAGGCGTGAGACCGTCCACTTTTATATCGACCTGAATAGCAGTTATGCCCTTGTGAGTACCGCCGACTTTGAAGTCCATATCACCGAAAAAGTCCTCAAGACCTTGTATATCGACCATAGTCATAAATTCGTCACTGTCGGGCTTTGTTATAAGTCCGCACGAAATTCCCGCAACAGGTGCTTTTATAGGCACACCTGCGTCCATGAGAGCAAGTGTAGAACCGCATATTGAACCCTGTGAAGTAGAACCGTTTGAGGACAGAACTTCCGAAACAAGTCTGAGTGCATAGGGGAACTCCTCCACAGACGGTATAACAGGCACTAAAGCTCTCTCCGCCAACGCACCGTGTCCAATTTCACGTCTTCCCGGTCCTCTGCTCGGCTTAGTCTCACCGACCGAATAACTCGGGAAATTGTACTGGTGCATATATCTCTTGGACTCCTCCTCGTCAAGACCGTCAATTCTCTGTGCGTCACTGACAGGTCCAAGAGTTGCAATTGTGAGCACCTGTGTCTGTCCCCTTGTGAAAAGTCCCGAACCGTGTACTCTCGGGAGTACTCCGACTTCTGCCGCAAGAGGTCTTATCTCGTCTATTCCTCTGCCGTCCACACGCTTTCCCTCATACAGCCACGCACGGACTATCTTCTTTTGAAGTTTGTACATACACTCGTCAAGCATTGCGATTTTTTCGGGATAGATCTCGTCAAACTTTGCGTGAACATCGTCAATCACGGGTGCAAGACGCTGGTCACGGACATTTTTATCATTGGTGTCAAGGGCAAATTTAACCCTCTCGCCCGCAAACTCCTCGACAGCTTCAAACATATCGTGGTCTACTTCCTGAGACTCAAACTCAAACTTCGGCTTTCCTATCTCTTTTCTGATGCCGTCAATAAAAGCGACCATCTTCTTGATTTCCTCGTGACCTGTGAGAATTGCCTCAAGCATGGTATCTTCGGGGACTTCGTTTGCTCCTGCCTCTATCATGACTATCTTTTCGGCAGTACCCGCCACTGTCAGAACCAAATCCGTCTTGGCTCTCTGTTCAAGAGTGGGGTTCAGGACTATCTCACCGTCAACAAGTCCGACATTTATTCCCGCAATAGGACCGTTCCACGGTATATCCGAAATCGAAATTGCTACAGAAGTCGCTATCATTCCGGCAATTTCGGGGGAATTGTCAGGCTCTACCGACAGCACCGTCATAACTACGGAAACATCATTTCTCATGTCCTTCGGGAAAAGAGGTCTTATAGGTCTGTCAACGCACCTTGAAGTCAGAATCGCCTTGTCACTGGGTTTTCCCTCTCTCTTTGTGAACGAACCCGGTATTTTTCCGACCGAATACATTCTCTCTTCATAGTCCACCGACAGCGGGAAAAAGTCAACTCCCTCTCTGGGCTTTTCACTCGCTGTGACGTTCGCCATTACGACTGTCTCGCCGTACCTAACCCAGCAAGAACCGTTTGACAGTCCGCAGGTCTTGCCTGTCTCGACAACAAGAGGTCTGCCCGCATAGACTGTCTCGAAAACTCTGTAATTTTCAAACATACTCTATCCTCCAAACTGAAATATAATAATTACAATTTATAATTATAATAAATTATAATGATTTTTTGCAAACATATGCCGACAGTTCCGGAAAGGGCAGGAGGTCAAAGGCAAAGCACGGAAAAAACTCCCGTCCGTGACTTGCATTCGACTTCCGCCTTGTTTTCCGGACCTTGACGGCACATAAAAACACGGGCGGACGGGCTTGAAATTTCATACCGTCCGCCCTGCCGTTTCCCGAAAAATTACTTACGCAGACCGAGCTTTTCTACAATAGCACGGTATCTGTTTATGTCCTTCTTCTTGAGATAAGCGAGAAGATTACGCCTGTGACCTACCATTTTGAGAAGTCCCCTTCTGGAGTGGTGGTCGTTCTTGTGGATTTTCAGGTGTTCTGTGAGGTCGTTGATTCTCCTTGTGAGAATGGCAATCTGGACTTCAGGTGAACCCGTGTCATTTTCGTGTGTTCTGTTGGCTTCAATAACAGCCGTTTTTTCCTCTTTCAAGAGCATTTTTTAAGCACCTCTTTATTAAAATAGACAAAATTCCGCAAACCAAGAAGAGGGCGTAAAAATGAGGACTCACCCCCATCTGAGTACACGGTGAGTTTATTATATCACAAATTTTTTCGTTTGTAAAGGGTTTTTTCAAAAAAATTTTTCGGGGTACACTTTTTTTGCGTACCCCGATATAATCAAAAATATTTACGGTTTCCCGAACAGTCCGAAATAAATAAATAAATAAATAAATAAATAAATAAATTCACTTGAAATTGTGGCTCTGTTTCAGTACCATGTCTTTAACTTTCATAAGTGATACCGCCGTACTCCTCTCGTTTTCGGAGAGTTTCATAGTTATATATTTTATAGTTTCTTCGTAATCGGGTATCATTATGTGTTCAAGAGCGTTTACACGTCTTCTCGTCTTCTCTATCTCGTCCGCAAGGAGCTGACAGGCTTTTTCCGTCTCCGCAAGTCGTATCATCTTCGGGAAAATTTCGTTCAACGCACCGACAGCACCGTCAAGGTCAATGGACGTAAAAGCAGTTCCGTATGAATAGATACTGCCCGTGTCGGAAGTCCTGTACTTCGTGCCGAAAACAGGTATGCACACGCTCATGACGTTCTTTTCCCCGACTTCTATCTCAACTTCCTGACTCGGCATCATCAGTGCCGTTTCAAGAGCCTCACTCTGCATTACCGAACCCGCAACAGCCATATATTTGTCAGCCTCCGAAATACCGCTCTCGACTTCGCTCCTCAGCTGTACCGTCTCCTTTATAAGGTTCATAAACTGTCTCATAAGTTCGTCACGCTTGTCTTTGAGAAGTTTGTGTCCACGCCTTGCCGATTCAAGCTTTTTTTTCAGCTTGCTGAGTTCCATTCTGGTGGGATTCACATTAAGTCTCGCCAATGATTCTCACCTCCGCCGTCACTTCCTGACATCATAGTACTTGTCAAGATACTCGTCTCTGATCCTCTTCAGTTCACTCCTTGGGAGCAGTCTGAGCAGTTCCCAACCGACGGAGAGTGTCTCCTCTATGCTCCTGTTGTTGTCAAAGCCCTGTGAGATATACTTTTTCTCAAATTCGTCCGCAAACTTTGCGTACAACAAATCTGTGGGAGTAAGAGCGTCCTCGCCAAGCACTACCATGAGTTCCTTAGCGTCCTTTCCACGGGCATAAGCCGAAAACAATTGGTTCATGGTGTCGGAGTGGTCGGCTCTCGTCCTGCCCTCACCTATACCCTTGTCTTTTAGTCTCGACAGTGACGGCAGAACGTCCACAGGCGGATTTATGCCCTTTCTGTAAAGTTCTCTCGACAAAATAATTTGTCCCTCTGTTATATAGCCTGTAAGGTCGGGGATAGGGTGTGTCTTGTCGTCTTCGGGCATTGTCAGAATAGGTATCATAGTGATACTTCCCCCACAGCCGTCAAGTCTTCCCGCACGCTCGTACAGTGAAGCCAAATCCGTGTACATATATCCCGGATAACCTCTTCTTCCGGGGACTTCCTTTCTTGCAGCGGAAACTTCCCTCAAAGCGTCGGCGTAGTTCGTTATATCAGTCATTATTACAAGGACGTGCATATCTTTTTTGAACGCAAGGTACTCCGCACAGGTCAGTGCCATTTTGGGAGTTGCAAGTCTCTCTATAGCGGAATCATTCGCAAGGTTCACGAACATGACAGTCCTGTCTATAGCTCCCGTCTCCTTGAAACTCTGCACAAAATATTCCGACTCCTCAAAAGTTATTCCCATTGCCGCAAACACTACCGCAAATTGCTCGTCATCGCCAAGAACTCTCGCCTGACGTGCAATTTGTCCCGCAAGCTGTGCGTGCGGGAGACCGCTTGCCGAAAAAATAGGCAACTTCTGTCCTCTTACAAGCGTGTTGAGACCGTCTATTGCCGAAACTCCCGTCTGTATAAATTCCTGCGGGTACTTCCTTGCAACAGGGTTCATAGGCAGTCCGTTTATGTCCATACGCATTTCGGGAATTATTTCGGGACCGTCGTCAATAGGTCTGCCCAGACCGTCAAACACTCGTCCAAGCATATCTTCCGAAACTCCGAGTTCCATCTGATGTCCCGAAAATACTACCGCACTGTCCTGCAAATTTATTCCCGCTGAATTTTCAAACAGCTGTACAAGTGCGTCTGAACCGTCTATCTCAAGCACCCTGCACCTTCTCTTCTCTCCGTTTTTCAGCCTTATTTCCGCAAGTTCTCCGTATGTTGCGTTCTCCACGCCTTTGACAAGCAAAAGAGGTCCTGCCGCCTCTTCAATCGTCCTGTACTCTCTCGGCATCAGTCATTCCCCCTCTTAATAAGCCTGTCGAGTTCGGTTGAAATTTCAAGCGAAATTTTATCAAACTCCGAATCCGTGTTCTTTTCCTCAACGTACTTGAAACGTCCTATTTTTTCACGCACGGGCAGTTCCGAAATTTTTTCTATGTCCGCACCTTTTGTAACCGCCTGCTGTGCTTCGTCATTGAAATTCAGTATCAGCTTCATCATGTAGAGCTGTTTTTTCAGACTTGTGTAAGTGTCCACTTCGTGAAAAGCAAGCTGGTGTAGGAAGTCCTCACGGATAGAGCGTGCAGTCTCCATTTTTAACCTGTCTGTTGGTGAAAGTGCGTCCATGCCGACAAGTTTTACTATCTCTTTCAGTTCCGCTTCGTCGTTCAGAATATTCATAAAACGCATTCTAAGCGGTATCCAGTCTTTTGAGACGTTGTTGTCGTACCAGTCCGAAAGCGAATCCACATAGAGAGAGTAACTTGTAAGCCAGTTTATAGCCGGAAAATGTCTCTGATACGCAAGATTTGCGTCAAGTCCCCAGAAAACTTTTACTATACGCAAAGTAGCCTGTGAAACGGGCTCGGAAATGTCACCTCCGGGAGGAGACACCGCACCGATTACCGACAGTGCACCCTCTCTGCCCTCTTTGCCTGTAGAAATAACTCTTCCCGCTCTCTCGTAAAACTGTGCAAGACGGCTTCCCAGATATGCGGGATAGCCCTCGTCTCCGGGCATTTCCTCAAGTCTTCCCGACATCTCTCTCAAAGCCTCTGCCCATCTTGAAGTTGAATCAGCCATAAGTGCCACGGAATAGCCCATATCACGGTAGTATTCCGCTATTGTTATTCCCGTATACACCGATGCTTCTCTCGCCGCAACAGGCATATCGGAGGTGTTCGCAATGAGGACAGTCCTCTCCATTAGCGATTTACCCGTTTTGGGATCTATAAGTTCGGGGAACTCGTTCAGAACGTCCGTCATCTCGTTTCCACGCTCTCCGCAGCCTATATACACTATTATATCTGCTTCTGCCCACTTTGCAAGCTGGTGCTGTGTGACAGTCTTTCCACTTCCAAAAGGTCCGGGAATTGCAGCAACTCCGCCTTTAGCAATAGGGAAAAGACAGTCCACAACCCTCTGTCCCGTCACAAGAGGCATATCCGGTGAAAGCTTTTTCTTGTAAGGTCTGCCCTTTCTGACCGCCCACTTCTGAAACATACAGAGATTTTTTTCACCGTTTTCGGTCTCCAGAACACAGACGGTCTCGTCAACGGCAAAATCGCCCTCTTTTATCTCCTTTACCTTTCCCGAAACGCCGTTCGGGACAAGTATCTTGTGCAGAACTATATCCGTCTCGGGGACTGTTCCTATAATGTCACCGCCTGTTACTTCGTCCCCCTCTTTGACACAGGGCGTGAAATTCCACTTCTTATCTCTCTTCAGAGACGGCACTTCTACTCCCCTTGCAAGGTTGTTTCCGCACACCTTTCTTATGTCGTCAAGCGGACGCTGTATGCCGTCATAGATACTACCTATAAGCCCCGGTCCGAGTTCCGCACTCATAGGCTCTCCCGTCGATTCAACAGGCTCTCCCGTACCAAGACCCGCTGTCTCCTCATAGACCTGCACGGAAGCCCTGTCCCCGTGCATCTCTATTATCTCACCTATCAGTCTCTTGTCGCTGACCCTCACGACGTCAAACATATTCGCATCTCTCATGCCCTCCGCAACTACCAGAGGACCCGATATTTTTACTATATTGCCGATACTGCTCAAATCACACATCTCCTAACCATAATCATCCCAGTATATCAGAACCGACTGCCTTTTCAACAGCTTCGTGCAGTTTCCTCATGCCCTCGCCCGTGTTGCCCCCGACAGCAGGTATCAGTACGATTGACGGCAGTTTTTTATCCCTGTACTTCGCTATTGTACTCCCCACTCCGACTGCAACAGGTTCCGTTATATATATCACCGCAAAATTATTAAGTGCAAGCCTGTCAATCAACCCCGAAACCGTTTTCGGCTCTGTCTCGTGAAAAACAGACAGTCCAAGTGCTGAAAATCCCGATATGCTCGCCGTGTCACCTATGACGGCAGTCTTGTAAAGTTCAGGCATACAGTTTTCTCACCCTTTCAGAAATAATCGCCCTGTCCGTACCGCACTCCCTGCACACGGATATTATCCTAAGATTTTTTATCTCGGTCTCAACGGCAATGTAATAGGCTATAAGAGGTTCTATCCCGAACGCTTTGAGACGTGCGGACTGTGCAAATTCGCATATCTCGTCATCGCACCACTTCTCAAATGCGGCGACCGACTTTCTGAGAAGTTCAGCCGACTCCCCATAGGGAGAATTTTCTATAAATCCCATAAGACTGTCCATGCCCGCAAGAACCGCCCTTATAAGCCCCTCTTTCGGGAGTTCATGAGTACCGCATATGGCAGTCTCAAGAAAATTTTCACTCTTTTTCATGAGACAGCACCTGTAAGCCGTCTTTATGTCCGCAAAAACCGCCGTCAGCTCCGCATATTTTATAATGAAGTCATTACCCGTCTTTTCGGCACTGTCCATCATAGCCCTCATGCAAGCCACGTCTACAAGGCAGTCCGTCAGCTGACCGTCCATTGTCCCCGTGATAATATCGTAGGCTCTTTCGGGAGTGTCCCCCATGTACGACGGCAGATTTTCATAATTTTTCTCCGAAATAACGCCTGCAAGTTCGCCGAGATTCAGATTTGTCGGGGAAATATAGTACTTTTCGGGACTGCTTCCCATAGCAAGAGATTTCAAAACCGCTTTCAGGTTGTGAAAATCATTTTTGTAAAGCAGTATCTTCAGTTCCTCACTGTCGGGTGCGTAACCCGACAGCATATCCCAGACTTGTGAGAGTGAAAAATTCTCTCCCTTTTTGGAGTTCACTATCATATCCGCTTCAGACTTTCCCCTTGCACTCAATATCTGCTCCATATCTGCCGAAGTCAGCAGACTGCTCTCCATAGCCCTCACCGCTGACACCGCACTCGCATAATCTGCTCTGCCCATAAATATCACCTACCCGAATAGTTTCCCTGCAATTACGTCCTTAACGGCATCTCTCTCCGATTCGATAACCGCCCCGAATGAACAGTTTTCGGATATAAGACCGTAGGAGAGAATAAAGCCGTCCTCTATGTCGGCAGGCTCTTTTGAGAGACTTATCGTGCCGTTTGTGTGGAGTTTTCGGAGTTTTTCCTCAAAATCAGTCGGAATGCGTTTCAGGTCTCTCTCACACATACAGAGTACTCCGTCACCATCGTGGGCAAATTTTTCAACAAGTGTCAGAATCAGCTCCGAATACTCCTCATCGGGGAGACTCCTAAGTCTCTCGGGGACTTTCTCCGCAACCTCGTTTATGCACTTAACCTTACAGGCAAGTACCCTCCTCTTCATTTCAGCGTCAACCGAATTACAGGCGTTTTTATAATCCCTCTCCAACTTTTCGGCACTTCTGCTCATGTACTCCGCATACTTTTCGGAGGCGTTTTTGTCGCCCTGTCTCTTTATCTCGGAAGCCTTGCTCTCTGCCGAAGATATTATGCTCTTCTCGTTCTCAGCCTGTCTTGTACCGATTATACCGAGAATTTCGTCAATTCCTGCCATAATCCAGACACCTCAGACTGCTATATTGTATATCAGGAGTACAGAAACAAGAAGTGCAAGTATTGCGTAAGTCTCGACCATTGCAGCCATGATTATTCCCTTACTGCTGTGTTCGGGTTTCTTTGCAACTATTCCCACTCCTGCTGCTGCTGCTCTTCCCTGTGCTATTCCCGAAAACAGTCCGACTATAGCTATCGGGAGAGAAGCTCCGAGAAACATAAGTCCCTGTGCGACTGTCAGGTCGGCGGGATTTCCGCCTATAATTCCTATCCTTGCAAGCATAAGCACCGCCGCAAGAAGTCCGTAAAGTCCCTGTGTACCCGGCAGGAGCTGTAAAATAAGCACCTTGCTGAATTTGGACGGGTCTACGGATACTACTCCCGCTGCCGCTTCTCCGACAAAACCTACTCCCTTTGCAGAACCTATTCCCGCAAAAAGTGCAGCACAAGCTGCTCCGATTACTGCAAGTGCAATTCCCAAGCTATTCATTTGAATTTTCCTCCTTAAATCTTATATATTTTGTGTTTACCGAAAACGGCTGAAATTCTCTTCCGCCACCTGTGTAGAACTTTGAAAACAACTCCACAAACTGCAACCTGTCCGTGTGGACGTACGCTCCCAGAAGGTTTATAGCAAGATTTGCCGTGTGTCCGACTATGAACACCACAACAAGAAGTATCAGTTTTACAGTCCTGTTTTCGGGCATTGTTCCTATCAGATTTATAACACCTGCTATACTGCCCGTTGCAAGTCCGAGAGCGAGAAGTCTCGAATAGGACAGTATATCGCTAAGATAACCCGTAGCCGTGTTGTACAGAGCGTAGAGACCTCCGAAAAATTTTCCGAATATCGACTTTGAAGTCCTGCCCGCCGTCAGCACAAGCAATACCACTCCCGCTATCATCATATAAGTACCCACTGTACAGAGTACCTGCGGTACTTCCGTCAATATGGACGCTCCGACGGGTGCGACACCCGTTATAGTCAGGTAGATGGGAACCGTGTCAAAAAATGCATCAAGTTTTCTGCCCTCGTCCCAAGCCATTTTGAAAGACACTCCCACGCCGAGAAACAGGTGGAGTATTCCGAGACCAAACGAAAAAAGAAGTAACTTTATCGGGTCGTCAAGAGGTTCAAACCAAAGGGCAAGACTTCCTATTTCTTTGCCGAAAAATTCTCTTGAAACTACCTGTACTATGTCGCCGAACCAGCTCCCGAAAAGTGCTCCCCATATGACCGTTGAAATCCCGCAATTTCGGAACATTATCATCGTCTTTCTCATGCTCTCCTCAAGCCTGAATCTGCTCAGGACTATGCAAGTTCCTATCACCATTACAAGCCCATAACCTGCGTCCGATAACATCATTCCGAAAAATAAATAGTAGAAAAACGACATTACGGGCGTGGGGTCAACGTCCTTTTTGTCGGGCATTGCGTACATTTTTGTGATACTCTCAACGGGTGCGGAAAATCTGCCGTTTTCAAGCATTACGGGAACATCTTCGTCCTCAGCGGGTTCGGAGAGTGTCACGGAAATTGTGAACTTCCTCTCAAGCTCCCCTACAAGTTTTTCCGAAAACTTCTCGGGAATATAACCTGTCAGTACAAAAGTGCTTTCCGTGAAGCCGAGCATTTCCAATGCCCTGTACTTCTCCTCACGCATTGACAAATAATCACACGCAAATTCAAGTTCCCTACGCCTTGCCGAGAGACTTTTTATAGCCTCCAGTGCCTCTGCGGACTTCCTTTCAAGAGACTTTATGCGTCCCGAAATTCCGTCTATAATCTCCGACGGCGTTGCGGACTGATTTTCCTGAATAGCCGAAAAGGCATTTTTTCTCAGAAAATCCTCCGTCTGTGAAAGACAGTCCTTTATGCAGACTATAAAGACGTTAGTACGCTCTTTCGATTGAGACACCACTTCCGCACAACAGCCCTCCGGCAGCTGCTCCTCAATTTCCTCTGCGGATATGCTCTCGGGAAAAGAACCTATAAATGCGGAAGTCTCAGCCGTACCCCTGAAATTCAACGGAATATCAAGACTTTCCCAATATTTCAGTGCGTCACGTCTCATTTCGAGTTCAGCGGTCTGTGACTGTACGTCCGAAATAATTTTGCTGTTCTTGTTTATTTCGGAGGCAATGTTCATGATCTTTTCAATTTGCATAGCCTCTCTGCCGAAGTCGTGCTTTTCGACTTCCTCCCTGCCGTTCAGCATATCCATGAGAGGTTTCTTTTCGGGGGCGTACCTGTCGAGTACTTCAAGTGCCTGTACCGCATTCATGCGGAATTTCTCAAACTCTCCGCTCACTGCCGTGACATTCGTCCTGACAAGTTCCTCGTCTGAGTTACGGCATATCTCCACAACTCCACGCCTTTGCAGAAGTTCGATAACTTTCTTGCTGTCCGTGAGAAGTGCGATAATCTCAATCTTTTTCATTTTGAGTTTAGCCATTTAACACCGTCACTCTCCCCGTGAAAAGAATGTCTGTATAACCGCCCCGACAGCTTTTTCAAAGTTGAGACGTGCCATATTTTCGATATTTTCAATATCTTTCATGCACTTCTCCTCCGCAAGAGCAGTATACTCGGCGAGTTTTTCCTCATTGCCCGCCCTGATCTTCTGGATCTCGTAATTTGCATCACCAAGCTTTTTCTGTACGGCGACCGAGGAACTTCTCTCCGCATCTCTCACGATTTCCTCTGCCCTGCTCCTCGCCTCACGCAGTTTTCTGTCGGACTCAGCTTCCGCACTGAGAATCCTGTTTACCGTTTCAGATGCCATAATTACCCTCCTTTGCACAGACTCTCACAAAAAACTCCCCCGATCTTATAATTTCCGGGAGGTGTGAAAGTCCCCTTAAAGGGAACAAAAAACCAGAAAGGGAGCCACCTCTACAGACAGCTCCCTTGCCGGAATTTCATTCCGTTGCGAGTATTATATCACACAAATTCTCAAATGTCAATAGGGAGAATAAAAAAATTTCTGTTAAATTTGTAAAAATTATAATTATTATATTATTATATTATATATTATACATAAATTTATCGTCAATCAGAGTATCGCCTGCACTTGACAAATAATTCACAATGTGTTAGAATATTATTGTTGTGAATTTCAATAGCTGTCCTGGCAGACAGACTAAGAGATACTAAAGAGGTGTATTATGGAAGATAAAATAAAAGCTCTGCACGAACTTATGGAAAGTTCTCTGAGCAAGGTAAAGGACAAGAGTGAGCTGTCAGACTTCTGGCAGACCTATTTCAGCAAAAAGGGAAAAATTTCGGAACTTATGAAAGGTCTGGGAAAAGTTTCAAAGGAAGAGCGTCCCGCTGTCGGAAAGATAATAAACGACTTCAAAGTCTCCGCCAAGGCGAGATACCGTGAAGTTGAACAGATTCTCGAAAAAAAGGAACTCGAACTCAGAAACAAGGCTGAGACTATTGATATAACTCTCCCCGCAAAGAAGAGGGAAAAGGGATGTCTCCACCCGATAACTCTGGTAAAAAACCAGATGATTGACGTGTTTGCGGGCATGGGCTTTGAGATTTTTGAGGGTCCCGAAATTGAGGACGAAAGCCACAATTTCACCCGTCTGAACGTCCCCGAAAACCACCCCGCCCGTGATATGCAGGACACTTTCTATGTCGCTGACGGAATACTTCTCCGTACCCACACAAGCCCAGGTCAGATAAGGGTTATGGACACGGAAAAACCTCCCATAAAAGTACTTGTTCCCGGACGTGTTTTCCGCTCCGACAGTGATGCTACACACTCCCCGATGTTCCACCAAATGGAGGGTCTCGTTATCGACAGGAAAATTACTCTCTGCGATTTGCAAGGTATGCTTGACAAATTTGTCAGAAATATTTTTGGTGAGAGCGTCAGAACACGTCTGCGTCCGAGCTATTTTCCGTTCACAGAGCCGAGTGTTGAAGTGGACGTGAGCTGTTTTGAGTGCGGTGGAAAAGGCTGTAATCTCTGCAAACAGACGGGCTGGATAGAAGTGTTGGGCGGCGGAATAGTCCACCCGAAAGTACTCGAAAACGGCGGTATAGACCCGAATGAGTACTCGGGACTTGCTTTCGGTATCGGAATTGAGAGAATTGCCATGCTGAAATACGGAATAAACAATATAGGTCTGTTTTTTGAGAACGACCTGCGTTTTCTCTCACAGTTCAGGGATTAACCGTTTTTTCAGTCCCCAAAATAATTTCAGGAGATCATCATGGGGGGTTCGGGGGGATTCTTCCCCCCGACGGGGGTTTGGGGGCAGAGCCCCCAATGGGGGTTCAGGGGGCAAAGCCCCCTGCCCCCTATCGTCCTAATTTTGAAAGTCCAAGTGGCAAAGCCCCCTGTCTCAAATCGTTCTAATTAAAGTCCAAGTGACAATAAAAATAACCACAAGATTACTATTAGGAGATGTATATATGAAAGTACCATTCAGTTGGCTGAAAGAATATGTTGACATAGATATAACTGCTCAGGAACTCGAAAAAAAACTGTTCGGCTGTGGTTTTGAAGTTGAGGAACTTATTGACCTCTCTGCCGAAATAGACCGTGTTGTGGTCGGTATAGTCACGGAGTGCGAACCCGTTGAGGGTACTCACCTCTTCGTCTGCAAGGTGGACTGCGGTGACTACGGTAAAAATATCCAGATCGCAACGGGTGCACCGAATGTCTACAAGGGTATGCACACCCCGGCTGCCCTTGACGGCTCAAGTCTCCCGAACGGCGTAAAAATCAAGTCAAAACCTCTCAGGGGCATAGAGTCAAACGGTATGCTCTGTTCGGGTGAGGAACTCGGTCTCAATGACGACCTCTACCCTGGTTCGGAAGTCTACGGTCTGCTTGACCTCCCGAAAGACACAAAAGCGGGTGAGGACATCTGCAAAGTTGTCGGTCTCGATGACTATATCTTTGACATTTCCGTGACCGCAAACAGACCCGACTGTCAGTCTGTTCTCGGAATAGCAAGGGAAGTCTCCGCAATTCTCGGAAAACCTCTCAAAATGCCTGCCCTTGACTACACGGTCTCGGATTACGTCTATGACGGTTTTGAGATAACTGTTGAAGCCCCCGACCTCTGCCCACGCTATATAGGTCACGGCGTTCACAATATAAGATATGCACAGTCCCCCGCTTGGATGAGGAGATACCTCGCTCTCTGCGACATAAGAGGTATAAGCAACGTTGTTGATATAACAAATTTCGTCATGCTCGAAATCGGTCAGCCTATGCACGCTTTTGACCTTGAACAGCTTTCAGGCAAAAAAATTGTGGTCAGACGTGCCAAAAAGGACGAAAAAATCACTACTCTTGACTCAAAAGAATTTACTCTGAGTGAAAATAATCTCGTCATATGTGACGGTGAAAAGCCTGTTGCACTTGCGGGAATTATGGGCGGTCTGAACAGCGGTATAAGCGAAAACACCAAGGAACTTCTCTTTGAGTCCGCAAAGTTCACCCGTGACAATATCAGAAAAACTTCAAGAAGTCTCGGACAGAGTACCGATGCTTCCGCACACTATGAAAAGGGTGTCTCGGAGTACACTGCCGAAATAGCTATGTGCCGTGCCCTCCACCTTATTCAGGAGCTTGACTGCGGTGAAGTGACTGCCTCTGCCTTTGACGTAAGTGCAGGTGCGGAGAGAGTCGGCAAAAAATTTGACGTGTCGATTAAGTCGATAGAGAGCATTCTCGGCATTGAAGTCCCCGAGGAAAAAATTCTCGAAATTCTCTCAAATCTCTGCTTTGAGACCGTGAAAGACGGTGACACCCTCCACATAACTGCTCCACGCTGGCGTGAGGACATAGAGACGGGTTCTGCGGACATAGCTGAGGAAATTATCCGTGAATACGGCTATGAACACATTACCCCCACTTTCCTCTCCGACTCTGCCGTGACAGTGGGCGGTCTGACACGTCAGCAGAACGAAATTATTAAAACTAAAAACATTATGTGTTCACAGGGCTACTGCGAAATATCTACTCTCGGATTCTATGCAGATTCTGACCTCGATTCACTCCACATTGCCCCGAATGCTCCCGAAAGAAACGTCATCAGGATTCTCAACCCCATAAGCTCAAACCTCACAATAATGCGTTCTCTCCTTGCACCCTCCGTGCTGAACACTGTCGTGAACAATATAAAACTTGGCAATATGTCGGGACGTATCTTTGAAATTTCGAATATATACGTTCCCAAGTCCCTCCCCCTTACAGAACTGCCCGACGAAATTCTGCACCTCGGTTTTGCCGCTTTCGGTGACAGTGAGGACTTCTTCACGGTAAAGGGTACTGTTGAGGCTCTCGCTGACGCTTATGGTCTGAAATTCTCCTATGAGAGAGCGAAAGATGTCCCCTACCTACACCCCGGAATTTCAGCCTATATAATCTGTAACGGTGAAAAAATAGGCTGTTTCGGAAAACTCGCAAACGATGTTCTCGGTGAACTGAGTCTCCACAGGGACAGCAAGGAAAATCACCATATTTTCATTGGTGAAATCGACTACAGAGCTTTTTCTAAACTCTTCCCCGACAGCATAAGTTATAAGCCTGTCTCGGAGTTCCCCGCTGTTTCAAGAGACATCGCCCTTATCGCCGACGAGGAAATACTCTGCGGTGACATAGTGGACGAAATCGAGAAAACCTGTCCGCTTGCAAAGAACACCGAACTTTTTGACATATACAGGGGTGGTCAGATCGAAAACGGCAAAAAGAGTATGGCTTTCAGACTGAATTTCATTCCGACCGAAAAAGCTGTCTCTGCCGAGGAAGTCTCGGGCTTTATCACGGATATACTCAAAAATCTCAAGGAGAAGTTCAACATTGAGATGAGATAATCGGACTATCTATAAAATATTCTGCAAAAAACGCCTGATATGTTTTCGGGCGTTTTTTTAATTTGGAGGACTATTAGATTGAACGATAGAAGGCAGGGGGCTTCGCCCCCTGAACCCCTGACTGGGGACTCCGTCCCCAGACCCCTGCAAGGGGCTCCGCCCCTTGACCCCGCCGGGGGTTAAAAACCCCCGGACCCCCATAATAGAACCAACAGTCAATTCCGCTAATTTTTGAGTTTTGGGTTAATCATGGGGGGTTCGGGGGGATACTTCCCCCCGACGGGGGTTTGGGGGCAGAGCCCCCAATGGGGGTTCAGGGGGCAACGCCCCCTGCCTCCTGTCGTTCTTTATTACAGGTATTTTTTGTTTTCGTGTCATCACTATTGAAATTTTACTCTCAATCTGATAAAATATATATACAGGACTTTTTTTGGTCCGATATGCTTTACTAAGGAGAGATAATAATGAGATTCAGAAAAATACTTGCTTTTCTCACTGCCCTCACCTCCGCTGTGTGCGTTTACGGCGGTTTTATGCCTTACAGCAGTCGGAACAGTTCAAATTCGGCAGTCATATCCGCACACGCTGAGGACTGGGATTCAAATGCAAGATATGACATCGAAAAAGATGCCGACGGCAACAGCATTATGAGAGTTTCGGGAAGCGGTTGGCTGAGAAACAGCACAAAACCTGCTCCGAACAGTGAAATCAGGTCAATAATTATAGAGGAGGGAATAACTGCAATTGAGAGAGAAGTTTTTATGGGATATGAAAACCTTGAGAGTGTTGTACTCCCCGAGAGTCTCGAAAAGATAGGCGGAAATGCCTTTGCGGACTGCCCTGCTCTCAAAGATATAGAACTGCCTGAGAGAGTGGAATTTGTGGGGGACGGTGCATTCAACAATACTGCCGACTACAACTCACAGAGCGGCGGTGTAGCCGTAATCGGGGACTGGGCTGTCGGACTTTGTGCAGATACGGATATTTCCTCGCTCTCCGAACTCGTCATTCCCGACGGTGTTGTCGGAATAGCTTCGGGGGCGTTCAATGCGGAACTTTCGGGTACGGAAAAACTTTCGCTCCCTGAGTCTCTGAAGTACATATGCGACAGTGCATTCAGGAGTATCCCAAATCTTGAACAGCTCTCCCTCCCCGAAACAAATCCCCTGACAATAGGGATAAGTGCGTTCGGAAACGGCTGTCTGCCCTCTCTCACAAGCCTGACACTCCCTGCAAATGTCGTCTCTGTCGGGGAACACGCCTTTTCGGGTGCGGAGTCTCTGAAATCTCTCACTGTCTCTGACGGAGTAAAAGAAATATCGGGATTTGCCTTTGCAAACTGTAGTTCACTAAGCGAAATATCTCTTCCCGACAGTCTTGGATCGGTCGGCTACTCGGCATTTTCGGGCAGTAAGTACATCTCTGACAGAGAAGCGGACGGTGAACCTGTAATATTTGTCGGGAACTGGATAATTTCAACAAACAGCTCACAGGGAGAGGCAAGTCTTGCGGGTGCTGTGGGTATAGCCGACAGGGCACTCGAAAATCTCAACACTGAAAAAATAGTTATCCCCGCAACTGTAAAAAGTTACGGAAAAAGTGTGACTTATATGAACGACACTGTCAAAATAATAGAATTTGAGGACGGCTCGGAGAAAGTCGGTCCACATATGTTTACACAGTGTACAGGCATAGAAAAAGTCCTGCTCCCCGAAAGCGTCAAGGAGACAGGCATAGAGAGTTTCAAGGGCTGCAAGGCTCTTGCGGAGATAAATCTGGAAAGTCTCGAAATAATCGACAGCGGTTCTTTTGCGGACTGCCCCTCCCTCAAAGAGATAAGATTTTCAAACTCTCTCATTGAGATAGGTGAGGACGGTTTTAACACGGGTGACTTTGCACCCTCCGCCGATAGAGTTGTACTCCCCGAAAGTCTGGAAAAACTCGGCAAAAACGCCTTTTACTCCGCCGAATATTATCAAAATATAGGCATAAGGAGTACGGACTGCGAAATTGACCCCGATTCGGGTACTCTGCACGCAAAAAATATTTACTACTGCCCCGAAAGTACTGCCGAAACCTATGTAAAATCACTCTCGGACGAAAATATAACCGCTGTCGAATATATGTCGGGCGACGTGACAAAGGACAGTGCTATCCGTGCGGGCGATGCTTCCGTACTCCTCTTTGCATCGGAAAATAACTGGGAACTCTCCAACATGGCAAGGGAGATGTACTTTGACTACAACGGCAACTGTGAAGTTGACAACGATGATGCACAGCAGGTCATAAAAAAGGCTGTCGGAAACCTCGTGACGGGTTTTGCCGACAGTGCCACAGCTACAGACGGTTACAAAATTGAGATAAATGCGGACACTCCCGCTGAAAACCGCCTGAAAATAAGTTTAATAAGCACGGGGGAGACCTTTTCCGCAGGCGATTTTATTGTCAATTTCGACAGCAGTCTCAAAATATCAAACAGTGACATAAAGATCATGACGGAACTGGGGGCAGTCGAAACAGACGAAAACAGCGTTTACATAGCCTGTGCAGATTCAAAAAATATGGAACAGAACTCCGTCATAGCCGAAATGACTTTTACTCTCCCATATGACACAACGGGAAAAACTTTCTCTTTCGGTCTCTCTAAAAAACCCTATGTTGTGAAAATAAATCCCCTTCTGGACGGCAACAACCTCAGCTATGAGTCTCACTACGTCGATATTGGAAACGCCCTTGAAGTGACCGTTCCCGATGGTGCGGTGACTCCTCCGCAATTGGGCGACACCAACAGCGACGGAATGATTGATGCTTCCGACGCCTCGTCTATACTCGGAATGTACGCAAATCTCTCCACGGGACAGGCTACTGCAAGTGAAGCGGATTTCGCTTGCATGGACGTGAACAGCGACAATATGATTGATGCGGGCGATGCAAGTCTCGTACTGAGCTATTACGCCTACATCTCCACGGGCGGTGAAGCAGGTCTTGAAGAGTACCTGAAAAATAATTAGATTTTTAATTTAATCAAAATAAACCCATTGCCCTTATAACAGTCAGTCCTATCAGCATGATTATCACAAAAATTGTGACGGGTGCGGAAAAATAAACCCCTGTTTTCTGGACTTCGGAAAGTTTTTCCGCACTCTCCCCGCTGTTTTCTAAATTTTCGGGAACTATCGGCTCAAGTTTATAACTCTCCCTGTGCTTTTTAATCTCAAGTATAAAAAGCACAAGTCCTGTCACAACACAGCCTATCACAAGCACTTCAAGAAACGCCATGACGGCGATCTGTTCAACGTGCATGATCATGTAAGATGTCATGTACGCTATGTTGTCAGCTGTGTTTTCAGACACCGGTTTTTCAAGGTCAAGCCCTGCCATAGCTATTGATTGAACTGCTCCTATGGTGTTTATGCAGAAATGGAGTGTCATTGACGGTATCAGCGATTTCGACTTGTAAGTCATAAATCCTGCGTAAATTCCCATCACAGACGCAAAAATAGTCTGCTGGTAGTTCATGTGCCAAAGTCCGAAAAATATTCCGCTTGCCACTATCGCCGACCATGTGCCGTATTTAGAGACATTTCTGAGGACAGTCCCCCTGAAAAACACTTCCTCAAAAAACGGTGCGAGGAACATCATTGCAAATATATTTGTGAATATTGATACTGCGTTGTTTTCGGCGGTGAAGTCCACGGCGTACATCTCTATCCCGAAAATCATCTGTATTATGCTGAATAAAATATTTGACAAAAACGCCGTGCCGTATGTGAAAAACATCCCTATGAATATATGTCGGACTACCCACTTCGCACTCACTTTCGGCTTTGAAAAAAGTCTGTAATTCTCGGCGGACTTCCTGCCCTGTTTAGTCAGCCTGTAGACTAAAACCGTTCCGCCTATGCACACAACGTCCTGAAGCACATAACTCACAAGCATTTCGACACTGTAAAAAATTTCGGTGTCCACGTCCGCAAAAAGGCGTGAGACAGGCAATATAAGCAAGGAAATTCCGAAAACCAGTGCGAAAAATATAAGCATCAGGAGGGAGTTTATATTTGACACTCTCCGCAAGTCTTTTTTTATATTTTTAATATCCATAAAAAATACCTCATTTTCAAGTTATTTTTTCACTTCTGATAATTTTAACACAACTTGACGGATTTGTCAATAGCCCTGTGGTGAACTCTGCCTTGTGAGGGATTTAACCCTTTGGCGGGGGTGTGTTTCCTCTGTGGGAATAATCATGGGGGGTCTGGGGGGATTCTTCCCCCCAGCGGGGGGTTGGGGGCAGAGCCCCCAATGGGGGTTCAGGGGGCAACGCCCCCTGCCTCCTATCGTTCTAATAAAAAATTACAAATTGAATGCAAATCGGTTATTTTTTTCTTTTAATCATTGACATTTACGACATAATATGATAGAATAGTATTGTCCGGATATATTTTCTCTGTTATGTTTGCCCTGCCGGACTTTACAACGATTTTTTTATGAAACTATAATAATAAAAGGAGAGAAAAAAATGAAAAAAGTCAGAATGATTGCTTTATTTACCTCTTTGCTGATGACTCTCACTGCCACAGCTTGCACAGTTCCCTCCGAACCCGTTGACCCAAATGCTACAGGCTCGGATTCGGAAATTACCACCGATGAGGGCGGAACAGACGTAAATACTCTTCCCTCTGATGTAGTTACTGCTGACGGCACGGACACAACAAATGACTCCTCCGAAACTACCGAGGGTACTTCCGGTTCTACCACGGAAAAAACCTCTCAGGCGACAACTGCCGACAATTCCGCCGAAACTACCGAACAGCCCTCCACTGAAGAGGAAATTGACGGTCCCATCAGATACGGTCAGTGGTACGCCACGGGCTTTGACGACAGATATATTACTTTCAACGAGGACGGCAGCGGAACTATTACATCTGTAAACGGCGGTGTGCCGATTTCGTTCGCCTATGAAGTATATGATGTCTATATAACTTTCCACATGGACGGCTATGACGCTTATGCTACTATGTATGTCGAGAGCAATGACGTTATGTACCTCACTTGGGACAGCGGTATCACAGAAACTCTCTACTACAATTCCGATGACTCCGACAGCTCCAATGAAAACGGACAGTCTCAGTCTCAGCCTTCGTCGGAAAATCCCGAAAATCTTGAAAATTCCGAACAGCCCTCAGACAGCGGTAACGTCTCAAGCGGCACTATAAAAAGCGGTATCTGGTCCGCAACGGGTCTCGACTACGACAGATATTTCTGCTTCTATGACGACGGCACGGGCGGACAGTTCCTCAGCAAGGACACAAGCAGGGGTCTGGCTTTTGACTACGAAATAGACGGCTCAAGTGCCGTATTCCACTTCGGTGCCGCCGATAACTCCACAAACGGCGAAATTTCTTTCCCAAGTGATAACCAGATTATCATAAACTGGGAGGACGGCACTACCGAATATCTCGAATTTGTTCAGGAGGGTACTTTTGACGACTTCTCAATAGATGGACAGTAATCTGTTTTCTATTCACTCCCCTCGTGTCTCCGAAAGAATACGGGGGGAGTGTTATAATAAATATATTAAAATATATATTCAAATATTAAAATATTAAAATATAAAAAATATAAAAAATATAAAAAAACACTATTTTTTCAGCGTCGGAAAATTTTTGCAGAAAATCATTAAATATAAACTTGACATCTGTCTGTGAAGTATGTTATAATTATAGTAGTCGATTGTGTACACGCTTTTTGTGTTGCTGAGGTGACTTCCCTCTGTCGTAACTCCTCCGCTTTTTGAGTGTACACCGCTTATGAAAAAATAATTCAGAAAATATTATATCAATTTTTATAAATTTTCTTGACTTGCTATTGAAATTATTCCCAAAGTATGTTATAATAATACAAGGGAACATAAAAATCTATATGAAAGGAAGAAACTATATGGCATTCATGCTTTACGATATCGAAGAAGCTATTGACAGAAAGTATGTTGTTACAAAGTCCCTGCCGAATCAAGCCAAAATGGGTTCTGTGGTACATATCATGGGTACTGAACAGGGCGGCAGCGGTACTAATGTCAAATACCGTGTGTCCCGTACAAATCAGGACTTCACCGCTTCTTTCGCTGATGTAAAGGAATTCTGCAAATGGATAAGACCTGATGATTTCGTTGCACGCTACTATGAAAAGCTGACGGAGGACGACATTGGTCGCTATCTCAAAGCTACGGGAAAGACTTTCGCAACATTTGACCTGCCCATTATTATA
This sequence comes from uncultured Ruminococcus sp., assembly GCA_947627625.1. Classification (GTDB taxonomy): domain Bacteria; phylum Bacillota; class Clostridia; order Oscillospirales; family Ruminococcaceae; genus Ruminococcus. The sequence continues at coordinate 207,995 of CANQWR010000002.1, read as the reverse complement.
GTCGCACTCGTGATAATCTGGGTTCTCTCGATTTTTGTCATAAAGGGAGTCGTCGGAATAATTGTCGGTGCAGTCCTGTCCGTTGTCGCTTTTGTCGGAATAACGCAGTTTTCAAAGGTCTACAGAAGCAAGGCGAAACTCAAGCTCTACAACAAAGTCGGAACGAGTTGGGGTATATCTATCAAGTAAACATCAGCACAAAAAAACTGCCGTGTGACTTTTCCACACGGCTTTTTTTAATTTTAATTACAAAAAACATATGCGGCCCGGGGTTTTCAAATAAACCCGAACCGCATTTTTTTATTTTAATCCAAATTATTAACTAAGTCAAACTCTCACATTCTGTTCAGCAACTTAGCTTTTCTCTCGGCTGCCTTCTGCTTGTTTTCAGCGACTTTGTCAACAAGAACCTGTGCTTTTTCGGCGACAAGGTCTTTATTATACGCACAAGAAAAGGAAATATCGTCCTCTGTTCCGAAATGCGTCCTCTTGGTCATATTTTTAACGATTGACGGCTCAAACGTCTCTATATCGGGCAGCTGACTCGCAATTATTGTGTGATAGTCAAGAAAATCGTTGTCGCTTCCGAAAGACGTGTAAAGACCGTCTGTTGACGTGAAAAGTGCAAGGAGAGGTCTGCTGTCTATTCTGAACATCTTGAAAAGACCTATTGCGTTTGAGTTGCATATCGAAGCCGTGACGTTTGCGGGTGCGGACTCGTCGTCCTCAATCGGCATAACCGTTTCGCCGTCATCGTACACCGCTACAAGACTGCCGTCTCCTATCTGAAAGCCGAAAGAGAAATTTTTTCCCATAACCGCCACTATAAGGGTAGTTCCGTAATAGGAGGCGGGCGGAATTTTGTCGAACTCGTCAAGGGTAAAAGGACCTCTCTCCTCCCTTGTTATGGGGTTTTCCTCAAGGTGTTTCATTATTTTGTCGTTCCAGACACAGAGAATCTGCTTTTCAATACTCCTCGTGACAAGCCTGCTGTCCCGCAAGAATTTTTCCTCAAAATCATCGGGGTCTTTGTAGAACTTGGCTATCGTCTCAAGAGTCGCCTCGACTGCCGATGCCGAACCTATGTGACTTCTGAAGTGTTTTTTACTTCCGTGACCGTCAGCGACGACCGCAACGGCATAGTTTTCATTGACCTCGTGTGAGGAACTGTCCTGACAGACAAGGTTCCTCAGAACGTGGCTCTGACCTATGACGGAATGGCTGAAACCGTTGAACATGGCAATAAAAACTCCTTCCGATTATATTTGTAGATTACCAACCTGTGTCGAAAGAGACATCGTTGGAATCGTCCTGCTTAACAAGCTCCTGAATCTGCTGACCGAGCATCTTCTGCTTTGCAGTCATTACGTCCTCCTCGGTAAGCTCCTTGTTTGTCTCATCGGAGAGAGTCATACTCTTACTTCCTATCTGTGAAGCCGTTACGGCTACGACTTTTATCATCTGTGCAAGCTGTCCGCCCGAATAGGCGTGTACAACCGTGTCCTTTGAACCTGTGAACTCCGCAAGCATTTCGTCATTAGCTTCATTTCCTATGCCGAGAGCAGCTTTGAGACCGAATTTGTACCAGCTGTTTGACTGTAGTGCTTTCAGTCCCTCTCTGTAGTCGTCAGACGGATAGCCGTCCGTCATAAGGAATATTACGGGTGCAAACGACAGTGACGGAGAGTTCAGGAAACTGTTTCTTGACATTCTTGCAGACAGCTCCTGAAAAGCCGCACCCATACTCGTGACACCGCTTGCTTCAAGCCTTGACCACTCAAACTCCTCAATTGAAATCGGAATTGAGTACATCCACGCTATGTCCGTTGAAAATGTCAGAACGGCTATTTTAACGTCCGTGTCGGCTTCACCAACACGGCGTATTTCGGGGATAAGCTCCTCCATGACGGTGTTAAGCTCTCCCATCTTTTTGCCCTTCATACTTCCGGAAGTGTCTATCAGAAAGAATATTACAAGGCTCTTTTTCGAGACGGCAGTCGCACCAAGCGGGTCATCGTCGTCGAAATCAAGAAGACTTGAAGCTCTTGTATTCTCCTTTACACTCTCCTGAGCAGATTTATTATTTTTATTACTCATAAAACAAATACTCCCTTTCTATTTGGCTGTTTTTGACCGTTTTGCAGAAAACCGCAACAGCATTATCACATCTTAGCCTTGACTCTGCCGAAGTCTATTTCAAGACCTTGCCAGAGTGGGAAACCCTTTCCCGGACCGACATCGTGAAACTGCCCGTCAGGCATTTTCGCCTTCCATGTTCTCGAAGAACAGTTCTTTATTCCCATAACTCCGGGGCGGAGTTTATTCTCAACCACTTCTCCCGAGACACTGAGAAAATCGTCCGAAAACGGGTTTATCTCGCACTCGTAGAATTTACGTCCCTTGTACACGGGCAGTCTCCAGTCGTAGTTGCTGAAATGTATTGTAGCTATGTCGTATCCGCATTTCGGACACTTGTATGTAGTCGAATCTATTTTGTCAAACAGTGAGACAAAGTTAGTTCTGCCGCATATGTCACACTGTATTATCTCTGAACGCAGGCGTATGAAGATCTCCTGCCACTGGTCCTCATCAAGACGCTTTTCGGGATCTGAAATACCCTCCGTAAAGGACTTCACAAAAGCATCTTTTATATATTCGGGGTAGGTGTCCCAGAATTTTATTATATTGTCGTGGATACCCCTTACAGGTCTGTTTGAATCGTCATCGGGGTGCATGACAAACAGTGCCTTTTCGCCGTAGTGTTTCAGAACGTCCTCTTCAGTCAGACATATGTCCATTACAACTTTTCTGCCCTCAAGAGGATCTCCCCTGAACAGGACCTTGAAAAGGGCTACCGCAAGGGCGTAATAGTCAGTCTGCCTGCTTGGTTTTGCCTTGCCGAGAACGTATTCGGGAGCTGTATAGCCGGGTTTGCCCGTTATACCCATGTCCATATTCTCCGCAGTTATATTGTCACAGCTTCCTATCAGTACCGCACCTGTCTCGATATTTACAAAGAACGCTCCGTCGTTGAGATACTGGAAACACTTGCCCGCCGTGTGGAGTTTGCGGAAAGTGTTCACTATATTTATAGCAGCCGTCACCATTGCGTAGAGCCTTGTGAATCTGACAGGCTTCCTCACAAGATGCGAAGTGAGAGGGTCTGTCACCACCTTGAAATCTCTGAGGATATTCACAAAAGAGTCAAAACTCTCCGGGACCATCTCCGTAAGACATCCGAACTGACCATCTTCACTCTGTTTAGTGAGATATTTTGGCCATACAAATTTGTTGTACGGAGAGCCGTCGCTCACAATATTTTTGAGATTTTTACGAAATTCGGCTATATCCCTGAATTTACTGCTGTCATACCATTTGAGTGCCCACTCCATGCCGTTATATTCGACAAGATAGACACTTCCCTGACCGCCTCTGCCTATCTCTCTCTTGACAATGGCTTTTCCGCCGTATTCAAGCTCAACTTCCTGACCGACTTTAAGATTAACCATTTAACTTCTCCTTCCTGAGTGTGATGTAAACCGGACTGTCAGCAGGTGTCAAAAGCCTGAGAGACTTCCGGCTGTATTATACTATCGGGATAAAAAAGCTGAAATTAAATTATGAGTTTTAACCTCGACTGTACAAATTACTTATCTAATAGTATATCATTTTTTTGTGAGAATGTCAAGGGGAAAATGAAAATAATTTACAGCAGACAGGTCAAATTACGAAAAATTTCCGTCGAGAGAGGATATAATCTCCCTCAAAAGCTGTATAAATCTCTGAGAATTTATCTCTGTGGCACATCGGAGTGCGTTTTCAAAATCGGATTTCACGGCAATTTTCATTTCAAGAAATCTCTTCAGAAAGTTTTCGTCCTCCGTTGAGACAGCGAGACAGAGGGTCTCCCTGACGTGTTCGGACAGATAGTCACGGCAAAATGTGAATTTATCTCCGAAATGGACAGCTGTATATATTTTATACTCTTCGTATTCAAGCAAGTTGAAATTGTCCTCTGTCGGGGAACTTAAAAATTTTATCAAATGACTTACTCCCGCTGTTGTGTCCGACAGAAGTCTCACGAAACCGCCGTCAGAGAGTGTGAAACGGGTGTTTTTCAGAAAAGCCCTCTCACCGAAGACAATTTCACCGAAATTTTCGCCCCTCCAGACTACTTCAAGCCCCTCACTGCTCCCGAAAGCCTCTCCGCCTATCTGCACGGCACTGACAGGTATTTCGGCAGTCCTCAGATTTCCGCACCACCTGAATGCTCCCTCTCCAATCACAGCGACACTGTTGGGAATTTTGACTTCTTTGAGGTTCACCCTGCCTGCAAACGCTCCAGAAGCTATTATCTCAACTCCGTCGGGAATTGTGCAACTCTCGCCGTCTCCGCTGTACTCGACAAGATATTTGTCGCTTATTATCAGAAATTCGTCCGCACACTCGTAAGAGACACCCGTGTTATATAAAATTTCGCTCCCCATGTGCGTGATACTTTCAGGCAGTCTCAAATTTCGGAGCGAGACACAGTCTATAAAAACTCTGTTCCCGAGATATTTCACACTGTCTCCCAGAAATTCGACTTTTTCAAGGGACGTACAGTGTTCAAAAGCGTAGTCCCCGACAGCCGAGACAGTCTCAGGAATTATTATTTCCTCTATGTCCTCACAGTGGGCAAATGCACACTCCGAAATATGTCTCACCCCGTCGGGAATTTTTACGCACCTGTCACTTCCGTTATAGACAACAAGTATCCCCGAACCCAATATCATAAATTCGTCTTTGCAGTCCTCAACAAGCGGAGTTCTGTCAAACGCACTGCCGCCTATTCTGTTTACACTGTCGGGAATATCTATCTTTTCAAGACTTCTGCACCCCGTAAAGGCGTGGCGACCTATGTCAACAAGCCCCTCGGACAGTTCCACGTTTTCAAGGGCAAGACATGATTCAAAGGCGTAATCGTCTATAGTCCTCACATTTTCGGGAATAAAAACTCTCTCCAAAGCCTGACAGTCCGAAAAAACTCTCTTTCTTATCGTGTCCATGCTCTTGGGAATGTTTATCTCCTCAAGACTACAGCAGTCGGAAAAAGCACTCTCGCCTATATACTCAACAGTGTCGGGGATTACCGCCCGCTTCAGCATATCACAGCCCCTGAATGCGGAGTTGCCTATATATTTAAGTCCGTTGTCGAACTCTATATGCCCAAGCTCTCCACAGTCCCAGAAGGCAAACCTCCCGACCCTCTCAAGCGTGGACGGCAGTACAATCTCCCTGAGTTCACTACAGCACATAAAAGCATTCTGTCCTATTTTCGTGACACCCTCGGGTATCACAATTTTTTCAAGCTCGCCGTGTTCTGCAAAGGCGTACTCGTATATCTCCGAAACTTCCTCGGGAATAACCGCTTCGGGCTTGCCGTTTCCGTTGAAAGCCCTGAGTACACCGTTTTCTATGTCAAACAAATCTTTCACAAAACCCATCTCCTCACTGTGAGAGTGTAACTGCCGTGTATTTTAATTTGATTTAATTTAATATTTTAATATTACTTCTCGCTTGCCTTGTGGAGAGTGTTGTTTATGTCGTCAACAAGAGAGATAATCTGTCCTATTGACTTGTTTATCATTACGGAACTCTCATTTGTTGCGACAACGTTGTCGTCAAGTGCACTGAACGCCTTTATTGTCATTTCAAGTATTCCGACCATCTGCTTGACACTGTTCTCGTCCATAGTGGTGTTGCTGTTACAGAACGTCACTATATTGTTGAGCAGATTGTTCACCTGAGATGCCTTTTCGCTCGTCTTGTTTGTGGAATTGCTTATAGTACCCATGTTTTCGGTTATAAGTTTAATATCCTGTCTGAGTTTATCCGAAAGTTCAAGACACTCGTTAGTTATCTCGGCGAGTTTCTCGTGCTGTTTGGTGAGTTCACTGTGCCTTGCCGTGAGGACGGATTTTGCGTGTACTATGCAGTTTTCGGGGGTGTTCAGTCCTCTGCTTATCGCTATAGCCATATCTCTGCACGACTTGTAACCGCAGGCGTGGCAGTTGAAATTCCTGTCTGCCTCGGTGTGCTTGCCCATGAGTTCATAAACAGACATAAGCTGTTTTTCCGTCGGGATGGGTGAAGGTTTGAGAGGTCTGTAATTTCTCATGAAATCCGACAGAGTGAGTTCCTCGTCAAATTTTTTGAAAAGTTTATCCTCTCCCGAACGGAATACGCCCGTCTTACGCCTCTTTTTAGCTTCTTTTTCGACTTCTCTCATAGTAGCCATTACGTCAAATACGGTCTGGTCTGTTCCCGACGCAGGTCCGACATTACAGCCAAATTCACAAGACAGAACGTCAAATACTTCAGGGTGTTTGTACTCCGCCATACTTGCGTACATATCGAGTTCGGGGTAAACCTTGTGTACTCCCTCCGAAGTAGTTATATTTATATCGGGGTCGTGAAGCCATATGTTGTCACGAAGTCCGCCCGGACGGGGGTACACCGCACCCACCTGACCCTGCTGGTCCTCAAACTGGTAGGAAAAATCGTGTGCGGAATTTGACGGTATTTTTATATCGTTCTTGTCAAAATATTCACTTAATTTCTTGAAAGTCACGTTGAAATCGACAAGACCCGTCTCGACAAACTCCGTCTTTTTCGCTATGCACGGCGACAGTACCGCTATAGGATTGGTCCTCTTCTGGTACTTCCTTATGTACGTCACTGCACACGCTATAGGACTGTGTATCGGCGACAGGTTCATCAGAAGTTTAGGCTGATAGATCTCTATGTACTTCACTATTGCCGCACACGGCTGTGTTATAAGGTTTCCGACTTTTTTGTTCTCTATTGACCTGACGTGTGCCCAAGTACATATGTCCGCACCGAGTGAAACGTCGTATATAATACAACCGTTGTTCCTGAACCAGTCGAGAATACCTTTCCACTGTGTCGGGTAGACCGTCTTTATAGCGGGTGTCGCAAGAACTATTATCTTGTCTTTTTTCATTCTGGACATACAGTTCTCTGTGTCGTCAATGTAGTCCCTTGCACCGTGGTTACACGTCCTTACACACTCTCCGCACGTTATACAGCGTTCGGGGTTTACGGTCGTGACAAATCTTCCGTCCTCAAGCATTTTTGTTATATTCGCCTCGGGGGCGGGACAGTTCCTGACACAGGCGTTACAGCCCACGCACTTGTCGGGCTTTACAATAATTATTTCGTTCATTAAAAAAAACAACTCCTCGTCCGAAAAGACATACGGTTAATGTTTCGTCTCTTCCGTCTGCAATTCGGCTCAAATTATCAGATTATTAAATTATAAATTATAAAATATTATTAAATATTATTAAATATTATTAAATATTATTAAATATTATATAAATATTAAATGTGGAAATTCAGAGAGCCTGAGCCTGTTTCATAAGGTCTTCAAGACTTGCTCCCGCCTTTTTGTTCTCACTCTCTTTTTTTACACTCTCGTCTTTTTTGTCATTTTCGTCATTTTTGCCGTCTCCACCGATTTCCTGTGCCTGTTTCATAAGCTGTTCAAGACTTGAAGCAGCCGTCTTTTCGGGAGTTTCCTCGGCTTTTTCTGCCGTTTCCGCACTCTCTCCGCTGAGTGCCTTTGCCATAGCCTGAAGTCTCTCCAGTTCACTGTTTTTCTTCTTCTCCCGCTCTTTGTGTCTTTGAACTTCCTCGGGATTTTCGGGATATACGGGCTTTATCTCTTTCGGAATCTTAAACTCGGGTACTCCGTTTTCTTTCAGTCTCTCCTCCGTCCTGCAAAGAAGTTCCTCCGCACTTTTCAGTCTCTCAAGGGCATTTTTTGCGGTCTTTTCCGTCTCCTCAAGAGTTTTTCTGACGGTCTCTATTTCCAAACGTATCTCGGCGGTGTCCGCAAGAATGACCGCCCTGAAATTTTCGGACGCTGTTTCCATTTGGACAGTCTTATTCTGTGCGTCCGCAATTATGTCGGCAGAACGCTTTTTTGCCTCATAAACAATGTTGTCGGCAAACTTTTTAGCCTCGGTGAATACGGAGCTTAGTGCAGAAACTTCCCCGCCCGCAGCGGTTATTTCGAGTTGTGCCTGACACTCGCTAAGTGAATTTTCGAGTTTCGCCACCTGTTCCCTTAGTTTTTTTATTTCATCGTCTTTGTCCATAACGAATCCTCCATACAAGTTATTACTTTATAATTATACAGCATAATCTATGAAAAGTCAATATTTTTTTTGAAAACTCTTGACAAAATACGGCATATGTGATATATTACAAGAAAGCTGTTATTCTGTGACCAAATTTTCTTGCATGGGGGACGAGGGGAAAAGTCCCCTCTCCTTATAATTATTTCTTCTGTGGGAATAATCATGGGGGGTCTGGGGGCGGGGTATGGGGTGTCCCCATTTTCAAATCACCCCCCAGCGGGGTCAAGGGGCGGAGCCCCTTGTGGGGGTTCAGGGGGCAAAGCCCCCTGCCCCTTATTGTTATAATAATATAAAAATTAAAAAAATAAAATAAAATAAAAACTGAAAAGAATTTGATATGAAAAAATTTGTTTTAGGTATAACTGCCCATGTCGACTCGGGGAAAACTACCCTTGCCGAAGCACTCCTGTATACAACAGGGCAGATAAGAAAACTCGGCAGAGTCGATTCGGGAAACTCCTTTCTCGACACTGACCAGATAGAGAGAAACAGGGGTATAACGGTCTTTTCAAGCCGTGCGGAGATAGAGTGGGGCGACTCTCACATAACTCTCCTTGACACCCCCGGTCACGTTGACTTCTCCGCTGAGGCAGAACGCACTATGCCTGTTCTCGATTACGCAATACTCGTTATAAGCGGTACGGACGGCGTGCAAAATCACACGGTGACACTTTGGAATCTCCTCCGAAAGTACGAAATTCCCGTGTTTATATTCGTGAACAAAACAGACCTGATAACTCCCGAAAAGTCCGTCATAATTGAGAGACTACAGAAAAATCTCTCATCTGCCTGTGTGGATTTTTCGGGTTCGGAGGACGATATTCAGGAAAATTCCGCACTCTGCTGTGAGGAACTCATGAATAACTATATAGAAAAAGGCTCTCTGTCCGATGAGGAGATAGTCTCCGCCATTGCCGACAGGAGAATTTTTCCGTGCTTTTTCGGGTCTGCCCTCCGCATGGAGGGTGTGGAAAAACTTCTCTCAGCTCTCGACCGCTACACACGCTGTCCGAAACTTTACGACGATTTCGGTGCAAAGGTCTACAAAATAACCTACGACGACAGGGGAAACCGTCTTACCCACATGAAAATAATGGGCGGAAGACTTGCCGTCCGTGACAGTCTGAATTATAAAGACAAAAACGGAGAGGAAATTTCAGAGAAAATAAGTTCCCTGAGATTCTGCTTTGGCGGGAAGTTCAAAAATGCCGAATTTGCGGAAGTCGGGGACATCTGTGCCGTGACGGGTCTCGAAAACACCTATGCGGGACAGGGCATAGGCTGTGTGAGAAATTCGGACAGGGCTGTTCTCGAACCCGTTATGACTTATAACGCAATTCTGCCCGAAAATGTGAATAATTATGAAGCCCTTAAAGATTTGAGACTTCTTGAAGATGAAGATCCGCAACTACACATCATATGGGACGAACAGACTAAACAGATAAGCCTGCAACTCATGGGAGCGGTTCAGCTTGAAGTCATATCCCAGATTGTAAAGACCAGATTCGGCTTTGACATATCTTTCGGAAACGGTGCAATCGCATATAAGGAGACTATTAAAAACACTGTTGAGGGTGTCGGGCACTATGAACCCCTCAGGCACTATGCGGAAGTACACGTCCTTATCGAACCGCTTGAAAGGGGTTCGGGGGTAGTCTTTGACACAATTTGCAGTGAGGACTCCCTCGACCGCAACTGGCAGAGACTTATTCTGTCAAATCTTGAAGAGAAAATTCACCTCGGTGTCCTGACAGGTTCGCCCGTCACGGACGTTAAAATAACTCTCGTGTCGGGAAAAGCTCACCTGAAACACACAGAGGGCGGCGACTTCCGACAGGCTTCCTACAGGGCAGTCCGTCAAGGGCTGAGGTCTGCACAGTCTGTCCTGCTCGAACCCTATTATAAATATCAGCTTGAAATTCCGTCCGAATGCGTGGGACGTGCTATTTCCGATCTGCAGAATATGTCAGCGGAGTTTGACTCCCCACAGACCGACGGCGATTTTTCCGTAATAGCGGGAACTGCTCCCGTCTCGGAGATAAACGGCTATCAACAGGATATTATCAATTATTCAAGGGGCAAGGGCAGGCTGACACTTATTCCGTGCGGGTACAGAGAGTGCCATAACGCTGACGAAATTATAAAAAGTATTAACTATGACTGCGATGCCGACACAGAAAACAGTGCGGATTCGGTTTTCTGCTCTCACGGTGCAGGGCATATAGTCAAGTGGAATGAAGTCCAATCACATATGCACCTCCCCGCTTTTACGGATAACAGTCGGGAGTCCACAGAGACAAAATCTCGGAATGTCAGGAGATATATTGAAAAATTTACCTCCGATGAGGAACTCATGGAGATTTTTGAACGCACTTACGGCAAAATAAACACCGACAGGAGAAAGGCTTTTCAAAAGACAAAAAAATCTCCCGACTACAGCAAGCCCGTCAAAATTCCCGATTACAAGGGGAACTATCTCCTTGTGGACGGCTATAATATTATATTCTCTTGGGACGAACTCAAAACTCTCGCCGAAAAAGACCTTGAATCCGCAAGAATAAAACTTATGGACATGATGTGCAATTATCAGGGTTACGCAGGGTGCAATATTATCCTTGTGTTCGATGCCTACAGGGTCAAGGGACAGAAACGTGAGATAATAAAATATTTTAATATAAATATCGTGTACACTCAGGAGGCTGAAACCGCTGACAGCTATATCGAACGCATAAGTCACGAACTCGCAAAGGACTACCGTGTCAGGGTTGCCACTTCCGATGCACTCGAACAGATGATAATTCTCGGAAACGGTGCAATGAGAGTTTCCGCAAATGAATTTCACATGATGGTTGAAAATGCCGAAAATTCGATAAGAGAGTATATAGACAGTTACAAAAATTAAAATTAAAAAAATTGCCGTGACAAAAGCCACGGCAGTTTTCTATTTTAATTTATTTTAATTTATTTTAATTAAATTAAATTTAATCATTGTCGGAAATATTGTCCTGCACATAGCTGTTCTCGGAATCGTATTCATTACGAATAACACTCTCCGTCTGCATTTCGGGGAATAGTTCGGTGCTGACGGAAGTCTCCACAGTATCCGTATTCTCGGAGGACAGCGGTTCTGTTTCTGTCGTATCGGTGGAAGATGTCTCCGTGACGCTCTCGGAGGTTGTCGATACAGTCTCGGCAGTAGTCTCCTCGACGGAAGTGGTTTCAATCGTCTCGGGCTCTGTAACCGTCTGTACGGGCTGTTCCTCATAAACAGGTGCCGTTCCCTTGCTGACAAAGACGGTTATCTCTCCACCGTATGTAAGAGAATCACCCGTCATATCGGTCGGTTCGGGAGACTGTCTGAAAACAGTTCCCTCGGGGAAATAGTCGTTGTACTCGTATACAAAAACATATCTGAAACACCTAAAATTCTCGTCCGTGTCAATGTAGCCCGAATCCATTCCCGTGAAGTCGGGAACGCTGAAATACTGCTCTGTCGGGAAAGTCTCGGGGGGAGACGGTGCAGTCGTATCGGAAAAATACTCCTCCTGTGACGTGGTAATCTGCTGAATCTGCTGTGACGACGGCGGTGCGACTGTCACATAAACCGTGTCGCCCTTTTTGCAGAGAGAACCGTTTACGGGAGTTTGCAGGACTATCGTGTTGAGTTCCTCCAAACTGTACCCGCTGTAATTTTTGTCGGAAGTCATTATTTTGAGACCTATTTTCTCAAGTTCACTCTGTGCCTCTTCAAGGCTTAGTCCCGATAGGTCGGGGACTGTTATCTCGGAATTTGAGGAAAACATATCTCTGAAACTTTCCCCTTCGGGCTTCACCGCAAATATTACCGCTGTCAGTGCAAATATCAGCATGACCGCTGTTCGGAGTACAATCTGTGAACGCCGTCTCAGAGTGATTTTTTTTGTGTCCTCAGCGACACCGTGTACATAGTCCGTCTCGGGGGCATTCTCAAAGGGGAAAAACACTCTGAATATCTCACTCACAGCGGACGGTCTGCTCTGTGGGACTGGAGTAAGTCCCGAAATTATGGTGTCCGCCTGTTCATGTGTGAGACCGCACTTGTAAATGCCGTTCGTGTCGCCCGACGGCAGTTCACCCGTAAAAATAAAAAACGCAAGTGCCGAAAGTGAATAAATATCGGAGAGAGCCGTGAAATCCGAATCACGCTCCAGTTCGGGAGCGTCAAAGACATCTCTGCTGTCGGGGTTCGGGCAGACCTCAAAATCGGTCACAACTGCCTTGCCGTTATTTATGATTATATTTTCGGGTTTCAACGCACCGTGAAAAACTCCAGAACTGTGCAGACAGCTCACAAGCATAAGAATATCCCTGAAAATTTCCCTCCTGCAATCAAAATCCACGGAATTTTCGGAATTTTCGGAATTTTCAAAATACTTGCAAAGGTTCACTCCCTCTGCGTACTCCCTCACATAGTATACAGTGTTATTTGCACTGAAAGTGTCAAAATATTTTACTGCACCCTCAGAGCCTGAAAAGTAAGAAAATATCTTCGCCTTTGAGACAAATTTTTCCCTCTGCTGTGAGAACCTGTCCTTTGAAAATCTCCTCAGCCTGCAAAGTCCCGAATCCTTTTCACGGGTCATTATCCCCGACGGAAAATATTCACAGACGACTGTCTTATTGCCGAGAACACTGTCATAAGAGATATAAGATATAGTGTTTTTTATTTTGTCGCCCGACAGAACTGCTCCGACTGTATACCTGCCGTTCAGGACAGTACCTGCTTTAAGGCTGTTTTCGGGATTTTGAGTCCCGAAACTCCCGCAATGAGGACACTTTTCAAGCTCCTTTGCGTACTCATTCATACACGATAAGCACAATTTCATAGAATACCCCTTCTTTCGGACAGTCTCCAATTTATTTTAATTTAATTTATTTTATTTTAATAAAACAAAACGGAAACGTCTGTTCAAGATTATAAAAAATTCCCATGTCATCAACTTTCTCCCTGTTATAAATGATTATAATATATTTCGGGAAAAAAATCAAGTCTTTTCTGTTATATTTTTATTATATTACACAAACTGCAAAGTTCGGAGGTCTTTTATTGGGGACTTTGTGAAAATTTTTATTAGAACGATAAGGGGCAGGGGGCTTTGCCCAAAAAATAATTTTATTAAAATTATATTTTTTTAGAGATTTAATATTTTTTATTAGAACGATAAGGGGCAGGGGGCTCTGCCCCCAAACCCCCGCTGGGGGGAAGTATCCCCCCAGACCCCCCATGATAATTTTCTACTGTTTTAATTTCGGAAGTCAAGGGGGTGTTCCCCTCACGTTCAAAAACATCTCAAATCAGGAGATTTCCCCAACATTCACATTGCTCAGGACTTCCGTCTGGTCGCTGTCCCAGCCGTCCTGTTCGCCGCCTGTCCTCCAATACGAGCTTCCGAGCAGCTTTTTCATAAGTTCCCTGTTGTTGCCCCTGTCGGGAATAGCCCTCACGCTGTCCTTTATTCTTATAAATCCTATCGGCTTTTCACCGATTATAATGCTTGTGGAGTTACTTACAAGCTCCGTCAGGTCTTCAATATATTCATCTTCCGTGAAATTATAAAAACGCAGACCATAATTACTATCATTCATATAGTTATTCATACTGTACGGCACATAGGTAAACGTCACCTTGTCAAGTTCGCATATCTCATCTCCGCCATTCCCATAGTACATATCTCTTGTCTTGTCATCGGAATAAAGCATTATCGAATAGCTGTAGAACACGGGGTCCGACATAATTGCAACATCGTTATTGTAAACACAGGCAAGAATATCATCTTTGTCGATAGTGCATTCTATATTGTTCTTCTCAAGGAAACTCTTTGTACGGCTGAATGTGTCAAGGACAAAATACTCGCCGTTTATCTGTCCTATAACAGTGCTGTTTTTAAGGTCGTCCGCCGTCATTTCCTCAAGGTCTGCTCTGTAAGCCTCGTCCAGTTCTTTTATACTTTCGTCCGAGAGGGGTACTCCCTTAGAGTAGCCGAAAATATCTTCAAACCGTACCGACTTGTTACCTGTTATCTTGTCACTGTAGTAATTGCCCTGTATCTTTACGCTGTCGCTGTAGTCGTCAGAGAGAAGAATTGCTTCAAAGAGGGTGTCAACTATATCGCCTGTTACGGAGTATTCACGGGCAATTGCCGAACCTGATATTGTGTTATAGACTATGCTTATACTGTATGTCACATTGATATAATTGTCATCGACATTTTCCGTATTGCCTATTACTTTGTATGTGTAGTCATCGGGATTGAAATACCTGTCAACAACATTTTTCTGTAGGTCCACAACTGCCGAAATAACATCTCTGTCCTTGTATTTTCCCCTGTCTCTATATCCGTTAGCTCCGTTGATAGATATTTCCACACTGCTCACGGACATCTTTGAGGGGACGTGCTTTGACGCACCAAATCCATCTGTAGCCGAACATATGTTGCACACAAGCAGTACCGCTGCTACCGAACCTGCAAAAGTAACTCCTGCCGTCCAGAACTTCTTGAATCCCTTTCCTCTTCTCGTCACTATCTCCATTATGAACCAGCCTATTGCACAGAGTAATATTCCCGCAAGAGGGCTCTCGTCATTGTAGATAAACAGTGATATTACACAGAATGTCGCACAGGTCATTATAAGATAATAGTACCACTTGTAAACATACGGCTTTGAAACGTCCTCAGCCTTTCTGAACTTGTACAGAATATACGCTATGCCTATATACACAGCTATCATTACAAGAGTTGAGAGCAGTCCACGGAAATACAGTGCCATGTTGGAAGTATCATAGTCCACATTATAGATATATCTCTCCACAAAGAACAGATAACCGACAGGATTTGAAAAGTTGAAAAGGCTGTTGTATACTATGGAAATGTCATTCATTCCGAAACTCGAAGACGACTCCACCGCAAACCACACACAAGCCATTACTGCCGGGATAAGACCGTTTATCGCCACTATGCTGAAATTTGACTCAAATGTCGAACCACAGAACATTACCGCAAGTGTGCAGAGGGTGTACATAAGTGTCATTCCGACTATACCCAGAACCGAAATTTTCACAAATTCACCCATCATCTGCCAGAAATTATCCCCGAAATCATAGGCAAGGTGTCCTATCATGATTATCAGGAAAAAGAGTATTATCGAACATATCATAGGGACTGTGTACATTGAAAGTCCTGCAAGATAGTCCGCAAAGAAACGCTGTCTCGTGTTGAGGGGAAGAGCGTAGTTCATGTCCGTCAGAGACTTGTTGTACAGGTAGTTGAAATGTCCGTGTACCACGACTATTCCCGAAAGTACGCCTATTATCGTACATATCACGCCTATTGTCATGTAGGGATCTGTGTCGATTATCATATGATAAGCTCCACTGCTGTCGTAACTCGCTCCCTCGTCAATTACTGTCATAAGTGCAAGGAGAGGAAGTCCGAGTATCGCCATTGCACATATTACTACTGCCGTTCTCTTGTTTTCGATAAGCTTATTTCTGAAACGCTGTCCGAAAAAGCTCTTATTTTTCAGGGTTGATGTCACTGCTGTCATAACCAAGTACCTCCAATTCGTAAATAAATATTTCCTCAAGAGTGAGCGGGATAACCTCCAAAAGCACGGGCTGTTCGGGCATAAATGCCTCCCTGACAGTCTCCTCGTCTCCTCTTGCTATAACGTAATATATACTCTGACTTCTCTCGAAAGAGAGTATATCAAGTCCCCTCTCCGCAAAGTGTTCTTTTGTGTACTCCACGGGCGTTCCGTCAGAATTTTTCGGGAAAACTACCTGTACCTTGTGGATACTTCCCTTAACGCTGTCAATATCTCTCGAAAAGACAACTTTTCCGCTGTGAATAAGACAAGCCGTGTCACAGAGTTCGTTTATCTCTTTGAGATTGTGGGAGGAGATTATTGTCGTGAGATTTCTGTCAATCATCGCATCGACAAGCATTTTCTTCACTATTATTCGCATAGTCGGGTCAAGACCGTCAAAAGCTTCGTCAAGCAGCAGGTAGTCCGTACAGCACGCAAGTCCGATTATGACTATCGCCTGTCTCTTCATGCCCTTTGAAAAAGTAGTTATCTTCCTGTCAAGCGGGAGGTTCACCCTTTTCCTCAGCGACTCAAATATCTCCTCCGAAAAATTCGGGTAGTAGCCCTTGTAATAATTTTTTAACTTTTCAAGAGTGAAATTTCCGAACTGCACTGTCTCGTCATTTATGAAAAATACTCTCTGCTTGTTTTTCACGTTGTCAAAGACAGGTTCGCCGTCCATGAGTATCTCTCCGCCCTCTGCCGAATAAATTCCCGACAGAAGTCTCAGAATAGTGGACTTTCCCGCACCGTTTGAACCTAAAAGCCCGAAAGCCGTACCTGTTTCAATTTTCAGATCAATATTGTCAAGGGCTGTGTAGTCATCAAATTTTTTCACCGTATTTTTCAGTTCAATCATGTCTTTCTCCTTTCTTTGTACCGCCTTTTATGAAGTCTATGCGGTTTTTGAGCAAATCGGCTGATATTCCCTTTTCAAGGGCTTTTTTCACTGACAGGTCGAAATCCGCAAGGGCTGTATTATTTAACTCGCTCTTGTCAAGTTCCGCAATAAAACTCCCCCTGCCCAGAACAAAGTAAATTATTCCCTTGCGTTCAAGTTCCTGATACGCTTTCGCCACCGTGTTCGGGTTCACGCCCGTACTCTTTGCAAGATTTCTCACACTCGGCAGCTGTTCGTGTTCTGTGAGAGTGCCGTTTATTATGAACTCTATTATTTTTTCGCAAATCTGTTCATAGATAGGCACTCTGCTCGTAAGGTCAATAGAAAACATAGGCTCTCCTTTCTGTAACAGGCGTATTAAAGTTGATAGTACAGTTGTTACGCTTATATGGTAACACATATTTTCCGATTTGTCAATAGTTTTCCGAAATTTTTTCAAAAAAATTTTCCGCACGGAAAAACTCCGTGCGGATCTTATTTGTTTAAGTTTTAATTATTTTATTCTTCGGTTTCCTCTTCCGTCTCTTCCTCTGTCTCCTCTTCGGTCTCCTCTTCTTCACCTGTTCCCTCTTCGGTCTCTTCTTCCTCGTCTTCTTCATCATCATAGAAACTTACTGTAGATTCGGGGACATCAAAGTCTTCGGGGAGTTCCGAAACAATGTTGAGTTCATAGCCGTCAGCGATTCCCGAAATGGAAATCAAATCTCCGAGAATTGTTTCAGCGTTTTTGTAAATTTCATCACGATACTCTTCATTCGTTTTGAATTTCGATTCTGCTTTTGTTTTCATAAGGTCGAGATTGTCGGTAAACTCCTGCGGTGAAATCTCATTGAAAACAGACTTCTTAACATCAAAAAATTCAAAGTTTTTAGTGTCAAGTTCGTGAGAGATTATTTTAGGTCTCGGCAGAAGCATAGTAACCGTCATTTCATCGTTGTCTATGTAATACTTTATTTTTTCAAGGTCTATACCGCCCTTGATTATTCCGTCATAGAGTACGACAAGTTTCTCTGTAGTGAACGGAATTTTCAGGTCATCAAAAAGTTCCTTGGAATTTTCGATTTCCTCATAGTCCGTGTAGCTGTATTTCAGACACACAAGTTCACCTGCATTCTGTATACACTCCGCAATAATATCTCCCGTCAGAATGGTCTTTTCGGGAATAAAGTTGCTTGAGTAGTCCGTCTCTATGGCATCTTCGGGCTTGTCTTCCATGTTTGTCACAATAAAGGCAGCTGCAACACCCAACACAACCACCACTGCAATAATTACTAAAAATTTGTTCATTAAAAATTCCTCCTATAAATATATAAAAAATTTCAGCACAGGACAATTTCCCGACAAGAAAAAGCCCTGTGCTTAATGATAACATATTTTTTTACTTTTGTCAACAGTCTGCACAAATTTTTCGGTATACAGATATTTGACTTGAGTATATTATTATTTTACCCAAACACCGCAAGGAGAAATCCCGCTGCAATTGCAGAACCTATAACGCCTGCGACATTCGGTCCCATAGCGTGCATGAGGAGGAAATTGGAGGGGTTCGCTTTCTGTCCCTCTATCTGTGAAACTCTCGCCGCCATTGGTACTGCCGAAACTCCCGCCGAACCGATAAGAGGATTTATCTTTCCGCCCGAAAGTTTATACATAAGTTTTCCGATGAGAAGTCCGCCGATTGTCGAGAAAGCAAAAGCTGTCAGACCGAGGAAAACTATCTCTATAGTTCTGAGAGAGAGGAATCTGTCGGCAGCAGTCGTCGCACCGACCGATATTCCGAGAAATACTGTAACTATGTTCATAAGTGCATTCTGGACGGTGTCGGAGAGTCTCTCCGTAACTCCGCACTCTCTCCAGAGATTTCCGAGCATCAGACAGCCGACAAGGGGTGCTGTGGACGGCAGGAGAAGTATTACAAATATTGAAACTATTATCGGGAAAATTATTTTCTCCGTCTTTGAGACAGTCCTTGCCTGCTCCATTTTTACCTGTCTCTCTTTTTCGGTAGTCAGAAGTCGCATAAGCGGGGGTTGTATCATAGGAATAAGAGCCATATAAGAGTAAGCTGCTATTGCGATAGGTCCGAGAAGTTCGGGGGCGAGTTTTCCCGTCAGGAGTATTGCGGTAGGACCGTCCGCACCGCCTATAATTCCTATTGAAGCCGCCTGTTCACCCGAAAATCCGAGACATATCGCACCAAAAAATGCAAGAAATACTCCCATCTGTGCAGCCGCTCCGAGCAGCAAGCTCTTCGGGTTTGATATAAGCGGACCGAAATCTGTCATAGCTCCCACACCCATAAATATAAGTGACGGATAAATTCCCGCTTTAACTCCTATGTAGAGAATGTCCAGAAGACCGCCTTTAGCCATTATAGTGCCGTAACTGTGGTAGTCCTGATGTTCGGAATTGAGAAAATTGTCCCAAAGTTCGGGGTGGTAGAGAGCGTCAGTTGACTCAGGTCCGAAATAGGACAGGTTCACAAGCAGACACCCGAAAGCTATTCCCACAAGCAGAAGCGGTTCAAATTTTTTCTTTATGCCCAGATAGAGGAGTACACACGCTATCACTATCATAATCAGGTTTTTCCAACCGCCGTTCACAAAGAAGCTCTGGAATCCCGAATTGAACCATAGCGTTTCAAGGGTTTCGATAATATCCATACATACACACCCCCTGTTCAGCCCAGCACAACGAGCGGGTCGCCCGAACTCACTACCGCACCCTTTTCAACGACTACCTGTACAACAGTGCCGTCTTTGGGGGCAGTTATCTCGTTCTCCATCTTCATAGCTTCAAGTATGACAAGAATCTGTCCCGCTTTTACCGTGTCGCCCTGTTTTACGTCCACCCTGATTATATTTCCCGGGAAAGGAGCGTTTACAGGTTCTCCCGCTCCCAACTGAACGGGTGCACTCTGTGCGGGTGCAGGTGTACTCTGTGCAACAGGTGCAGAAGCTGTCTGTGCAGGCGGTGCAGATTTGGCAGGTGCAAGAGCTTCATACTCGTCAAGAAGTATCGCCTTTCCGTGTTCGACCTCTACTTCGTACGTCTTTCCGTTAAGAGTTACTCTGTATTTCATTTATCTTTTACCTCCCTGATTGAAATAAAATGCAGTTCGTTCAGCGGTTTCTGCATCTTGTCGGCGACTATCGCCATTATAAGCACAGCTTCCCTGTCGGGTACGTCGTACAACTTTACATGACCTGCCGAACCCGGTGCAGGTTCTGAAGTCTTTACGGCAGTCTGTACGGGGACAGCGTTATTTTGGACTCCCTTTGCAGTTCTGGCACTCTCTGTCTCCTTTTTTGTGTCCCTGCTTGAAAAATAAGAACCCGTGCAGCAGAGTACGCACATCAGGAGTATAAGTCCGAAAAATACAACGCAGTAGCCGAGTATAGCGGTAACTCCCGCTTCACCTATACTCAGCTGTCTCATAAGAAAAAGTGAATAGTCCGTCATTGAAAAAAACACTCCTCTCGATCTTTACTCAGCACTGTCGTCTATTTCCTCAATGGTGTAGACAGATTCTCTCTCTGCCTTTTCCTTCTGCTCTTTGAGGAATTTGACAGTCTGGTCGGGATAGCAAATATAACTCATAACGTCCTCTTCGCAACGGCAAAGGTCTCCGAGTGCCTCTTTTGCGGACTTGAAATCCTCTCCCGTACGCTTTTTGTCCTCCTCACGGCAGTCCACAGGTTCTCCGTCCTCACCGAGTACTTTCTTTTTGAGTTCCTCATCTATGGGTGCAGGGGCAATTCCGTACTCTCCCTTTATGTAATTCTTTATCTCTTTTGAGATGTTCTTGTATCTCTCTCCCACAAGGACATTCGTGACAGCCTGATTTCCCACCATCTGCGAAAGGGGTGTAACAAGCGGAGGATAGCCCATATCCGCCCTCACTCTCGGAATTTCGGCGAGTGCGTCGTCAAATCTGTCCATAGCGTTCATGTCGGTGAGATTTGCAATCATATTTGACAGCATTCCCCCCGGTACTTTGTAGACGAGTGCCTGTGCATCTGTGGCGAGACTTTTCGGATTTAGCTGACCGCCGTTTATATACTTCTGTTTCAACGGCTTGAAAAAGTCGTTCACCTTGTTTATAACGTCCTCGTCAAGACCTGTCTCTATTCCGTACTGTTTCATGGCATAGTACATAGTCTCCGTGGCAGGCTGTGAAGTGCCTCCCGAAAATGACGATACCGCACAGTCTATTACGTCTATTCCCGACTCTATAGCCTTTGTCAGTGTCATATAAGCCATACCTGTTGTACAGTGCGTGTGCAGGATAAGTGTCATATCACCGATTGCGTCCTTTATGCCCTTTATAAGGTGTTCAGCCTCCCACGGCGACATAGTTCCCGCCATATCTTTCAGGCATATTGTCTGAAATCCCATAGCTTTCAGTTCCTTGCACATCTCTATGTACTTGTCAACGGTGTGTACGGGACTTTGCGTGTAGGCTATGCAACCCGACGCTATAGTCTTCTTTCTCTTGTGCTTTACGACAGATTTCAGAGCCGTTTCAATGTTCCTGAAGTCGTTCAGAGCGTCAAATATACGGATTATGTCTATTCCGTTCTTTATGGACAGCTCTATGAACTTCTCAACCACGTCATCGTGATAGTGTTTGTAGCCGAGAAGATTCTGTCCTCTCAGTAACATCTGTAGTCTCGTGTCGGGGAGATGTTTTTTCAGGTTTCTCAGTCTCTCCCAAGGATCTTCGTCAAGATACCTCAGACATGAGTCGAATGTCGCACCGCCCCAACACTCGACCGAATAATATCCTGCCTTGTTCATATCGTCAAGAATGTCCTCGTAGTCGTCATACGGCATACGGGTGGCGATCAGTGACTGCTGTGCATCTCGCAGGACTGTTTCAGTAATCTGCACTTTTTTCATAAGCCAGCCTCCTCATATAATATTAAACTTTTTTCACTTAATTCCATACAGTTATATTATATCACATAGAAAATAAAATTTCAAGAAAAAAATAAAATTATAATTCATGTTCTTGAAGTCCATAATTTTTTCGTGGACTATTGGGGACTTTGTCCCCCAATTCTTTTATGAACGATTAGGGGGCAATTGTCTCCTGCACCATTGGGATTTTCGTCCATAATTTTTTATGAACGATAGGAGGCAGGGGGCTTTGCCCCCTGAACCCCCACAAGGGGCTCTGCCCCTTGACCCCGCTGGGGGGAAGTATCCCCCCAGACCCCCCATGATTATTCCCACAGACGAAACACTCCCACCCCATACAGTTCCGCTTAAACCTGAATAGTCGCAAAACTAAAAATATCTAATCACGGGTTTCCAAAGGGGGGTTCCCCCTTTGGCAGGGGGTGTGGGGGGCAGAGCCCCCCCACAAAACAATACCCCCCTCAAAAACGCTCCAATAAAAAAGTGCAGAACCGAAATTCTGCACCCATATACTTTACCAGTCATTTTCACAGTTTTTCAGAAGTTCCCGAACCTCTGCGTTGTCGTACAGTCCAAGGTCAAAGAGCCTGTCCGCCTGCTTTTTTGTGATTTTTCCGCTCAGGGAGTACACAAACTGCCCGTGTTCACGCTGTGTGCCGTTCCAAGAGTCTATGACTTTAAGCCAGCCCGCCTTGCCGAGAGTCCTCTCCGGAAGAGAAGTCTCAGGGAAAAATTTCTCCGCTATGACCTTCGCACACTTTGTATGTGAGGTGTAGTCACAGGAATATGTGTCGCCTTCGGGGGAGATCCATCCGAGTTTGAACTTGTCGTCATTTCTGAAATACATCTTTTCAAGACTCAGCGGACAGTCCTTGTCGGTCTCAATTATCTCCGAAAAATTGTAGTCATTTCTGTCAAATCTGAAATAACCTCCCCTGTCGTCGATTACAACGGGGAGCTTGTCTTCGGTTATTATTTCGGACAGTCTGTCCCCTTCGAGTTCGTCCATTCTCTCAATATACCTGTGGTAGCGAAAACCTGTCTCCCCCTTGTATATTGCAAATTTTTTCATATGAATCCCCCTTTTTGTCTGTTATTTTTCCGAATAAGGTCAATTGTTTTTATGTACAGAGAGTTTTCGCTCCGTACCGTTTTTAAGTCGCTCTATATTGCCCCTGTGCATAAATATTATAACAAACGCCATGGGAACAGTCAGAATCCCGTACAGCAGGCTTCTCCCGAAACTGTTATTTACCCACGCCAGAAAAAACGTCGCAACAGGGGCGAGTGCAGTCGCTATGACAGAGGCGAGTGAGACGTATTTCGAGATACTCAGAACTATCGCAAAAATTACTATCAGTACTAAAAATACTTTCGCATCTACTGCTATAAAAGTGGAAACTCCCACAAGAACGCCTTTCCCGCCTTTGAATCTGAAATATATCGGGAAAACGTGTCCTATTATGGCGAAAAATCCTGCAATGTAACCTATATAATGCGTATCGTTGTCGGGTGCAAGACCTGCCGAAAATTCCGAGCATATCCACCTTGATAGCACCACTGCAACAACTCCCTTAAGCAAGTCCCCCGCAAGAGTTATCACTGCACACGTCTTTCCGCAACACCTCAGTGTATTTGTCAAACCTGCGTTACAGCTTCCCATAGTTCTGATGTCCTGATGTTTCAGAAGTCTGACCGTTATTATTGCAGAGTTTATACTCCCCAGAAGATAACCTATCAGTGCGGATATTACTATAGCCGAAATGTAGACTGTCATTTGTCGTTCTCTCCTCTTTCACGCACTATAAATCTCACGGGTGTACCCTCTAAGCCGAATGCGGAACGTATCTGGTTTTCTATATATCTCCTGTATGAAAAGTGAAACAGATCTGCTCTGTTCACAAACGTCACAAAAGTCGGCGGTTTTGTGGAGGGCTGTGTCATGTAGTAAATTTTCAGTCTCCTGCCCTTGTCGGACGGCGGTTGTACCCTCGTTACAGCATATGCAAGAACGTCATTGAGCATTCCCGTTGAAATCCTCATGCTGTTCTGCTCGTTTGTATATTTAATCAACTCGTAAAGCCTGTCTATACGCTGTCCCGTCTTTGCGGATATGAACACAAACGGTACGTACGACATGAAACTGAAGTCCTTTTCAAGTTTCTCCCTGAACTCCTGCATTGTCTTGTCGTTCTTCTCAACTAAATCCCACTTGTTTACAGCTACTACACACGCTTTTCCCTTTTCGTGGGCGTAACCCGCAACTTTTGAGTCCTGCTCCGTGAAACCCTCTGTAGCGTCAAGCATTATGATACAAACGTCTGCCCTGTCAACAGACATATAAGCCCTCAGAACGCTGTAATGCTCCACTCTCTCCGTGACTTTTGACTTCTTTCTTATGCCTGCCGTGTCTATAAAGACAAATTTCCCGTAGTCGTTTTCTATGACTGTGTCCGTTGAATCTCTCGTAGTACCCGCTATGTCCGAGACTATTACTCTGTCCTCGCCTGCTATTTTGTTTATAAGTGAAGACTTCCCCGCATTGGGCTTGCCTATTACTGCGACTTTTATATAGTCCTCCCCGTACTCCTCCTCGTCACTTTCAGGCAGATTGTCATAAACTGCGTCAAGCATATCGCCCGTGCCGTGACCGTGTACAGAAGAAACAGGGTACGGCTCACCAAGTCCAAGATTGTAAAATTCATACAGTTCCATAGGTGTCTCCCCGAGAGAGTCCACCTTGTTTACACACAAAACAACGGGTTTACCGCTTTTTATAAGCATTTCCGCAACAGCGTAGTCATCGGGAGTTACTCCGCACCTTATGTCCGCCACAAAGACTATTACGTCCGCTTTTTCGATAGCTATCCCCGACTGTCTCCGCATCTGTGCAAGTATCGGGTCGTTGCTGTCGGGCTCTATACCGCCCGTGTCCACTACCATGAATTTGCGTCCCCTCCACTCGCACTCCGAATAAATTCTGTCTCTCGTAACGCCGGGGGTGTCCTCCACTATTGAGAGTCTCTTTCCTATCAGCTTGTTGAACAGTGTCGATTTTCCGACGTTAGGTCTGCCGACTACCGCAACTACCGGTAATGACATATTTACACATCTCCTCTCTTTTTATATAAATATTTTTATAAAAATTTTTTTATTATTAACTTCCAAGAATGCCGTCTAAAAGTTCGTAACCGTCATTACGCACAACTCTTATCTTCACACTGAGTTCCCTCTCTGCATCGTCAAGCGGAACATCGTCAAGAAAAATTTTTTCGTCACGCTTCAGCATTGCCTCAGATATTAAAAGCTCCTCACCGA
This sequence comes from uncultured Ruminococcus sp., assembly GCA_947627625.1. Classification (GTDB taxonomy): domain Bacteria; phylum Bacillota; class Clostridia; order Oscillospirales; family Ruminococcaceae; genus Ruminococcus. The sequence goes on along the minus strand of CANQWR010000002.1, from coordinate 183,020 downwards.
GTTCTTTTCCCTTTAGCTGTGCAACCAAATCCCGCCCCGTTATCAGCCCCGTGACCGTTATAGTGTGTCCGAAAAAATCATTCACTATGCTGTAAACTTTGCATTCAAGACCCGAAAATTTTCCGCACGCTCTCTTTGCAAGTTCCCCTATAATAGGGTACACTCCGCAACCCGTTGCTATAGAAACTTGACGTTTTCTACCGTTCCACTCTGCCAAGTCAAGAGCGTCTTCAAACTCGTCTGTAAGACTTCTGAGCATTCCCACGCCGTTTTCGTACTGCGGGTAGTCCTCATAATAATCCGCAAGTGGAATCTCCCTGCCCGAAATCAGAAAAAATTCGTCAGACGGAAAGACAGTCCTGCTCCCTGTTTTTTCAAGAAATTTTTCCTGAAAACTCTCTATTATGTCTATGGTCTCCCCTGCACTTTGTTTTGTAAAAATTTTTATCGGGTACAACTTTTCCCTGTACTTCGTCACTCCCACGGGAACTACCGCTATACTTGTTATACTCTCCGCAATCTTTTCAAGGTCGCTCAAAGTCCTCACAAGTTCCTCACCGTCATTAACATCGGGACAGCACACTATCTGACAGTTCATATCTATTTTGTTTTCCGCAAGGCGGTATATATATTTTAACTTCTCCCCCGCAAATTTATTCCTCATCATTTTAACTCTTAGATCCGGATTTGTCGTGTGGACAGACACATTTATATTGAATTTCATTTTTACTATCCTGTCTATGTCGCTGTCGTCAAGATTGGTCAACGTGACATAGTTCCCCTGCAAAAATGACAGTCTCGCATCATCGTCCTTGAAATAGAGTGTCTCACGCATATCGGGGGGCATCTGGTCTATAAAACAAAATATGCACCTGTTTCGGCAGGACTTCTTTTCGTCCATCAAAAAAGTCTCAAATTCAAGCCCCAAATCGTCATACTCGTTTTTTGTTATATCGGTCTCAAAAAACTCCTCCCCACGCATGAATTTTATCCTGACAAAATCCTCCGCAGAGTAGTACATATAATCAAGAACGTCATTTATCTCGTTGCCGTTTATACTTATCAGAAAATCTCCCCGACGTATCCCCGTGCCGTCCACAGGCGATTTTTCTGTTATATTTTTTATCTCAACCATTTGATAAAAGCTCCCCCTCAGAAAATTCAAAAAGGAGAGAAGAAAAAAATCCTCCTCCCCTTCCGTTTCAGGTTTACACTTTTATTCAGCGTCAAGTTTGAGAACCTCTACGCCCTTATAGAATCCGCAATTCTTGCAAACCTTGTGCGGAGCTTTGTAAGCACCGCAATTACTGCATTTTGCCATTGCAGGCATATCCAGTTTCCATACGGCAGAACGTCTCTTGTCACGTCTTGCCTTTGAAGTTTTTCTCTTTGGTACAGCCAACTTCAAGCACCTCCTTTTACTTGGGGCAGTCACACGGACCTTCGTTGAGGTCACACCCGCACACGGGACACAGACCTTTGCAGTCCTCCCTGCACAGGTTCTTTGACGGAAGTTCAAGCAGAATATCCGTGACCGCTACATCATTGAGTTCAATACTCTGACCTTCAGCCCTGACATAATAGTCATCATCGTCACTGTCACCGACCGCCTCGGCGGGAATAACAGTGTGCGAAAAGTGCATGACGGAATCCCGTACGGACTTCTTCAGACACCTGTCACAGAGTACATTGAGTGAAAATTCCGCCGTGTAGTCAAGCGTGACCACCCCGGCTCTGTTTGAAACTCTCCCCGACAGCCTGACGGGAGCTGTGAAGCTCCAGCCCTTTATACCGTCAAGCACGTCCATATCAATGCAGGCACGGAAATTCCTCGACTCTCCGACTATATTGAAAATCTGTCTTAAATCAATCTTCATAACACAAAAAATCCTATCAGAGCATTATAAAATAAATTATACACCATTCTCGGCAATATGTCAAGAGTCAGTTTCAAATTTTTCCTTAAAATCAGCCTATGAACTGCTTTACGCTGTCGGAAAGCTCTTCCGCATCTGCCGAAACCGTGAAAGTCACGGTAACATCGTCACCCGTCAGCTCGTCCAGCTTTTCAAGAAGTTTTCCGAACTCGTCGTAATCTCTTCCGCCTATTCTGAATATACCGTCAACAAAGACATCGGTTATGTCGTAGTTGCTCGCAAGAAGTCCCGCAACAAAGCCGTAAAAAGCCTCGTAGCCCTCTATCTTGTAGTACTCCGTGTCGCACCATCTCACCTTACGGCTTATTGAGTATCTCACTGTAGAGCCTTTCTCTATGCAGGCAATACTTCCGTTTGTCGTCCTGACAGCGTCATTTATCCTGTCGATAAGGACTTTAGTCTTTCCCGAACCTTTTCTTCCTGTGATAAGTTTTATCATGATAGTAACTCCTTTTTTTATTTATAATATTATTTTTTGTAATATTATTTATAATATCATAATTATGAACCGAGTTTTGCCTCAAGAGCTTCCTTTGCACCCTCATAACCGGGCTTGCCGAGAAGTGCGAACATATTTGACTTGTAACTCTCAACTCCCGGCTGGTTGAACGGATTTACTCCGAGCATATAGCCCGAAACCGCACAGGCTTTTTCAAAGAAGTAAATCATGTAACCTATATTCTCCTCATCAACCCTGTCAAGCTCAAGAATTATATTCGGCACACCGCCCTCTGTGTGTGCAAGGACAGTTCCCTCAAAAGCCTTTCTGTTCACAACCGACATATTCTGATTTGCAAGGAAATTCAGACCGTCAAGGTTCTCCGCATCGGGTTCAAGGAAAATATCCTGTTTTACCTCTTTAATGTCCACGACCGTCTCAAACATTATCCTTGCACCGTCCTGAATGTACTGTCCCATTGAGTGCAAATCCGTTGAGAATATGGCGGAAGCGGGGAATATGCCCTTGTTGTCTTTGCCCTCACTCTCACCAAACAGCTGCTTGTACCACTCCGACATCATTACGAAACTCGGATTGTAGGAAATCATCATCTCGACAGATTTGCCCTTTCTGTAGAGAATGTTCCTTATAGCGGCGTACTTGTAGCAGTCGTTGTTCTCAAAATCTGCACCGAAATCAGCCTGTGCCATCTGTGCACCCCTCATAAGTGCGTCTATGTCACAGCCTGCGACTGCAATCGGGAGAAGTCCCACAGCGGTCAGCACGGAAAATCTTCCGCCCACATCGTCGGGAATTACAAAAGTCTCATACCCTTCCGAATCAGCGAGATTTTTGAGAGTACCCCTTGCCTTGTCGGTGGTGGCAAAAATTCTGTTCTTTGCCTCCTCCTTGCCGTATCTCTCCTCAATCATCTTCTTGAAAATCCTGAACGCAAGGGCAGGTTCTGTAGTAGTTCCCGACTTTGAAATCACATTCACGGAGAAATCCCTGTCCTGACAGATTGAGATTATCTCACTTAAATATGTGGGGTTTATGCTGTTTCCGACATAGTATATATCGGGAGTGTCCTTTGAGAGATTGTTATAGAGGGGTGAGCGGAGAAGCTCTATAACAGCCCTTGCTCCGAGATATGAACCGCCTATTCCGATTACTATCAGAACTTCGGAATTTTTTCTTATCTTCTCGGCAGACGCTTTGATTCTTGCAAACTCTTCCTTGTCGTAGTCGGTCGGGAGGTTCACCCAGCCCAGAAAATCACTTCCGAGACCTGTTTTGTTGTGAAGAGCGGAAACCGCCGACTCTGCCTGCGGTCTTATACCCTCGATTTCATCGGGATTTATATACTCCGACAGATATTTTGTATTTAGTTTCAATGACATATGAATTACCTCCATGTCGGACAGCACCGAAACTGTCCGCATATATATAATTTACCAAATATATAATACAATATTTTCGGGGATTTTTCAAGCATATTTCAGAAACTATTTATTATTTGTGACTTCTATATAAATTTCACGCATTTTAACCGCATTATTTGAACATATTCAACAACAGATATTTCAGCACATAGCCGTAAGAAAGTCTCTTTACTTCCTCGACTGCCACTACAGGCGTTTCGCACACAAGCACGTCTCCGCTGTAAAAAGCGGTAACTCCAAGCTGTCTGCCCTTTTTCACGGGTGCAAAGACGTATTCGGGCAGGACTGTAACCGTCGTGAGTTCCTTGACACTTTTCGGCACTACAAGAGCAGTACTCCCCTTTAGTTTCAGTTCAACGGCGTGGGAGACTCCATATCTGACTTCAAGCGGTCTCAGTATCTCGTCGGGATAGACAGCCTGTGTCACCCTGTAGTCGCTGAAACCCGATTTGACAAGCCTCTTTGCAGTACCCACAGATTTGTCCGAATCTTCCTCACCTAAAACCACCGATATATAGACAGTGCCGTTTTCACTGACACCGCCCTCCGCACAGCAGTACCCCGAATCCTCCGAATGACACGCCTTGAAACCTATGTGGCTTTCAAAACTTCCTGCAAGAGGGTTTTCGTTCACAAGTTCGGTCTGCCCCGACTTCACAAAATCACGTCTTGTTTTGAAATACTTCCTTAAAAAGTCGTACTTTGAAATTTCCGCACACACCACCGCCACATCATAAGCCGTTGTAAATTCACCGTCCTGACGGAAACCGTCGGAGGAACAGAAGTGCGTGCCGTCAAGACCAAGTTCATAAGCCCTGCTGTTCATGTTCTCCACAAATTTTTCGACAGTCCCCGCCGACTTCTCCGCAAGCACCACAGAAGCGTCATTTGCGTTGCCTATTATCACGGACTTCAGAAGTTCCTCGACAGTCATTTTGTCGCCCGCTTCCAGCCACACGACTGCCCCCTGCGTACCCGTCACGGACTGTGATGCTGTACACTCGTCCGTCAGAGAATATTTTTTACTCTCTATGTCCTCCGCAACAAGCAAAATCGTCATCAGTTTTGTCATGTAACCGCCGTTTTTCCTAACGCTCTCGCCCTTGCCGTCAAGGACCGCCCTTGTCTGAGCCTCTATAAGCACATATGAATTTTTATTCTCGATCTCAACTTTTTCCTGCTCCGACGTATCAACGTCCATTGACATCACCGCAAGCACAGCCACAAAAAACGCCGTCACAAAAATAATATCAAGAAGTCTCCTCAATGAAATCACCTCATGATATTATACTTTTGTACGATTTAATTTATGAGAAAAAAATCCCTCTTAAACAAGGGGAAACGGCGTTCCCCCCTTAAAAACTACTTGGAAACGTTCATCAGGACAGTCACAATAAAGCCGTCTTTATTATTTCCGGAAATAGTGTAGTTGCCGTTTATAGGCACTTTCACACCTGTCTCGTCCGACAGTGCAGGGGTGTACGATATATTGTATATGCCATTTCCCGCCTGACAGGAATACGGTTTTTCGACAGTGTAATTTTTTATGAACTCCATGTACTCCTCAAGGCACATATCCCTGTTGTGCATCACATAGGAGTGGGCTTTTCCCACATATCTTATGTGCCACGGACAGTATTCGTGACCTGTGAAATTTTCCTTTCCCTCCGGGTATCTGACTATAAAGCCGTACTCATAACAGTGTTCAACAAGCCATTTTTCGGTGTCAGAACCGTCATAGGCTACCATCTCCCCGTATGACAACACAGCCACGTCAAAAGTATTTCCCGAAACGCTCTCCGGGAAATAGTCACGGCAGAGAGAGTCCCCTTGAATATTCTGCTCCGTAGTGCTGTAGACGACAAAATCGGACAGCCCCGTGTCCATCGCATAGGCGTACATAAGTTCATTTAACGCCCATGCAGACTCGTAACTCATGACAAGCGACTCGTTCGCAATCGAATAGTACTCATTTTTCATACTCACAAGGTCTATCAGGTCTCCCGACTTTGCTTTTTTAATCGGGTGCGTATTGTCGGCAATCGCAAGAAGTCCCTCCGCAAGCTGTGAGGACTTCATTGCAACCTCAAACGAACCGATGTACTGTGCACCCTCTCCGTCCGAATCCGTCTTTCTCGAACTCTTTCTCAGCCTGCTCTCGGCTGATGACGGGAACGCCCCGTCAACGCCTGTCTTTTCAAGAGTGGAGGGGAAAAACATATCCCGTCTTACTGCGTCCGCCAAAGGTATGACCGCAAGACACACCGTCAGCAGAGCAGCTATATTTTCAAGTCTCAAAGTCATTTTTTTCTTACGCTTTTTCCTGTGCTGTCTTTTCATTGTCTCCCCCTTCCGCACCGACGGAACAGAAAATCCTCCCCCGTCTTTATGATAATTAAATATTCAACAGTCCGACATAATCAATCCGCACTCCCGAATTTATCACGTTCCACGGCGTTCGTTCTTTTCGGGGTCGTACGGCTCACCGCCTGCACAGAGTACACTGTATAGACTGAGCGTGTCATATGTAGATGCGGACTTTGTCGGACAGCCTGCTATTACAAGGACATACTCCTTGCCGTTTGCCTGTGCAAAAGTCATAACACAGTGCATAGCCTCGTCCGTGTAACCCGTCTTTCCGCCCTTTACCACCACATTCGGCATTTCGTCACCGTACATTCTCGAAAAGAGCGTACTCGTCAGGGAAATTCCGTCGGGGTTCTGCTCCGTGGCGGGAAGGTTATAAGTCTCCGTGGACAAAACAGTCCTGCAAAGGTCACTCCTCATTGCGTACGACAAAATTACAGCCATATCGGAAGCCGTGCTGTAGTGGTTTTCGTCGTACAGACCGCTCGAATTTACAAAATGCGTGTTCTTGCAGCCTATCTCCTGAGCTTTTTGGTTCATGAGTTCAACAAAAGCCGCCTCCGAACCTGCGACGTATGAACAAGCCGCAAGACAGGCATCTGCTCCCGACGGAAGTATTATTCCGTAGAGGACCTGCTCTATAGTGGGAGTCTCCCCCGCCATAAATCCCGCTCTTGAAGCGTCAAGTTCAATCATCGGGTCAATCATGTCGGCAGTTATCTCCACCTTGTCTTCAAGGCTCTTTATGTGTTCCACCGTGACAATCAGCGTCATGACTTTTGTCATTGAAGCGGGGTACATCTTCTCCTCCTCGTTCTTTGAAGCTATTATGTCACTCGTGGAAGCGTCCATCAGCAGAATATTTTTCTCGCTGTAGTCGTCCCCCAAAGTCCTTGTCGTCTCGGTCTTTTTCGGGTAGACCACCGATATTCCCGCCGATTCGGCAGCTGTGGTAGTGGTCTCGACAGGCTCGGTAGTGGTCTCCGTGACCGCCATTGTTATAGGCTCTATTATGTCCGCATCTACAGCCATCGGCGATTTTGAAGCCTCGGAACTGCTCAGAAGGACAAATATCACTATCTCCGCAATGAACACGACGGAGAGCATTGCGACAGCTATTATCATGTACTGTCTGGAACCCGATTTTTCTGATAATTTTCTTGACATCTCGCACCTCAGTTTTCAGCAGACTATTCTCTCTGCGTTATTTTCACAAATATCATTATAATACAATCAACCGTGTTTGTCAACACTTTTTTATCGGAAAAACAGCTGAAAACTATTTTATAAAGTTGTAATTTATATTATAAGCGTGAAAAATGTAAACAGCAGGCGAAAAAATTTTCCAACGATTCGGCATTTCAAGGTGTACCATTATTTAATATATTTATTATATATAATTGGTAACGGTTATCGCACTCCCCTTTCAAGTGAAATTTCTTTTTTGTGGAAATTGCACAAAAATTCCTCAAAAATACCCCGAAAATTCTCCGCAATATGTTCCCGTGCGGAGAAAAAAATTCCCGTCCGTCACTTGAATTTTTTTACCGTTTATGTTATAATATTATCGGATGATATATAGTTGCATAGTGATTTCGGGCGGGCGACACTACAATATGCAATAATGTAACGAATATTAAAAATAAAACATTATATAATAAATAATAATATTAAATGTGTAAGGGGTTTTATTATGACGTATTTGCTGAACGATATAGAAGATGCCATAGACAGAAAATTTCTCGTGACAAAGACAATAAACGGTCAGGCGGGCACGGGAAACGTTGTCCACATAATGGATGCCGACAACAACGGCGGTATAAGTGTCAACTACCGTGTGACAAGCACGGGTCAGGATTTCTCCGTGAAATTCGACAGCATAAAAAAATTCTGCAACTGGGCAAGACCCGATTCTTTTATAGCACGCTATTCAGAGAGTTTGAGCTCCCACGACATACAGCGTTACATAAAGATGAACAACAGAAATTTCGCAAACTTCTGTCTGCCGATAATACTTCTCCTTGTGGCTGTCATCTGGACTCTCTCTCTTCTCCTCATTCCCAACAAAGTCACAGGTCTCGTTGTCGCCGCCTGCATGACAGTCCTCGTCGCCTTCCTCGTTACCTCTTTCTCCAAAACCGCAAGGACAAAATTCATGGCGAAACTGTACGGAAAGATAAGTACAAACTGGGCAGGCGGGGGAATAATAGTCCGCTGAGACGTGATGTTAAATTAAAAATCAAGGGAATTTTTCTGTACTCCCGTCTTGCAAGGCGGGAGTGCAGTTTTTTGTCTCATTTGTTTTATTTTTAACGTTATTTATAAATATTTATTCGGCAAAAGAATTTTTTTGGCAGAATTGTCAAAATATCCGCTGAGGATATGTGCAATTCGCATATTGATTTTTATACAAAAATATGCTATAATAATTGTCGGTAATTATCCATTCTGTTAAAAAAATCTAAAATTTACGGAAAGAAGTGAGTGGTATGAACAGAGACAGGAGTACAAAACTTGACAGCCTGTTTGAAGCTGTCTCGATTATAGCCGACGGCTCATATGTGTACGTCTGCGATATGGCACAGGACTTGTCACGCTGGTCAAAAACCGCTGTTGACTATTTTGGTCTGCCGAATGAGTATATGTACAATGCAGGCGGAATCTGGGAGAACTTCATACACCCCGAGGACAGAGAGGGTTATCACAAAAATATAGACGAAATTTTTTCGGGACAGTCTTTCGGTCACGATATGCAGTACCGTGCAAAGACCGCTGACGGCACTTATACCACCTGTACTTGCCGTGGAGTGGTCATAAAAGATGCAGATGGAAAACCCGAATATTTCTGCGGTGCAATAAGAAATCACGGTGTCGGAAGCTATATCGACTCCGTAACGGGTCTGAGAAGCCTTTACGCCTGCTTTGACGACCTCAAAGCGATGTCGGGGAAAAATATTCCCGCACTCGCCCTGATAATCGGTCTGAACAGCTTTTCGGACATAAATGACGTTTACGGCTATAAATTTGGAAACAGAGTTTTACAGAAAATCGCCTACTGTATACAGGACAAATTCAGACCGTACGGAACGGTCTACAGGCTTGACGGTACAAAATTTACCGTCATTTCGGATAAACTCGACATACCCTCTGCGGGGAAACTCTACAAGGAGTTGCAGAAAAAGTTCACAAAGGATTTCTACGTTGACAACGAGAAAATAAATGTCTCACTCAATGCGGGAGTTGTGTTTACGGAGAATTTCAACATCTCCCCCGAAACGCTCCACTCCTGCCTTAAAGCAGCCTATTATCAGTCAAAACACAGCCATCTCGGTGAAATGGTCGTGTTTGACAGCTCTTGCAGTGAGGACAACCGTCAGAATCTTGAAAAGCTGAATGTCATAAGGAGCAGCGTTGCGGAGGAGTGTGAGGGCTTTTTCCTCTGCTATCAGCCGATTGTCAACTCCGAAACCGAAAAACTGAAGGGCATGGAGGCTCTTATACGCTGGAAGAGTTCAAAATACGGCACTGTACCGCCTGTGCAGTTCATTCCTGTACTCGAACAGGATATGCTTTTCCCCGAACTCGGCAAGTGGATTATGAGACAGGCTATGATAGACGGAAAAAAATTCCTCGAAAAGTACCCCGACATGGTTATGAATGTCAACCTCTCATATGCACAGCTCGAAAAGAGCGATTTTGTCACACAGGTTTTCAATCTGCTCGATGAGACGGGTTTTCCCGCAAGAAATCTCTGTCTTGAAATAACGGAGAGGTGCAGGCTTCTGGACATGGACTTGCTGAAAAATATGTTCGCAATGCTAAAGCAGAGGGGCGTTAAAGTCGCTCTGGACGACTTCGGCACGGGCTTTTCGTCACTCGGTGTACTCCGTGAGTTGCCCATTGACACTGTCAAAATAGACAGGGAGTTTGTAAAAAATATTGAAGAGAGTTCCTCGGACCGCAACACCGTGCAGTTTATATCCGAACTCGCACACTCCTTCTCCGCCGAGGTATGCGTTGAGGGCGTGGAGACAGCCGAAATGAGAGACTTTCTCAGGCGTTTCAGAGTAAGCAGTTTTCAGGGCTATTACTACTCCAAACCCCTTTCAGCCGATGAACTTTACAAAAAAGTCACCGAAACGGAGGTAGCAGATAAGTGAGAGATGTCCGCATACGCAAAGAAATTCCGAAAAGACAAAAGACCGCAGAATTTTAATATCTGCGGTCTTTACCCTGAAAAAAGAGATTTTTTCCACGAGAGGAGTGTTTTTTTTACCTATGGACGTTTTTGCCGAACAGCTTATTGTCAAACAACAGACCAATTCGGACAAGAAAAAGCTGATACTGAAAAATGTGGCGGGAGTAATTGCGGCAGTGGCTTTTATAGCCGTTGCAATGCTTATGCTGTCTGTTCCCGTTATCTCCCTTGCATCACTCATAGCGGCGGTGGCGTGCGGAGTGGGAGTTTATTTCAATGTACAGAATTTTTATGTGGAATATGAGTACGCCTTTACAAACGGTGAACTCGATATTGACAAAATTATTGCAAAGAAAAAGAGAAAACATCTCATAAGTGTCAATGTCGCCAAATTCTCCGCATTCGGCAAGTACCTCGACGACACCGATGATTCGGGTGATATGACTCTTATAATCGCCTCCAGCAATATCGCCTCGGAGGAGTACTACGCCGATTTTCCCGATGAGGAGTACGGAAACACAAGGCTTGTCTTCTGTCCGAATGAAGATATGCTTGAAGTTATAAACAAATCACTGCCGAGAGCTTTGAGAGCCAAGAAATAATTTTTATTTTATTTAATTTAATTCAATTTAATTTTATATAATTTAATTTATTTAATCTAATCTAAAATCTAAGGAGAGTAAAATGCAGATAGTCACACCAAAACAGATGATAAATACTGAGAACCGCTGTGAGAAACTCGGTGTCTCAAAGAGAGAGCTTATGATAAATGCGGGCAGACAGACAGCACGCCTTATAATGCGTCACTGCTCGGAGAAAAATTTTGACGAACCCGAAAAAATATCGGTTGTCTTTCTGGCGGGTTCGGGAAATAACGGCGGTGACTGCTTTGTCTCGGCTGATATACTCGCTCGTGCAGGTTACGGCGTTACGGTCGTGAACCTCTGCGGGAAACCGTCCACTTCTCTCTCTGAGGAGATGTTCGGTCATCTTGAAAATACGGGAGTAAAAATAGTGACGGGCTACAGGCAGGAGAAAATCCAGGCTGTCCTTGAGGCTATGGAGATAGATTTCATGACTGTTCCGACATCTGAAGCCGAAAAGCCCGTCACAGATCCCTCGACAAAAGAAATGCTGAAAAGAGAAAATGAGCGTGTCAGTGCGATAAGACAGGCGGTCTCAAAAGCCGATATTCTCGTTGACGGCGTTTTCGGCACGGGTTTCCACGGTCAGCTTGAAAAGGACATGGCAGACATATTCGCAATGAGTACAAATGCTTACAAAATAGCCGTGGACGTTCCAAGCGGTGGAAGCTGTGAGACGGGCACGGTCTCCGACGGCACTTTCAAGGCTGATGAGACTGTCACTTTCGGCTTTATGAAGACAGGCATGACACAGTACCCCCTCAAAAAATACTGCGGAAAAATAACCGTTGCCGATATAGGTATACCCGAAAATGCCCTTGCAAATTCGGAGGACGGCAGGGAATATTTTCTTATTGACAGTGATAATCTTAGAAATTTCCCTAAAAAGCGTGAGGAGGACTCCCACAAGGGCGATTTCGGGAGAGTCCTTGTAATTGCGGGAAGTTCACAGATGAGAGGGGCAGGGGTGTTTGCCGTACTCGGTGCGTTGCGTGCGGGTGCGGGACTTGTGAAACTTGCGTCTGTTGAGAAGTGCATTGACACCGTTTCCGTACTCGCCCCCGAGGCGACTTTTCTCGAAATGGACTGCGATTATGACGGCTTTATGCTCTTTGACGACAACAAAAACCGTCTGCTCAAAGAACTGCGGAGGGCTGATGCTGTCGTCATAGGCTGCGGAATGGGTGTCACAAACGACACCGTTGCACTGACAAAATTTGTCCTCCAAAACGCAAAAGGCACTGTAATTGTTGACGCTGACGGCATAAACTGCATTGCTTCGGACATAGATATATTACTGAGCAAGGGCACGGACGTTATAATTACTCCCCATGTCGGAGAGATGGCAAGACTTCTGAACTGTGAGCCGTCTGTCGTGAACAGCAACAGGATAACTTTTGCGGGAAAATATGCGGAGAGATTTGAGATAACCGTTGTCCTCAAAGGTGCGGGGACTGTCATAGCCGACGGCAAGAAAATTTTTGTCAATCAGACAGGTAACTCGGGAATGAGCAAGGGCGGCAGCGGTGACGTACTTGCGGGAATAGTCGGCACTCTCTCCGCACAGGGCTACGGCAATGCACAATCGGCTTGTATCGGTGCGTACCTCCACGGTCTTGCGGGAGACATATGTGCGGAAAAATTCGGTAAGTACTCCATGCTCCCGAGTGACCTTATCTCGTGTATTCCCGAAACTTTCGGAAAAATCGGGGAGTGTGGAAAAACAGCGGTATCATAAAAAATCCGTCTCCACAGACGGGAAGTTAAAATATTGATATTAAAAACAAATATCAAAAAAACTTTCTGTGGGAGATGATTTTCTATGAAAAAATTTATTTCAATCGCTGTCGTCTGCACTATACTCTCGACAGCGTGTTCAAGTCCGCTTAAACCAAGTTCATCAAGAAAAAACAATCTGAACGCATCTTTTACTTCCGATGCCGTGATAACTCTTGACCGCCTGACCGCCGAGTGTACCGTCAAGAGGATAGGCGACGGAGAGTGGGAGACGGAGTTTTCCTCCCCCAACACTCTGAGCGGAGTAAATCTGAAATTCAGTGAGGGAAACGTTGAGGCTACATATAAGGGACTTAGTTTTTCCGTGCCAAAATCCGCCCTGCCCGTCAAGGCTATGCTTGTGAACCTGATAGACGCTGTTGACAAAAACGCCCGTGCGGAGGAGCTGAACGGCACAGAAAATGACGGTATGCTCGAAATATCGGGTACTCTCGATTCGGGGGACTACGTCATAACTGCCGACAAAGACGGAAATCTGTCGGCTTTTGAAATGCCTGCAAATAATCTGAAAATGGAGTTCAGCGGGCTGTCCGTCAACAGTCCGACAGATATAGTCCAAAATCAGGTTCAGGAGCCAACGGAGAGTGTCACGACTGGGACAGTCCCCCACGAAACAGACCCCGCCTGAACGGTTATAGTCCAAAGTTCCGTTTCGTAATCAACGTAGAGTGTCACGGCTGAGACAGTCCCCGCCCGAGAAGTTTTTTTTTGAAAATTCCCCTCCCCCTTACCGCAGAGGGGGAATTTTTTTGTGATTTTTCTATAGAAGTCCGAATTTAATCTTTATTTACAAAATTGCTTGACAATTATCGTAAGAAGTGTTATACTTGTTTATAAGTGAATACGTTGTTATTTTTGCTTGTAATATTTTTTTATTATTTATCAGCTGTACCTGAACGCTTAAATAATATATAATTATAATAATTATAGTGTTCAATGTGCAGTCAGTCACAAAAAACCAGTAAGGAGAGTTGATTTATGCGGTGTGAAAAGTGCAATGCCGAAATTATGCCCGATTATGCCGTCTGCCCTGAGTGCGGTACGCCCGTATCACGAAAATTACAGGGTGCTGAGAGTATCACGTTAAAAAACAACAGGGCTGTCAAGAAAAATGTTCCGGGGTTCGACAACACCATCATGATAACAGAGAGACTTTCTAAAATCGTTGAGGAACAGGGAAGAGATATAGTAACAGACCCTACAAAATTCGTTGCACTGCTGAACGACTATATTCCCGAGTGCGAAAAAGAACGCCGTCTGTTCAGAAATGTCATATCGGCAGGCGTTCTGAAAAATATGCTCAAAGAGCAAAATCAGGAGATTTCCGTCATGAAGGCAAAGAGCTATATGACAGATGATATGTTCCTGTCGGAAAATGCTGCGGAGTTCGTTGTCGTCTGCTTTGCCCACGTCCTCGGTTGGAATTACGTCCCGAGGGCTGTCGAAAAAGAGGAACCCAAACATTCGGAAGAGACTGCTCCGACCGAAACTCCCGTCAAGAAATCCGACGAAAAGATAAACATAGAGGCGAGAGTTTTCCGCAAAAAGGACGCAAATAAATTCCGCCTGAAATCCGATATAGTCATTCCCGAGGGCTATACAATGATAGACAGTTTCTGCTTTGACGGCTGGGGACGTATCCGTTCCGTGGAGCTTCCCTCCACTATGGCGGGCATAGGGGAATACGCCTTTTCGGAGTGCAAACACCTGAGAAGTATAAATTTTCCCGAGTCCATAAAGGTAATAAGACAAAACGCCTTTGCACAGTGCATTGAGCTTGCAATGGTCAAAATACCGTCGGGAATACTCGAAATACCCGACAACGCTTTCCAGTTCTGTCGGAGTCTCGAAATAATAGACATTCCCAACACCGTGAGCAGTATAGGCAAAGAGGCTTTTGCGGGCTGTGACAGTCTCGGAAAACTATTCCTCCCCGACAGTGTAAAATTTATAGACGAAAACGCTTTTTCATACTGCCCGAACCTCACAATAAAGTGCTATGAAAACTCCTATGTACACAAATACTGTCTCACATACGGCATCACCTTTGATGCAATCGCAAAGGGACCTGCTATAAAAATCTGATTTTATCTGAAAGGAATGAATTAAATGATTGAACTGAAAGTCGGACAGGAAGTCCAGATGGAATACGGCGGAAGTGCAAAAGTACTAAGTGCCATCGGAAGCGGTGGTCAGGGTATAGTTTATCTCGTTGAGTTCAACGGTCAGAAGTGGGCACTGAAATGGTACGATGTGGACAAGATAAAAAATCCGCAAGCGTTCAGAAAAAATATTCAGGACAATATAAATGACGGTGCACCAAGTGAAAAGTTCCTGTGGCCCAAGTACCTCACAAAGGAAAATTCACAGGGTACTTTCGGCTACATAATGGATTTGCGTCCAAAGGGCTTTGACTCGTTTGTTGATATTCTCAACACCTACAAACTCGAAATAGACCCAATGTCGGGTACTGCCGTCAAAAAGCCCATAAGGTTCACAAACCTCTATGCAATGATCACTGCCGTTATAAATATAGTGAACGCTTTCAGACAGCTCCACAGGGCGGGCAAGAGCTATCAGGACCTCAATGACGGCGGTTTCTTCATAAACGTCAACACGGGCGATATTCTCGTCTGCGACTGCGACAACATTGCTCCCGACGGCAGTAACTTCGGAATAGGCGGTAAACCCGGCTATATGGCTCCCGAAATCGTGAGGGGTGTCGCAAAGCCGAATGTCCAGACGGACAAATATTCACTCGCTGTCGTGCTTTTCAAACTCCTTTTCAGGGGCGACCCTATGGAGGGCGAAAAGGTTGTCAGAGATATTTGTCTCACGGAGTCCTCGGAACTGAGACATTACGGTCAGAACGCTGTATTTGTCTATGATCCCGACGACAATTCAAACAGACCTGTAAAGGGTATCCACGACAATGTTATAAAATTTTGGAGAATTTACCCCGACTACATAAAAGACGCTTTTATAGTGTCGTTCACAACGGGCATAAAAGAACCCCACAAGAGAATGATTGAGAACGAATGGCAGAAATTATTTGTCAGACTTCGTTCCGAAATAATAAGCTGTGCAAAGTGCGGACGCACCAATTTTACTTCAATGTTTGAAAAACTCGACGACAGAACTTACAGGTGTCCGAGGTGCGGTGAGAAGATGATAACTCTCGGATTCAGCAACAAGGACTGGCGAATACCTCTCTACAGGGGCTGTCGCTTCTATGACTGTGAGATAACGGCGGGTTCGGACGATTTCCAGACAGTCTGTGCGGAAGTCGTTGAGAACAGGTCAAAGCCCGGGGTTCTCGGCATAAAGAACTGTTCGGACAAGGTGTGGAAAGTAAAAATGCCCGACGGTGTGATATATGACATTCCCGGCGGCATGGGTTTCCCGATATGGGAAAATCTCGAAATAGATTTCGGCACTGTAAAGGCTCAGATATAGCACGGAAAAGAGGTCACTTTTATGAGCAGAAAAGTTAAAGCTGTTCCCGTCGGTGCCGAAAATGACGACCCGCTGAGTGCCTCGGGCGTGGCTAAAAAAAGTCTCGTGATATTTTTTCTAATCGACACCTCGGGAAGTATGAAAGGCACTAAAATGGGTGAGCTGAACACTGTCATGGAGGAACTTATCCCCGATCTGAGACGCCTGGGCGGTGCGGACACCGATGTAAAAGTAGCTGTTCTCACCTTTGCAAATACTGCCATGTGGATGTACCCCGAACCCGTTTCCATAAACAATTTTTCGTGGTCAAGGCTGAGGGCTGACGGTGCTACTGCAATGGGAGAGGCTTTTGTGGAGCTGTCCGCAAAGATGTCAAGAAAGGGTTTTCTGAGTTCGCCGTCACTGTCGTTTGCACCAGTTATTTTCCTGATAACAGACGGCTATCCCTCCGACGACTACAAGGGCGGTCTTGAAGTGATAAGAAATAACGTCTGGTTTCAGTACGGTCTCAAAACGGCTCTCGGCATAGGGAGTGAGGCAAATGACGAAATGCTTGCGGAGTTCACGGGTTCGGAGGACACCGTTGTCCACGCCTATTCGGGCAGTGAGCTTGCAAGAATGATAAAAATAATAGCTGTCACCTCCTCACAGATCGGCAGTAAGAGTATGACACTTGAAAATGATGAGGAACACGAAATCACGGAAGAGGAAGTCAAAAACGCAAAACAGAAAAATCTCGCAAGACAACTCAAATCCATTGCCGTCCCCAACGAGGACAGGGAGGACAGATTTATAACTTCGGCTTACCTGTCCGACGATGACGACAGCGGGGAGAAGTCCGACTCCGAAAGAGGTGAGAAGAATATATAGCGGTTTTAACTGTACTGTAAAGGGCAGGTCACATGAGCTGTCGGGAATTGAGTGTCAGGACAGTTCCGACTACATAATCCGTGATGGGTACGCCGTTGCTGTGGTGGCGGACGGTCACGGCGGTGAGAGACATTTCAGAAGCAAATCGGGTTCACTTCTCGCTGTGAGTTCGGTTTTTGAGATAATAAACACCTATCTCGGAAATCCGTCTTTTGAAAAATTTCTCCTCTCGGGCGACAGTGACGACATTCTCTCACGCCTTGAAAAGCAGATAATTCTCCGCTGGAACAGCAAAGTTTTGTCACATCTCGGACAGTTCCCCCTTACCGACAGGGAGAAGTCCATACTCGACGGAGAGGGTGCGGACTGTCTCAATCCGTACAGCTATTACGGAACTACTCTCGCTGTCGCTGTGATGATGGAGTCCTGTGTTTTCGGCTTCCAGATAGGTGACGGGACTATAGTTGTCTCCGATACTTCGGGCAGAATTTCCGTTGCTATCGAGTATGACGAACTTGCTCCCGCAAATATCACGTCCTCAATGTGCAGTTTCAACGCATTCGGCAAATTCAGACACTTCTTTTCGGTCGGCAGAGATATATCGTCCGTATTTGTGTCAACAGACGGTCTCTACACGTCTTTTGGGTCCGACAGCGATTTTCTGAACTACCACTCCATAATAGCTGACGGTCTCTGTGATGTTGACCTGCTTGAAAGGAGAGTTATCAGAGATTTCGGGAGAAGAGTCTGTGCCGCTAATCAGGACGACACCTCCTTGTCCTGCGTTTTCAGGGCGGACTCGGAGACAGACTAAATCCAAAATTCTGAATGACGGGGAGGATATGAAAATAATACTATGGATACAAAAAAGAAAAAACAAAATATTCCCATACTGATAATGTGTATAATCCTGTTCATTGTGATGTGGGGCGTTCAGGTCTACCTCACATCGGGTACAAACCCGGAAGTCGAAAAAATAATGTTACAGGCACAGGGGCTTGCACAGACCAACAATATAGATATGGGTGACGTTATAAGACCTCTTGAAGACCTCGCAAAGACAAAAAGTCAGCCTGTCAATGACATAGTAAGTCAGTTACAGCTTATGATCTCTGTTGTACTCGTCCTGACAAACCGCAAAAAGGGGTTCATCTCGGCAATAATTCTGAATATAATAAATGTCATATATGTAGTGGTCATACCTGTGGTACTAAACGGAAACAACGGGGCAATTCCCGCTATTACAATGTCCGTCGTGAGTATGGTTCTCTCGTCCATAATTTACAGTCATGTGACACGTGCAGACAAAATGCACGGCGAACTGACCGCAAGTTACGAACAGGCAATTGAAAATAACAGACTTATGCAGGAAAAAGATGACGTGCTGTCCTATATGGCTTACTACGACAGGACTACCGATATGCCTAACAGACAACTTTTTATGGAGACAATTGAGGACCATGTCAGAAAAAAAGAGGAGTGCATTATTCTTTACGCCGATATAGACAATTTCAGACATATGAATGACTCTTTAGGACACAAAGCAGGTGACGAACTTATAACAGAGTACGCAAAGAGAATAAAAGAAACTCTCCCTGACGATATATTCTCCGCAAGAATAGGCGGTGACGAATTTGGTTTCATAATTCCGGGAAAATCCGAACAGGGGGCTATAAATCTCGCTGAACGCCTGAACAAGATGTTCTCCGCCGTGGCAAATATCAGAAATGAGGAGATAAGCATGACGGCAAGTATAGGCGGTGCCTGCTTCCCAAACGACGCTATGACTTCCGAAGACGTTTTCAGGTGTGCGGAATCGGCGATGTTCAGTGCAAAGTCGTCGGGAAAGAAACAGTTCCGACTATACAGGCACAGCATGAGATGAGTGCGGTGAAAACAGTTTACATTTGTTATTTTTTATTATTTATTGAAAGGATATGTTTACTATGGAAATCGGTGCTATTTACAACACAGCCAAATCTATGACCGATATGGTCAGAAACCAAAGACCCGATGCAATCGGAAACAACGCCTCTCTGTGTCTGATTATAAACGATGCCGGTGAACGCTTTGTGGGAGTGAGTGGCGTGACCGTAAAGGACGACAAGGTGACTGATGTGAAGTCCGAGGACAACGCCATTGTGTCTATGATAATTTCAAACCATGTGAACGCTGTACAGATGATTGTTATGTCTTTTGCGGACTACAGTGTACTCAAACCCTCCGATGAGGCTCTTGAACTCCTTTTCAGGGTTAGCGACAGCAACAAGGAGTGTCAGATAGTTCTCTCACAGACAAAAGCCGTCTCTGCACAGAATATAAACGACCAGCCCGAACAGGAGGAGAGTCAGGGCTATAACTTCGCTGATTTCAGCAACTCGTCCTCCTTCGACTTTGACGGCTTTTCAAACGGCTCTGCGGAACTCGGTGCACCTGCCGAATTTGTGGACAGTGTCAATCACGATGTCAACAATCCGTTCTATGAAGCACCCTCCGCAAACGACAGCAACCAAGGCGGTGCGGGATTTCTACAGCCTGCTCCAGACGAAAATTCACAGCAGTCGAGAAATCTTTATCAGCAACCTGCAAACCAGAACGGCAATTTCCCGAATCAGGGTATGTACTCACAGCAAATGCAGCCGAACGGCTACCCTTATCCGCAACAACAGAACGGTGCAATGGGAAATCCCTACGGTCAGCCTGCAAATCCCTATGGTCAGCCCGTGAACCCCTACGGTCAGCCCGTGCAGTCCGTCGGCTACGGCAACCCCAACCCCTACTACCAACAGCCTAACCAGTCCATGCCGTACGGTCAGTACCCGCAACAGGGTATGGGACAGTCCGTCCAGCTCGGACAGTACCCACAGGGCAGTTATTACGGTGCTGCCTCAAGCCGTTATCAGCAGAGCAGACAGCTCCAGCAACAGAGTTCCGTTATGATTTCGGGACAACTCGGCGGTGGAAAATCCAGTGCTTTCAGAAAGAGACTCAACAGCTTTATCGATGACAGCGACCAGCAGGCTACGGAAAATCCTGCACAGTCAACACCTGCACAGCCCGAAAATCAGGACAAAAATGCAGGTGCGAACGTCAACGCTCCCTCAATTGACGAGATGATGAAACAGGCTAAGGACAAGAAAAAAGTCGCAAAAGTCAATGCGGACTTCAAGAGGAGAATGAAATTCTGACGAATAATATAAATAAAAAGCCGTGCAGACTTCAAAAATCTGCACGGTTTATTTTTTTGTTTATTTTTATTTATTATTTTATTTACTGAGCATTTTTTTGAACCTCTGCATAGCTTCGGCAGTCCTGTCTCTGTCACCAAAAGCTGTCAACCTGAACCAGCCCTCGCCGTTTTTGCCGAATCCCTCTCCGGGCGTTCCGACAACTGCTATCTCGTTCAGCATACGGTCAAAAAACTCCCAACTTCCCATGTTGTCGGGACACCTGAACCATATGTATGGGGAGTTCACTCCGCCTGTGAATTTTATTCCCAACTCCGTCATAGTGTCGGAAATTATCCTTGCATTCTCCTGATAGTAGGCGATATTCTCGTGGATCTGTTTCAGTCCCTCTTCCGTGAAAACAGCTTCCGCCGCACGCTGTACGGGATAGGAGACACCGTTGAATTTGCTTCCCTGTCTCCTGCCCCATATCTGTGAGACCGATACTTCCTGACCGTCAGAAGCCGTGACTTTCAGCTCGTCGGGGATTACCGTGTAACCGCACCTCATGCCCGTGAAACCTGCCGTCTTTGACAGCGAACACATCTCTATTGCCACTTCTTTTGCTCCCTCAATGCAGAAAATACTCCTCGGAATTTCAGGCTGTGTTATGAACGCTTCATATGCTGAGTCGTAAATTATGACAGCGTTGTTTTTCTTTGCGTAGTCCACCCACACTTCAAGCTGTTCTTTTGTGTAGACCGAACCTGTCGGGTTGTTAGGTGAACACAGATAGATTATGTCGGCGTGTACGCTGTAATCGGGCATTGCACAGAAACCGTTGCTCTCGTCCGAATCCGCATAGATAATCTTCCTGCCACTCATGAGATTTGAGTCCACATAGACGGGGTAAGCGGGGTCTGTCACAAGAATTATATTGTCATCGCCGAATATGTCAACTATGTTTCCGCAGTCGGACTTTGCACCGTCATTTATGCGTATCTCCTCGGGGGAAATGTCCGCACCCATTTTTTTATAATAGTCGGAAACCGCTTCCCTCAGGAAGTCATATCCCGCACCGCTGTCCTCGTAACCTCTGAAAGTCTCTTTAACTCCCATCTCGTCACAAGCCTTTTTCATTGCCTCTATCACGACAGGTGCTATCGGGAGTGTAACGTCTCCTATTCCCATGCGGATAACGTCCGCATCGGGATTTGCCTCCTTGAATGCGTTCACTTTCTTTGCAATGTTTATAAACAGATAGTTTTTCTCAAGTCTGAGAAAATTTTCGTTCAGTTGCGGCATACTACATTCTCCTTTGCTTTTTTTATATACTCGTCAGCGACGGTTCCGTCACATATAAATTCCGCTGGTCCCGTCATCAGGACTGTCTCATCGGACTTATAGATTATTTTCAAGTCTCCGCCCCTCAAATGTATGAGAATTTCCTCGTCACGGTTGCAGAAACCGTTCAGGACGGATGCTACTGCCGACGCACAAGCTCCCGTTCCGCAAGCGTGAGTCTCTCCGCTTCCACGCTCCCACACACGCATTTTCAAAGTTCTGCTGTCTATGACTTCTATAAACTCCGTGTTTATCCTGTCGGGGAAAAGCTCGTGGTTTTCGTAGAGAGGTCCTATTTTTTCCAAATCAAGACCGTCTATATTCTCCGTGAATATCACAGCGTGGGGATTGCCCATTGAGACACAAGTCAAATTGTACTCGTAATCCCCCGCTTTTACAGGCTGTGAGATGAACCTGTCAAGCTCACTCCTCACGGGTATCTCTCTCGGGACAAGTATAGCTTTTCCCATGTCTACTTTCACGCTCTCGACCTTGTTGCCCACGGTAAACAGTGTCAGGTACTTTATTCCCGAATTTGTCTCAAGAGTTATCTCCGTCTTGTCGGTCAGACCCCTCTCGTAGACGTACTTTCCTATGCACCTCGTCGCATTTCCGCACATCATCGCCTCCGAACCGTCTGCGTTAAAAATTCTCATGCGGAAATCTGCCTTTTCGGACGGCATTATCAGCACAAGACCGTCCGAACCGATTCCCTTACGCACGTCACTCAGCACTACAGAGACTTTTTCGGGTTCGTTGACAGTCTCCTCAAAGCAGTTGATATAGATATAATCATTGCCGATTCCGTGCATTTTTGAAAACTTCATGTAAAACTCCTCTCTTCCTGTGATTTTGCAGAATTTAGGTCTGCAAATATATTATATTATATTTTTCCCGAAAAATCAAGTACCTTTTTATAACGAGGGGGGACGTTTCCCCTGTTGACCGATTTTTCCCTATAGACAGGAGATTTACCCCCTGACCTTCCAAAATTGAAACAGTAGAACATCATGGGGGGTCTGGGGGGATTCTTCCCCCGCAAAAAAATAATTTTCTTAAAATTATATTTTTTTGGAAATTTAATATTTTTTAATTAGAACGATAAGGGGCAGGGGGCTTTCCCCCCTGAACCCCCATTGGGGGCTCTGCCCCCGAACCCCCCGTTATAATCTACTGTTTCAATTTTGGTAGGGCGGAAACAATGTCCCCCATAGTTCTAAATAATTTAATATTCTTGTCGATTTATGATATATTACTTGACATTATGGTCAACTTAGTGTATAATATAAATAAAAGTATAAAAATATGAAAATGTGAAAGTCACGGAAATTTTTCAAAAAGCCCCGCAACAACCCTAATTTGCAAGACGAGGTGGTATATATGAAACTCAATTTTATGAACCTTCTCTACACTCTCTCGGACGCTCTCGACATGGTCGAACACAACATGATTGGTGTGCAGTCCGCACACGGCAAACACGTCGCCTATATATCTTATCTTATGGCGAAAAAGTACGGAATGAAAGGCGACGAGCTTGAGGAGTTCACAGGCTGTGCCCTCCTGCACGACAACGCTTTTACCGAATACGTCCGTGAGGAACTTATGGGCGGTAGTGCCGTGGACGCTTCCGAACTGAAAAGACGTATCGAAATTCTCGACAGCAGACAGTACATGGATTTTATAAGCCACTCCGCACACTCCGTAATGGGTGAAAAAAATATATCCCTCCTGCCGTTCAGGACGGATATAAAAGACGTTATACTGTACCACCACGAAAACGCTGACGGTACAGGTCCCATGAGGAAGATGTCATATCAGACAAATCTGAAATCACAGATAGTCCACCTTGCCGATATGTTCGACCTGACCTGCAATATAATGACTATGAATTATGACGATTTCTGCAAGTCTACAAGTGCAATAAGACAGAATGCGGGAAAATATTTTTCGGGCAGAAGTGTTGAGCTGTTTGTGGACGCTGTCTCCTATGAGGACATATGTTATCTGCAAGACTACAGTGCGGAAGTTATTCTGAGAAGAGAACTGCCCTCCAAAAACAAAAACTACACAGAGGAAGAAATAAAAAATATCGCTGCTTTTTTTGCGAGAATAGTGGACTGCAAGTCAAGTTTCATAAAAAACCACTCTTTCGGAGTAGCTGAAAAAGTCGGACTGATGGGAAAATTCTACGGTTTCAGCGACGAAAAGTGTACACGTCTCTATCTTGCGGGGGCGTTGCACGACATAGGCAAACTGATTATAGACAACGATGTCCTTGAAAAAACAGAAAAGCTCAGTGAGAGCGAGTATTCATATGTAAAAACTCACGCTGACGCTACATATCAGGTTCTGAGGAAAGCCAAGGGGCTGTCGGACGTTACCGCCTGGGCTTCCCGTCACCACGAAAAGCTGAACGGTTCGGGCTATCCCCACGGTCTTTTTGCAAAAGACTTAAGTCATGAGGAGAGACTTATGACCTGCTGTGACATATATCAGGCTCTCACGGAAGATACTCCCTATAAAAAAGCTCTCTCCCACAAAAACGCTATATCGGTTATGCGTGACATGGTGACAAGGGGCGAGATAGACAGCTCAATAGTCAGCGATATGGACTCCATTTTCGGCATTTAGTACACAAAAAAAACAAAATTCTGACAAGTCTCCGTCAAAACAAGAAGATAAAATATATAAAATTTTCTGTAATCTATTGAAATTTTTTTTATATTATGGTACAATAGTATTGTGTGCAGAGTTCGTGAAAGCGTACTGCCAAATCGTGCAGTATGACTTAATAAAAAAATGGAGGTTTTCAGACAATGCAGAAAAAATACAAAAAATTTCTGAAACGGCTGTTGCTGTGTTCAATGTCAGCTGCAATGATGCTCCTGCCCACGGGCTGCGGGAAGTCATCGGACAGACTTGAAGTTGCGGTTATAGCCAAAAAAAATACAGGCGACTACTGGGCGAGAATAAAAAAAGGTGCGTTTGAAGCGGGTGAGGAGATGGACATAAAAGTTACTTACGACTCCCCCGAAAATGAATCCGAAATTCAACAGCAAGTCGAGCTTTTCAGTGACATTGCGGAAAAGGGTGTTGACGCTATAGTCCTTGCACCGTCGGACACCGATGCTCTCAATGAGGTCATAAAAGAGGCGGACAGCAACGGCATTCCCGTTATAACTATTGACTCCGATGTCAGCGGAACGGAAAGAAAATCCTGTATAAGTACTATGAATAAATCGGGCGGTGCTATTGCGGGAAGAGCTGCCAAATCTCTTGTCGGTGAACAGGGTCAGGTGGCAATAATCAGTAACGTCACGACTGCACAAAATACTATTGAACGTATAGAGGGTTTCAAAGAAGCTGTCGCAAACAGCGGTCTTGAAATTGTCGGTGATATCCAGTACTGCGAGGGCGACAGGGAAAAGGCTAAGGCTCAGGCTCTCGACTTTATAGCGAACTACCCCGATCTGTCACTCATATACGGTGTGAATGAGTCCTCTACACTCGGAATATGCGATGCTGTCAGCGAAAAGGGACTTTCGGGCAAGATAAAAGTTGTCGGCTTTGACTGCTCCCCCACTCTTGCCGAATTTATGCGAAACGGAACGGCAAGTGCTACTGTCGTGCAGAATCCCTACAACATGGGCTATCTCGGTGTGAGATACGCCAAAAAGCTGGTTGAGGGTGAGAAAATTGCTCCTGTTCTCGACACGGGTGCGACACTCGTAACTCCCGAAAATATTGATGAGGAAAATATACAACTGCTCATAGAACCCGTGGAGTAGTGAACGGCTTTTTGTCTGAGCATTGAATACAGACTGCTCCGATCAGACGTATTTTTGCGGACAGCTCTGATAAAATAAACAGGAGGTTTCATTTATGAGAAAAAAAAGGAGGAGATTTTTTCAAGGTCTGCTAATGTGTTCGGCGTTGATGTCTTTGACCGTCTGCGGAGGGTGCGGGAAATCTTCGGGGAGTAACGACGTTGCTGTGATAGTAAAGAGTCAGGGCGTTGACTACTGGGAGACCGTCCACAAAGGTGCTGCCGAGGCGGGTGAGGAGATGAACATAAATATCATCTATGACGCACCTGCGAGCGAGACAAATCTTGACGACCAAGTACAGCTTGTCAATGACATTGTCGCAAGAGGTGTAGACGCTATAGTTCTCGCTCCTCTTGACCAGGAGGCTCTGAACGATGCAATAAAAAATGCTGACTCAAAGGGTATACCCGTCATAACTATCGACTCGGATGTGACTGCTCCCGAAAAAAAGTGCTGTATAAGCACTCAGAACCGCTCGGGCGGTGAGATAGCGGGAAGAGCTGCGGTAAATATTCTGGGAGATGCGGGCGGTACTATTGCGGTAATCGGTCACATGGCAAATGCTCAGACTGCCATTGAGAGACGTGACGGTTTTGTGGACGCTGTTGACGCTTCACCCAACGAAAATGTCAGCATTCTAAAAGACGATATCCGCTACTGCGACGGTGACAGGGAAAAGGCTGAACAACAGGCTAATGAACTATTAGACAAATATCCGGAAATATCGCTTATATACGGTACAAATGAAACTTCTACACTCGGTGTCTGTGATGCTCTGGAAGAACGTGGTCTGGCAGGTCAGATAAAGGTAGTCGGTTTCGACTGTTCTCCCACTATCGCCGAATACATTGAGAACGGAATTGTCAATGCAAGCGTTGTACAAAATCCCTACAACATGGGCTATCTCGGTGTGAGATACGCAAAAAAACTAATAAACGGTGAAAATATTTCAACAGTTCTCGACACAGGTGCGACTCTTGTCGATTCGGAAAACCTTCATGACGAGAATATAGAATTTCTTATAAATCCATTGAATACGGAGGAATAAAAAAATGGCGAAAAAGTCCAGAAGTGCGGGTGGTTACGGTCTCTCCGCTATCCTTATTGCAGTTGTGATTCTCTTCACTCTCGCCGCTGCAACCCTAATATATGTAAACTCTTGGCGTGTAAGCCGTTACAACATGGGTTCAGTCGAAAAGATGAGTTCGATAAGCGACAGGCTCTCTGAGGTAAACGAAAATGTCATACTACTCGTCGCCGACATCGGTACGGAACAGGGTCTCGGTTCAATTGAGAACATAAACAACTCTTTTGACGTTATTTACAGAGATATGGAGGACTATGAAAACATAAAAGGTCACTCCGATATGGAGACAAGAAGATACCATCAGGCTAAACTCTCCATAATGGCTTACCAGAAAAAGCTGAGTGAGATATTCACAGTCATCTCAAACTTCAACTACGATGACGCTAAAAACACTTATGTTCAGGAAATCTACCCCATAGAGTCGACTGCAAACGAAATGCTTATGGCAACTATTGAGCTTTGTTCTCTCAACGCCGAAAACATGAGCAGCAAAACTACCCTTTACTACATAATATCTGCGGTAGTCCTTGTGCTGTTCCTTGTTATAGGTGAAATCGGCGTTTACATGGTTTCCAAAAACGCAAAGAAGGCTGAGGCTGAAATTGAGGCACAGAGTAACGCCCTCTCCGCCTCCGCCGCAAGACTTGAAAAGTCCAAACAGAAAATGGAGAACATCGCTCTCACTAATATTTTAACAGGTCTTAAGAACAGGTACGCTCTCGAAAACGACCTCGGTGACAGGCTTGAGACAGATCAGTTCAACATAGGTGTCTTTGACCTTGACAACTTCAGACAGATAAACGACACTTTCGGCTATGAATTTGGCGACGAATATCTCGCTGCCGTCGCTGAAAAACTCGTTCAGGATTTCGGTGAAGCGGCTGAAATTTACAACATAACGGGTAATGAGTTCTGCTTTGTGTTCAATGACGACATTTCGGACAGCGTTGCACAGAAAACTTCACAGAAAATTGCGGAGACAATGTCCGCACCCTACCAGATTAACTCCATACTCGCACAACTCACTGTCTCGGGAAGTATATACCACTATCTCCCCAATGACTGCCTGAATACTGACTCTCTACTGATAAAACTTGACACAACTCTCCACAACGTCAAAATGAACGGCGGTAATGCTGTCTACACGGTAAACAGTCTTTGATTAGATTATTACAAAAACAAAAAAGACCGGATTTTTTCAGTCCGGTCTTTTTGATTTGATTTTAATTAAACAAATATCTGTTCAGGAAATATATAGTCCCGCAACCTATAGATATTCCTATCAATGCACCCGCTATAACGTCCGTCGGGAAGTGTACATACAAATACATTCTCGAAAACGCTATCGCAAATGCCACCACAAATGCAGGTATTCCGATTCTTTTGTCATAGTAGAAAAAAATTGTCGCTGTTATGAAACTGGACATAGTGTGTCCCGACGGAAAAGAGTAGTCCCTCGGAATTTCTATCAGCATATCTACCGCCTGATTTATCCAGCACGGTCTGTCACGCCTTACTATGTTTTTTACTATGAAGTTCCCCAGAATGACCCCGCTCATCATTCCCGCAAGTGCAGATATTCCGCACTCCCTGTACGACTTGAATATAATGAGTATCCCTGCTGCTATTATCCAGAATATTCCGTTGTCACCGAGAACTGTTATTTTTGGGATTATCCTGTCGAGAAAAGGAGTCCTCATTTTTTGTTGAATGAAATCCAGTACGCCGAAATCGAACCTGCGGATAGCTTCTGCCACAAAAACTCACCCTTTCGCTTTGTCTGTCAGTGTTTTATATCTATATTATCTCACATTTCCGCACGAATGTCAATATTTTTTTAAGGGAAACTGTCTTCACATTGAGATGTTGGGAAGTCGTTGCCCTCAAAAATTTTTATTAGAACGATAGGAGACTATTACGGAGCGGGAGAAAACGTCCAAATCTCCAAAACTGAAACAGTAGAATATCATGGGGGGGTTCGGGGGGATTCTTCCCCCCGACGGGGGTTTGGGGGCAGAGCCCCCAATGGGGGTTCAGGGGGCAAAGCCCCCTGCCCCTTATAATTCTAATGGGGGTCTGGGGGCGTAGCCCCCAGTCAGGGGTTCAGGGGGCAAAGCCCCCTGTCCCTTATAATTCTAATGGGGGGCTTGGGGGGCATAGCCCCCCAAGATTATAATTTATAAAAAAACGTTGCAAAATAAAAAAATATATGCTATAATTACAGTGATGTCTATAACTCTTGAAAGGAAATATAATCAAATGAAAAAATTATTAAGTCTTGTCGTAATCTTCTCCATGCTCTGCTTTACGGGCTGTGGCGAAACAGATAACGATTCGGCAGTCTCCACGGTGGAGGGCAGTTCCTCCGAAATTTCAAATTCCGTCAAAATAACAAGCAAAGACGATTTGTCGGGGAAAAAAGTCGGTACACAGCTCGGAACTACGGGCTACACCCTCGCAAACGACATTGACGGTGCTATTGTCACGCCGTTCAACAAGGGTTCTGACGCAATAGATGCTCTGAACTCAGGGACAGTGGACGCTGTTATAATAGACAGCGAACCCGCAAAAGTCTTTGTCTCGCAGAATGACGGGCTTGAAATTCTCTCCGAACCGTTCGTTGAAGAGGAGTACTGCATAGCTTTCAACAAGGAAAACACCGAACTCGGACAGAAACTCGATGATGCCATAACAAAACTAAAGGAAAACGGTGTAATTGATGAGATAAACTCCCACTGGATTGGCGATTCCGCCGACCAGACACCTTATACTCCCAATGCGGAACTAAAGCGTGAGAACGGAAATATAATCATGGCTACAAATGCGGAGTTTCCGCCCTATGAGAGCCTTGACGGTCAAAACGTTGTCGGCATAGATGTGGACATAATGAACGCTGTCTGTGACGAACTTGATATGAGTCTCGAAATAAAAAATATGGACTTTGACTCCATAATCCCCACTGTAAACTCAGGGCAGGCGGACGTTGGTGTTGCGGGAATATCCATAAACCCACAGCGTGAGAAAAACGTCTCGTTCACACAGAGTTACGCCACTTCCACTCAGGTGATAATAGTTAAAAAATAATATGATATACACGGAACTTACTGCAAAAGCTATGAAAATTGCGTACAGTGCCCACATTGACCAGTACGACATAACAGGTGTGCCGTATATCTTCCACCCGTTTCACGTCGCCGAACAGATGAGTGACGAAATTTCCGTCTGTGTGGCACTCCTGCACGATGTGGTTGAGGACACCGATATAACTCTTGAATTTCTTGAAAAAAATTTTCCCTCCGAAGTAACAGAGGCTGTGGGACTGCTCACCCACAAAAAAGGTGTCCCCTATGAGGATTACCTTAAACAGATAAAGGAAAATCCCGTTGCAAAAGCCGTGAAACTCGCCGATATTGCCCACAATTCGGACTTTTCAAGAATTTTTCCGGGGAGCAATGTATCCGAGGAAAAAATTCTGCACTGGCGTGAGAAGTACAAAAAAGCAAGAGATTTTCTTGAAAATGATGATTAAATTAAAATTAAATAATCAAAAATCCCGAATCTGTAAAATCAAATTCGGGATTTTTTAGTTTTATTTATTATTTAACTTTCACATAAGGGGTGCAAAAAGTTTCAGAATACTGCCCTCTATCTTGTAACCGATTTTCTCGTGCTTTATAGTTTCGGGGGTGACTTCCCGACACTTTTCAAGCGTACTCCGAAAATCCTCCTCAATAAAGGGAATGCTGTCTGTCAGGTACATATACAATGCACACTCAAAGTGATGATATAAACTTCTGTAGTCAAGATTTATCGTTCCGACTACCGCCTTTATATCATCACTGACAAAAACTTTTGCGTGGACAAATCCCGGGGTGTACTCGTAAATTTTCACTCCCGCCGATATGAGTGACTTGTAATGTGTCTTTGCAAGGGAATAAGCAGACTTCTTGTCGGGTATGCCGGGGAGTATTATTTTGACATCAACACCCCTCTGTGCGGTGTATTTCAGTGCCGTTTCAAGTTCGCCGTCAAGAATAAGATAGGGTGTCATTATGTGGACGTACTTCTCAGCCCTGTAGAGAATATCCATGTAGACACTCTCCCCCACTTTGTAGCCGTCAAGAGGGTTGTCCGCATACGGTATGACAAAGCCCTCCGACTTCACGGGTCTTATATCACTGCTTAGCCATTTGTCCCACTCCGGAGTTTTTTCGGTTATATTCCACATCTGCAAAAACATCAGTGTGAAACTCCTGACGGCTTCGCCCTCCACCATGACGGCAGTGTCTTTCCAGTGTCCGAAACGCTCCTCCCTGTTTATGTACTCGTCCGCAAGATTTACTCCCCCTGTGAAAGCTACGTTGTTATCTATAACAAGAATTTTTCTGTGGTCTCTGTAGTTGTAATGCGTGGAAATAAAAGGTCTTATCGGTGAAAAATCTTTGCACTTTATGCCGAGTTTTTCCATGCGTTTTGTGTAGTCAAATGAGAGTGTCGACATCTCACACATTCCGTCGTACATCACTCTTACTTCTACTCCCGCTTTTGCCTTGTCCGCAAGTATTTTCAGGATACTCCCCCACATATAGCCCTCTCCGATTATGAAGTACTCCATAAATATAAACTTCTCAGCCTTTTCAAGTTCCGACAGCATAACCGCAAATTTTTCCTCTCCCGACGGAAAGTACATTGTACGGCAGTCCTTGTACACGGGGTAACAGCCCGTATTGTTTATGTATTTATATATTTCACGCATTCCCGATTTTTCAAGCTCGGGCAGCGACAGGACTGCACTGTCCTGTTTCAGCTTCTCCCTTGTGTCGGATATTAAATACTCAATTCTCGCCTTGATGGTCCTGTGACCCACGTCCTTCATCGTGAACCACAGCAGTATAGTACCCGGGATTGGGGCAATCATTATCACCGCAAGCCATGTGAGTTTCGCTGTCGAATCCATTCCGCAATTGAAAAGATAAAAAATCATTCCTATCGAAAAGACAGTCTGCAATGCGATAAAAGGCGGGAAGTACTCCTCCAGCCAGTGGTAAGCCGAAAAGATTATCATAAATTCAAGTGCAAGCATCAACACTATTATCGGGGTGCGACTGAACACTATTCTGAAAATGCCCTTTTTCTTTTTTGGTAGCAGTTTTATTGTCTCTCTGTCGTCATTCATAATTATAAAAAATCCTCCTGTCCGTCTGTCGTCTACCAGTCCATATCCGCCATATCCTCGGCAAATTCGCCGTAAATATTCTTGAAAAAAGCCGTACCGCACGGGGAGTGCAGGAGGGGTATCACAAGCGGATTGTTTGAGGCGATTTCGTGAATACTTATCATTGTCGAATTGTCGGGGTCGTCAAGATACTCGCTGTCCTCGTTGCCCTCCAGAAACCTCCAGCCACTGTCGGGGAAACTCGTGTCGGGCTCTTCACGGTACATATACCCCACGTTACAGCCCTCTTCGGCTATTCTCCTCGTCGCAAGACACAGCTCCGCACCGTCCCACACTCTCATATAGTCCGCTTCTGCGTGGTCAATGAGTTCGGTGTCTATCATCGGGACTGTCAGCTCACATATTTCGCCGTTTGCGTCAAATCCCCAGAATGCGTTATAAAAACCACGTCCGAAACCCGTTGTTGTTATGAACATCTTGTGTGCATTGTACGGGACTGTCCACTCGGCAAAGTCCCCCTTCATCTTCTTGTACTGCGGAAATTTTTCGACACTCTCTTCAAGAACGTCAACAAAATATCCGTCTTTGAGACTTGTATCGGGATTTGCCCTGTACCAGTTCAGTGCAAATCTTCTGTAGTCCGTCGCTCCCTCCGCACTTATAAACGCCATCATTCCCGAACTTGCGGGAAATCCCGTCACATAGGCATCGGAACCCTCAAAATATTCTCCCGCTATCTCGTAATAAACAGCGTCCTCCATCTGGTTGAACTTTATCCTCGCTGTGCAAATTCTTATCCCTGCGACACTGCTCTTTGAAAAAGACAGCTGTACGGGATATATTCCCGGTCTCACTCTCAATATCATAAGCGGACACAGGTCTTTCTGATAGAGATATTCAAACGGGTCGCCGACTGCTATCTGTCCGCTCGGCAAATCCACATACCCGACTGTCTGCATAAAATAATTCTCTGTCTGCACAAACTGCTTTTTTATAATATCGGGGTCAAGTGTCGACCTCGTGAGAAATTTCAGATTTTCCTCGAAAACTTCCTGTAGATTCATAACTGCTCCTTTACCGCACTTGAAGTGCAATTTATTCACAAATCCTCATTGTCTATTATAACATATTATATCTGCAATTGCAACGCTTTTTTATTGTTTTTTTATAATTATAATCCTTGTCCGAAACTCTTTTGGGAGACTTTTTCAATAGAACGATTGGGGTGTACCTCCTGACCTTAATTTTTCCTTTGTGGGAATAATTATGGGGGGTTCGGGGGGATTCTTCCCCCCGACGGGGGTTTGGGGGCAGAGCCCCCAATGGGGGTTCAGGGGGCAAAGCCCCCTGCCTCTTATCGTTTAAGGGGGGCTTGGGGGGCAACGCCCCCCAACAGGCGACAAAGCAACCTGCTCCCTATCGTTCTAATGGCGTGTGGAGGGCAACTCCCCCTACAAGTAAAGCTAACTATAGTCCCAAATCTAAGTTTACTTCGGAAAAGGTATTGACTTTTTTTTCGTCCGATATTATAATATTATTGGCGGGCGTAAACCCGTGATTTTGAAAATATTAAAAATATTTCATATTCAAGGAGTTTTTTTACTATGAAGTGGACAGGGCTTAATGACCTTCGTGAAAAATTTCTCTCGTTCTTTGAGAGCAAGAGTCACTCCAGACTCGACAGTTTTTCTCTTGTGCCACAGGGCGACAAGAGTCTTTTGCTTATAAATTCGGGAATGGCTCCCATGAAAAAATATTTCCTCGGACAGGCTGTCCCGCCTAACAAACGTGTGACGACCTGTCAGAAGTGCATACGCACCCCCGATATTGAGAGTGTCGGAAAGACCGCAAGACACGGTACTTATTTTGAAATGCTCGGAAATTTCTCTTTTGGGGACTATTTCAAAAATGAAGCTATACAGTGGGCTTGGGAGTTCTTTACGGAAGTTCTCGAAATCCCCGCTGACAGGCTCTGGGTTACTATCTATGAAAGTGACGATGAAGCCGAAAAAATCTGGGCTGAAAAGATAGGCGTACCCCGTGACAGAATTATCAGGCTCGGCAAAAAGGACAATTTCTGGGAACACGGTTCAGGTCCGTGCGGTCCGTGCAGTGAGATACACTTTGACCGTGCAGGTGGCGGCAGGAAACTCGACCGTGCAGGTTTTGAGGCTGAGGGCGACAAGGACAATATTATTGAAATCTGGAATCTCGTTTTCAGTCAGTTCGACAGCGACGGCAACGGCAATTACACCGAAATGAAAAATAAAAATATTGACACGGGTATGGGACTTGAGAGACTTGCCTGTGTTATGCAGGACGTTGACAATATTTTTGAAGTCGATACCGTCCAGAATATCATGAAACACATTTCAAAAATTGCAGGAATTGAGTACAAAAAAGACACCAAAAAAGACGTTTCTCTCCGTGTAATTACAGACCACATAAGGAGCACCACTTTTATGGTGGGTGACGGCATTCTCCCGTCCAATGAGGGCAGGGGGTACGTCCTCCGCCGTCTTCTGAGACGTGCTTCACGCCATGGCAGACTTCTCGGTATTACAAGACCTTTCCTCTGTGAGGTCTGCGATACCGTCATAGACGAAAACAAGAACGCTTACCCTGAACTCGCCGAAAAGAGGGAGTATATAAAGAAAATCATAGGCGTTGAGGAGGAGTCTTTTGCCAAAACTATTGACAAGGGTTCCGAACTCCTCTCACAGCTTATAGACAAAATAAATGCCGAAAACAAAAAAATTCTTTCGGGTGACGATGCTTTCAAACTCTCGGACACCTACGGTTTCCCTATCGACCTGACTGTTGAAATCTGTGAGGAGAAAAATATCTCCGTGGACAGAGAAAAATTTGACGAACTTGTCCTCCAGCAGCGTCAGAAAGCCAAAGCAGACCATCTCGCAAAGGCGGGTTCTTCGTGGGCGGACAACTCCGTAAAAATAGACGTTCCTGCGACAATTTTCACAGGATATGAGACTACAAATACTTTTGGCAGTATAGTCCTTGCAATTTACAAAGACGGTCAACCCGTCGAAAATGCGACAGAGGGCGATATTGTGACGATAATTCTCGACACCACTCCCTTTTATGCAGAAAGCGGCGGTCAAATCGGCGACACAGGCCGCATTTTCACCGAAAACTGCGAAATAGCTGTGAACGACACCAAAAAATCAGAGGGACACTTCATTCACATCTCGGAAGTCCGCAACGGTACTATCTCTGTCGGGGATAAAGTCGGGGCGAAAGTTGACGATGACAGACGAAACGCTATAAAGAGAAATCACACTTCTGCTCACCTGCTCCAGTACGCTCTGAGAGAGGTACTCGGCGAACACGTCCATCAGGCTGGTCAGCTTGTCAACGAAAAGGCTTGTCGTTTTGACTTCAACCACTTCTCCGCACTCACAGGTGAGGAAATATCCAAAGTGGAAAATCTTGTAAATTCTCTCATTATGAAAGCCGTAACTGTCACGACTGAGGAAATGCCCATTGATGAGGCGAGAAAACTCGGTGCAATGGCTCTTTTCGGTGAAAAATACGGCGACACTGTAAGAGTTGTCACGGCTGAAAATTCCGTTGAATTTTGTGGCGGTACTCACGTCTCAAATACTTCTGAAATAGGTCTTTTCAAGATAGTTTCCGAAAGTTCAGTTGCTTCGGGTGTGAGACGTATTGAGGCTGTGACGGGGCTGAACGTCCTGAAACTTCTGCACGAGCGTGAGAGACTGCTGACAGATTCCGCAAATGCTCTGAAACTCGCTAACTTCCACGAACTTCCCGAAAAATGTGCATCCCTGTCCGCCGAACTAAAAGAGAAAAACAGACAGATTGAAAGTCTCGTTCAGCAACAGGCTAATTCAAAAGCCGAAAATATCTTCTCAAACGCTGCGGACGTGAACGGCGTGAAAGTAATTTCGGCTGATATGGGTGAGACTTCCGCCGACTCCCTCCGCAAACTCGGTGACAGCATAAAGGACAAACCCGAACCCGTTGCGGCTCTTCTGAGTGCAGTAAACGGAAACAAGGGCACACTCTGCTGTGTCTGCTCAAAATCTGCAATAGAAAAGGGTGCAAATGCGGGAAAACTCGTCCGTGAGGCCTCTGCTCTGACAGGCGGTAAAGGCGGTGGAAAACCCGACTCCGCTATGGCAGGAGTTGGCGATATATCGAAAATTCCCGAAACTCTCTCGGCTTTTGCGGAGATAGTCAAGAATTTTATCAAATAATCCGACGTGAAAAGACTTGTGATACGCAGAGAGAGAAAATTTGTCTCGTCACTCGTGCCGTTCTTTATTGTGACGGATATGACTAAAAAATTTTTCATGGAAAAATACGGTCTTAAGGGAGATCTCTGCAAAATTTCGCTGTCTGGTCAACCTGTCCCCCGTATAAGCCCCGAACTTTTCAGATACTTCCCCTCTATAGAAAACGGCGGTTTTCTGTCGCTTGACCTGTGTGACGATAGTGACACCTGTTTTGCGTTCACCTGTGAGGGAAATCTGTCAAACGAAATTAAACTGATCAGCGGCATTTACTCCGAACTTGATGACTTTATGATTTTTGAGTGCAAACTCGGTGTAAAAGGCGGTTTTCTGAGAACAAGTTACCCGTGGTTCTTTGAGTAAATTTATAAAACTTTTTCGGGAGAGTTCTGCTCTCCCGAAAAGTAAAAAATAAATTAAATAATAATATAATAATATAAATAATATAAAAAAGGAGTTTTTTAATATGGATTGCTTATTCTGCAAAATTATAGACGGCGAAATTCCGTCAACTAAGGTCTATGAGGACGAATTTGTCTACGCTTTCAGAGACATTGCCCCTATCGCCCCTGTTCACGTCCTCGTCGTGCCTAAGACACACATCTGCTGTGCCAACAAGATAGACTCCGAAAATTCCGTTTACGTCTCGAAAATCTTTGAGGCTGTACCGAAAATTGCGGAGTCCGAAAACATAGAGAGTTACAGAATTATAAACAACTGCGGTGACGATGCGGGACAGACTGTCAAGCACCTCCATTTTCACCTGCTCGGCGGTGTAAAAATGGGCTGGAGCAAGGACTCCCTCGGCAAGACAGAATGACGGGAGATTTCAGCTATGAACGAAACTTACAAGATAAATATTGCAGGTCTTGAGAGGGAACTCCCCATCTGCCCTCTGAACGAAAAAATGAGTATTGGAGCGTTTGTTATGTTCTCGGACGTGGAGCTGACTGTTGCCTCCGCAAAGGCTCTTCTCGAAAAATCGCCCGATTTTGACGTTATTCTCACGGCTGAATCAAAGGGCATTCCCCTCGCATACGAAATGTCAAGGCAGTCGGGGAAACCTTACGTTGTCGCAAGAAAGTCCGTAAAACTCTACATGACAAACCCTGTGTCGCTGACAGTCAAATCAATTACTACCGCCAACGAACAGACTTTGTATTTGTCCTCCGAAAAGGCTGAAATGATAAAGGGAAAAAATGTCCTGATCGTTGACGATGTGATAAGTACGGGCGAATCCCTGAAAGTTCTCGAAAAACTGGTGCTGTATTCGGAGGGCGATATTGCAGGAAAGTGTGCCGTACTCGCTGAGGGTGACGCTGCTGAGAGAAGTGACATAATATTTTTACAGAAACTCCCGCTGTTTTTCAAATGAACTCCATGAGGCTCCCTGTTAAATGAAACGCATTGCTACCGGTATCTCCGCCTCGTATATGTGCGGACTGCTCCTGTGTGCGTCTGAAAATTCGCCAATCTGCGGAGTTTTCATTATATCACTCGGTCTTCTCATTCTGGCGGGGTGTGTCTACAGGAAATTCAGTGTTGCGGACTTCGCCGTTATAACTGTCTCGTTTGCGGTCGCCTTTTCCGTGGGAAATTCCTATATCGGCAAAACTTACAGAAAAATCACGGCTTTTGACGGTACAACGGGCAGTTTTTCGGGAAAAGTCTGTGATATAAGTACCCATGACAAGGGTTTTGCGACTTATGTCCTGAACGGCAAAATAAACGGTTTCCAAAAGGCAAAAATTACCGTTTTCTGTGACGAACTCGATGTTGAGTACGGCGATATTGTGAGTATAGAAAATTGCGTGTTTTCGGAGATTTCGGACGATTTTCTGTACAGTCTGAAAAATTACTACAGGTCGGAGAAGATTTTTCTTGAAGCCGAAAAACCCGAAAATATATCCGTGGAACACAAAAATTCCGACAAGATAAAAAATTCCCTCATGAATTTCCGCTCGGGTATAATTTCAAAATTCAGGATAATTCTCGGGAAAGACTGCGGAAACTTCCTTGCGGGAATGGTCTTCGGTGAAAAGAGCGAACTCGACGGCAATATAAAAACTTCCCTCTACAAAACAGGCATCGGACACATTCTCGCCGTGTCGGGTCTGCACATATCGGTGCTGTCGATAGCTGTGAGCGGTCTGCTGAGGGCTTTGAGAGTTAACAAATATGTAAATTTTATTATAGTGAACATATTTATGGTTCTCATGACTATCATGGCGGAATTTCCCGTCTCGGCAGTCAGGGCAGTCATAATGGCTGAATTTTTATATATATCACGTCTGATTTTTTTGCAAAGCGATACTCTAACTTCACTCTCTTGGGCTTCACTCCTGATTTGCGTTGTGAACCCTTTTGCCGTGTACAGCTCGGGATTTATACTATCTCTTGCAGGTGCATTCGGTGCGGGAGTGTTCGCCCCGTTTATGACAAAAAATCTCCCCAAAGATTCAGTCTTTCAGAGAACTTTCAACACGATCTGTTTCGGCGTTTGCACGCTGCTGGCTGTGTTGCCCGTGGGTATACTGTTTTTTGGTGAGATGTCGCTGCTCGCTCCGATTCTGGGCGTAATTCTCATTCCGCTTTGCACGGTTTCAATGCTGCTCGGCGTTATGTTCACCCTGACCGCAGGGATTTTCCCGTTTCTGCTCTTTCCGTCGGGTTCTATACTGAAAATTGTTATGGCAATATCCGAATTTGTCGCAGATATAAAGATTTTCCAAATTCACGCAGATGACAGTTTCGCAAGTATTATAATACTTGTCTCGTCACTCCCGCTTGTCTACGGCTTTGTGAAACGCAACAGAAAATCCGTGTCTGTTGCCGTCTCCCTGTCGATTCTGACTATATCTGTCTTGTCACCCGTTTACCGCATTCTGACGGAAAAAAACGAAAAAATAGCGGTCCTCAGAAAAGACGGCGACACCGCAATAGTCGCAATATCCGAAAATTCGTGTGTGGTAATTGACATGGGTGGAAACAACACTTCTGCACGCTATGTCGGTAAATACATTGAAAATCTGGGCAGTCCGTGTGTAGACGCTGTTATCCTGACAAAAAATTCTCCCGCACAGATTCCCAACTATGAACGTGAACTGAAATTTGCGGGTGTGGGCAGGTTCATTGTACAAAACAGTTTTTCGTACAATATAGGCAAAGGCAAATTCTCTATGTCATATGACAGCGAAAATCTCGTCTATACAATTTCTGTCGGCGATTTCGGAATTTCTGTGGACGGAGATTCAAAAAATCCAATATCATCTCTTCCGGACGGCTGTCCGGAATTTTTCGAGATAATACCCGCCAAGGACGGACTTTTCAGCATAAGGAGGCTATATGGCTA
This sequence comes from uncultured Ruminococcus sp., assembly GCA_947627625.1. Lineage (GTDB taxonomy): Bacteria > Bacillota > Clostridia > Oscillospirales > Ruminococcaceae > Ruminococcus. The sequence goes on along the minus strand of CANQWR010000002.1, from coordinate 143,640 downwards.
AAGATAAAAAAGAAAATATTACGGATATGAACTCCGTTATAAATCAGGTGGAACACGGTGTGTTCAGCAATATATACTATATTCACGGCACAGACGTGAATATGGTCGAATATGCGACAAAGAGAATAATAAGGTGTGCTGTCGGTGAAAATGAAGACTTCGCTCTCACAAAACTTGACGGCGGAAAACTCAACCTGTCGCACTTTGCGGATATTGTCCAGATGTTCCCAATGATCACGGACTACAACTGCATTCTGATAAATGACTACAACTGCGAAAAACCTCTTGAAGATATGCGTGGACACACTGCCGATTCCATAAACAAGCAACTTTTCGCAATCCTGAAAGAAATCCCTGAGAGAACTATTGTCATATTCAATGTCACGGGATTTACTCCCAAATATAGGCGTGACTACCGCACGGGTAAAAATATTCTCAATGACGGCAATAAAAAACTCGCCGACTTTGCACTCAAAAACGGGATTTGTCTGCAACTCGATATTCCGAATGAGAGGGAACTCGCAAGATATATTGTTGACAGAGTTTCCCGCAACGGCTGTTCTGTCTCTCTCTCGGACGCTGTCGAAATCGTCAATATGTGTCTCTCGGACACCGTCGCCATAGAAAACGAAATAGAAAAGCTGTGTGCTTACGCTGACGGCGGTCAGATCACAAGGGAAGACATTATTTCACTCGTCAGCAGGCAGTCCAATGTCACCGCATACAACCTTGCAAATGCCGTTGTCGCTATGGACTCAAGAACCGCTTTCAACGCTGTCAGGGAGCTGAATATAGACAATAACAACAAGGCTGTCGTGTTTGCGACACTCGCAGGCTCGTTTTTAGACCTCTATCGTGCCTCCTGTGCGATAAAGGCGAATGTCTCCCCTGAGGACGTTTCAAAAGATTTCAACTACGGGGCTCGCTCTTTCGTTGTGTCAAAGGCTTTCGGGAACTGTCAGAGGGCAGATATAAAAGTGCTGAGGAAGTGCATTTCAATAATGCGTGATACTGCCGTAAAGTTGAACTCCTCTGCCGAACCAAGGACTGTTCTTGAAAAAGCTGTGGCAGAGATGATTGTCATAAGACGGCGGTGATTTGCAGATGATCAAAATTGAACAGGCTGTCATAGTGGAGGGAAAATATGACAAGATAAAGCTGTCCTCCGTAATAAACGCCGTCATAATCGTCACGAACGGTTTCGGCATATTCAATGACACCGAAAAGTTGAGTTTAATAAGATACTACGCCAAAAAAACGGGTATAATAATTCTGACGGATTCGGACAGTGCGGGCAGAAAAATCAGGAGCTATATAAAAAGTGCCGTGAACGACGGGGAAATTATAAATATTTATATACCCGATATTTTCGGTAAAGAAAAACGCAAGCAAAAGCCCTCTGCTGAGGGAAAAATCGGTGTTGAGGGGATAGACTGCAAAATTCTTGAGGACGCTTTTATAAAATCGGGCGTGACTGTCTCCGAATGTTCAAGAGTAAACAATATAACTAAATATACTCTCTACACCCTCGGTCTGAGTGGCTGTCCCGACAGCTCCGCTCTGAGAAAAAAATTGCAGAAATCTCTCGGTCTGCCGTCACTTATGTCGGCATCTGCTCTTCTGGAAGTCCTGAATACTATGATGGATTCTGAGGAACTCGAAAAGAGAGTTGCCGAACTGGAGAGCTGATATGATTTACAGCAGTCTGATTTTTATATATCTGTTTTTCCCCGTGTCGATAATTGTAAACTGTTTTACTCCGCAAAAAAAGCGTGACACTGTACTCTTTGCTTTGAGTGTGCTGTACTGCGGTATGTGCGGAATGTCTTTCATGATATTTGTACTCTGCTTTACCGCTTTTTACTACTTTCTCGGTCTGCTGACCGAATTTCTCCGCAAAAAAAATGTCCACATTATGGGAGCTGTTGCGGTCATAGGTGCTGTCACGGGCATAGTCTCAATGCTCGTCTTTCGCATGGACTTCTTTTCGTCCGTGCGTGAAAAAATTCCGCTTGCGGACTCCCTGCACCCTTTGGGAACTGCCTTTTTTACTCTCTCCGCAATCGGATATATTCTTGAGATCTGCCGTGGGAAAACTCCCCCCGAAAAAAATTTTATAGTCTTTGCACTCTATATCATGATGTTCCCCCGAATGGCTATGGGACCTCTTATGACTTATAAGAGATTCAGGAAACTTCACGATATATCTAAAATAAGTCTTGAAAACACGGGCAAAGGCGTGGTACTCTTTATAAAGGGGCTTGCAAAAAAAGTCCTGCTCGCCGACAATTTATATATGATGTTCTCGGCGGTCACGGCAAATCTCTCCGCTGTGAATGCGTGGCTCGGTACTGGTTCATATGTACTCTGTCTGTACTTCACTCTATCGGGATTCAGTGACATGGGGCTCGGTCTGGGGCTGTGTTTCGGATACAGATTTCCGCACAGTTTTTGCTATCCCCTCTTCAGCAGTAAGATAAAATATTTCGCATACAAATGGAACAATCAGCTTATAAGGTGGCTGAGGGAATATTTTGCAATCCCCCTCTACTCAAAGACTTCAAATGACTGGGTCAGACGATTGATATTTGTTATGACGTGGGGACTTGCGGGTTTCTGGTATTTCTGCAATCTCAACAGCTTTATATGGGGTGTTCTTATCGGAGTTTCCATTCTTGCGGAAAATTTTCTCGTCAGGACAAAAATGCTCCGTGCAACAGGCGTTATATACACTTCTCTGCTCGTGTTTGTGACGGCGGTATTTCTCGGTTGTAAAAATTTCTCCGCAGCTATGGAGTACCTTTTCATAATGACGGGCGGAAACGGAAATATTGCCAACTCGCTAACGGTCTATGTTATAAAGTCCTATATAATAATTATCCTGATTTCAATATACTGCTCGACAGGTCTTTTCAGAAATCTCCTTATAAGACTTAGAAAAAACAAATTCGGAAAATTTTTCTCGGTTCTGAGACCGATAGTGTCACTCGTCCTCCTTATTCTCTGTACCTCTTTTATGTCAGTAAGCGGAGAATCTTCAATGTTCTCTCTGAGACTGTAGGTGAATTTTATGCGAAAAATAATAAATCAGATAACCTGTGTGTCGGTAATTATTTTTACACTCTTAGTTCTTGTAATAACTCTGTCGGGGACGCTGACCTCAAAAGACGGAAATTTCCCGAAATTAAGTCTCTCCTCTGTGCTTGACGGAAGTGTCGGAACAAAGTTGAACCAATTTTTCACCGAAAATTTTGCGTTCAGAAATCTGCTCATATCCGAAAAGGCTGTCGTTGAGTCACAGACGGGGGAGAGCATTGTCAACGGTGTTTTTATATCCGACGATATGCTCCTCGATGCACATACCCATGACAAACAGGATTTTACGGAAATTTCAAAAAAAATAAACAGTTTCAGCAACTCCTACAGCGGTGCGGTGTACCTTGCTGTCATACCCTCCTCGGCGGGAGTTTACTCGGACAAGCTCCCCGAATACCTCACCTATAGAAATACTCAGAAACAGCAGATTGACTCGCTATATGACACTCTCTCCGACAACATAAGAAAAATAGATGCTTACAACATTCTCAAAATGATGAGCGACAGCTATATCTACTACAGGAGCGACAGCAAGTGGACAAGTTACGGTGCGTACTGCGTTTACAGGAGTGTCGTCCAGAAACTCGGTTTTCAGCCCTCTTCATATGACAAATACACCATTCAGCACATAACCGACAATTTCAAGGGTGATCTCGTCTCAATGACACAGTATATGAAGTCGAAACCCGATATACTCGATGTGTGCATATTTTCGGGCGGTGCGGAAGTCCTCGGCTGTAAAGCGTCTGCGGACGGCTTGAATTTCTCCGACACTGATTTCTACAATACAAAGGCTCTCAACTCGGAAAATATGTACGACCTCTACCCCACCGCAAAAAAGCCGTTTGTCAGAATAAACACCTCCGTGAACAACCAGAGGAAACTTCTTGTTATAAAGGACTCCTACGCAAACTGCTTTATACCGTTTCTGATTCAGCACTACAGCGAAATTGCGGTCTTTTCACCTGAAGACTCGGAAGTCCCGCTTGAAAATTTTGTAAATCCCGATGACTTTGAACAGACTCTTTTTCTGTTCGGGATAGAGAGTATATATAATTAAATCAAAAATTAAAATCAAATCTAAATTAAATCTAAATCAAATCTAAATTAAAATATTCATGAAGGGAGTTTTTTTCTATGAAAGCACTCGTCACCGGAGCGACTTCAGGAATAGGTTTTCAGATTGCGGTGTACCTGCACAAAAAGGGCTGGGAGCTGATACTGTCGGGCAGAAACAGACGTGTCCTGAAAAATATGCAGAGAAAATTCGGTGGGAGTACCGAAATTATCCCTGCCGACCTCTCCGATATAAAACAGGTATACGGGGTATACGATTCCTGTAAGGACAAAAATATTGATATGCTTGTGAACAACGCAGGCTACGGCATTTTCGGGGAGTTCACCGAGACAGATCTGCAAGATGAAGTCAATATGCTGAATGTCAATATAATTGCGATGCACGTCCTTATGAAACTGTTTCTCCGTGATTTCAAGCGAAAAAACAGCGGTATAATTCTGAATGTCGCATCGTGTGCGGGATTCCTGACAGGTCCGCTAATGTCCTCCTACTACGCCTCAAAAAATTATGTGGTGAGACTTTCTCTCGCTGTTGCGGAGGAACTAAAACGTGAAAAGTCAAAAGTGAAAATAACGGTTTTCTGCCCCGGACCTGTGGACACAAATTTCAACAGGCGTGCGGGAGTAAGTTTCAGTGTGAGACCAATTTCGTCCAAATATGCGGGAAAGTACGCCGTAAAAAAGGCTCTTGCGGGAAAAACGGTTGCGATTCCGTCACCGATAGTGCGTGCGGGAGTACTTGCGTCAAGATTTCTCCCACAAAAACTCGTCTCCTCAGCAGTTTTCATGATCCAGTCGGGCAAGTCCGTAAATGACATCCGAAAATGAGAGACATAAGTTACAGAGTTGCCGTCGGGGGGATAGTCTCTGCACTGTGCCTGATTTCAATGTTTGTCGCAGGAATTTTCCCCGTTTTTTACATCATAATGCCGATGGTCTCGGGCGTACTCCTGATGATAATTGCTCAGGAGATAAGCCCGAAATGTGCCGTGCTGACCTACATCTCTGTCAGCATACTCTCCCTGTTTATAACCGCCGACAAGGAGTGTTCACTGATTTTTATTATGATTTTCGGTCACTACCCGATAATGCGGTGCAAAATCGGGAACATAAAAAATCCGCTGAGATTTATAATAAAATTCGCCGTGTTCAACATCTCCGTACTCGCATTTGTCTGTGTCTCGGTCTTTATATTCGGTATGACCGAAATTGTCAGCGATATGGGGGAATTTGGAAAATATGCGGAAGTCGTCGGAATGGGGCTTGCGAACGTCATATTTATTTTATATGACTACAATCTGACTATAATAAATATAATCTACCGTGAGAAATTCATGCCGAAATTCAGGAGAAAAAGATAAGAGGGTGTCACCTATGTGACACCCTTTTTTGGGGAATTTTTGGGGGCTTCGCCCCCAAACCCCCATTAGAATTATTAGAGGCAGGGGGCGTAGCCCCCAATAATTTCTAATTTTTATCAATTATCCTGTACTTTATCTGCTCTACGATTTCCCTGAAAACAGGACCACACACGTCATTGCCGTACCCCCCGTCCTCCGCAAGAACCGTCACGGCATATTTCGGCTCGTATGCAGGGAAAAAACCCGTTATCCAACCGTGGCAGTACTCCACACCATTCTCGTCAAAACGCCCCGTCTGTGCGGTGGAAGTCTTTGCACCCGCTATTACGTTGCAGGGCTTGGCGTTTGAGTCGGGATTTTTGTAGACCGCCGAAATCATCATTGACCTGATTTTTTCCGAAATCTCCTCTTTTATAACTCTCGATTTCTGCGGAAGTTTTTCGTCCGAAACGCTCTCCCCGTCAACGGTTATACCCTTTATAAGACGTAATATAGGCATTTCTCCACCTCCCGCAATTGTACAGGTGAACTGATTTACCTGTAAGGGCGTGGCGGTGAGTTTGCCCTGTCCGAAAGAAAAATTCGCAAGCTCTGCGGGTATCATAAGCTCACGGACAGTCGGCAGAACTCCCGCTGAAGAGGTCATTCCCGAACATAAATGTATCTCTCTCCCGAAACCGAAATCAAACGCAAGCTGTCTGAATTTTTTTACATCAAAACTCTCCGTGAGACTTATAAAATACGTGTTGCACGAATTGACTATCGCATCGCACAAATTCTGTGAACCGTGTCCGTCCAGCTTGTGACAGCGGAACTCCTGCCCCTGCACGTCTATGCTCCCTCTGCACTTGTAAATATATTTTTCATAGTCGTTTTCAACAGCCTGACACGCCCCCACCAGTTTGAACACCGAACCCACTCCATAGGCGTAAAGACACCTGTTTATAAGCGGGCTTCTCTCGTCCGATACCGCCTTTTCAAGACTGTCCCAACTGTAAACAGGTTCACTCACCATTGCAAGTATATCGCCGTTTTTAACGTCCGAGACAACTATTGCCCCTTTTTCGAGACTCTCCCCCGCTTTTTCACAAATCTCCTGAATTTCCGAATCTATTGTCAGTACGACACCCGTTCTGTCCGCAATACTCCGCACTACAGACTTATCTCCGCCTATTAAGATATTCCCGAATCCGTCAGTTGAATATGTGACACTGTTCTCCATATCTCCCCCTCTGAGAACCGAATCGTACGCATATTCCACCCCCGAAACTCCCTCACCGTCCGAAATATAACCTAAAATGTGCTGTGCCGTCTGATTTTGCGAATATCTGACAGGTATTTCAAAAACCGTCAGCCCTGCGGACTCCTCGGGCTTTTCTCTGCACCTGAACGCAAAAGGTTCTCCCGAATTAAAACTTTTTTCAAATTCGGTCCTGTCAACAGCGTACTCGGCAAGTCTCTCAAAACTCTCGTACTTCGGGACGACAACCGCCACATACTCGCTGTCACGGTTCACAAGCCTGTTCATATTTCTGTCATATATAGTCCCCTGACTGTCTCCTGCGTCTATCGTGACAAGCGAACGCTCAAAAGCCACGTCCGTGTACTCCTGTTCCCACGCTATTTTGAAATAACTGCAAGAAATCACCAGAAAAGATATGAAAAAAAATACTGTCAGGACTATCACCCTGTTCTCGCAAAGTCTCCGCACAGAATATCACCTCATTATTATTCTGTACGGAATTTTTGTATATAAACAAAATTTTATGTGCTTTTTTTGAGACTTTTTGACTTGTAAACTGTTGGGGGCTACGCCCCCCAAACCCCAAAAAATAATTTTATTAAAATTATATTTTTTTAGAGATTTAATATTTTTTATTAGAACGATCAGAGGCAGGGGGCTTTGCCCCCTGAACCCCAAAAAATAATTTTCTTAAAATTATATTTTTTTAGAGATTTAATATTTTTTATTAGAACGATTAGAGGCAGGGGGCTTTGCCCCCTGAACCCCCACTGGGGGCTCTGCCCCCAGACCCCCGCTGGGGGGAAGTATCCCCCCAGACCCCCCATGATATTCTACTGTTTTAATTTTTCGGTTCAAGGGGCAAGGCTTGGGAGACAGTTCCCCCAAATAAAAAAATTCTATTTTCTTACTATCTCCGTCTCATAGGGGTCAAGCCTTATCCTGTCACGCCCTATTGATGACAGCACGCTATACATCGGTTTCGGCAGATAAATCTCCTGCTGCTGCGGAGTGCTATTGAAAAAGAATATAAACTCATCTCTGCCGTCCGTGCGTGTCGTGACCTCCACCCCTTCGGGCAGGTCTTTAAGTCTCGGTATACCTGTCTGTCTCATTAGGTTGGACACAAAATTGTCATAAAAATCCTGTGTGCAGACCGTTCCGACATAGTAGGAGACTCCTCCGCAATACCTGTTCATTGTGACGGCGGGACAACATCTGTAAAAATCGTTGTTGTACTCCGCATAGGCTCTCGCTGTCGTAAGTCTCAATATGTCGCACCACTCTCTGCACTCAAACTCATTTCCCGCAAAGTCTCTTATACTCTGACCGCCCTCGCCTATGGGGTCGTACTCCACCACTTCCGCACCTATAAGTTCCTTGTAAACTGTCGGGAGAGACTCCATAATACAATTGTTATTGCCGTCCTTTACACCGCTTCTGTTCGTGATGACTGCCGTACCGCCGTTTATGACGTACCTGTATATATTTTCGACATAATTTTTATTGTTGACGAACATCACGGGTGCTATGACAAGTTTATATTGCGTTAAATCTGTGTCGGGGCGAACTATGTCCACGTTTGCACCATAGTGACAGAAAGCCGTGTGAAATAGCCGCATCTGCTCTGTGTAGTAGAAATCCTCCGTCTGGGGCTGTATTCTGAGTGCAAAGTCGTTTTCAGCCGAATAGAGTATAGCCACATCCGAAACTATCTCCGTCTTGTCGAGTATATCAAGTCTGGAGACAATTTTGCACAGTTCCGAAAATTCGTAAAATCTTCTTGCAGGAATGTTGTTGTGGTCAATCAGACCGTGACAGAACATCTCCGCACCCTTTGTAGCTGTACGCCATCTGTAAAACAAAACCATGTCCGCACCGTGTGCAATAGCCTGTAAGCCGTACCCCGTTATCATGCCCGGTCTCGGAGTTCTTGTCATGGGGACAAATCCCCCTGCCGTACCGCTCAACTGCTGTACAACCCAAAAGTTCTCCTCCCTGAGACCTCTCACAAAATCAAGATAAAACGCATTTGAATAATACTCCGCACCCTCTCCCGACATCTCCTCAAAGGGATAGTTCACACATGACGTTACGTCAAACTCGTCACATAGCAGGTGAAAATCGGGGGAATTTTCCGAAAAATTCACGTTGCTTGTGACGAATACTTTTTTATTCTCCGTTTTCACTATGTGTGCGAGAGTTTTGAAATAGTTCACAACGCTGTCGGAAGTGAACCTCAGCCATTCAAGACAGAGTGCGGGATTCTGCACACTCATCGGGTAGTCGGAGGGCGGTTCTATCTGTGATATGTCGCTGTACTCCCCGCTCCAAACGACGTTCCCGAAAACCTGATTGATATTCTGTATGTTGTCAAATCTGTCTATAAGCCAGTTGTGAAATTTTCCCCTGCAAACGTCACAGCAACACGGGTACGCTTCGAGTTCGTTGTCTATCTGCCACGCTATAATATTCGGATCTTGTGCGTACCTCCTTGTGAGCTGTTGCGTTATCCTCTTTGCGTACTTCATAAAAACAGGAGAATTTATGCACCTGTGCGACTTCACTCCCGCCTTTACCCTGTTTCCGTCAGGGGAGACTTTCAGCGTTTCGGGGTACCTCTTGTAAAGCCACATCGGCGGACAGCTTGTCGGTATGCACATTATCACTTCTATTGCAAATCTCGCAAATATATTGACAACTTCGTCAAGCCATTCAAACTCAAATCTGCCGTCCTGCGGTTCTATTCTCGACCACGCAAATTCCCCTATCCTGACGGCTTTTACTCCCGTCTTTGCCATCAGTTCGGCATCTCTCTCCCACATATTCCTGTCCCACTGTTCGGGGTAATAATCAACTCCTATTTTCATAAGAAACTCCTCTATGCGATTGTATAAAGAATTATTCCGCAGTTGTCCATAAACCAGTTGTTATACTCACTGACCGTCATATCGTGAAAATAAGTCTCAATAACACGGCACACACCGCCGTGTGTCACAAGCAGTACATTCTCCCCGGACTTGCTATATTTTTTAATTATATCATCGAGTGCGGAGTAAACCCTGTGCGAGAATTGCAGGAGCGATTCACCTGTTTTCCCCATCTTCACGCCAAATTCAGATTTTGACTCCTGAAAATGTTCCGCAAATCTCGGTTTTCCCTCATACTCCCCGTAATTCCACTCCCTCAGCCTTTCGTCCGTCTGAACCTCTACTGCACACCGTCTCCCCACAATTTCCGCTGTAGTCACGGACCTTTTCATAGGTGACGATATTATTATATTTACATCTCCTGCACGTGAGATTCTCTCCGCAAGCTCTTCAGCCTGCGAAATACCCGTGCTGTTGAGTGAGACATCTGTAGTACCTAAAATTATCTCACTCCTGTTATAGTCAGTCTCGCCGTGTCTTGTTGAATATATTTTCATAACTTCTCTGCCCTTCTGATTTCCTGCTGTGCGGTTTCAAGCATGAGTTCACTCGGATTCTCTCCGCCCATTATTCTTGCGACTTCCCTGCATCTTCCGTCAAAATCAAGTTCCGTCACGCTCGTCTCCGTCCTGCCGTCAACGTCTTTCTTCTCTATCAGCAGGTGACTGTCCGCCATTACTGCTATCTGCGGCAGGTGCGTGACACATATCACCTGACGGACTTTTCCTATCTGCCTGAGTTTTATTCCTATCTTCTGTGCAGCCTTTCCGCTGACACCTGTGTCTATCTCGTCAAAAATCATAGTCGGGATAGTGTCCCTGCCCGCTATGACGCTCTTCAATGCAAGCATTATTCTCGAAAGTTCTCCTCCCGACGCTATCTCCGCTATGGGTTTCGGCTCTTCACCTCTGTTTGCAGATATTAAAAATTCTATACTGTCCATGCCGTTTATGGTGAGTTTTCCCTTTTCGTGCCTTACACTTATCACTACCCCCGACATATTCAGAAATTCAAGTTCCCCCGCAACTCTCTCCGAAAAATCGTCCGCTGTCCGCTGTCTGTAGTCAAATAACAACTTTGCCTGCTCCGTGACCTCTTTTCTAAGTCTCTCTCTGTCCGCTTTAAGCTTTTCGACTTCCTCGTCCCTACTGACAATTTCGGAGAGTTCCCTTTGCGACTTTTCAAATATCTCCACAAGACCTTCGCAATCCGTGTTGTACTTCTTTTTCAGAGTGTTTATTGCACTAAGTCTCTCCGAAATATATTCAAGCCTGCTGCCGTCAAGTTCAACCCTGTCCGCAAGTCTCTCTATTTCGGACGATATGTCCGCAAGCTCTATCTCCGTCTCCGAAAGTCTCTTGTAAAGTTCCGCTATACTCGAATTTTCCTCCGAAAATCCCGACAGTTCCCTCTCAGCCGATGCAATCAGGTCAACTGCCGTCTGCTCACCCGATATGCACTGTACCGCACTCCCAAGAGCCGTTATTATCTTCTCTGCGTTCTTTGCGGAATTGTACTCCTGCTCAAGAGTGTCGTCCTCGCCTGCACGGGTTTCCAGACCGCCTATCTCGCTCACAATTTCTTTGAGATGTACCGCTCTTTCGGCTTTTGTGCCCTCCTGTTTAACAAGTTCGGACAGCTTTTTTGAAACTTCCTGAAGTTCCCTGAACATTCTGCGGTAATTTTCAAGAATTTCGGTGTCACCGCCGAAACCGTCAAGAATATCTATGTGTCTCCTGCTGTCAAGCAATATCTGACTGTCGTGCTGACCGTGAATGTTTATCAGGAAACTGCCCAGACTTTTCAGCATTGAAACTGATGACGTTCTGCCGTTTATCCTTGCAACACTTCTCCCGTCCGCACCTATCTCCCTCGTGAGGACAAGTTCCCCCTCCTCACAGTCTATTCCCATTTCACAAAGTTTTTCGGCAACCTCTCTCCCGATTTCGGTGAAGAGTGCCGTTATCTCCGCTTTTTTACAGCCTGTCCGCACCATGTCCCTGCTGACCCTCTGTCCGAGTACTGCGTTTATGCCGTTTATAAGTATTGACTTTCCCGCACCCGTCTCTCCCGTCAGAATGTTCAGGTTGTCGGTAAACGGTATCGCCGTCTCCTTTATGACGGCTAAATTTTTTATATGGATTTCTCTCAGCATTATATTTCCTTACCTTCCGGGGAACAGCTCATTTCTGAATTTTTTCGACAGCTTCTTTGCGTCTGCCTCACTTCTTGCAAGTATAAAGATGGTATCATCACCCGCAAGCGTTCCGACTATCCCCTCATGCTTTACAGAATCTATTGCCGCACAAGTTCCCTGTGCCATTCCCGCACGGCATTTCAGAACTATTGTATTCAGTGCATAGTCAACCGATAAAACTGTCTCCTCAAAAAGTGTTCTCTCTATCACGGCTGACTGAGGTATAGTGTACCTGTAAAGACCGTTCTCGTCCCTCTGCTTTACAAGTGACAACTGCTGTATATCTCTCGATACAGTTGCCTGTGTTGCGGTTATACCTCTCTTTGAGAGAAGTTCTATAAGAGTCTCCTGTGTTGCAACAGGATGCTCACTGATAATCTCAAGTATTACATCGTGTCTATGATTTTTCATATATAAACCTCTCTATTTGATTTTCATTTTGATTTTATAGTTTCATTACTCCCGAATATTCGCTCCCACCCTGAAAGCTCAAAAGTTTATCTGCACATCTTCCGACAGATTGACTCGTGAAATGAGTTCCCCCTCAAATCTACAAATTTTACACTGTCTCTTCCTCTCACTATCTCCACAGCCTCCCCCTTTTCAAGGTCTGCGGAGTGCCTGCCGTCCGTGCTGACCGTCATTACCGTCCCCTTGGAACCCCTGTTCTTGACTGTTATTCTCCTTTCGGGTGAAAAAACTGTCGCCCTCGCTGAGAGAGTGTGCGGACATATCAGCGTCATCTCTATGCACTTCAGATCGGGTTCTATCACAGGTCCGCCTGCCGAGAGTGCATAAGCCGTTGACCCTGACGGCGTACTCAACAAAATTCCGTCTGCCCTGTAACTCCCTATCGGAAACCCGTCCGAAAAGACATCAAAATCAGATATGTATGTGTCATCGGATTTTATCGCTATCTCGTTCAGAGCCGTACAAACCTCACCATCGGGCAATGTCACGTCCAAAGTCATTCTCTCGGATACGCTGTAACCACCCGTTGCAAGTATACTCAGTTCTTTTAACTGATCCGCTTCAAGACCTGCCATGAATCCGAGTGTACCCGTATTTATCCCGACAAGTTTTGTGTCTGTACCCGTTATGTACTTCGCACCGCTGAGAATTGTACCGTCTCCACCTATCGCAACCATAAAATCTGCGTCCCTGACCGCTCTTTCGGTTTTCTCAAAGATAATTCCCGAATTGTCGGGAAAAATACCCCTGAAATTTCCGTCATCACTCACCTCAAAGCCGAGTGAGAGCAGTATCTCAGAGACCTTTTTCACACATATAAGTGAATCCTTTTTCTGTGAACTGTGATATAATACCGCTTTCATAATACTCTCCCTTCCCGAAACCTCTCGCCTGAAACAGTCAACCCAAAGCGGAAAAAGTCTCCCCGAACGCCTCAGAGACAAGACTTTGAAAATCCTGCTCAGAAGTCTCCGAAAACTCTCCCACACACTTGACAAGTTCGGCAAGATACTCAACATTTCCGCTTCCTCCCCTTATCGGAGAAAAAGTGTACCCCACGGGACAGAGACCTGTCCTCTCTGCCGTGGCGTGTATACGCTCCAGAACAAGCCTGTGTACATTTCTGTCCTTTACTATCCCCCCTTTTCCGATATTCTCCCTGCCCGCTTCAAACTGCGGTTTTATCAGGACTACCGCCCTGCTCCCGTCTTTCAGAAAATTGTAAATCTGTGGGAGTACCTTTTCAAGTGATATAAATGAAACGTCTGCCGAAATAAAATCTACACAGCCCCCCGTGTCCTGCGGAGAGAGATCTCTTATATCGGTGTTTTCAAGGTTTACAACTCTGCTGTCAAGCCGTAAACTCTCCGCAAGCTGTCCGCTCCCCACGTCCACCGCATAGACTCTCTCCGCACCGTTCAGAAGCATATACTCCGTGAAACCGCCTGTAGATGCACCTATGTCAATGCAGGTCATTCCCGTGAAATCAAGCCCGAAAACCTCACAAGCCTTTTTTAACTTGTAAGCTCCCCTGCCCACATATTCCCGCTCCGACGAAATATTTTCAAGAGTGTCCCTTTCGGAAATGTCCAAAGAGGGCTTCCGCACCGCAATGCCGTTCACCGTCACCCTCCCAGACTTTATCATCTCCTTTGCCGTCTGACGGCTTCTTGCGATACCTCTGCGGACAAGTTCAGCGTCAAGTCTCGCCATATCCGTCAATCTCTCCCCGCTCTGACGTACTCTGCCATTCTGTCACAGGTCAAGCCCAGTCTGTCAAGTGAGACTTTTATACTCGCCTGCTTTACAAATCCCCCTGCCGTTACACGCCTGTACTCTCCCGAATAACCAAGCTCCAAAAGCATTTCACCGATTTTTTCGGATATACTCCCGCTCGGCATTGCCTCCTCAAAAAATATTATTCTTTTATACTTCACAATCTGCTCCGCTATCTCCCTGCACACCGGAAATATTTTCGTCAGTTTCAGCAAATCACACTTTATTCCCTCTTTTTCAAGAACCTTTCTCGCCCTGTAAGCCTCGTTGTATATTCTTCCGTAGGAAATAACAAGCACGTCACTATCGCCACTCTGAATTAAAATGTGGTCTGTGTTCAGGTAGTCCCTGTTGAAATCGACTTCCTCCGCACCCCTCGGATACCTCACCGCCGATATTCCGCTGTTTGTGTAGATCGCTTTTTTAAGACAAAGTTTCAGCTCGTCATAACAGGACGGCGAATATATTACAGTGTTCGGTATGGCTGAGAGTATGGAAATATCAAACAATCCCTGATGTGTCTCGCCGTCCTCCCCGACTACTCCCGCCCTGTCTATCGCAAGTACTATGTGCAGTTTTCCTATACCTATATCGTGAATAAGCTGGTCACAGGCACGCTGTAGAAATGTCGAATAGACCGCAAAGACGGGTATCTGCCCCATGCTCGCAAGTCCTCCCGCAAAGGTGACGGCGTGCTGTTCGGCTATTCCCACGTCATAAAATCTCTCGGGGAAACGCTCCGCAAAATACTGCAAACCTGTTCCATACTTCATAGCCGCTGTTATTGCACATATTCTGTCGTCCTGCTCCGCAAGTCTAACAAGTTCCTTGCCGAAAACTGTCGAATAGCTGTCATCCGCTGAGACTTCGGGGTTTCCTGTCACTATGTCAAATCTGGAAATTCCGTGATACTCCCCCGGGTTCTGCTCTGCGGGAAGATACCCCTTGCCCTTTATAGTGCGGACGTGTATGAAAACGGGACAGTGGTACGATTTTGCCATGTGCATGACCTGCTCAAGTTCCGAAAGGCTGTGACCGTTCACAGGTCCAAGATACACAAAACCCATATCTTCAAAGATGGTCTTTTCAAGAATTGCGGATTTTATCGAATCTTTGGCGTTCTTTATTCCCTTTGCAACTCTCGTCCCCACTATAGGTATATTGACTATATTTTTCTCAAGTCTCCTCTTTGTGTGGAGATATTTTTCCGTATTTCTCAGGGAAGTCAGATAGCCTGCAAGCGAACCGACACTCTTTGAAATGGACATATCGTTGTCGTTGAGAATTACTATCAGATTGCTGTTTTTCTCCCGACCGCCGTTGTTCATGCCCTCGTAGAACATTCCCCCTGTCATTGCACCGTCCCCGACAACCGCCACGACATAATTGTTGTCCTTGCCCTGTAACCTCATCGCTTCCATCATTCCGCAACCTGCCGATATTGAGTTACTGCTGTGTCCGCATATGAAAACATCGTGTTCGGACTCCTCGGGCTTTGGGAATCCCGATATACCGCCGTCCTGACGTATCGTCTGGAACTGCTCCAGTCTGCCCGTCAGTATCTTGTGTACATAGGACTGGTGTCCGACATCCCATATTATTCTGTCATCGGGGGAGTCAAAATTGCGGTGTATAGCCATTGTCAGCTCCACAACTCCAAGATTTGAGGCGAGATGTCCGCCGTTGTTTGAAATCACCGAAACTAACTTGCTTCTTATCTCACTGCAAAGATAACGGCACTGTCTGAGAGAGAGTTTTTTAAGGTCTTCAGGCAGAGTGAGTTCGGACAGACTCACCCTGCCTCCGTCATTTATCAAATTCATAGTCTATTTTTTCCTCTTATCATTTTTTTCTGTTCAGCAGTATCTCCGTGAGTTCCCTTATAAAACCGCTGTTCTCTATCTTGTTGAGACACTCCATAGCCTCTGCCGTTATACTTTTCGCTAACTGCTTTGCACCTTCAACCCCGAAAAGTGTCACGAACGTCACCTTATTCTCCTGCTCGTCACTCCCCACAGGCTTTCCGAGTTCATCGGGATTTCCCTCAACGTCAAGTATGTCGTCCGTTATCTGGAATGCAAGTCCAAGTTTGAATCCGTACTCGACTGCTATACCTATTATTGTGTCTGATGCGTCTGCACATACACAGCCCATCACACACGATACCGCTATAAGCTGTCCTGTCTTGCTCATGCACATCTCTCTTAAAAGCTCCTCGTCAACGTCCTGTCTGCCCTCTATCTCCATGTCAATGACCTGTCCGCCTATCATACCGTCTCTGCCCGACGCCTTTGCGAGTGCGGAAATTATCCTCACTTTCTGTTCGGGACTGAGGTTTGTGTCGTCCGCTATTATACCAAAGGGCAGTATCGCAAGAGCGTCCCCCGCAAGGACAGCCTGTGCCTCACCAAACGCCTTGTGACAGGACGGTTTGCCCCTGCGGAAATCGTCATTGTCCATACAGGGCAAATCGTCGTGAATAAGAGAGAACGTATGTATCATCTCTATTGCACAGGCGGGTGCATGGGCTTTTTTTATGTCACCGCCGAGTGCCTCACAAAAACCGTAGACAAGTGCAGGTCTTATCCTCTTTCCACCTGCTTCAAGAGAGTAATTCATTGCATCTATCAGAGTCCTCTGACTCCTGTTCTCCTCCGTGCAGACGTTGTACTGCCTGAGATTTTTCTCAACTAAACCAACGTACTGCGACAGTTTCTCTTCAAAATTTTTCATAACTTTAATTTTTTAACGGCTATTGACCGTAAACCTCCGTTTTTTTATTATTTAATTTATTTATTAAAATCCGCACTGTCTGAGATAGCCGTATATCGCCACTCCGACTGCGTTGTCGCTTGAAAATTCGGGCTTTGAAAATATCGCCCACGGGAACTTCGAGACTATCCTGTCCTTTATTATCTTGTTGGACATTACTCCCCCTGCAAATATAATCGGCAAATTTCCGTACTCCCCTACAGCGTACTCCGTCATTGCGGAAATCGTCTCCGCTATGAAGTCAAGACAGTATCTTGCGATATTTTCGGGCTTTTCGCCGTCGGACAACATCTTTCTGCAACGGTTCTCAACTCCCGACAGACAGCAGTTCCCGTCTTTGAGACTTATTTTGATTTTGTAGTCCCTGTCGGAATTTACCGCAAGCCTTTCGAGTTCTTCCCCACATGGAAATTTCATTCCGAGCATAACGCCTGCCCTGTCAACAGCCTGTCCCGCTTTGAGGTCAAGAGAAGTACATATCTCCTCAACAGAGAGGACTTCCCCCTCACAAGGTCTGCACAACAGGCAATCGGTAGTTCCTCCGCTGACGTGAAACGCAAGAAACTCCTCCCCGTTCTCTATAAGGTCAAGTCTGTCCGCCGACCAGAGTGCCGAGAGAATGTGTCCAATCTGGTGAGTAGTGCGAAAGAGGGGTACTCCCGCCATTGCCGAGACAGAGCGTCCGAGTCCCTCTCCGCACAGAAAACACGGCATATATGAACCTTCTTTGCTCTTTGGTCTTGACGACACACTCACGGCTTTTAAGTCCTTTATCGTGTGTCTCTCAAAAAGTTCCTCCACGACAGTCGGCAGGTTTTTTGTGTGGTGAAACACCGCATCACTCTGCCTTAGACCAAGTTTTCCCTCTCCCACGGGCAACAGCTTCCTGACGTGTACGGCTCTCTTCTCCTCCGCAATATATACCGCCACCGATGACGTGTAACCGCTTGTGTCTATCCCAAGAAATTCACTCATTCTCTGTTTTCTCCGCTGTCTCCGTCAAAAAGTCACGGCTGAACGCTCCGAGAAGACCGTTTATAAAAGCCGTGTCCTCCTTGTATGCGTACTCCGACGACAGCTTTATAGCCTCACTGACCGCCACATTTATGGGTACTTCTTCATCATAGAGCGACTCGTAGACCGCTATTCTGAGTATTGACAGATTTACCCTTGATATTCTGCCGACACTCCTCGACTTGCTGTACTTCTGTATTATTCCGTCTATCTCCTCTGCGTGTGCGACAATACCCTCCGCTGTTCTCTTTACTTCCCCATTCAGCTCCAGAATTTCGGACTCCTCCTCCGAGAGATACAGTTCCTCCAGAGAGTCACCACGCACAAGCTGTTCAAATATCAGTTTGAACACATTCTCTCTTATTTCATGTTTTGTCATTCAAAAAAACTCCTTAAAAATTATAACTCCTGCAATTATCAAACGTCCATATCAGTGCGTTTCAGTCGTACACCACACCGCAAACTTCTACATTTACTCTTGTCGTTGTGATACCTGTCATACTCTGTATGTTCTCCTTGACAGTCTTCTGCACTTCCTTTGCGACAACAACTGCCCTCTCACCACTCTTTATTTTTATTTTTATGTCAATGCCCACAACATCTCCCATTACCTTTATAACAACTGCTCCGCTGTTTTTCAGTTTTGACATCTTCCCCGTGTCGCCGCCAAGACCTGCAACTCCTTTCACGTCAAGAGCCGAGAGCTTTGCCGTTTCGGCAACAACGTCCTCAGAGACCCTGAGTCTGCTTATATTGCCCTTCTTTGCCGTTTCCATGACTTTGTACCTCCGAAATAAAAGATTATTTATTTTATCTTATTTAATTTAATTTTATTTAATTTATTCTGATTCTGTCAATATTTCTCCCCGTTTACACTCCCACATCTATATTATACCAAAAAAAAATAAGATGTTCAACTACTTTACTTCAAAAATTCTGATATTTTCTACAGGTACTTCCGACTCGCCCATTATTATCTCCTTTATGGACGCTGCCTGTGCCTTGTCAAGCCCCTCTGTCTTGACTACTACTTTTGCAGTCTCGCCGTCAAGATACGCAACACAGTCCTCAAAACCCTGTGCTTTTACAAGGGACTCTATAGTCCCCTCACTCTCTATGAGTTTTGAAACCTCAACAGCATCAAGGGCGTTCACGACCATTTCGTCCTCTGTTATGTCTCCACCGCCTATTATCGACTGCAAAGTCTGGACAGCTTCATCACGGTTGTTCATCTTGTCAATTCTCGCCTGTGCGAAGTAGTCCGAAGCCTGTGCCTCTGGTTCACCGTTCACAAGTTCCGCTTCACCGTAACTGACAGTGTCGCCCGTCTCGGATATATTTGCAGTATTTTCGGTGTCTCCGCCGATTATATCGGGAGCACCCGCATAGTTTATGTAGACAGCCGTTGCAAGCATTAGCGTCAGGCACGTCATTATTATCTGTTTCTTTCCTATTATGACTGATGGCTTTTTCATAGTATGTTCTCCTTTTTGGTTTATATTGTAATTTTTGGGACTATGCCCCTTTGGAAACCCATGATTAGATATTTTTAGTTTTCCCACTATTCAAGTTTTTGTTTAAGAATGTACCTCTGTGGGAATAATCATGGGGGGTTCGGGGGGATTCTTCCCCCCGACGGGGGTTTGGGGGCAGAGCCCCCAATGGGGGTTCAGGGGGCAAAGCCCCCTGCCCCTTATCGTTCTAATTAAAAATTCTCCCTGAAAAATTTCAAAATTCTGTCACTTCATCTGTGTCACGTAAATTTTGTTTGAACTTATTCCGAGTGCCGAGGAAACCGCTTTGTATATCCTCTCCTGTACTACCGCACTCCCACAGCCCTCACACACTATTACTGCTCCCGTTATCTCGGGCTTTTCTACCGTCTCGACAAGTGCACTCTTCTCTCCCGAATTTCCCACTATAACATACTTTTCTTCCTCCTCACTCCTGTCCCCCGAAACACTCTTCCTGCCCTCCGAGACATACACGTATCTCTCATCACTCTCCACCGATATATATACTTTTACTTCTCCTGCTCCCTCTATGTTTTTCAAAAAATCCTCCAATCTTTTCTCCGTCTCTCGGCAGTAGTCCGAAGCGTTGGTCACAGCTTCCTCCGAAGTTTCCGCAATTTCGTCCGCAGTTGTCTTGCCCTCCGGAATGACAGAGGAAATCAGTATCAGGAGCATTCCGACTACTCCCAGTGCGGTCACAACAGCCGTCCCCTTTTTGCCCGAAAAAAATTTTTTTACCCTTTCAATAACTTCCGCTGTATCCATTTATGACCTCCGTTTCACTCCCCAGACTGCTTTTTATTATCTCCGATACAGTTTCAAAATCCTCAGCCGTGACCGTTACGCTAATAATAGATATGCTGAAATCGTCCGAAATATTAACTTTTGTCTCAATTTTTCCGCAGTCAATTCCCGCCGATTCAACCTGCTGTGCAAGTACAGCCGAAATATTCTCCTCAACCTGCCTTGTCAGTTCCTCCGAATAAACCTCCTCCGACAATCCGTAATCGGGAAAATTGTAACTCTCGGCATCGGGGAGTTCAACGTCAAGACTCCCGCTGACAAAAGGCGTTATAATGACAATTGCCGTCAGAAGCCTAAGCATAAGCCTGACCTGATTTCTGAAAGACGTTCCCGACACGAGATTTTCGGCTATACAAGCCCCCGCCGATATTGCACAAACTGCCTTCACCGCACTGAGAAATTTTTCCATTTTACTCTCCTTTAGTACTGCCTTACGGCTTTGGGATTTTTTGGGGGCGTTGTCTTGTGGGGGGGTCTGCCTTGTGGGGGGTCTGCCCCCACTCCCCCCGCTGGGGGACGCTGTCCCCCAGACCCCCTGCCAAAGGGGGAACCCCCCTTTGGAAACCCGTAATTATATATTTTTAGTTCCCCCACTATTCAAGTTTTTGTTTAATTGTGGAAGGTGTACCCCCTGTGGGAATAATCATGGGGGGTTCGGGGGGATGCTTCCCCCCGACGGGGGTCTGGGGGCAGAGCCACCAGTGGGGGTTCAGGGGGCAAAGCCCCCTGCCCCTTATCGTTCTAACGGGGGGTTGGGAAAAAATCTCCTGCCCTTAAACGTTCCCTCTGTGGGAATAATCATGGGGGGTTCGGGGGCGGGGTTTGGGGTGTCCCCATTTTCAAATTTCCCCCCAGCGGGGGTTCAGGGGGCAAAGCCCCCTGCCCCTTATCGTTCTATAATAATTTAACTCCCCTGTGATATTATTGTGTCTATTTTTTCAAGAAGTGCCTGTATCAGGGGAATACTTATGAAAGTAACCGCTCCTCTCCCCCATATCTCCGCCATTGATGCTATCGCTGTCTCTCCGCTGTCACGGCATATCCCGCAAGCCATCTGTGTTATAAAACAGACCGCCACCGCCTTAAATATCAATGTTATATAACTCTCGGGAACTCCTGCTCCCTCAAATATCTCCTTCACGTCACCAAGAATACTCCCTGCAAATACCATAAAAGCCGACAGCACTCCCACACAGGCTATAAGTGCCACAAACAGTGACTGTTCCCTGCAATACTGTCTGAGAAGTACAGCCATTACTGCCGAACATATGCAGAATACTGCGACCGAAAAACAATTGTCTACCACAGCCCGAACACCGTCTTTACCGTGTCAAAAAGACTTCCTATCTCCTGAACTATTATCACCAGTACAACTATAAGTCCCGCAAGAGTAGTCATCATTGCCTGCTCCTCCCTCTCCGCACGCTTCAGCACGAGATTCAATACTGCAACTATTATTCCCGTCCCCGCTATCTTGAAAATCAGGTCTATGTCCACGCAACTCCACCGCCTTTTTATTATAATTTATAATATAATTTATTTAATAATTCATAATCACAAAATCATTATCCCTGTCATAGCTCCGATAAGTACCCCGCAACTCCTGTAAACTCTCCCCTTTTTTGCACACTCCTCCTCACGCAATCTTCTGAGCAAAACAAGCTCCTCCCTTATAACTTCAAGGGAATTTAATGTGCTGAAAGTGTCCGCTGTTCCGATAAGAGTGCCTATTCTCTTTACGGTCTCCAACTCCTCTCCATTCAGAACCGTGTCACCCTCTGCAAGACTTCCCCATATAGCGTGAAAATCCTCCCCGCACCTGAACTCCTCGGGCAGTTTCTCCACAAATTCTATGTACTCAAATCCGCATTTTTTCAACTGCGTACATATCGAATAGACATCGGGCGAATTATATCTGATTAAAAATATTATTTTATCAAGCATTGTCTCGATTTCTCTGCAAACACACACTTTTTTTCTTAAATTTGCGGACTTCAAAGCCCCTGTCAACCCGCCTGCAAGAGTGAACATTACTGCTGAAATAATTCTTAGTATCAAGATTTATCCCTCCTCCTGAACTGTAATTTATTTTATTTTAGAACGATTAGAGGCAGGGGCGTTGCCCCCTGAACCCCCATTGGGGGCTCTGCCCCCAAACCCCCGTCGGGGGGAAGTATCCCCCCGAACCCCCCGTGATAATCCACTACTTTAATTTTGGGAATCCGGGGGCGGTATATGGGATGTCTCTCTGTATAGCCCCACTAAAAAACAATTTCTAAAAACTGTTCAGCAATATCGCCGAACACAGTACAAACATCACTGCATAACACACAAGCACACACTGTACTATCGCAAGCCCTGCATCAAAACTCTTGACTAACTTCACAATCGGTTCTGCCGAGAGAAGTCCCCCAAATGCCGTACCCGTCCACATGACAAGCCTGAATATTGTCAGCTCTATAAGCGGCGGGAGGACTATCAGAAGCACCGCTGTCACTCCGACTGCACCCGCTGTACAGCGTATTACGTCAAAACTCCCCCTCACTGCCGAGTACGCATCCGAAACAGCTCCCCCAACTATCGGTACTGCTCCCGATATTATGAATTTTGCCGTCTTTGAGGCGAAACTGTCCGCTTTTCCCGTGACAGTACACTTCAAAGACACAAAACCCGTGAAGAGTGTCATTGTGACACTTATCCCCCATGTTACCAGTTTTTTCAGGAATTTCACAAGATTTTCCGTACTGCTCTGCGGAAAAATGCTGTCCGTTATTCCGAGTACCGTTGTCATACTCAAAACAGGCATAAGGTATTTGCCCGACAGTGACACAAATAATTCCGAACCTGCAAGTATCATAATATTGTAAAATCCCGCCGAGGTCAGACCTCCGCAAAACACCGATATTCCCGTGAAAACAGGCACAAACACCGCTATAAACCCGGAAGTCCTCTCGACCGTGTTTCCCGCTCTCTCACAAACCTCCGTCATCTGTGGCAGTATGACCGTCACCGCCGTCATAACGCTCACCATGTCGCACAGACTGCTCTGTTCACGGCTTTGGGAAATCTCCCCGAAACTCTTTATCACAGACGTGAAAATTGTTATAACCAGAATACTCCCCAGCATTTTAAGGGGTGCATACAGCCTTGAAACTGCGTACTCCTTTATGTAATCCACTATATTTCCGAGTGAGATTTCCGAGAGTTCTCCCGAACTGTAGCCGATGTCGTATTCGGAGAGAATATCGTCAAGCAGAGAGTCTATCTCGTCCCGAGCGTCATTTTCCGTCTCACCATAAGCCCTGCACACAGACGGTTCACAGACAAGATATGTAAATATCATAATTATTACGGCTATCAAAAAACCTGTTGCAGTAAAAATCTTTTTCATTTCTCTTTCCTTAGTGTTATTTATTCATGACTTGCGGATTTGGGAAACTATTCCCACGTACCCTTATTGGGGGCTACGCCCCCAAACCCCAAAAAATAATTTTCTTAAAATTATATTTTTTTAGAATTTTTTTGTGGACTGTTGGGGGGCGTTGCCCCCCAAGCCCCCTTAGAATGATAGAAGGCAGGGGGCTTCGCCCCCTGAACCCCCATTGGGGGCTCTGCCCCCAAACCCCCGTCGGGGGGAAGCATCCCCCCGAACCCCCCATGATAGGCTTAGGCAAGTTTACTGTTACTTGAATAGTCGCAGAACTAAAAATATATAATCACGGGTTTCCAAAGGGGGTTTCCCCCTTTGGTAGGGGGTGTGGGGGCAACGTCCCCCACAAAACCCCACACGCTAATCATTTTTAATATTTCTTATCTCCGCAATTTCGGCGGGGTATTCCCTGCCTTTGAGTATCACCGCACAGTCAAATGCACAGGCAGAAATCAATTTGCGGCTTACGTCCCTTTTGAGCAAGTCCTGAAAACTTCCTGCGTGTACCGATGCTATAAATCTCGCACCACTCCCGATTCCCCCGATTATAGCGAAAACGTCCTCCTCGCTTGAAATTTCGTCACAGACTATTATATCGGGGGAGAGCGTTTTAAGGGCAGTCTTTATTCCGTCAGCCCTGTCCGTTCCGCATATCACGTCTGTCATAACTCCAATATCGCTCGTCACCTCACCGCCCTCCTGAAAAGAAATCTCTCCCGTTGTGTCTATAAGGGAAATTTTGAAATATCTCCCGAAAACCCTGCAAATATCTCTCAGGACCGTTGTCTTTCCCGAATTTACCTCCCCCGCAATAATTATACTTGCAAGTCCTGCACTTGTGAAAATTTTGTCCGCACACCCTCTCACCTCCCTCGATATTCTGAAATTTACGCCCGTGAAGTCTCTGAGAATGTGAGTCCCCGCCGAATACGTCCCCGAAACTCCCGCACGCACACCGTTTTTCAGTACAAAACAGCCCTCTTTCAGCTGTCTCTCACAGCTATGTAGAGAGTAGTGCGACAGCATACTCACGCACTCCGATATATCGCAAGCTCTTACTACAAGGCATTCCGCACTCTCGGGGTTGTCCGTCAGCTGTCCCCTGACAGTAAGAAATTTTATTTTTTCAGGAAACACATAGCTGACAGCACGTCCGCTTCTAAGTCTTACTTCACTAAGCTTTTCAACGCCTGCCCTATCAACTTTCATCATGGCACTTCTCACCCTCTCGGGGACATGTCCCGCCACAACTTCATAGCTTGTACACCTCTGCACTGCAAAACACCTCTTTTTCAGAGTATATTCAGTCTGTTTTTTATATAGACCTCTTTAAGAAAAACGACCGTGGATTTTTTTGGAGACTTTTTTAATGGAACGACAGGGGCGGGAGATGTTTCCCCTGTGGAAATAATTATGGGGGGTCTGGGGGCGGGGTATGGGGTGTCCCCATTTTCAAATCTCCCCCCAGCGGGGGTTGGGGGCAAAGCCCCCTGCCCCTTATCGTTCCCTTTTTTACTATTCAAGTATAAGCAAAACCGTTTGAGTTTCCATCATGGGGCGGGGGGTGTTTCCTCTATGGAAATAATTACGGGAGGTCTGGGAGGAAGTATCCCCCCGAACCCCCCGTGATATTCTACTGTTTTAATTTTGAAACTTGAGGGGCAACTTCCAATGCCGTAAAACATTATAAATTATAATTTAACAAAACTTATTTCACAAAAAAAGCCTTGACTTTTTGAAAATTTTGTGATATATTGTATATGTATTAAATTTAAGGAGCTGATTCTCTATATGAAAAATATCCTTTTCGCTGCTTCGGAGTGCGTTCCGTTCGTCAAGACAGGCGGTCTTGCCGACGTTGTGGGTGCACTGCCACAGTATCTGAACAAGTCCGAGTTCGATGTCAGAGTGATAATCCCCTACTACACCTGCATACCCGCAAAGTTCAGGGACAACTTCCGCTACATCACTCACTTTTACATGGACTACGGTATGAAAAAGGACAACGTCCACGTCGGCATAATGGAGTACGAATACGAGGGAATTAAATTCTACTTCGTCGACAATGAGTACTACTTCAAGTGCGACACACCCTACTCCTCCGACCTCAAATGGGACATAGAGCGTTTCACTTTCTTCTGCAAAGCCGTACTCGCTATAATGCCCGTTGTCGGATTCCGTCCCGACATAATCCACTGCCACGACTGGCAAGCCTCCCTTATCCCCGTCTTTATGCACTCAACTTTTGCAACTCATCCGTTCTACAGTTCCACCAAGACTATCATGACAATACACAACCTGAAATTCCAAGGTGTCTGGGATATAAAGACTCTCAAGTACTTCACGGCACTTCCCGACTATATGTTCACGCCCGACAAACTCGAATTTCACAAGGATGCAAATATGCTCAAAGGCGGTCTTGTCTATGCGGACTATATAACAACCGTCTCGGAGACCTACGCCGAGGAGATAAAATTCCCGTTCTACGGCGAACAGCTTGACGGTCTGCTCCGTGCAAGGTCTGCTTCACTGAGGGGAATTGTGAACGGCATAGACTACAAAGTCTTCAACCCTGACGATGACAAGAAGATTTTTGCAAAGTACTCCTCAAAGGATTTCAAAAAGAAAAAAGCCGAAAACAAGAGGAAACTCCAAGAACAGCTTGGTCTGCCCGTGGACGAGGGCAAGTTCATGATGGCTATAATCTCACGTCTTACAGACCAGAAGGGTCTTGACCTTGTAAACTACACTATAGAGAGGATATGCGACGAAAATACACAATTTGTCGTAATCGGCACGGGAGACCCCCGCTATGAGAATATGTTCAAACACTATCAGTGGAAGTACCCCGAAAGAGTTTCCGCAAATATTCTCTACTCCGACGACCTTGCACACAAACTCTACGCCGCTGCCGATGCTATGCTTATGCCGTCACTCTTTGAACCCTGTGGTCTTACACAGCTTATCTCTCTCAGATACGGCACTGTCCCGATTGTCCGTGAGACAGGCGGTCTTAAAGACACCGTCCAGCCCTACAACGAATTTGACGGCACGGGTACAGGCTTCTCGTTCGCAAATTACAACGGTGAGGAAATGCTCGGCGTTATAAACTACTCCAAACACATCTTCTTTAACCACCGTGGAGAGTGGGATAAAATGGTACAGAGGGGTATGGAGACAGACTTCTCGTGGAACAGCTCCGCAAGACAGTATGAAGGTATGTACAGTTGGCTCGTGAGCTGGTAATTTCGGAGAATAAAGCGGACTCTGCTGTCAGGGGTGCGGTCTTTGACATGGACGGTCTTATGTTCGACACCGAAAAACTCTTCCTGCGTTTCTGGCGTGAGGCTTCGGCGTTCTACGGCTATAATATGACCGTTGAACACGTTCTGAATATAAGAAGTCTTTCAAGAAAATACTCCGTACCCCTGCTTAAGTCGCTTTTCGGGGAGGACTTCCCCTTTGACAAAATAAGAAAACGCCGTATTGAAATTATGGACAAATATATTGACGAAAACGGCTTTGAGGTAAAAAAGGGGCTTTTTACTCTCCTTGACTACCTCGGGGAACACGGTATCAAGAGGGCTGTTGCGACCGCTACAAGGCGTGAGAGAACTCTCGACCTCCTCGAAAAAGTCGGTATATCAAGTTGCTTTGAGTCCGTTATCTGCGGTGACATGATTGAAAACGGAAAGCCCGAACCCGATATTTATATAACGGCTTGCCGTGAACTCGGTCTTCAGCCCTGTGAGTGTACCGCCTTTGAGGACTCCCCCAACGGCATAAAATCGGCGTACACGGCAGGCTGTCAGGTCATAATGATCCCCGACCTCACCCAACCCGACAGTGAAATAATTCCCATGCTGTCGGGCGTTTACAAAGACCTCGGAGAGTCCGTAAATTATTTCAGAGAGAGGTGTCCGTCTTGAGCGACAGCGACAACAGGGAGATTTTCTGTCTGCCGAAATTCCAATATTTCAACTCGGGAAACGACTACTCGGGGAGCAGAGGGGACTTCGCATACAAAATAATAACAGGTGAGAAGTTCACCTGTCTCGTCTGGCACGGCAGACTTTGTTCCGAAAAAGCCGAAATAGAAAAGTCTGAGGAGTTTGAACGCTCCGAAAACGGTCTTGCCGAAATGAAAAAATGGCTTGAAAACGCCTGTCTGAATGGCTGATATGCACAGAAATCAGGGAAAATCATTATATAAATTATTTATTCTGTACAAATTGCTTTTTTTGACTTGACTTTTTTCGATCCGTGTGATAGAATATCTATGAACAATGACGTTCGCACAAAGGCTCTCTATGCCCCTGTGCGGACGTTTTTATTTTACCATCAGATTTTTTGCGTAATTGTTTATGGAGTGTTGGGGGCTTCGCCCACTGAACCCCCTGTTTGAAATCTAAGGGGCAGGGGGCTTCCGCCCAAAAAATAATTTTATTAAAATTATATTTTTTTAGAGATTTTAATTTGTGGGCTGTTGGGGGGCTACGCCCCCCAACCCCCCTGTTTGAAATCTAAGGGGCAGGGGGCTTCGCCCCCTGAACCCCCATTGGGGGCTCTGCCCCCAAACCCCCGTCGGGGGGAAGTATCCCCCCGAACCCCCCATGATAGTCTACTGCTTTTATTTGGGGTTCAGAGGGCAACGCCCCGTCCAAAAAAATTACGCAAGAAATCCAATATAGAAAGGAGACCGAATTTATGGACAATTTCAGAACAGATGCTCCGTTTCAGCGTACAGGTCTTTACAGACCCGAATTTGAACACGATAACTGCGGTATCGGAGCTGTTGTCAATATAAACGGTATAAAATCAAGAAAAGTTGTCGGCGATGCACTGACCATAGTCGAAAATCTCGAACACAGAGCAGGTAAGGACGCTGAGGGAAAAACGGGTGACGGTGTCGGCATTCTCACACAGATCCCCACGGAATTTTTCAGAAAAGAGACCGAAAAACTCGGTTTCGACATAGGCGGTGAGGGCGATTTCGGCATTGGTATGTTCTTTTTCCCGCAAAACGAACTCAAACGCAATCAGGCTAAAAAAATGTTTGAAATAATAACCAAAAAGCACGGTCTCGAATTTCTCGGCTGGAGGGAAGTTCCGTCTGTACCCGAAATTCTCGGTCAGAAAGCTTTCGACAGTATGCCGTGCATTATGCAGGGCTTTGTGAAACGCCCGACAGACTGCGAAAAGGGGCTTGAATTTGACAGAAAACTCTACATTGCAAGGAGAGTCTTTGAACACGCAAACGAAAATACTTACGTCTGCTCGCTGTCAAGCCGTACCATTGTATACAAGGGAATGTTCCTCGTTCACGAACTTAGAAAATTCTACTGCGATTTGCAGTCCGACGAATTTATTTCCGCAATAGCTATGGTTCACTCAAGATTTTCAACAAATACTCAACCGAGCTGGCAGAAGGCTCACCCGAACAGGTTTATAGTCCACAACGGTGAAATCAACACCATCACAGGCAATGCAGACAAAATGCTTGCACGTGAGGAGACCATGAACTGTGAGGCTCTCAAAGACGATATGTCCAAAATTCTCCCCGCTCTGAACGCATCGGGTTCGGACTCCGCAAGACTTGACAACGCTCTCGAATTCATGGTGATGTCGGGAATGCCCCTCCCGCTTGCGGTCATGGTGACTATCCCCGAACCGTGGAAAAACAACAGGACTATCTCAAAAGAAAAATATGACTTCTACCAGTACTACGCAACTATGATTGAACCGTGGGACGGTCCTGCTTCCATACTCTTTTCGGACGGTGAACTTATGGGTGCTGTCCTCGACAGAAACGGTCTCAGACCGTCAAGGTACTGCATAACTTCGGACGGCTTCCTGATTCTCTCGTCGGAGACAGGTTGTATTGACGTTCCACCCGAAAAAATTATCAAAAAAGACAGACTTCGTCCCGGAAAAATGCTTCTCGCCGACTTGAAAGAGAAACGTCTTATTGACGATGACGAAATTAAAAATTCCTATGCACTCAGACAGCCTTACGGTGAGTGGCTCGACTCCAATCTCGTACACCTCCACGACCTGCACATTCCCAACAAGGCGGTGCAGTCCTACACGCATGAGGAACTCGAAAAGCTACAGAGGGCTTTCGGTTACAGCTATGAGGAGATAACGGGCAGTATTCTCCCTATGGCTGAAAACGGCTCGGAGGGTATCGCCTCTATGGGTTCGGACATTCCGCTCCCTCCGCTCGATTCGCAAGATCCTCCGCTTTTCAACTATTTCAGACAGCTTTTCGCACAGGTCACGAACCCGCCTTTTGATGCGATACGTGAGGAAATCGTCACAGATACAAGTATGTACATAGGCAAGGACGGAAATATTCTTGAAGAGAAACCCGAAAACTGTCACGTTCTGAAAGTTGCAAATCCTATCCTCACAAGCACCGATATGCTTAAAATTAAAAACATGAAAGAGGACGGTCTCAAAACTGCCGTAATTCCGATTACCTACTACATAGGTACTTCCCTTGAAAAGGCTATAGAGAGACTGTTCTTAGAAGCTGACAAAGCTTATCACGACGGTGCAAGTATACTTATTCTCACCGACAGGGACGTTGACGAATACAGTGCAGCTATTCCGTCGCTTCTCGCTGTTTCGGCACTCCAGCAACATCTTGTTTCCACTAAAAAGCGTACCGCTGTTGCGATAATTCTTGAAAGTGCAGAACCCAGAGAGGTACACCATTTTGCAACACTCCTCGGTTACGGTGCCTGTGCGGTGAACCCGTATCTCGCTCAGGAGACCATAAGAGACTTGATAAATACTGGTATGCTCGACAAAGATTTCTATGCTGCCGAAACGGATTACAACAATGCCGTACTCCACGGAATTGTAAAAATAGCGTCAAAAATGGGTATTTCAACAATACAGTCCTATCAGGGTTCAAAACTCTTTGAGGCTGTCGGCATTTCGGAGAAAGTCACAAACAGGTATTTCAAGGGAACTGTCAGCAGAATAGGCGGTATAACTCTCAAAGACATTTCGCACCGCACGGAAAAACTCCACACCTCCGCTTTTGACCCTCTCGGACTGTCCGTCAACAGGGAGATAGGAAGTTCGGGAAGTCACAAGCTCAGGAGCGGTAAGAGCGACCACCTTTACACGCCCGAAACTATTCACCTGCTCCAAGAAGCTGTCCGCACAGGAGATTACAGCACTTATAAGGAGTACTCCGACTGCATAAACAGGGAGGACAATACTCTCACTCTGAGAAGTCTTTTAGATTTCAGATTTGACGAAAACGGCGGTATTCCGATTGAGGAAGTCGAAAGCGTTGAGAGTATCTGCCACAGATTCAAGACGGGTGCAATGTCCTACGGCTCTATCTCACAGGAAGCTCACGAGTGCATGGCTGTCGCTATGAACAGTATAGGCGGTAAGTCCAATTCGGGAGAGGGCGGTGAAAGTCCCGAAAGGCTCAAATCCGACAAGTGTTCCGCTATAAAACAGGTCGCTTCGGGTAGATTCGGCGTTACAAGTGAATATCTCGTGTCGGCTAAGGAAATTCAAATCAAAATGGCTCAGGGTGCAAAACCCGGTGAGGGCGGACATCTGCCGTCGGGAAAGGTGTACCCTTGGATTGCAAAGACAAGGCACTCCACAGCAGGTGTCGGACTGATTTCGCCCCCTCCGCACCACGATATTTATTCAATAGAAGACCTTGCTCAACTTATATATGACCTCAAAAACGCCAACAAAAACGCAAGAATTTCCGTCAAACTCGTCTCGGAAGCAGGTGTCGGAACTGTCTCGGCGGGTGTCGCAAAGGCGGGTGCACAGGTAATTTTAATTTCAGGATATGACGGCGGTACGGGTGCAGCTCCGAAAAGCTCTATATACAATGCAGGTCTGCCGTGGGAACTCGGTGTGGCTGAAGCTCACCAGTCCCTTATTATGAACGGTCTGAGGAGCAGGGTTATTATTGAGACTGACGGAAAACTTATGACAGGTCGTGATGTACTCGTTGCCTGTCTTCTCGGTGCGGAGGAATTTGGTTTCGCCACTGCTCCGCTTGTTGCAATGGGCTGTGTTATGATGCGTGTCTGCAATCTCGACACCTGCCCGATGGGTATAGCTACGCAAAACCCCGAACTCAGAAAGCGTTTCAGGGGCAAACCCGAATATGTTGTGAACTTCATGCACTTTGTCGCTCAGGAGTTGAGAGAGTACATGGCTAAACTCGGTATCAGGACAGTTGACGAACTTGTCGGAAGGACTGACCTGCTCTACAAGAAATCCGAATCGGGAAATATTGACTTCTCCGAAATTCTGTGCAGGGAACTGAACACCGAAAAACAGCATTTCACTCCCGATGATGTCTATGACTTTGAACTCGAAAAGACTGTTGACGAGTCCGTCATAACTAAAAAATTGTCCTCGGCTCTTAAACACAAGACTAAGAAAATTATTGACATAGATGTCAAGAACACAGACAGGACGCTCGGCACTCTCTTCGGTGCGGAGATTACAAGAAAATACGGTGACAGCTCTCTTGAGGACGATACTTTTACGGTCAGGTGTCACGGCAGCGGCGGACAGTCTTTCGGTGCGTTCATTCCAAAGGGGCTAACTCTTGAACTGGAGGGCGACAGCAATGACTATTTCGGCAAGGGGCTTTCGGGCGGTAAACTCGTCCTCTATCCTCCGAAAAATTCGGGTTTCAAGCCTGAAGAGAATATAATAGTCGGAAACGTTGCACTCTACGGTGCGACTTCGGGAAAGGCTTTCATAAACGGCATTGCGGGAGAGCGTTTCTGCGTGAGAAATTCGGGTGCAATAGCCGTCTGTGAGGGCGTGGGAGACCACGGCTGTGAGTACATGACGGGCGGTCGTGTGGTAGTTCTCGGCAAGACAGGGAAAAACTTTGCTGCGGGAATGTCGGGCGGTATAGCTTATGTCCTCGACGAAAACAGAGATTTGTACATGAAACTCAACAAGTCGCTTGTCTCGCTGGAAAGTCTGACAAACAAGTACGATATTCTTGAATTAAAAAATATGATCCAAGAACACTTTGATGCAACGGGTTCGGAAAAGGCAAGGAGAATACTTGAAAACTTTGAGAAGTACATAACAGGTTTCAAGAAGATAATGCCTCACGACTACGCAAAGATTCAGAGTACTATCCTCGCCCTTGAGGAAAAGGGCATGAACAGCGAACAGGCTGAAATTGAGGCATTCTATATCAGAACAAATAATCAGTGAGATCTGCACAGGGGGAGTATTTTTATGGGAAAGCCAACAGGATTTCTTGACTACCAGAGGGAGGATAACAGTTCCTGTGAACCTCTTGAGAGAATAAAAAACTATAACGAGTTCCACACACCTCTTACTGCTGAACAGAGAAAAATTCAGTCGGCAAGGTGTATGGACTGCGGTGTACCGTTCTGTCAGAACGGAAAAGTAATGCGTGGGATGGTGTCGGGCTGTCCGCTCAACAACCTTATTCCCGAGTGGAATGACCTGCTGTTCCACGACAGGAGAGAACAGGCTCTTAAACGTCTTTTGATGACAAACAATTTTCCGGAGTTCACTTCGAGAGTTTGTCCCGCACTGTGCGAAAAGGCGTGTGTCTGCGGAGTGAACGACAGTCCCGTGACTGTAAAGGAAAACGAAAATTTTATCATAGAAAACGGCTTTGCAGAGGGTATTATAAAGCCCTCTGCACCGAAAGTGAGAAGCGGAAAGAAAATTTCCGTCATAGGTTCAGGACCGTCAGGTCTTGCGTGTGCGGACCTGCTCAACAAAAGGGGACATTCTGTAACGGTCTATGAACGTTCAGACAGAATAGGCGGTCTGCTTATGTACGGCATTCCGAATATGAAACTTGAAAAGTGGGTTGTCGACAGGCGTGTTGAACTTATGAAACAGGAGGGCGTTGAGTTTGTCACAGGTGCTGATGTCGGCAGGAACACTGACGCAAAGAAAATCCTTGACGAATCCGATGCGGTAATTCTCGCCTGCGGTGCTTCACAACCCAGAGATATTAACGCTCCGAACCGTGACGCAAACGGAATTTATTTCGCCGTTGACTACCTGAAATCCGTCACAAAAAGTCTTCTCGACTCCGAACTTCGGGACGGTCTCGCTGTGTCCGCAAAGGACAAAAATGTCGTGATTATAGGCGGCGGCGATACGGGCAACGACTGTCTCGGTACGGCGATCCGTCAGGGCTGTAAGTCTGTTGTACAACTCGAAATGAACCCGAAACTACCCGACGAAAGAGCTGAAAACAACCCGTGGCCCGAGTACCCGAAAATCTGCAAGACGGACTACGGTCAGGAGGAGGCTATAGCTGTCTTCGGCAGAGACCCCCGCCTGTACTGCACCACTGTCAAAGAATTTATAAAGGACAGCGAAAACAATCTGACTGCCGTGAAAATTGTGAAACTCGAATTTTCCACAGACCCCGAAACAGGCAGGAGAGTTATGCACGAAACAGAGGGCAGTGAGGAAATTATTCCGTGCGAACTGTGCCTTATATCGGCAGGTTTTCTCGGTGCTGAAAAATACGTTGCTGACGCTTTCGGTGTGGAACTCTCACAGAGGGGTACAGTCCTGACGGAAAGGGACTCCTTCACGACTTCGGCTGACAAAATTTTTACTGCGGGAGATATGCACATCGGACAGTCACTTGTCGTCCGTGCGATAAGAGAGGGCAGGGACTCCGCAAGAGAAGCCGACAATTTCCTTATGGGCTACAGCAATCTCTGAGGTTTTGGGAGGTTCTTCCCACACCCCCAAACTCCCAAAATAGAAACAGGAGACCATCATGGGGGGGTCGGGGGGATTCTTCCCCCCGACGGGGGTTTGGGGGCAGAGCCCCCAATGGGGGTTCAGGGGGCAACGCCCCCTGCCCCTTATCGTTCCCCTTAAAAAAAGTCCACATAAATTATAATTTTAACTGAGAACAGGAGATGTCTATGATTTATTCTGAAAGTGAAATTTTGCAGTACATTGACGAAAATGACGTAAAATTCGTCAAGCTGGCGTTCTGCGACCTTGAGGGGCGACTGAAAAATATATCCGTACTCTCGTCCGAGATGTCGGCGGTATTCGCTCACGGTATGAGACTGACGGCAAAAAAAATAAAGGGGTTCTCCCCCGCTGACGGCAGAGATTTGTACCTCTTCCCCGATGCACAGACTATGCGTGTACTCCCGTGGAGACCACAGCACGGCAGAGTTATCAGAATGTTCTGCTATGTCAAATACCCCGATGGAACTAATTTTGAGGGCGACGGCAGGTATTTTCTCAAACAGGCTATGAAAAACGCCTCCGCAAAAGGTCTTTATTTCAGGTTCGGAACTTCGGGGGAGTTTACTCTTTTCCGCACCGACAACAATGGTCTCCCCACAAAAACTCCGCACGATTTTGCGGGTTACTGCGACATTGCTCCCGATGACAAGGGGGAGAATTTCAGGAGAGATGTATGTCTGACACTCGAACAGATGGGTATTCAGCCCGTATCGTCACGCCACCAGAGCGGTCACGGTCAGCACGAAATAGACTTCAACGCCTCCTCTGCACTCAAATCCGCTGACACTTTTCTGTGTTTCAAGTCCGCTGTGAAATCGGTTGCGGACAATCACGGTGTCCACGCAAGTTTCATGCCGAAACCACTCCGCAATGACTGCGGAAACGGTCTGCACATCTCAATGAACATTCTGCACGATGACTACTCCCTCGGTGAGTCGTCTGCCGATGTAACTCCCGATATAAAGACTGCCGCTGCCGGGATAATGAAATATATAAAGGACTTCGCTGTTTTCACGAACTCAACGGCAAATTCGTATAGCCGTCTGGGGGAGTTCTCCGCACCACGATATATAACGTGGTCTTCCCGTGACGCTGACCAGATGATCAAAATAAATGAGGAAAATGAGGGAGAAGTCCCCTTGACACTGAGAGCTCCCGACTGTGCCTGCAACCCCTATTTTGTCTTTGGTCTGATGATCTACGCATCCATGGAGGGCTTTGAGCAGAAATTGTCCATACCGCCTGAGTACAGCAAAAACAGGAGCGACTATGACATACTGCCGAAAAATCTCGCTGAATCGGCTGAAATTGCAAAAAATTCGGAATTTCTGAAAAAATATCTCCCCGAATCGGTTCTTAAGGAGTACGTTGCAGAACGTGAACAGGAGTGGAAAGAGTACTCCGCTGAATACGACAAGGACATATTCACCGAGAAAAAATATTTTTACAGTCTTTAACGGAGGTCACTTTGGAAAACGTTCTTATAATTTCAGGCAATAAAACGGCTTCTGAGACAATAGGGGGATTTATACAAGAGACTTTCAGGTGCCGTGTACGAGTTGCCGTAAGCGGTCAGCAGGCGAGGGATATTTTCACGACAAATCCCTCTTGGGAACTCGCTGTCATAAATTACCCTCTGCCTGACGAGAACGGTATGGAGCTTGCGGAGTACATCTGCAAAAATACTCCTGCGGGCTGTATATTGATAGTGAAATCAGACAGCTACGACAAACTTGAAGAGAGGGCTGACAAGAGTGGTGTAATACTGATGTCTAAGCCGTTCAGCAAACAGATTCTCTACCAGATTGTAAAGGCTGTTGACGTATCTGTGAAGAGGTCTTGGAGTATGTACGAGGAGATTGTGAGACTTGAAAAACAGGTCGGGGAGATAAAACTGATTGACAAGGCTAAGTTCATGCTTATGGAGTACAAAAATATGACCGAACAGGAGGCTCACTCGTATCTCGAACAGTCTGCAATGAAGAGCAGAAAGAAAAAGACGGCTGTCGCATCGGAGATAATTGACAAGTTAAATGAACAATTCTGTGAATAATTCGGAGGAAGTTTTATATCATGTTTGATTCGCTCAAAGAGGAGTGCGGAGTTTTCGGAATATTTGAGAATAAAAATACCGATATTGCTTCAAGTGTTTACTTCGGTCTGTATTCGCTCCAGCACAGAGGTCAGGAGAGTTGCGGAATAGCCGTCTGTGATGACGGTGTTTTCACTCACAAGCGTGATGACGGTCTTGTGTCGGAGGTCTTCGGCAGGAGTGACCTTGACGCTCTCGGCACGGGAAATATTGCCGTCGGACACGTCAGGTACTCCACAACAGGGGGGAAAAATCCCAACAATATCCAACCGCTTGTAATACGCCACGTCAAGGGAAATCTCGCCCTCGTCCACAACGGCAATCTTGTAAACGCCTCGGAGCTGAGGAGAAAATTTGAGATGTCGGGGGCAATATTCCACGGCACTTCCGACACGGAAGCCATAGCTTATGAGATAGTCCGAAAACGTCTTGAGTGCAGTTCAACGGAGGAGGCTGTCGAAAAGGCGATGCCCGAAATAAAAGGGGCTTACTCCTGTATAGTTATGACCGCCACAAAACTTATTGCATTCCGTGACCCTTGCGGTTTCAGACCACTTTGTATAGGCAAAACTCCCGACGGTGCATTTGTAGTCTCGTCGGAAACCTGTGCATTGGATGCGGTCGGTGCGGAGTACCTCCGTGACGTGAGAGCGGGAGAGATAATAGTTATAAGCAGTGAGGGTCTCAAATCAATTGACACCCACGTCGCACCAAACAGCAAAATATGTATTTTTGAGTACATATATTTTGCAAGACCCGATTCAGTTATAGAGGGAGTTTCGGTCCACGGGGCAAGGCTCAAAGCGGGGGAAATACTCGCACAGTGCAGTCCCGTTGATGCCGATATTGTCATAGGCGTGCCCGATTCGGGAATTGACGCTGCTCTCGGCTACTCAAACGAGAGTAAAATCCCGTACGGCATAGGTTTTATTAAGAATAAATACATAGGCAGGAGTTTCATTCAACCACGGCAAAACCAGAGAGAGAGTGCCGTCAAGATAAAGCTGAACGCCGTCAGGAACACTGTGGACGGAAAGAGAGTTGTTATGATAGATGACTCTATCGTAAGGGGAACTACGAGTGCAAGAATTGTCAGACTTCTGAGAGATGCAGGGGCTAAGGAAGTCCACGTCAGAATATCTTCACCGCCTTTTGTACACTCCTGCCACTTCGGTACGGATATAGATTCGGAGGAAAATCTGATAGCTTGCAAATATCCCGACGTGGACAAAATTGCGGAATACATCGGTGCGGATTCACTTGCCTATCTGCCCGCCGACAGAATAGGTGAAATTGCCGACAGAAAAAGCGGTGAATTTTGTTGTGGGTGCTTTACGGGCGAGTACCCCGTTGACATTTCGGGTGCGGGAAGTAAAAACAGATTTGACAATAAAATTCATGGTTAAATTATGCCTTACGGCATTGGGAGTGGGGGGCACTGCCCCCCACACCCCCCGCCGGGGGTTAAAAACCCCCGGACCCCCATAATAAAAACAACAGTCAATTTCGCTAATTTTTGAGTTTTGGGTTAATCATGGGGGGTTCGGGGGGATTCTTCCCCCCGACGGGGGTTTGGGGGCAGAGCCCCCAATGGGGGTTCAGGGGGCAACGCCCCCTGCCCCTTATCGTTAAAAATAGGGGGCAAAGCCCCCGTAACAAACTCAACAAATTAAAATAAGGAGAGATTTGTAGATGTGTACAATTATCGGATACTGCGGAAAAAACGGCAGTACATCGGAAATAGAAAAGTGCCTTGAGGCAACTGTTTCAAGAGGTCCTGACGATTGCAGAATAAAAGACCTCAAATACGGCATTCTCGGCTTTCAGAGACTTTCAATAATGGGTCTCACCCCTGAAGGTATGCAGCCCTTTTCACTCGGCAAAAATTACGCTGTTTGCAACGGTGAAATTTACGGTTTCAGGAAACTCAAAGACCAGCTTATTGAAAAGGGGTACAAATTCAAAAGCGACTCCGACTGTGAAATACTCCTCCCGCTCTATAATGAATACGGTACGGATATGTTCGCAATGCTCGATGCGGAGTTTGCGTGCATTATTTATGACGGCGAAACCCACGAGTTCATAGCAGGTCGTGACCCCATAGGCATACGTCCGCTGTACTACGGTTACGATAAAAATAATAACATAGTATTTGCCAGTGAACCCAAAAATCTTGTGAATATTTGCAAAAAAATAATGCCGTTTCCGCCCGGACACTTCTACAAAGACGGCAAATTCACCTGTTACTGCGATATAACGGAAGTAAAAAAATTCACGCACAACGACCTTGAAACTGTTTGCAGAAATATCCACGACAAACTTGTTGCAGGCATTGAAAAGAGACTTGATTCCGATGCAAAAGTCGGATTCCTCCTCTCGGGAGGTCTTGACTCCTCACTCGTCTGTGCAGTCGCCCAGAAAAAGAGCGACAAGCCTATAAAGACTTTCGCTATAGGCATGGAGACTGACGCTATAGACCTCAAATACGCAAAGCAGACCGCTGATTTTATAGGAAGTGACCACACAGAAGTTATAATTTCCAAAGAGACCGTCCTCTCGTCACTGGAAACCGTTATAAAACTCCTTGCGACTTACGATATAACGACCATAAGGGCAAGTATGGGTATGTATCTCCTCTGCAAGGCTATCCACGAACAGACCGATATAAGAGTTCTCCTCACGGGTGAGATTTCGGACGAACTTTTCGGTTACAAGTACACTGATTTTGCACCGTCTGCGGAGGAATTTCAGAAAGAGTCCGTCAAGAGGGTAAAAGAACTGCATATGTATGACGTACTCCGTGCGGACAGGTGCATTTCGGTGAACTCCCTTGAAGCGAGAGTGCCTTTCGGAGATTTGGACTTTGTAAAATATGTTATGTCCGTTGACCCCGAAATGAAAATGAACAAGTACAACAAGGGAAAATATTTGTTACGCCACGCCTTTGAGGGCGACTACCTCCCCCACGACATTCTCTACCGTGAAAAAGCGGCTTTTTCGGACGCTGTCGGTCACTCCATGGTGGACTATCTCAAAGAGTACGCCGAAAATTATTACACCGATTCGGAATATCGGTCCAAAATAAAAAAGTACTCCCACGCCACGCCTTTCACCAAAGAGTCTCTGCTGTACCGTGAGATTTTTGAGAAATACTATCCCGAACAGAGTGAG
Organism: uncultured Ruminococcus sp.; assembly: GCA_947627625.1. Classification (GTDB taxonomy): domain Bacteria; phylum Bacillota; class Clostridia; order Oscillospirales; family Ruminococcaceae; genus Ruminococcus. Next base: position 103,901 of record CANQWR010000002.1, on the reverse strand, counting down.
ATGATAGTGGACTTCTGGATGCCCAACAAGAGTTGGGAGGGCTGTGACGTAAACGACCCCTCCGCAAGAGTTCTCTCAAACTACGGTGCAAGCGGTCAGTAAATATATTTTTGGACTTTTTTGTGGTGAACGGTTGGGGACTTTTTATTGGGAACGATAGGAGACGGGGGGTTTTGTCCCCCTGAACTCCCAAAAATAATTTTCTTAAAATTATATTTTTTTTGGGAAATTTCTTTAACTTGTGGACCGCTGGGGACTGTGCAAATTTTAATTAGAACGATAGGAGGCAGGGGGCTTTGTCCCCCTGAACCCCAAAAAATAATTTTCTTAAAATTATATTTTTTTGGAGATTTAATATTTTTTTATTAGAACGATAAGGGGCAGGGGGCTTTGCCCCCTGAACCCCCACTGGGGGCTTTGCCCCCAGACCCCCATCGGGGGGAAGAATCCCCCCGAACCCCCCATAATTATCCCCACAGAGGAAACACCCCCGCCCCCGTGACAGTCTACTGTTTAATCTTGGGGGCAAGGGGTGTCCCCCCATTCCCATAACAGCAACAAGTCCAAAAAAAGAAAATTCCCGAAAAATCGGGAATATGATACTAATATTAAAATTATATTAAAATTAAATATATTTTATAATTTATAATTATAATTTGAATAACTGCTCTTTTCGGACGGGACTGAACGGACGGAGAATAACTCTTTTTTCTCCTGAAACTTCTGCGACCCGTCCGCTTTTGTCTTCGGCAGGAGAAATTGTATATAAGCCATCGTGCCTGTGAGCGACATAAAAGGCGGTTCTCGTCATGTTCAGTGAAGACTGCGGAAACGGATTCACACCGTGAAAAAACACGCCGTCCTTGGTTATCTTTGCGGAGACGTACTCCCCCTCGCTGCTGAGCCTGCACTCGTCCCCCGTGACAATATAGTGAGCGTCATAGCCGTCCATGTTCAGGTCCTCGTAAAAACGCATCAGGAGCGAGGCGACACAAATTTCCGTCTCAAGAAGTCTCTTTCTGATTTCGGCAACGGGATCTTTCAGAAATTCATTTTTTTCCTTTGCCGTTTTTTCGACAATTTTGTTGACCGATTTCTCAAATCCCGAACGTGAGCTGAAAAGAGCGGGGAGTTTCCTGCAAAACTGGTGTTCAATAAAATCGGGGTACATCAGCTCCGCAAGTTCCTCATATGCGACGTGAATATTTTTTTTGCTTGAAAAATACGTCAGCCCCGTGACGTGTGGCAGACAGCACATATCAGAAATCATGTGGACTGCCCTTGCAAGCTGTTTTGCGGACTGCTCCCCGAAACCTGCGTACCCGAAAGTGAGAGCCATTGTATAACTCTCTTCAAACATGGTCCTTGCACTCCGTGAGACACTCCCCAGACCGTTTCTGTAATAGCCCTCCACAGAGCCAAGCCTATAGCCCGAACTGTTCACGGGGCAGTAGTAGTGCATACCCATTCCGTTCTGATAATCGCCCTTTTTGTCGGGCTTTTTGACGTACTGCATCATAGTTTTCATCATAGGTGAAAAGAGCTGTTCTGTTTCGGGACATATGCCCTTGAGTATTATCAACGCTCTGAGCAGAAGTGTCTGGTGTACGCTCTTTACGTTCTTTGCACTGTCATCTCCTGACAGATAATTTTTTTTTGCGTCCTGCATTGTTTTCAATGCAAAACTCCATTTTCCCATACAGAAACCAACTCCATTCGTCATTATATTTGTGAACGTTCACCCTTACATTTATTGGGGGGCGTTGCTTTGTGGGGGGCTCCGCCCTTTGACCCCGCTGGGGGTGATTTGAAAATGGGGACACCCCATACCCCGCCCCCAGACCCCCATGATAGAAACAAGAAGAAATCAGAGGGAGAGGGTGTCGCCTATGAAAACTTAGTCAAGTTTTGCTATTACTTGAATAGTCGCAAAACTAAAAGTGTTTAATCACGGGTTTCCAAAGGGGGTTTCCCCCTTTGGTGGGGGGCTTGGGGGGCAACGCCCCCCAATGGGGGTTCAGGGGGCAAAGCCCCCTGCCCCTTATCGTTAAAAACAGGGGGTTTGGGGGCGAAGCCCCCCAATAGCCCCGAACCCCCCGTAATTATTCTCACAGAGGAAAAAATTAGAACCTCCAATTCAACGTGCTACTCTCTCTCCGCACCGCTCTTGTAAAAGAAAAATCCCCAGAATATTCCCATTATTCCGCCCATTATGTGTCCGAATTGCGATATGCTGTCTATTCTCGAAACCCCCGATACAATTTCGTCCCCAAGATAAATTATCACAACAAGAATGAGCGTGAGCGGAATTTTGCCCTTTTGATAATTTGTGAACGCACTAAGAATTATCATCATGAAAACTATCCCGCTCGCTCCAAGTATACCCGTGTGGAAAAGCAGACAGTTCAGAACACCGCTTATAATGGCAGTCGAAAAAATCATGAAAAGCAGATTTTTACTGCCGTACTTCTCCTCCGCAACAGGTCCGACAAGGAGCATAAGTGTCATATTGCTTGTGAAATGCGACATATTTGCGTGAGAAAATATGTAAGTCACAAGCTGTATACTCAAAGGCTTTTTGAGTGCAAGCATACTGCTCAGATGATTTCTCGTCATCAGACTCAATATTATCTCGACAGTGCATATCAAAACATATGCGACTATTACAGGCGAATTGTTGCTTATTTTCCCCTTCATGAAAAATCCCCCTCTTCATAAATCATGTGTGATGTATGCCGACTCTCTCAACTTTCATAAGGTTGGTAGTTCCCGAAACCCCAAGAGGTACTCCCGCTGTTATCGCCACTAAATCGCCGTCCTCAACAAGCCTGTGTTCCTCAGCGGAGTCCACCGCCGCCGCAAAGAGTTCGTCTGTACTGGTCTTTTCGTCAATTATGAACGGTATAACTCCCCAGCTCATATTCATCTGACGGCACACTATCTCACTCATTGTACAGCTTATTATCGGACAATCAGGTCTGTATTTTGAAATAAGTCTTGCGGTCTGTCCGCCAAGTGAGACCGTTATTATAGCCTTTGCGTTAAGGTCGTGTGCAGTCGTGACAGTAGCGTGTGCAATAGCTTCCGCTATATTTCCGTCGGGTGCAGAACGCCTGTCGGCAAACTGTCCCTTATAGTCTATATTATTTTCGGTAGTTTCAGCTATGAGAGCCATTGTCCTGACAGCCTCCACAGGGTAAGCTCCTGCGGCGGTCTCCCCCGACAGCATTATAGCACTCGTGCCGTCATATATGGCGTTCGCAACGTCCGTTATCTCTGCCCTTGTCGGACGGGGGTGAGTTATCATTGACTCAAGCATCTGTGTAGCCGTTATGACCTGTTTTCCCGCATTATAACCCTTCTGTATAATCTGTTTCTGAATAGCGGGGATCTGTTCAAAGGGTATCTCGACACCCATGTCACCTCTTGCAACCATTATTCCGTCTGCCGCCTCAAGAATTTCGTCTATGTTCTCAACGCCGTCAGTGTTCTCTATTTTTGCTATTATCCTGACATCGAACCAGCCCAGACTTTGCGTGAATTTTCGGAGATAATTTATATCCGCTGCCGAACGCACAAAGCTCGCTGCTATGAAGTCAAAACCCATCTTTGCACCAAATTCCAAGTCCTCCATGTCCCTGTCGCTGAGATACGGCATTGAGAGTTTGACACCGGGGACGTTTATTCCCTTGTTGTTTGAGAGTTTACCGCCGTGAATAACTTTACAGTGTATCTCGTTCTTTGTCACTTTCTGTGCGACAAGTTCTATAACACCGTCGTCTATCAGAATCCTGTTGCCCGTGCTTATGTCTCTGGGGAGTTTCTTGAAACTCACACTTCCGATTTTGTTGTCACAGGGAACGTCGTCTGTAGTGAGAATATACTCGTCACCGTCATAAATTTCAACGGGTTTGTCGTCCACAAACTTTCCAAGACGTATTTCGGGACCTTTTGTGTCAAGGAGCGAGGCAACGGGCAAATCAAGTTCCGTCCTGATCTTCTCAACCATTCTGAAACGCTTTTCGTGTGTCTCGTAGTCGCCGTGGGAGAAGTTGAACCTCGCAACATTCATTCCCGCCTGCATGAGTTCCCTCATGATACTCACGTCATCGGTGGCAGGTCCTATCGTGCAGACTATTTTTGTTTTCCTCATATAAATATACCTCCGTTTTTAGTTTTAATTTTTATTTTTATTTAATTTTAACTTCCTGAAAATATCAGAGTTTTTTCAGATTTGTGTGTACAGCCATAAGTTTCTTTGTGCCGACAGTGTCGAACGCAATTTCAAGTTTTATGTCCTTTTCGGTAGGGGTGACAGATATAATAGTACCCTCCCCGAAAATCTTGTGGAAAATTCTCTCCCCCACTCTGAAAGAGAGTTCCTCTTTGGGAACTGCGGAAACTCCGCTACCCGAATACATCTTGTTTCTCGCAAGCTGCTGCTGTAGAGACATCGACTGCACCTCTGTGACTGCTGTCTCGTGGTGGGGCATGATACTTCTCGAACTGTCCTGCTTGTCAAGTAACTCCGAACCTATCTCCCTTAGAAATCTTGACGCTATGTTCCTGTGAGTCTGTCCGAATAGCATTCTCTGTCCCGCACTTATAAGCCATAAATTTCTCTTTGCCCTTGTTATAGCAACATACGCAAGACGGCGTTCCTCCTCCATATCCTCATCACTGTCAAAAGAGCGTATACTCGGAAAAATGCCCTCCTCCATTCCCGTGACAAAGACATTTTCAAACTCCAGACCTTTGGCGGAGTGGACGGTCATAAGAGTTACCCTGTCATCGGTGCTGTCGTCTCTGTCGGCATCGGTGACAAGTGCGGTCTCCTCCAGAAAACCGCTAAGCGTTGGGTTCTTGCTCTCGTGCATATAAAAATTCACGGACGACAGGAGTTCTTTCACGTTCTGTATTCTCGTCTCACCGTCGTCAAGCGTTCTGAGATAGTCAACATAGCCCGTTTTCTGTAGGACAAATTCAAGAAGCCTGTCAAGAGACAATTCGTCTTTTTTCTCGATAATGCTCTCAAACATCAGTGCGACATTTCTGAGACTTCCCGCCCTCTTTGCAAGCGGTACATACTCCTCGGCATTTTTCATGACTTCAAGCGGAGAGATTTTCAGGTCGCCCACTATGTCCTCAATGACGTTTACAGTCGCCTCACCTATTCCCCTTTTGGGCTCGTTTATTATACGTCTGAAACGCAACATATCGAAATTGTTGTCTATAAAACCGAGATAAGCGGTTATGTCCTTTATCTCTTTTCTGTCAAAGAACCGCATACCGCCGTAGATCCTGTAGGGAATGTCCTCTGCCATAAGTACTCTCTCTATTGAATTTGACTGTGCGTTCATGCGGTAAAGAACGGCATTGGAGGAGTAAAGCCCCGTTTTATGGTAATTCTCCATGATTTTGCGGACAATAAAGCGTGCCTCGTCGTTTTCGTCAACAGCTTTGTACCAGCAAACTCTGTCCCCCCCGACAGAAGATGTCCACAGCTTTTTCGGCTTTCTGCCCGTGTTGTGCGAAATAACAGCATTTGCGGAGTCAAGAATAGCCTGTGTGGAACGGTAGTTCTGTTCAAGTCGGACTACTGTCGCATCGGGGAACTGACTCTCAAAGTCAAGTATATTTGATATGTCCGCACCCCTGAATTTGTATATACTCTGGTCATCGTCACCGACTACGCACAAATTCCTGCTCTTTGCGGAGAGAAGTGAAACAAGCCTGAACTGTACGTGATTTGTGTCCTGATACTCGTCTACAAGTATATATTTGTATTTATTACGGTATTTTTCAAGGACTTCGGGGAATTTCTCAAAAATCCTGACCGTGTACATAAGTATGTCGTCAAAGTCGAGGGCATTTGCAGTCTGTAGTTTTTCCTGATAGAGCGTATAGATTTTTGAAATGATTTTCCTGCGGTAGTCCGAACCGACAGATATTTTCATTGCCTCCGGGGAGAGCATTCTGTTTTTTGAACTGCTTATCTCCGAGAGGACTGTCCTCGGCGGAAACTGTTTTTCCGAAACGTCCGCCTCCTCAATGCACGACTTTATTACTCTCTGGCTGTCGTCAGAATCATATATGGCGAAATTATTTCCGAAACCTATTTTTTCTATCTCTCTTCTGAGTATTCCGACACAGGCGGAGTGAAAAGTTGAGGCGTTTATGCGGAGTGCCTTCTCCCCAAGTACACCGTACAATCTCTCTTTCAGTTCCGTGGCAGCTTTGTTTGTAAAGGTAACAGCAAGTATATTTTCAGGTCTTATCGGAGATACTGCCGTGATCTCTGCCAGTTTTTCGGTATCATCGGAAAGCCCTTCGGCGTAATCGTTCAGAAATTCAACACTTTCGGCATCGCCCTCTGAGAGAGTGTCATTATAGGCGTTTCCGAACATTATCATATTTGCTATTCTGTTTACTATCACAGTCGTCTTGCCGCTTCCCGCACCCGACAGTACAAGCACAGGTCCGTTGACGGCAAAGACGGCTTTTCTCTGCATATCATTCATGTGGCTGAAATACTTTTCTAAAGCAGTTTTTCTTGCTGAGATAAAAGAATTATTACTCATAAAAAATATTCTCCTTATCTGATTCAAATACATCTCATATATTATAGCACAGATTTATGAAATTGCAAAGACCTTGAACAATATTTTATATTTAATTTTTGTCACTTCACAAATTCAGGTATATTATTTAGGTAAAATTGCACAAACCATATGTTCACACAAGGTATCCCCCCATAAAAAATATATAATAATAACACAAAAATTTTAATATAGCTCTCTCCAAAGCCGAAAATTTTGTACAATACAGACAACGTGCTGTGCCCTGTATTGACATATCAGACAAAAATATTGAAAAACCCTTTATTTTTTCACCGAATAGTGTTATAATGTTCACAGAATTATCAGTCGGAGAGTGTAAATTATGATTATCAGAAATTTCTTCTCACACCTTTCAACCGTCTGCGGACACCGCAATCTCGTCATGATACACTGTTTCAAAGCGGGTATACCGCTTCGGGGACTGACTCACGACCTGTCAAAATTCTCACCGTCCGAATTTATAGCGGGCGTGAAATACTTTCAGGGCGACAGAAGTCCGAACGAAAGAGAGCGTGAGGTCAACGGATACTCCAAGGCGTGGATGCACCACAAGGGCAGAAACCGTCACCACTTTGAATACTGGACGGACTACAGCACTAAAACAGGTACTCTCGACCCCGTGAAAATGCCTGACGAATACTTGTTTGAGATGTTCTGTGACCGTGTTTCGGCTTCCAAAATATATAACAAAGAAAAATATACGGACTCCTGTCCGCTTGAATATTTCCTGAGAATAAAGAAAAAGAGAGCTATCGAAAAATCTACCGCAAGAAAACTTGAATTTCTGCTCCGTATGCTCGCCGAAAAGGGTGAGGACGAAACTTTCCGCTTTATCCGTCAGCAGGTCCGCAAAAACAAACTCAGAAAAAAATCTAAAAAACGGAGGAATATATGAAAAAATTTCTTTTGACAATTTCCCTCATATCGGTTATTTCCCTGACCGCCTGCGTAAAATCCGCCCAAGATATGAGCAGTACTTCCGATGATTTGAATACGGCAGACTCCTCGGAAATCTCCGAATCGGAAATCCCGCCCGAGGAGATGGAGTGGACCGAACCTGCTCCCGTTGAAGACGAAAAACTTGCGGGAATGTCCATTCACGACAAAATATGTCAGATGTTCATAGTAAGTCCCGAAACCCTGACGGGCTACGACTGGCAGTCCGAATGGGACACGTTCACGGAGGACTGCTATAACGCCTACCCCGTCGGCGGTATTATTTTGTTTGACCAGAATATATATGACGTTAACCAACTCACGACTTTCGTCTCCCAACTGAGAAATACCGCACAGAAATACGGCACGGATGTATTTATGTCCGTTGACGAGGAGGGCGGTGACATTGCAAGGTTACAGTCAAAACTCGGCGGTGACGCTGTCGGCAGTATGAAGTACTACGGAGACTTAAACGACTACAGTCAAACTTACGGTGCGGGACAGACTATCGGAAATGAACTCGTCCGCTACGGTTTCAACCTTGACTTCGCCCCCGTTGCAGATGTTGAGATAAACCCCGCAAACGAACTCGGCACAAGAATTTTCAGCTCAGACCCGCAAGTTGTCGCCGATATGACTGCCGCTTTCATTGACGGTCTGCACTCCTGCAATATTCTCTCAACACTCAAACACTTCCCCGGTCTCGGTGCGGGTGACGGCTCTACCCGTGAACACTCAGTCTTTGTAGACCGTAGTCTTGAAGATATGCGTGAGACCGAATTTAAGGCTTTCAAAGGCGGTATAGATGCGGGTGCGGACTTTGTAATGGTCGGACACCAGATAACTTCCGCATCGGGTGAGGAGATACCCGGGGACTTGTCACACACGGTCGTCACGGACTGGCTCAGAAATGAACTCGGTTTCAACGGTATCATAGTAACGGACTCCCACTCAATGGGTGCGATAACTGCCGACTACTCGTCGGGGGAGGCTTCCGTAAAAGCTATACAGGCGGGTGTGGACATGATTTTGTGTCCCCTTGAACTCGACGACGCTGTATCGGCTGTGGAAAAGGCTGTTGAGGACGGCGAAATAACAGAGGACAGAATAAATGAGAGTGTCGCAAGGATACTCGACAAAAAGCGTGACATGGGTATCACGGAATAAATTTATAAAATCTATAAAAGCATTGGGGACTTTCTCGGTGCTTTTATTTTTTACATATCCCGAATGACTTCCCAAAGCTCTTTTGCGGTCTCCTCCCCGACACCGACAGTCCTTGCAAGCTCTTCGGGGGAGACTTTTTTCAGGTTCTCAAGTGTCCTGTACTCTTTCATGAGCTTTTCGGCTCTCTTCTCGCCTATCCCCCTGACTGTGAGTATCTCCGAAAAATAGGTCTTTTTGTCGTGTCTCTTTTTCATGAAACTTACAGAATACCTGTGTACTTCGTCCTGTATTCTCGTCACAAGGTTGAACACTTCGGGCAGATGATTTATTTTTATCTCGCTGTCCGCCGTACACACCGCACGAGTACGGTGTCTGCTGTTCTTGACCATTCCGAAAACAGGTATGTCAAGCCCTGTCTCCTCAATGACAGGCTTTACCGTGCTGACGTGTCCCCTGCCACCGTCAAGCAGGATCAAGTCGGGTACTCTCCTGAAATACTCGTCTTTGTCTTTTTCCGTGTCACTGTCTTTTATATGAGATAGCCGTCTTGTGAGGACTTCTTTCATACTTGCGTAATCGTCCTGCGAAAACTGATTTTTTACGGTGAATTTTTTATATGCTTTTTTAAGAGGTCTGCCGTTTTCAAAGACCACCATTCCCCCGCAAATAGACTCCGAACCAAGATTTGAAATGTCGTAAGCCTCTATGTAGACAGGCGGTTTTTGCAGTTTCAGTACTTCCCCGAGTTGCTGTAGTGCCACAACTTCACGGGCTTGTCTGTCGTTTTTAAGACCTGCGTACTCCGCCGAATTGTTCACCGACATCTTTACAAGTTCTTTAAGTTCACCCCTCTGCGGTACTCTTATTTCAACTCTGTGTCTGCAATTCTCACTCAGCATTCTCTCCGTCAGTTCACTCTCAACAGGTCTCTCCTGGACTGCAACTATTTCGGGAATGTCGCTCCTGTCGCCGTAAAACTGCGTAATAAAGCCGTGCAGGATTATATTTACGGGATAGTCATTTTCAATCTCAAAAGACTTTTTACCCGTCAGTCTGCCGTTTCTGTAGGATATTACGGAGATATATACATGGCTGTCCGCCGACATCAGTCCTATTATATCGGCATTTTCAACGGTCTCGCTGACTATCTTCTGTCTCTGTGCGGACTTCTTTATTGCACTTATTCTGTCTCTGAGAACCAGAGCACGCTCAAAATCAAGTCTCTCTGAAGCATCTTTCATCTCCTGTTCCATACGCCTGACAGATTCCTCGCTCCCCGATTTTATGTACTCCTCTGCCTGTTTTATTATTTCAAGGTACTCCTCTTGCTTGACTTTCCCCGTACAAACACCCATGCAGTTTTTTATATGATAATTCAGGCAGGGTCTCGACTTTCCCAAATCTCTCGGGAACTTCCTCCGACAAGTCGGGAGCATGAACAGCTTGTTCACCTCGTCAACGGTCTCCACCGCTACACTCCCACTCATAAAGGGTGCGGAGTATCTCCCCGCTTTGAGAGTGTTTTTCTCGGCAGTAATTCTCGGATATTCGTCGTCCGAAATTCTTATGTAACTGTAACCCTTGTCGTCTTTCAGGAGTATATTGTACTTGGGCTTGTGTTGTTTTATGAGACTGCACTCTAATAGAAGTGCTTCATACTCGTTGTCCGTCACTATGAAATCGTAGTCACTCACACTCGAAACCATCATGGCAGTTTTCGGCGTGTGGTCGGGATTTTCTCTGAAATAGCTTGAAACTCTGTTTTTCAGATTTCTCGCTTTGCCGATATATATAATCTCGCCCGAACTGTCTTTCATAATGTAGACTCCCGGTGCGGTAGTGAGTTTGTAGGTCTTTTCTCTGAGATAATTTATATTGTCCATGCAAATCAACTCCGCATATTATTATACCACTCCATGCTCTCTCCTGTCAACCCGTCACCCGATTTTTTGATTTGCAGACTGTTGGGGGGACTACGCCCCCTGTTTTAAGTCACTGGGGATTTAACCCCCGAACCCCCATAATAGAAACCACAGTCAGTTTCGTTAATTTTTGAGTTTGGGGTTAATCATGGGGGGTTCGGGGGGATTCTTCCCCCCGACGGGGGGTTGGGGGCAGAGCCCCCAATGGGGGTTCAGGGGGCAAAGCCCCCTGCCCCTTATCGTTCCTAAAAAACTAAAACCGTAAAACGTTATATAATATAATAAAAAATATTGCCGCAAGAGTGAAAATAACCCTGAATGCACGCAAAATCCTGTTGTCTTTCCCGAATATCACGTCCAGTACCGCACCGCCGTCAAGAAAACTGTACGGCAGGAGATTGAAAATGCCCTCCCAGAGACTAAGGAGAGCTGTTGTGTTGCGTGGACTTCCGAAAATTGCCGACAAAACCGATGCCGTTATGATATTCACTGTCGGTCCGCTCATAAGGACAAATACGCTGTCGGACACGAAAACCGACGGTGTAGCTGTGATTTTTATACCGAATCCCGAGAGTTCAACTCTGTTCACACTCCCTCCCGTGAGTTTTAGTGCAAAAATGTGTCCGAGTTCGTGCGAGATGCAGACAGTCCAGAATGACAGTGCGAAATTTCTGCTGTAAATCAGAAACAGGACCGCATTGAAAAACAGGAATGAAAACTTCACCGCTATGTCCGTCCCGAAAATTCTGAATCTGAACAACGTCAACACCCCAAAATAATTTGTAATTTTTTCAGAGTTTTGAAATATAATTCTCTACAATGTCAATCGGATTTGTAAAAAGTTCCTGTTCCGCACCAGAAAAATTTCTGACTTTTTTCATTATGTCCCCGCCTATATCGGGTGACACTATGTTGAGTATAAAAAGAGCCGTGGCAATTATTATGCAGACTACCGCCTGAAAAGCAGGTGTATCATCGGACGTTCTGACCACCTCCTCGGTCTCCTCTTCCTGTGAGACGTTCTCGTTTTCCATAAATTTTCACTCCCCTTCTGTTAAAAATACTATGCAGTACGTCTCTGTTTAAGAACTAAACCATAAGAGACCGTTGTCTTTTGAACCCCATTGGAGCTGTTTGTGGGGGGCTCTGCCCCCCACTCCCCCCATTAACGATTAGAGGCAGGGGGCTTTGCCCCCTGAACCCCCACTGGGGGCGTTGCCCCCAGACCCCCATCGGGGGGAAGAATCCCCCCGAACCCCCCATGATTAACCCAAAACTCAAAAATTAGCGGGGCTGACTGTTGTTTCCATTATGTGGGTACGGGGTGAAATCCACGTTCATGGGAGCTTGGGGGCGGAGTCCCAAGTCAAAAGTTCAAAAAAAATCCTCAAACCCGATTGTTTAATCTATATAGAAATAATGTATATATTATACGGTTGACAGGAAGCCGAAAAGGTGGTAAAATAGGATATATCCGCAGAAAATAAAGATATGGAGGACTTAACGTGAAAAATTACAAAATTTTAGCCCTGTCTCTGTGTACACTCCTCACATTGCCCCTTGTCGGCTGTCAGAACAGCGACAACAGTGAAATTTCAGAGGAAGAATCCGCTCCCGTGTCGCCGAGGAGCATAACATACGACTGGCAGGACTTGTATGAGGGCAAAATCAGAGAATTTATGTCCTCTGAGATGTACAGTGCAGAGGATTCGGGCGATGTCGGGAAGTCAATGTTCGATATACACGACCTTGACAGCGATGGTGTTCCCGAACTTATCATCTCCCCCGACACGTCAACAATTTCCAAAGCACAGATTTACACTGTCTCCGAAAATGCACTCGTCTCCGTCGGAGAAATCGGAAATGACGGCATTTTCGACTTTCTGCCGCAACAAAATCTCATTCACTCCGAATACGAGGGTCAGGGCTTTATCCTCGGCAGGTACGCCGTTCTGGAACACTCCGAAATTACCGACTTTCTCACATACAGCGACAACAGTTCCTCCGCATCAACAGGTGCAGTCATATCACACGAAATAAACGGTGAGGAAGTCACGCTCATGCAGTACAAAAACACTCTTGCTGAATATAACGCTTATACGTCCTTTGAAATCGGCAGAAAGTACACTTTCGGTGACGGTTCAATAGACTACGCTCTGCACTGTTCCGAAAACTGGTTTTCGGTTCTGACGGACGAACAGAAACAGCTCTGCAAAGATAAACTCACCGAATTGGCAAGTCAAAATATAGAGGGTTCGGCTTTTGAGTTCTGTGACCTGAACAGTGATGAAACGCCCGAACTAATCGTCACCACTCCCGACAGTGCATTTATATATTATTTCGGTGAGGACACTCTCTCACAGCTTGACGGCAGTTACAGTGACGGCTCTCCGATGTTTCTCGACATTGACAACAAAGTTTTCTACTACAACGGCACGGAGGGTACTGTCTACTGGAGCATGGCTTCTGAGGAATTTTCTGCACAAGATTACACAAGTTCGGGAAATATAGTCGAATTTGGAAAAAAATACATTCTCACAGAGGATACCGTCCTCTCACTTATGGGTTGAAAATATGGCTAAATCAAGATATGTATATGAATGCGGAAACTGCGGATATGAGACTTCAAAGTGGGTGGGAAAATGTCCGTCGTGCAACAGTTGGAACACTCTTGAAGAAAAAATAACCGAAAAAGTCTCCTCCTCGAAATCATCACAGTCCATTCCCGACTTGTCGGGGAGTATTTTGGAGCTTGAAGAAATCGGTGCGGACAGTGATGTCAGGTACGACACGGGCATAGGTGAGCTGAACAGGGTACTCGGCGGTGGTCTTGTAAAGGGTTCACTCGTTCTGCTCGGCGGTGAACCAGGAATAGGAAAAAGTACCATTTTACTGCAAATATGTCAGTTTTTAGGTCAGGAACACTCTATTTTATATGTGTCGGGTGAGGAGTCCGCAAGACAGATTAAACTGCGTGCCGACAGACTTGGTGTCGACACAGAAAATTTATATATTTTAACTGCCACCGATGCGGAGGCTGTTGCGGAGACTATCTCCCAAACCAACCCCGACATAGCTGTCATTGACTCGATTCAGACTATGAATATCAGCCGTATATCGTCAAGTTCGGGAAGTATAACGCAAGTCCGTGAGTGTACCAATCTCTTTATGAAAACCGCAAAAAGTCTCGAAATTCCGCTTATAATAGTCGGGCACGTCAACAAGGACGGTGCAATTGCAGGTCCTAAAGTCATGGAACACATTGTTGACGCTGTTCTCTACTTTGAGGGTGAGCGACACCAGAGTTACAGGCTTCTGCGTGCGGTCAAGAACCGTTTCGGCTCTACAAACGAAATAGGTGTCTTTGAGATGCTTGATAAAGGTCTTGCGGAAGTAAAAAACCCGTCTCTCATGCTTTTGTCGGGAAGACCGCACAATGTTTCGGGTACTTGCGTGGCTTGTGTTATGGAGGGCACAAGACCTGTCCTTGCGGAAGTTCAGGCTCTCGCCACTAAGACAAGTTACGCCGCACCAAGGAGAATGTCCACGGGTTTTGACTTCAACAGACTGAATATTATAATAGCTGTACTCGAAAAGCGTATGGGTGTCTTTCTCGGCACTCTTGACGTATATCTCAACATAGTCGGCGGTTTCAGGCTCGACGAACCTGCGGGAGACCTGCCCGTCGCCCTCGCCCTCTATTCGGGAGTTGTCGACACTCAAATCGATGAGGGTCTCGTGGCTTTCGGTGAAATAGGTCTCGGCGGTGAAGTACGCTCCGTGTCGCACATCTCCGTCCGCATAAAAGAGGCTGAACGCATGGGCTTTACTTCTTGCATAATTCCGAGACAGTCCGCAAAATCAATAAATTTCAAAGACTATGATATAAATATAATTCCCGTCTCAAACCTCAGACAGGCTTTCTCCTTTATAGATAAGAAATAATTAAAAAATAATTCACAATATTTTTCAAATTTCTCTTGACGGCTGTTGTCAAATGTGATATAATATAATCACTATAATTTTTCTCTATGGAGGTTTTGGCTATGGGTTTTATGGATAAGCTCAAGGAAATCGGCTCTAAGGTCGGTGATACCGTCGGAACAGGTCTCAACACCGCCACCGACAATGTCAAGAAAATGCAGGAAAAAGCTCGTCTCAACAAGGAGATTAGTCAGCTTGAAGCCGATATAAACGGTGCTTATATAAGCATCGGCAAAAAGTGCATGGAGGAGCGTCCCGATGACGCTGATTTTGCCGAGTTCTACGAAGTAATAAAGGCTGACAATGCAAAGATTGAAGACCTCAATGTACAGCTCACGGCTTTGGAGGACAAAGTTGTCTGCAAAAACTGTGGTGCATCCGTCGCAAGAGAGGCTAAGTTCTGCGACAAGTGCGGTGCAAAGGTTGAAATCCCCGCTCCCGTTGTGGAGGAGGAGACGGAAAAAGTTGTCTGCCCGACTTGCGGAGAGTCTGTTGCGGCGGGTTCAAAGTTCTGTGAGAAGTGCGGAGCTGCCCTCGTTTCGGAAGAGAAAGAGGAAGAATAATAGAGTCCGATTTCAAAGTCACAACAAAAAAGACCGTTGTTTCGTGAAACAGCGGTCTTTGTTTTTTTGTTTTATTATTATTTTATTTTAGATTTTTTCAGATTTTGAGGAACACCGGTACGCCGTCGGGAGTTTTTCCGCAGAAGAGTGCTTTCGGTCTCGCCCAGACACTTCCGTCACTAAGCGACTTGTATATGACAAGTTCCTCGTTGTTCTCGCTGTGTCTTGCAACGGCTGTGACTTCGTACTCCCCGCCCTCATAATAACGATACCTGCCGTTCACCTCAACAACAGTGTCGGGGACTACAGTCTCGCTCACGGTCTGTACTTCGGGTTCGTTGTTCACAATGTCGTCCGCAACAATTATCATTGAACTGAACGGGGGCATTGAGATGTGTGCGTTGCCGTTGTTCACCTCAACAGGCTTTGCACCTATAACGTCAACAAGCCCGCTGAGATGTGTGCCGAAATTGAAGTCATAGGGGTAGTCCGCAAGATTGAGTGCCACATAGACGGTCTGGTCGCCCAATACTTTCTTGAAAAGCAGCTGCTGATTGGTTATCTGTATTCTCTCATATGAACCTGTTCTGAGTGCAGGATAAGCCCTGTATATTCTGCCGAGTTTGACAATGTGCTTGTAGAGTTCCGTGTTCTCTTTCTGCATATCGTCAAGGTTCAGGCACGGACGGAGATTGTCATCGGAGTTGTTCTCCTTTCTGCCCTGAATGCCGTACTCACTTCCGTAATATATGGACGGTATACCCGGCATACAGTACATAAGCGTGTAGATAAGGGGCAGATAAGCCTGATTGTTCACGGTGCTTGCAAGACGGTTCACGTCGTGGTTGTCTGCAAAGTTATAGAGATTTATATTTCTGTAGATACCGCCGTTTGAACCCGACTGCCTGTTGATTGAGTAGTCTATCTCGAAATAGTTTTTGTCGTTGTGGGAGGAAAAAAGTCCCTTGTAACACTCGTAATTCGTAACGCTGTCAAGCATTTCGGGGTTCGCCCAACGGTTATAGTCGCCGTGGATGATCTCACCCATAAGCCAGAAGTCACGCTTTTTGCCCTTGCAGAAATCTCTTATCCTCTTGAAAAAGTCAAAGTCAATGCAGTCGGCAGCGTCAAACCTTATGCCGTCTATGCCGAAATGCTCTATCCAGTAGTTCACAGCGTCTATGATGTGGTCAGCGACACCGACATTCCTCAGATTGAGTTTCACAAGATTGTAGTGACCGTTCCAACCCTCGTACCAGAAAGGGTCTCCACAGGGGGACTGTCCGCCGAAATTGAGGTTCTGAAACCAACCACAGTAACCGCTTCCCTGTCCCTTTTCCTGAATGTCAACGAACTGCGGGAACTTCCTGCCCACATGATTGAAAACGCCGTCAAGAATTACTCTTATGCCGTTTTCGTGGAGCTTGTCGCAAATTCTCTTGAAAGAGTCGTTGTCACCAAGACGGCGGTCTATTGTCTTGTAGTCGATAGTGTCGTAACCGTGTTCAACGGACTCAAAGACAGGTCCGAAATAAACAGCATCAACGTTCATCTCTTTGAGGTGTGGTATCCACTCGATTACCTTGTCAAGGCGGTATGTAACTTCTCCGCCGTCATTGAATTTGGGTGCTCCGCAGAATCCGAGCGGATAGATGTGGTAAATAATGGCGTTATCGTACCAGTTCATTTTTATAACTCCTTAATTTATTTATTTGATTATTTTTTTAATTTTCATGACTCCCTTTACCCTTTGGGCGGACTTCTTGCGTAATTGAGAGCTTTTTAGACTGGGGGCGTTGCCCCCTGAACCCCCATTGGGGGCTCTGCCCCCAAACCCCCGTCGGGGGGAAGTATCCCCCCGAACCCCCCATGATAGTCTCCTGTTTCAATTCGGGACTTGGGGCGGAGTTCCCCAAAAATTATGATTTACTCTGCAAGAAGTCCAATAATTTTTTATTTTCCCGGACTTCCCTCAAGAAAATAAGTAGCTTCCATGTCGGCGACAAACAGTGCCGTTGCAAGCGGGTACATCTCAAGAGCTTTCCCGATTGTACCGTTGTCCTCAGGACCTGAAAAACCCATGTGCCAACGAATCGCAAACGCCTCATCACGGGTGAGTCTCGCATCACCATAGAAAAATCCCGACAGTATGTACACCGACTTCTCACCGTGACCGTACGGGAGAGTGTCGTTTATAGTGTAATACGGGTACTGCTCCCACTTTCCCGTCTGCTCGTTCTTCCTGTTTCGCATCTCGATTTTGTAGAAATTTACCTTGCATATGTCGTGCAGAAGTGACACAATCGCTATGCTCTCCTCGGAATAATCCATTCCGTAGACCTCTTTTGTCCTCGGTCTCGCAAGGTAGTCTTTCAGACAGTGGTAGACGTTCACGCTGTGCTGGACAAGTCCGCCCTCGTAAGAGCCGTGAAAACGTGTACTGCTCGGGGCTGTAAAGAAGTCGCTCTGGTGTAGGTATTCAAGCAGTTTGTCCGCACCTCTACGCTTTATATTCTCCGTGTATATAGAGATAAATTCGTCCTTAGCCGTCATAATCACATCTCCTTTCTATCATAATAGCCCTTATATTATAACATATTTCATAAATTTATTCAAGCTGTCGGGGATAATTTTTTCTTTGAAATATATAATTTCCGAATAAATATACATAAATATTTCAACAGCTTCGGAAAATTTTGTCAAGAACGTCAAACTGCACCGAAAATTATTGACTTTCAGAAATATATGTGATATAGTATATTCATTGAGGAGTAAAAATGCGTTCGTGAAGTGCCTGCTGAACGGGGAGTTGTCAGCGGGACGAAAAGCCCAAAAGGCTTGCGGTTCGTGTTTTGCATCCCGCCTCATAGGACAACTTCAGACGGTTTTATACCCTCTTTTTCTTGTCGTATGAGCAAAAAAAGGAGGTATTTTTTTATGGTCACAAACAATCGGAAAAACACAAAAACAGGCTGCGTAAAAATCTTCGGGACTACAAAAATTCTCGTAATATCGGCTCTCCTGATAGCTATGAGTATAGTTCTCGGAAAATTCCTCGCCTTTAACATCGGCGACAGTCTGAGAATAAGTTTTGAAAATCTCTCAATTCTCATGGCGGGAATATTCTTTGGTCCGTCCGTGGGGGCTTTTGTGGGAGTAGGTGCGGATATAGTCGGCTGTCTGCTGAAAGGCTACGCTCTGAACCCCATTATAACCGTGGGGGCGGGCTGTATAGGTTTCCTGTCGGGATTTGTCTACAGGAAATTAAAAACCGAAAATAAAATCCTGAAAACAGCTGTCTCTGTCGGTACTGCTCACCTCGTCGGCTCTGTCATAATAAAGTCTGTGGGACTTTATATCTACTACCACACGGCTTTTCAGGTTCTCGCTACAAGACTTCCCATATATATTATAACCGCTATACTCGAATCGGCTGTAATTTCGGTACTCGTCCGCAACAGGGCTTTTTCGGCACAGCTTGAGAGGATGCGTAAAAAATGAGTGTCGGGAACGGTTTTGAAAGTGCAAGGGAGTACCTGAAAATCGCCTCCCAAAGGGGCAGTAAACTCGGTTTAGAGAGAATCTCCGAACTTATGAAAAGGCTCGGCAATCCTCACGAAAAAATAAAAATTGTTCACGTTGCGGGTACTAACGGCAAAGGGTCATTCTGTGCGATGATTAGTGCAGTCCTCACGGAATCGGGCTACAGGACTGGGACTTTCTCCTCCCCCGCTCTCACGGGTGTCACGGACAGTTTCCGCATTGACTGCAAAGAAGTTTCAAAAAAAATTTTTGCGGAAACTATGGCTGAAATTGTCCCCGAATGCGAAAAAATGTCCGACAAACCCACCGAATTTGAGATACTGACAGCTTGTGCCTATCTTATGTTCTACAGGCAAAACTGCGATATAGCTGTCATAGAGTGCGGCATGGGCGGTGACGGCGACTCCACCAATATAGTGAAAACACCTCTGCTGTCCGTAATAACGAACGTCCGCAAAGACCACACCGCTTTTTTAGGGGACACTCTCCCCGAAATAGCTACCCACAAAGCGGGAATAATCAAGAAAAACTGTCCTGTTTTCCTCGGTGACGCTCTCGACGATGATGTAGTCAAAATAATTAAGAAAAAGGCTCTCGAAAACAACTCCTCGCTTTTTCTCCCCGACTACGAAAATTTTTCCTCTCTCACGGACTCAATTTCGGGTATAAATTTTTTATACAGGGGTATAAATATCGGAGTACCTCTCGGCGGTACTTATCAGTTCCAAAACGTTGTAAACGCCATAAACTGCGTGGAGATACTGAAAATTTTGGGTCTTAATATAAGTTACAGTTCCATGCGTGACGGTCTTGCAAAAGTAACTCATCACGGCAGATTTGAAATTTTAAGGCAAAAAGATCCTGTAATAATCTTTGACGGCTCACACAACCCCGACGGTATCAGACAGATGTCCCGATGTATAGACGAGTATTTCCACGGGCAGAAAATTGTCCTCTTCATAGGCGTTATGGCTGACAAAGAGTACGGTCTTTACGGCGATATGCTTGAAAAATTCACGGAGCGTGCCTTTGCGGTTACTCCCGACAATCCACGCTCCCTCGACTGCCGTATTCTCGCCGAAAGTCTGAAATCAAAAAATATAGATGCGGACTTCCGTGACGACTTTGAAACGGGTGTGCGTGATGCGTTTCTGTACGCAAAACAGAGGAAACTCCCCCTTATCGCACTCGGCTCGCTCTATATGTACAGCGATTTTGTAAAGGCTCTTGAAAATATTTAGACTGAGGTGTTGTTTTGTGGGGACTCTGCCTTGTGGGGGGCTCTGCCCCCCACTCCCCCCGTTAGAACGATAAGGGGCAGGGGGCTTTGTCCCCTGAACCCCCATTGGGGGCTCTGCCCCCAAACCCCCGTCGGGGGGAAGAATCCCCCCGAACCCCCCATGATTACTCCCACAAAAGAAAAAATTAAGGGCAGGAAGTACACCCCCCAATAATTCCAAATCTAATAAAAAAAACAGTCAGTTGCGGAAACTGACTGTTAGTCAGTTGCGGAAACTGACTGTTTTTATTTTTACTGTTTTTTCTCACTGTCGTCCTTGTCTTTGAAGCCGTACTTCAATTTCGTCATCTTGTAAATAAACACAAACATTGAAATCAATCCCGCAAGTATCGCAAAGGAGACTATCCCCACCGTGACAGTTTTTGCAACTCCCGAATTTTGCTCTATGTTCTCGTCTTTGTCGGAATTGCTGTTCTTTCGGGTAATTGAATCAGAATCTCTCTCGTCGTCAGTGTCCTCTTTCGACACCTCAACTGCCTTTGTCGGACTCTCCGAACTTTTTTCCGTCTCCGTGTAGACCTGATTTTTATTTGACTCCCCATCACCGCCGTTGTTGGAAACTCCCGCACTCTCGCCCGTGTAGCCGACTTCAATACCGCCGTTCTGCTGTGCCGTGAACGAAATCAACCACGCAAGTGAAGCGTTCCAGTTTATCGCACACTCGTTTACAGACCACGCTTCTATGTGGTCAAGATAGCACTTCTGTGGGGAAATCTCCCCCTTTTTCCAGCCGCTTCCCTTTACCCAAGGGTCTTGCATTCCCGAATTTGGTCCGCCCGACAAAACTCCGCACGGTGCTTTCGGGAAAGTCTCGTCAACCTGCTGTGACCAGTACCTGTGGTGTACGTTCTCGACAGCGTGACTTCCGTAACCCGTGACATATGAATAGTCCATTGCATTTCTGCCGAGAAGGTAGTCCACACCCGAAGTAACTCCGTCAAGATATTTTTCGTCCTGTGAGAGAAGATACGCATAAGCCATTACTATGGAATTGTCCGAAACAAACGAATTTGAACCCCATAAATATCCCTTGTCGCTGTCGTCATATGAGAGTGTACTCTGTCCGTATGGCAAGCCGTAACCCTGCTGATTTTCCTTTTCTATGTAGTAGTCCCCCGCACTCAGAATATTTTCTTTAATTTCGTCAAAATTTTCAAACATATCGGGATATAGTACAGCACTGAAACTTCCCAGAGCTTTTGTGTTGCCCCAGTCAAAACTTCCTACAGTGTCCACGCTCTCCCCACCGCTAAGACTGACGGGTACTTCAAAAGAAACGTCATCAAGATATTTTTTGTCACCTGTCGTTATGTAGAGTTCCGTAGAAGCCCATACAAATTCGTCACTTGCATCGTTGTCGCCGTAAGCTCCTCCGCCTACCGACTCGTCAAGAGGTGCATACATATCGGGGTGCTTTTTTGCGGATTCGTAACTCTTTTCTGCATATTCAAGACACTTTTCGGAAAATTCGTCATCTATGCCCTTCCAAAGTCTCGAAGCCTGTGACGCACACGCCACAAAATTTAGTGTAGCCGTGGTCGTGGGCGGTTTGACTATCCTTTTCATATCGTCGTCGGCAGGTGCAACGGCAAGAGCTGTCCACTTTTCGTCATGCACTTTGTGGTAGACCATTCCCTCATAGTCACCGCTGTCAACCACCATGCTGAACATCCATTCCATCTCCCACCTCGCCTCGTCAAGCAAGTCGGGGAAACCATTTGAATTTTCGGGAATGCTCATAGTTCCGTCTGCATAAACGTCCTCATAGCCGTACTTCAGGGCAGTCTCGTACTGATTTTGCATAAGCCACAGCGAAAGCCCTCCGTTTACGACATATTTTCCGTGGTCTCCCGCATCGTACCAACCGCCTGTAACGTCTACAGTTCCGCTCGTTCCGCTGTAACCCCAAGTCTGCTGAATTTCGGCAATGTCGGAAGTGTGTCCCGCAGGACGTGCAAGGGCGTTTTTGTCCCCCGAAGTTATATACTCGCTTTTTATGTCGGTCGCACTTCTGTTCTGGTAGAAATAGTTCAGAGAGTCGTAAAGCATTGCGGAATACTTTTCAGTTCCTCCGACTTCAAATTCACGGCTCTTTGAACCGTTTTCGGCTTCTATGTAAAAAGTTCCCTCCGTGTCAAGCCCCGAAAAATCTATTATGTGGACACTGTCGCCCGAATCCTCGTCATAGCCGAAAGGCTCACTCGTTCCCGAAAAAACACTCTCTCCCGAACTGTCCACAACGTCAAAATCAACTCCACTGCTGTCCGAACATAGCAAAGTCGCTTTTTTCTGACCGTCCGTGAAATAGCCCACCTGATTTGTCAAAATATCTGCCCTCTGCCACGGTTCGGGGGCTATGTAGTCATTTTCGTCACTCGTCAAGTCCACCAAAGACATATTGTCAAAAGTTATGACAGTTCCCGCCGGGAAACAACCTCCCTGTGTGTACTGTCCGTCACCGCCGAGGTGAAAAGCCCACTCCGCTGTCTCCATAGACTGCGTTGGCGTGAAAGTCAAGTCAACTCTCTTTGTCTCGTTGGCATTTATCGGTATGCAATCCCAGTTCTGGTCAAAATCGCCCTGTCCCGTACACATATTGTGCCAGACTTCTACATCGCCGTCAAGATTTCCTATTTTTGTGTAATATTTTCCGCTGTTTGAGGCGGTTATCTCATAAGTCACCCTGTACTGATGTCCCGCTTCTATTTTGAGACCTCTGTGCCTGAACTGACAGTCCCATCTGTCCTCACCGCCTTGTGAAGCTCCTCCTGTGTTGACTATAGTTATCTTGTAAACTCCGTTTTCTATTTCAAAATCCATCTTTGCCGGCTCGGATTCGCATATGTGCCAGGGAAGTCCGACACCCTCGTCAAAATTGGTCTGTCCGAGCTGTTCGCCTGCGTGTACCGCCGAAATATTAACCGCAAACGGTGCAAGTGCCATAACAGCTGCCGACACAAGCGAAACTGCTCTCCTGAAAAAATTTTTGTTTTTTTTCATAAATACTCCCTCTCCTGCCTGTATTTATACGCCTTACGGCTTTGGAATTTTGGGGACGTTGTCCCCCTGACCCCAAAAATTAACAATGGTGGATTATCATGGGGGGTTCGGGGGGATTCTTCCCCCCGACGGGGGTCTGGGGGCAAAGCCCCCTGCCCCTCATCGTTCTAATTAAAATTTACAAAGTCCCCGACAGTCCACAAGTCAAAGAAATTTCCAAAAAAAATATAATTTTAATAAAATTATTTTTTGGGCAAAGCCCCCTGCCCCATATCGTTCTAATTAAAATTTGCACAGTCCCCAACAGCCCATAAGTCAAAGAAATTTCCAAAAAAATATAATTTTAAGAAAATTATTTTTTGGACAAAGTCCCCTGCACCTATCGTTCTAATTAAAATCTGCACAGTCCCCCAAAAATTATAACTTTTCTATATTATACACTCCCAAAAGAAAAAAGTAAATAAACAGTCTGCGGAAAAAACGTCTGCGGAGAAAAGTTTGTGCAGAGTTCACAGTTTTATCAGTATCTTAACTGAAATTTGTCACGTTGCTATGTCCTCTATAAGCCTGTTCAGCTCATAATCTGTCTCGACTACTATCCCCTCCCTGAGCTGTTCCCTGTCAAATTCGGAGAGCAGAGAAATGTCATAGTCGATTATCCTGTAGGGGTTACTGCTCTCCCCCATAAAGACCCCTATCCTGCCGTTGTACTCCCTTACTATCCTTTCGGGCTGTAACACCTCCTGAGCCATTGACGACTCCGCTATTTTTGCGTTCACCTTCTGCCTGTGGAGAGACTGCCCAAGTGTGCATATCACTATGAATCCCGATACCGTCACGGCTGTCAGGAGCGTGAAATATACTCTCCTGTCAATTCTTTTAATCAGCATCTTTTTACCACTCCTTGCTGAAATTGCTGTAAATATTGTTGCCATATTTTTATGTATTATACAAAATCACCAAATTTTAATTTACCCCTTAACAAATCCGTTTTTATGTGCTATAATATAGAGTAACAACAATCACGGTCAGGACAGGAAAATTATAATTTTGGGGGACTTTTTGGAATTGGGGGGTTCTGCCCAAAAAATAATTTTATTAAAATTATATTTTTTTGGAGATTTAATATTTTTTAATTAGAACGATAGGAGGCAGGGGGCTTCGCCCCCTGAACCCCCATTGGGGGCTCTGCCCCCAAACCCCTGTCAGGGGAATTTGAAAATGGGGACACCCCATACCCCGCCCCCGAACCCCCCGTGACAGTCCACTGCTTTGATTTTGGGAACTTGGGTAAAGTCCCACGAAAATTATAATTTATCTTAAAAAGAAAGGAGAGTCAACCGTTTTATGCGGTTGCGGTTTTCTGCCATGCCTAACGAAAACCAGATAAATCAGACAAGTATACCTCCAAACTCGGAGGATTTCCCGCCACAGCAGGACGGATATTATCCGCCCCCGCCACCTGTGAGAAGGAGAAAAAAGAAGAGGAAAAAGAAAAACAAGATTCTGATGTTTTTCAAGAAGTTCTTCATGGTAATAGCGACAACTCTGCTCTCAATGTTTCTCGTCATGGTGATAACGGGAACTATAGTCGCAACTGCCCTCACGGTCTATGTCCTGAACTTCATGGAGGACGCTACAAATATTACTCTTCAGGAACTTGAGTCGGGCAGTGACACCTATTTCTACGGCAATGAAACTGACGAAAACGGTGACACAAATCTCGTTGTACTCCAGAGTATCAAGACGGACGTTCAGCGAATACCAGTTTCAATTGACAGGATCCCCCAGCACGTCCGTGATGCCTTTATCTGCACGGAGGACGAGCGTTTCTATACTCACGATGGTGTTGACTACAAGAGAACTTTTTCGGCGTTTCTGAATATGTTCATACACATTTACAACACCGAACAGGGCGGTTCTACCATCACCCAACAGCTTGTAAAAAATCTGACAGGTGACGACAAACACTCCCCACAGCGTAAAATCCGTGAGATTTTCAGTGCTATGCAGCTCGAAAAAACTTACTCAAAGGACGAAATCTTAGAGGAGTATCTCAACTACATAGGTTTCGGAGGTCCTATAAACGGCATACAACTCGCCGCAACAAGGTATTTCGGAAAAAATGTAGAGGAACTCACAGTCCCCGAAGCTGCCGTACTCGCTGCAATTCCGCAAAGTCCTAACTATTACGGTCCTTTTGTTGAAACTTATGACGACGAAACGGGCGAACTTATCGTTGACGGAAGGGCAAACAACAAAATCCGTCAGAAGTACGTTTTGTGGCAGATGTACAAAAACGGTGCTATAACTTATGATGAGTATCAACAGTACCTTGACGAAAAAATTATATACACCGACTCCGAAGAATACCGCTCTCTACACCCCGAAGTAGACCTTGACCAGATGGAACAGTCACAGAAAGTCTACTCTTGGGAAGTGGACGCTATGATGTACGAAGCCGCACAGTACCTCATGGAACAGTACAACATTGACGAAGATGAGGCTATAAAACGTATAAACAAGGGCGGTTACAGAATTTATTCGACTATTGACGACCAAATGCAGAAGTACATGGAGGAGAAATTCAGCGATATAAACAACCTTGTCTCCGAGGACTTTGTCAGCAAGTGGGCTGATATTGACGGCGACGGAAACGCTGAACAGTACCTCCCGCACATTGCGTTCATAGCACTGAACTATGACGGCTCTGTCAAATCGCTTGTCGGAAACTGGGGCGAAAAAGACTCCTCCCTCTCCACAAGTTACGCCGTCACGGAACCCCGTCAAATCGGTTCGACTATGAAACCGATTTCTACTTACGGTCTCGCCCTTGAGACAGATACTATCCACTGGGGTTCACAGCTGAAAGACGACGCTATAACCGAAATCGACGGCAAACCGTGGCCTACCAACTACTCCACCGACAGCAAGACCGTCCTCTCACATCAGACTTACAATATTTACTATCTGTTACAGCAGTCCTTTAACACCGCTCCCGCACAACTCTGTCAGACCCTCACCCCCCACGCTGTCTATGAGTTCTGCACGGAAAAAATGGGAATGAATCTCGACCCCGATGACGAGGACTACTCCCCTCTTACAGTCGGTGCGTTGACATACGGAATTACTCTTGAAAATCTTGTGAACGCCTATATCCCCTACGGAAACAGGGGTATCTATAACGAAGCTCACATAGTTTCAAGAATTGAGGACAGCAACCACAAAATTCTCTACTCAAATGACGGAAATGCTCACAGGGCGGTAAGTTCCGAAACAGCTTGGGTTATGAACCGTCTGCTCAAAAATGTAGTGGACAACGGTACGGGTACTTCCGCAAAACTCAGCAACAAAGTTGTGTGCGGTAAGACGGGTACTACAGATAACTGGTACGATTTGACTTTTGTCGGACTCACACCCGACTTTGTCAGCGGTATAACTATAGGCTATCAGTTCTACAATCAGGAACTCTCTCTGCCCACTTCTCTGCACTCCTCCGACATCTGGAGAAATGCTGTCGGGGACTACATTGAAAACAATTTCGCCGATACTGCCACCGACTTTGAAGCAGACCCGAATGTCATCTCTGCACCTATGTGTACGGTCACGGGAAATATTGCGGGAAACTACTGCCCGAAAGGTATAACGGGTTACTGGAAATCTTCAAACGCCCCCGTCTGCACGGGAAATCACGGCTGGTCTTCAAGTAACGGTAACAGCAATAACAACAGCAACAACACCAACGGCAATAACAATAATAATAACAACACTTGGAATAACGGCTGGAATAACAACACTTGGGGCAACACGGGCGGCGAGTATGTCGACCCCAACACAGGCGGCAACACAGGCGGTGAGTACGTCGACCCCAATGCAGGCGGTAACACGGGCGGTGAGTACTATGACCCCAACGCTGGCGGTAACACAGGCGGCGGTGAATATGTAGACCCCAACGCTGGCGGTGGGGAGTACGTCGACCCTAATGCAGGTGTTGGCGGCGAATACGTTGACCCCAATGTCGGTGCAGGTGAATGGTGATTTTAGATTTTAGATTTATAATCTTAATAATCTAAAAATTAAATAATCTACAGAAAAATGTCTGTACTATGTGCAGATATTTTTCTGATATAAGGTGATTTTTATGAATGATAATCTGATACTCTGCTGTCCGTGTCACTTCGGACTTGAGAGCGTCCTCAAATACGAAATAGAAAAAAACGGCGGTCGGGACATAAACACCGAAAACGGAAAAGTCACGTTTTCGGGCGATGAAAATATTCTTGCACGCATGAATATATGTCTTGCGACTGCCGAAAGAGTCATGATTCAGCTTGCACAGTTCAAAGCTGATACATTTGAACAGCTTTTTCAGGGTGTCAAGGCGATAGATTTTGAAAACTACATAGCTGTTGACGAGGCTTTCCCCGTCAAGGGGTATTCCCTGAACTCACAGCTGCACAGCGTTCCCGACTGTCAGGCGATAGTAAAAAAGGCTGTCGTTGAGAGACTTAAGTTAAAATATAAGACAAACTGGTTCAAAGAGACGGGTGCGACGGTACAGATAAAATTCAGTATATTAAAAAATATTGTAAATATCTATCTCGACACAAGCGGTGTCGGACTTCACAAACGTGGCTACAGGAGAAATTCAAACTCCGCACCTATAAAAGAGACTCTCGCATTCGGAATATGTGACCTTGCAAGAGTGCGTTCTGATTCGGTGGTGTGCGATCCGTTCTGCGGAAGCGGTACTATCCTGATAGAGTCCGCTATGAAAGCTATGAAAATTCCTGTCGGCATAAACAGGAGTTTTTCCGCTGAGAAGTGGAAATTTTCAAATTCCAAAATCTGGCGTGAGGAGCGTGCAAGGGCTATCGACCTCATTGACCGCTCCGCAAAATTCAGAGCATACGGTTTTGACATAGATCCCGATGCTGTCGCCCTCACTGTCGAAAACGCCAAAAAAGCAGGTGTCGGCTCGTGCATAGAGGTGAGACAGGCAGACATATCGCAGTTCAGGCAACCCGAAAACTCAATAGTTATATGCAATCCCCCCTATGGAGAGCGAATGCTTGAGCTACGTCAGGCTGAGGAAATTTACAGGACTATGGGGAAAGTTCTCGGCAAAGACGGCGGTTTTGCAAGCAATATAATATCTCCGCACGAAAATTTTGAGAAGTTTTTCGGTGCAAGGGCAAGAAAAAGGCGTAAACTATACAACGGCATGATAAAGTGTCAGCTGTATTCATATTTCTGATGGACAAGTTTTTCGGGAGAAATATTCTGCACCTGTTTTTTCCGTTCAGGTGTCCTGTGTGCGGGGAGATTATTTCCCCGAGAGAGTTTTTCTGTGCGGACTGCACCGCAAACCTGCCGTTTTTCGACAAAAGTCGGGAAGTCTCCATAAAAAACGTTGATAGTTTTACCGCACCTTTTGTCTACAATGAGAAAATTTCCCCTGCAATATTTCTCCTGAAAAACGGCATAAAGGGCAACTCCGCACACGCTCTCGGTGAATTTCTTGCAAAGAGCGTGAAAAATTCCGATTTTTGCGGTGATATTGACTTTATCGTACCCGTTCCCATGACAAAAAAGGACGAAAAAAGGCGTGGTTTCAACCAAGCTGTCGTAATTGCGGGGGAACTGTCAAAGAGAATTTCCGTCCCCGTCCTCAAAGACGCTGTTATAAAAAAGCGTGGGACTTCAGAGCAGAAGACTCTCAGCCGAACGGACAGAGAAAAAAATATTGTCGGGGCATTCGGTATTTCCGACAAAATTGCCGTCGAAGATGTGATAGCACACAAAAATATTCTCGTTGTCGATGACATCTGCACAACGGGCAGTACCATCTCGGAAGTCGCATCAGTCCTCAAAGAGAACGGCGTTTCGCTTGTGTACTGTGCCTGTTGCTGTAAAACTGTTTAAGCCGATTTGTATTAAATAAATTCAACTCTATAAAACTCCAATGCTTGACATATTTCCGACACCGTGATATAATAGACCTGTTATGAAATTCTGTACAATTTAAGACGAGATTTTTTTCAGAGGTATTTTTTATGTTCAAAAAAATTCTTTCAGCCGTCCTTGTCTGTATTTTGTCGGCACTGTGCTTTTCCGCCTGTACACCCATGCAGACGGAAAATACAAGTTCAGCGGACAAGGGCAGATTCAGTGTGGTCTGCACCATATTTGCAGAATATGACTGGGTAAGGGAAATACTCGGAAGTCATCTGAAAGAGGCTTCCGTTACATATCTTTTAAGTGACGGCAGTGACCTCCACCACTACCAGCCCTCTGCACCAGACCTTGATAAAATTTCAGAATGTGATATTTTCATATATGTAGGCGGTGAGTCGGACGAGTGGGTTCAGCCCGCACTCGATACAATAAAGAATCCCTCTATGCAGACTGTCAATCTTATGGAAATTCTCGGCGAAAATGCCATAGAACTCCCACAGCCCAAAATCCGCCTGAGTAAACTCGACAAGGACGGTGACGGCGTTATAGACGAAAATGAGTACGTCGAACCCGATCCCATATATGACGAACACGTCTGGCTGTCACTCCGAAACGCTCAGACGTTCTGCTCCGCCATAACAGACGTAATCTGCAATGTGGACTCCCAGAATGAACAGGACTACAGGAGCAATCTTGATTCATATAACAGCCAACTCGCCGCACTCGACAAAAAATTCAGAATAATGTTCAGTGAAGCCAAAAAACACGCTCTCATATTCGGTGACAGATTTCCTTTCAGGTACTTCACCTATGACTACGAACTCGACTGGTACTCCGCTGTCGACACCTGCAAAAAAGATTTCCAGACAACCGAAACGCAAATAAAAGCCCTCGCCAAACAGGTTGCCTATTTCCACAGCAACACGATTTTCACCATTGAGGGTACAGACCCCTCCGTCGCTCAGGCTATAATAGACCTGACCGAAAAAAAGAACCAAAAAATAGCTGTCCTCGACTCGGGGCAGTTCGTGACGGAAAAACAGATTAAAAAGGGGAAAACTTATCTGTCATCAATGCTTGAAAATTACGATATTCTTGAAGAGGCTCTGAATTGAATGAAAAGACAGATTGATTGTAAAAACCTGTCGCTCGGATACGGCAGTAAAATTGTGCTTAGTGGTCTGAACTTTTCGGTCTCGGAGGGGGACTTTCTCTGCATAGTCGGCGAAAACGGTTCGGGCAAGAGTACCCTTATGAAAACCCTTCTCGGACTGCAAAAAGCTCTCGGCGGTGAGATAAAGTTTGACGGTCTGAAACCCTCTGACATTGGCTATCTCCCACAGCAAACTCCTGCACAGAGGGATTTCCCCGCTTCCGTCAGAGAGATAGTGCTGTCGGGGTTCACAGCTAAAATGGGGCTGAGACCGTTTTACAGTGCGACAGAAAAAAAGTCCGCTGAAAATAATATGAAAAAACTCGGCATAGAATCCCTGTCGTCAAAGTGCTACAGGGAGCTGTCGGGAGGTCAGCAACAGAGAGTTCTGCTCGCAAGGGCACTCTGTTCGGCTGAAAAAATTCTCCTGCTTGACGAACCTGTTACAGGTCTCGACCCACAGGCACAGGCAGAGATGTACGAAATAATAAAAAATCTGAACAAATCGGGTGTCACTATCATAATGATTTCACACGATGTAAATTCTATAGTGAAATACTCAACGCACGTTCTCAGTCTCGGAAAAAACACTTTTTTCTTCGGGAGCGTGAACGATTATATAAACAAAAATATAGATAAAAATATAAATAAAAACAAAAATTTTCGGGGAGGTGACACCCTGCATGAATGATGTTCTCCAAACTTTTCAAGAATATCTCTCACTCCCGTTTGTGCGGTACGCCTTTGTTGTCGTGACACTTATCGCCCTCTGCTCGTCACTCCTCGGCGTGACACTCGTCTTAAAGAGGTTCTCTTTTATAGGTGACGGTCTCTCACATGTCGCTTTTGGTGCAATGGCAGTCGCCTCCGTACTCAAACTGTCGGGCTTTGAAAATATGCTCGTGGTAATGCCTTTGACCGTGGTCTCCGCTGTGCTGATTCTCAAAACAGGCACGAACGCAAAAATAAACGGTGACGCTTCAATAGCGATGATTTCGGCAGGCTCTCTGGCGGTCGGGTATATGCTTATGAACAAATTTCCGTCCTCGTCAAATATCTCCTCCGATGTTTGCAGTACCCTTTTCGGCTCTTCGTCAATTCTGACACTCAAAAGCTCCGACGTGCTTTTCTGCACCGTAATGGCGGTGGCAGTCCTTGGCGTTTTTGTACTCCTCTATCACAAAATATTTTCAGTTACTTTTGACGAAAATTTTGCATCTGCAACGGGTGTGAACGCCGACAGATACAATCTTCTGATAGCAATTATAACGGCTGTGGTCATAGTCACAGCTATGAATCTGGTCGGCTCTCTGCTTATTTCGGCACTCATAATCTTCCCGCCACTGTCGGCAATGCGTGTGTTCAAGAGCTTTCGGAGCGTGATGATTTGCTCGGCAGTCACAGCGGTCGTCTGTTCGTCAGTCGGAATAGCGGTCTCGATACTCCTCTCAACTCCCGTGGGGGCGACAATAGTCTGTGCGGACATAGTCTCATTTGCGATCTTTTCGGCAATATCAAAAAAATAGGCAGGGCTTTTTACGACTCTGCCTATTTTTATGGAATTTGTGGAGACTTTTTTAAGGTGAACGATAAGAGGCAGGGGCGTTGCCTTGTGGGGGGCTTCGCCCTCTAAACCCCTTTAGAACGATAAGAGGCAGGGGGCTTTGCCCCCTGAACCCCCATTGGGGGCTCTGCCCCCAAACCCCCGTCGGGGGGAAGAATCCCCCCGAACCCCCCATGATAATCTACTGTGGGGCAGATTTCCCAAATATTTACTTCTCGGAGAGTGCCATAACAATTCCCGCATCGTATTTCTGAATGAGAAGTGCATCTTCCACATTTACGCCATCTCCGACATTGTTTATGTCCGCATTTGTCATAGCCGTTTCCGAAAGCGGATACTCGCTCGAATTTGCAAGATACTGCAAAATGGAAACGCTGTCCGCTATGGTGACTATCCCGTCACAGTTTGCGTCCCCCGAAATCGTATCCGAATCCCCCACAATCCTTATACAGCCGTTGCAAATGCCCTGTGAAAAAATTTTCTCCTGCATGGACTTCCCCTCGCTGTCGTTGTCGGCATTTGTAAAGACACTGTCCACAAAATCATTGTTCACAGTCTCCCTGCCTACGGGTACTACTTTCAGCGGAAACTCGTCCCCTGCTTTCACGTCCTCGGGGAGTTTTACGTTCACTTTGAAAAGTGTACCGTCTTTCCCCGTGTTTTCGGATGAGGAACTTATAAACCTCACGCCGTTCAGGTCGACTATTTCGGAAGTTGAATTGTCCAGATAGCGTGACGGGGCAGTCTGCACAAGCATACCGCCCGAATTTTCCGTGACAGCCACAACAGGTTCTCCCGAATTGTCGGTCTCTATTTCAAGTCTGTCGTCAAAAGAAGTCCATATCTCCGTCACGGCGTACTTCCCCTCCACTCCGCTGACAATCAGGCTCACGGGAATTTCGGGGTTTTTCTCCACCTGCTCCGCTGAGATGTTTATGACAGAGAGTCCTATCAACGGTTCGGATTCCTCCGCAGCTGCCGTAAAAGTCTGCCCCGTGAGGAGTACCGACAGAGTGACCAGTGCAGACGTTAATTTCTTTATCTTTTTGTGAAACATATTTTCTACCTCCGTGTAAACTTTAGTCTAATTATACCACAAAAAAAAATTATTAGCAACATATTTTTCACAAATTCGTCTATATGCACAATTATCTCCCACAAACAAAAAAGCCGTTCCGCAAAAAACAGCGGAAACGGCTTTTTTTATTTAATTTTTAATATTTAATCTTAATCAGCTCACGACAAGTTCGGCAAAAGTGTCTATATAGGAGTCCGCCGAAACAGACCAGCTGTAGTCGCACTTCATAGCCCTGTTCACGAGACTTTTCCACTCCGCCTTGTCATCATAGCAAGCCTTTGCCCTTGTGACCGCACCGAGCATATCGTCCGCATTGTAATTTTTGAAAGTGAAACCGTTCACGCTGTCACGGACGGAATCACGCAGACCGCCTGTCTCCCTGACAATCGGGATTGTGCCGTAACGCATCGAAATCATCTGTGCAAGTCCGCAAGGCTCACTCTGTGACGGCATCAGAAACATATCCGCACCTGCATATATCCTGTGTGAGAGTTCGGGGATAAATCCCAGATTTACCGAAACTCTGCCCTTATATCTGTCCGACATTTCAAGGAAAAAGTTTTCATAGACCTGCTCACCGCTTCCCAGAACGGCAAACATGAACCCTCTTTTAACCATCTCCTCAAACATACATCTTATCAGGTCTATGCCCTTGTGGCTGACAAACCTTGTGACTATCCCGATAATGGGACTGTCGCTGTTTTCAAGTTCCAATTCCTGAACAAGAGCTGTCCTGCACTCCGTCTTGCCCTGCATATTTTTTAACGAATAGTGTGCAGTTATGTGGGAGTCAGTCTCGGGGTTGTACAGCTTTGTATCTATGCCGTTGAGTATCCCCTTTAATTTGTACTGCTTTGTGACGAGTATCCTGTCAAGACCGTGTGCATACCACGGATCGAGTATCTCCCACGCATAACTTGGGGAGACAGTTATGATCCTGTCGGCACACTCTATCGCACCTTTCAGCATATTGATATAACCATCATACTCCACAAGTCCCGCATTGTACATCGGTATACCCATAAGTTCACTGAGGACTTCTTTACCGTATCTGCCCTGATACTCAATATTGTGGATAGTTATTGAAGTTTTTATGTTGTCGTAACCCTGCTGATATTTGTAGTATATGTTATAGTAGACGGGTATCAGAGCGGTCTGCCAGTCGTTGCAGGAAATCACATCGGGCTTGAAGTCAATATATTTTATCATCTCAAGGACTGCCCTGTCAAAGAAAACAAATCTCTCACAGTCATCATAAAAGCCGTAGAGACCGTCCCTGTTGAAATAATACTCGTTATCTATGAAATAAAAAGTCATATTGTTGTAATCTGTCCTGAATATACCGCAATACTGCTTTCTCCAAGAGACATCGACCGTTATATTTGCGACAAGCTCCATATCGTCACGGAAACGCTGTGGGATAGCCTTGTAAAGGGGCATTACTACACAGCACTCGTGCCCCTTTTCACTTATAGCTTCAGGCAGAGAGCCTGCAACGTCCGCAAGTCCACCGGAGGCGGCGAACGGTACAGCCTCACTGACAGCAAAAAGTATTTTCATGGGGTAATCACCGCCGAATTATATTTTAGCGTTTTTCTTGACATACAGCGGTGACGCAGACGATGCCGTGACAACTCTGCCATCGTCAGCAGTCACATTTTTGTCCGCAATCACGCCCGTAATCGTGCAGTTCTCACCGATTTTTGTACCCTGAAACAGTATAGAGTCCTTTACTACAGAGCCCTTTCCGACTTTCGCACCCCTGAAAAGTATGGAGTTCTCAACAGTTCCCTCGATGATACAGCCGTCTGCTATGAGTGAATTGCTGACTTTCGATTCAAGACCGTACTTCACAGGACCGTTGTCGCCAACTTTCGTGTAGACGGGTTTCTTTGAATTGAAAAGAGCGTTCCTCTTGTCTGCCTCAAGCATGAGCATATTAGCGTCATAGTAGTTGTTTGTGTTGTCTATTCTCATGAACAGGTTCTTGTGTTCATAGCCGAGAATTTTGTACTCGTCCGTGCGGTTCTGAAGTATCTCTTTTGTGAAACTGTAGAGATTCCTGCTTGTCGCACCGAAAACTATCTTTTTAAGGCACTCCTTGCTTATTATCAGCATATCAAGCCACAGATTGCACTCCCCCGAAATCTGAGGGTTCACCATTGCACCTTTCAGCCTGTTGTCCTCGTCAAATTCGAGAATTGTCGCAAAACTGCTCTTTTCGCTGTCGTAACTGCCCTTGCTGTAGATAAGTGTTACGTCAGCTTCACTTGAAATGTGCTGATTCAGCACGGGTGTGAAGTCAATAGTCGTGACTATATCACAGTTCGCAAGAATTACGTACTTTGCGTGGGAGTGTTCCACAAAACTCCATATATTGCTGAGAGCGTCAAGTCTGCCCTTGTATATACCGCCGTTCTGGCTGTAAGGGGGGAGGAGGTGCAGACCGCCCTTTTTCCTTGCAAGGTCCCAGTCACGTCCCGAACCGAGGTGGTCAAGGAGTGAACCGTAGTTGGACTTTGTGATTACGCCGACTTCCGACACTCCCGAATTAACGAAGTTTGAGAGAGGGAAGTCAATAAGCCTGTATCTTCCGCCAAAGGGTATTGAACCCATAGTTCTCTGGTTCGTGAGTTCGCTGACGTAAGAGTCGTGCATACTTGCGAAAACCAGACCTAAAACATTATAATTTACAATCATTGTATATAGACCTCCACTCAGATATTTTCGCCGACAATCTGTTTTGGCTCAACAGACTTGTTTTCAGAAATGGTGACGTTGTGACCGACAACGGCAATGCCCCAATCGTCTCTGTTCTCAACCTGCTCCGGGCTCTTGCCTATGTGTGCACCGCCCTCGACAACACAGTCCTCTCCTACTATTGCGTACTCGACAACTGCTCCCGACTTGATGACGGTTCCGGGCATAACTATGCTGTACTGCACACTTGCACCCTCCTCGACTGTAACGCCCGAAAAGAGTATTGAGAAATCAACCTGTCCGTTTACGTTGCTGCCCTCCACTATCATGGAGTTCTCAACTTCTGCCTTGTCACCTATGTACTGCGGAGTTACATAATTGCTCCTTGAATATATCTTCCAGCTCCTGTCGTAGAGGTCAAGCGGTACACTCGGGCTGAGGAGGTCCATATTAGCCTCCCAAAGAGAGTCCAAAGTTCCGACGTCTTTCCAGTAGCCCTCAAACTCGTAGGCAAAGAGTCTCTGGTCGTCACGGAGCATTGAAGTTATAATGTCTTTTCCAAAGTCCTTAGACCAAGGCTCTCCCCTGTCACGCTTTGCGTTTGCGTCGTTCTCGTTCTCTATGAGATACTTTTTCAGTTTCTCCCATGTGAAAACGTATATACCCATTGACGCAAGTGTGGACTTAGGCTCTTTCGGCTTCTCGACAAAGTCAATTACTTTGTTCTGCTCGTCACAGATCATTATTCCGAAACGTGAAGCCTCTGCCTTTGGTACGTCTATTACGGAGATGGTGCAGTCCGCATTGTTTGCAACGTGGAAGTCAACCATCTTTGAGTAGTCCATTTTGTAGATGTGGTCTCCACCAAGGACTACCACATATTCGGGGTCGTACCTCTCTATAAAACGCATATTCTGGTAGATGGCGTTTGCAGTACCCTCATACCAAGATGCTCCCGACTGTGTTTCATAAGGGGGAAGAACGTGTACACCGCCGTTCATCTTGTCCAGATCCCACGGCTGACCGTTTCCGATATATTCGTTCAGGACAAGAGGCTGATACTGTGTAAGCACTCCCACGGTGTCAATACCCGAGTTTGTGCAGTTTGAGAGCGGGAAGTCAATAAGACGGTACTTTCCGCCATAGGGAACTGCCGGTTTTGCGACATTTTTGGTCAGAGCATACAGTCTGCTTCCCTGACCGCCTGCAAGAAGCATTGCAACGCATTTTTTCTTTGTATACATAAACATTTCGTTACTGAATTTGCAGCAGAGTGTCTTGAAAAAAACCCTGTCTGTTCCTGATTCATCGTATCCACCCGAAATTTGTGTGCGGGTGTCGGCATGATACTCCAAAGGCGTAAATTCCCCGAATATAGACGGGTACACATAACAGGCAGATAGACCTGTCATATCAGTAACTTTTCCTTTCTTAAAATTACTTGCCGAATTGTTGTTTAGTATGGGTTTACATATGTGGTGTGTTTTGCCCGCAAAAAAAGTTATTTCTCCGCTTTTTTCTCCGACTGTGCGGACACAGCTTTTTTCTTGTCCGTGTCTGTGGTCTTTTCGGTACTCTCTGCGGATTTAGACTTTTTCTTTATCGGGACGTACTTCAGATACATAACGGACAGCGGTGCGAGAGTCATTGAAATGCTGTTTTCGTGACCGTGCATACTTATCTCTTCGGACTTGTAAGACTTCTCACCGACTCCGTTTCCGCCAAATTCAACGTCATCCGTAGTGAAAACTACCTTATACTTGCCCTTGTAGGGTACACCTATCCTGTAGTCACGGCGTTCAACGGGTACAAAATTGCACACAGCAATTATCTCGTTTTCATGGTCGTCAATACGTCTGAAAGCGATTATACTCTGCTGGTAGTCGTCATTTGCAATCCAGCTGAAACCGCCCCAAGAGTCATCGTTCTCCCAAAGGGGTGAGTTTTCAAGATAGAACTTGTTGAGTTTTTCGGAGAATTTCAGCAGCTGACTGTGCTTTTCCGTCTCAAGGAGATCCCAGTCAAGCTCTGTCTGGTAGTTCCACTCGTTCTCCTGACCGAACTCCTGTCCCATGAACAGAAGTTTCTTTCCGGGGTGAGCCATCATGTACGCAAGAAAAGCCCTGTAAGATGCGTACTTGTCGCCCTCCAAGCCCGGCATTTTGTTTATCATGGAGCATTTTCCGTAAACTACTTCATCGTGCGAAATAGGCAGAATGTAGTTTTCGGAGAACGCATAGAAAAACGAAAACGTCAGCTTGTCGTGGTTGAAAGCACGGTAAATCGGGTCGAGCGACATATAACTCAGCATATCGTTCATCCAGCCCATGTTCCACTTGAAATTAAATCCCAGACCGCCTATGTCGGTGGGCTTTGTCACAAGAGGCCATGCTGTTGACTCCTCCGCAATCATGAGTGCATCGGGGTGCTTTGAGAATACAGCCTCGTTGAGATTTTTCAGGAACTGCACGGCTTCAAGGTTTTCATTGCCGCCGTAGATGTTGGCAGTCCACTCTCCGTCACGCCTGTCGTAGTCCAGATAGAGCATAGAGGCGACAGCGTCCACCCTCAGACCGTCAACGTGGTACTCGTCAAACCAGAAGTTTGCACTCGAGATCAGGAACGAACGGACTTCAGGTCTGCCGTAGTCAAAAACTCTCGTACCCCAAGCCTTGTGTTCCCTCTTTTTCTCGTCGGTGTACTCGTAACAGCAGGTGCCGTCAAACTCATACAGACCGTGAGCGTCTTTCGGGAAGTGTGCGGGTGCCCAGTCGAGAATGACACCTATTCCCGCTTCGTGGAACATATCCACCATTTTTTTGAAGTCATCGGGAGTGCCGTAGCGTGAAGTCGGTGCAAAGTAGCCCGTCACCTGATAGCCCCATGAACCGTCAAAGGGGTACTCCGTCATAGGCATGAACTCTATGTGGGTGTAGGACATCTTTTTCAGATACGGGATAATTTCCCTCGCAAAGTTTATGTAGCTCGGAAATTCGCCCTCTCCGCACTTTTTCCATGAGTTTAAGTGAACTTCATAGACGTTTATCGGACTTTTATACACGACTCTCTCAGCCTTTTTCTTGTACCAGTCCTCGTCAGACCACTCGTAACTGCTCTCGAAAATTTTGGAGGCAGTACCCGGTCGTCTTTCAAAGTGGGTGGCGTAGGGATCGGACTTCAGAAGTATCCTTCCGTCCTTTGTCTCTATGCTGTATTTGTAGATGTCGAACTGTTCAAGCTTTGAAACATCGGTCTCCCAGACACCGTCTGCTATTGTCTGCATAGGGTTAGCCGTTCTGTCCCACTCGTTGAAATCTCCGACCACTGAAATACTTACAGCGTTAGGAGCCCAAACTCTGAAAGTAAAGACCTTTCCTCTGCCTTTTTTCTTTGAGTGAACTCCGAAGAATTTGTAAGCTTCACAATTGTTTCCCTGATAGAAGAGGTAGAGCGGAAAATCGTTAGGATTATTATTACTGTTATTAACTGACATAATTCAGCCTCCTTTTGCTATTTACATTTTACCATAAACGGCTTGACTATTCAAGTTTTTTTGTAAAATAAGTCCAAAGTTCAGACAATACCACAGTTTTTTTACCTGATATTTGTGGAATTTGCCATATTCAAGAAATGAATTATTATTTAGAGGGTACATAATGTAAAATGATAAAACTATACAGACGGCACGGACTGCTGTCTCTCACGCTTTCTCACTCTTATTCCTATAACGGTAACATCGTCCGAACGGACCGACGGATTGAAACTCTCCGCCTTTTCACATATCTCACAGACTATTTTTTTAACGTCATCTCCGCCGAGTAAAAGTTCTTTGATTGACTTATATTGACTTTCGTCAATGCCGTCCGAGAACATGACTATCATGTCGCCGTCCTCAAAGCTGTAACGGCTTGTGAAAACGTCCGACTGCTCATAAATTCCTATCGGAAAAGTCGGTGAAGTCACTTTCAGTATATTCCCCCTGTGGCGTATGAGAGTTGCGGAAGCCCCCGATTTTATGACGGTCAGACCGCAGCTGTCGAGGTCTATCCGCACCGCATCGAGTGTCGCAAAAGATTCGTCACCCGATTTTGCAACCATTATTGAATTTATTAACTTTATCGCAGACGTGCAACCAACTCCGCTGTTTATAAGTTTCCTGAACATTTTCACGACAAGTTTTGACTCCAGAGACGCACTCTTTCCGCTGCCCATGCCGTCCGAGAGTATGACATAGCCTATACCCGTGCCGTCCGTGAAAACCGTGGACGTGTCGCCGTTTTCGTCAGAACCCTTTGCACACATTGATGCCCCGTAGACTTCCATAGCATACTGTGGCTGTTCAAACAGTCTGAAACGCATTTCACGCCCTGAGTACGCAGGACTTGTTATGTCAAGAGACATTTCAAGTTCGTCCGAAATCAAATCACATATTCTTGACGTACTTGCAGGAGACTCCGCTGTTATAAAGTACAACTCTATTATAAGTCTGTTGTATATATTGTAGTACGCTATGACTTTTTTCGGGACAATTCCGTAACGTGACAGCTTTTTTGTCACAAGTCTGCTTATCGGTTCGGAGTAGCGGACATCTATTCTCTCCCCGACAGAGCGTATTATCTCCTCTGTTATCTTTATCTGTTCACTTAAAAGCTGTTGATTTCCCGAAGAGCGAAGTCTCAAAATTCTCGCAGTCATTCTCTCCCTTGACGCTTTTGCGAATTTTTTTATAAGTTCCTCCTTTTTCAGGCAGTTCTGCAATTCATAGGGAAAAGTCTCGTAAGTTATTTCAGGCTGGCGTGACAGTTTCGCAAAAGCCTTTTGTGTGACCGCTTTTTCGCTCC
Source organism: uncultured Ruminococcus sp. (assembly GCA_947627625.1). Classification (GTDB taxonomy): domain Bacteria; phylum Bacillota; class Clostridia; order Oscillospirales; family Ruminococcaceae; genus Ruminococcus. Next base: position 63,572 of record CANQWR010000002.1, on the reverse strand, counting down.
CCCAGCACAAATCGTTCCTGTAACAGTTACTGCATATCTTTGAACTGATTCTGCTCACGCCGTCAACGTCCTTGCTGTTTTCGGCGAGGACTTCCGCAATTTTTCCCGACTCCGCCCTGACAGTCCCTATTGAGTCGGACAGAAAACTCATTCTTGCGTTTATTATATCGGGCAAGGCTGTACCGCTGTCCGTTCCCGTACTCACCCATTTGTCCGAGTAGCAGGGGGCAATGACCGCAAATAAAACTGCTCCCGAAACTATGTTCAGCATTATACCTATATTATTCTTTGTTATGCCTGTCAGAACCATCAGCATGAAACTTAGCGACACAAACGCCACCACCGAAACGCCTGTCCTCTGACGGTGAATGTAACCCGTCATAAGTCCCGCCACGGGGAGGAGTACAACAGTCATTCCAGCGTCTGAGGAGGCGAGAAATGCTCCGCAAGATGTCAATGCACCACACAACGCACCTCCCGTGTGTCCGTAATAATAGGAGGCAAGGAGCGTGACGGCTGTACCGATCATCATACCTATGTTCAGGGAGTATATCTCTATTCCGCAAAGTGCCGACATGAAAACTATGTAAACAAGTGCATAGGCACAACCCGATTTCCCCGACAGTTCTATCACAAACTGCTTTTTCAGGCTCATTATGACGAGTGATGCGGAATAGGCGGTCAGCCCCGACAAAACCGAGTAAAACAGATAAAAAAGAAGTTTGTAAAAAAATTCTCCGAGAACCGCCGATATTAACATTCCCGATACAAATATTCCGAATGCCGTGAAAAATCCGCAAGCCTTTGTCCTGTTGCCTATGTCCGAAAACAGTTTTGTTATGACTATTATTATCATTGCTATTATCTTGACTATGTTCTTCCCGACAGTACCGTCAACTATGCACCTTAAAAGGCTCCCCGCAAGGACTGCCGGAGACGTGACTACTCCCAATGCCCCCGCAAGGGATATGTCCGCAAAAGACGCTACTCCCGCTATATTCGCCCCCGAAAGAAAAAATCCCGACGCCATAGCCGACAGAAAAGAAAGTATCATCAAAGAATTGTTGCTCAATTTCAGACCTTTTATCCTGAACATTCTATCACCCTCAAAAGAAACTTATAACTTATTCTATCACGGTATAAACAAGAAAATTGTCACTTTTCGGGGGTGAAATAAAAAAAATCCCCCTGCACAGCACTATAATACCGTGCAGGGGAATCTCTATTTAGGGGAGAAAAGTAGATGGCATTATTCTACACCAAAGAGAAGTTTGTCATAGGTCGGGAAGGGCCAGTACTCCTCTGAGGTCATTGTCTCGGCTTTGTCGGCAAATGAGCGGAGGACTTCCATCTTCGGGAGAAGTGAGTCACGCACAAACGCTGAGGCTTCGACACTTTCGGGTATCACCTTGAGGTCTGCGACAGCCTTTTCAAGGTCTGATGACGCTTCGTCCATCTTGTCGATAAGGTCCGAAAGCTCTGTCACAAGTTTTTTCTCATACTTGCAAGCGACATTCGCAACGGCGGTCTTTGCTGAAACAGCCTTTGCAACGTCTCCCGCAAACCTCGACACAGCGGGGATTATCTCCTTTCTTGCCATGTCTATCATGGTGATAGCCTCTATATTAACAGATTTTGTGTAGTTTTCAAGCATTATGTCACGGCGTGAGTATATTTCGGCTTCGGTGAAAACGCCGTGTGAAGTGAGCATTCTGACGTTCTTTTCGTCACATAACCTCGGCATTGCATCAGCAGTAGTCCTGAGATTGAGCAGACCACGTTTTTCAGCCTCTGCTATCCAGGTGTCGTCGTAACCATTGCCGTTGAAAATGATTCTCTTGTGTTCTTTTATAGTATTTTTTATCAGTTGGTGCAGAGCTGTCTTGAAATCGTCAGCCTTTTCGAGTACGTCGGCGAACTGTTTCAGGCTCTCCGCAACAGCGGCGTTGAGGTGAATGTTTGCACAGGAGATACTATTTGAAGAGCCAAGCATTCTGAACTCAAATTTGTTTCCCGTGAACGCAAACGGGGAAGTTCTGTTTCTGTCTGTGGAGTCCTTGCTGAACTTCGGCAGAACGTCAACACCGAGCTGCATTTTCTCCTTCTCACCGCCGTTATAGGGAGTGTCGTTCTCAATGGCTTCAAGTACAGCTGTGAGCTCGTCACCGAGGAACATTGATATAACTGCGGGAGGAGCTTCATTCGCACCAAGTCTGTGGTCGTTTCCCGCCGTCGCAACAGACAGACGGAGCAAATCCTGATAATCGTCAACAGCTTTGATTACTGCCGCAAGGAACAACAGGAACTGTGCATTTTCATAGGGTGTCTCACCGGGTGAGAGAAGATTAACTCCCGTATCGGTTGAGATAGACCAGTTGTTGTGCTTGCCCGAACCGTTCACGCCTGCAAAGGGCTTTTCGTGGAGCAGACACACAAGACCGTGACGCTGTGCGATTTTCTGCATAACTTCCATAGTGAGCTGGTTCTGGTCGGCAGCTATGTTTGTTGTACTGTAAATAGGTGCAAGCTCATGCTGTGCGGGAGCAACTTCGTTGTGCTTTGTCTTTGCGAGTATTCCCAGTTTCCAGAGCTCCTTGTCAAGGTCAGCCATGTACTCCTTAACTTTTGTCTTTATAGCACCAAAATAGTGGTCTTCCATCTCCTGACCTTTCGGGGGCATTGCACCGTAAAGAGTACGTCCCGTCATAATCAAATCTTTTCTCTGTGCGTAAAGCTCCTGCGGAATGAGGAAATACTCCTGCTCAGGTCCGACTGAAGTCTTTACACATTTAACAGTATCATTGCCGAAAAGTTTCAAAATTCTCAGAGCCTGACGGTTCAGAGCGTCCATTGAACGGAGAAGCGGTACTTTTTTGTCGAGTGCCTCACCCGTATATGAACAGAAAGCGGTCGGGATATAGAGTGTGCCGTCCTTTATGAACGCATAGGAAGTAGGATCCCAAGCCGTGTAACCTCTTGCTTCAAAAGTAGCTCTCAGACCGCCCGACGGGAATGAAGATGCGTCGGGTTCACCTTTAATAAGCTCTTTTCCCGAAAACTCCATAATAACCCTGCCGTCGGGTGCGGGAGATATGAAACTGTCGTGTTTTTCGGCTGTCAGACCTGTTTCGGGCTGAAACCAGTGTGTGTAGTGAGTTGCACCCTTTCCGATTGCCCACTCTTTCATAGCCTCCGCAACAGCGTTTGCAACGGAGATGTCAAGCGGTGTACCCCTGTCGATAGTCCTCTTCAGGCTCTTGTACACCTTTTCTGAGAGAACAGCTTTCATGACTCTCTCGTCAAACACCATTGAACCAAAGTAATCTGTAACCTTTTCCATAAGTAAAACCTCCAGTTATATATTATTATTTGTGTAAACTTCTTGACTTTTTTGACTTGTGAACCTTGCCCCGGTTTCCAAAAATCATGGGGGGTTCGGGGGGATTCTTCCCCCCGACGGGGGTTTGGGGGCAGAGCCCCCAATGGGGGTTCAGGGGGCAACGCCCCCTGCCCCTAATCGTTAATGGGGGTTTGGGGGCGTAGCCCCCAATCAAGGCGTAAGTCTTATATATAATTTATATTTATAATTTTTCTACCGACTTTTTTATGAAATCCGCAAATAATCTGTGCGGTTTGTTCGGTCTGGACTTGAATTCCGGGTGGAACTGTACCCCCACAAACCACGGGTGTTCGGGGATTTCTATAATCTCAACAAGTCTCTCATCGGGGGAAAGTCCCGCTATCTTCATGCCTGCTCCCGAAAGTGCAGTCCTGTAGGCGTTGTTGAACTCCCAACGGTGGCGGTGACGCTCATAAATAAGCTCCTCACCGTAAATTTCCCTGCAAAGGGAGTTTTCCGCAAGCTTGCAGGGGTAAAGCCCTAAACGCATTGTACCGCCTTTCTGTGAGACATTTTTCTGATTTTCCATAATATCTATGACGGGGTTTGTAGTCTCACCAAATTCCGTAGAACCTGCGTCACTTAGACCGAGTACATTTCTTGCAAACTCCACAACTGCCATCTGCATACCGAGACATATCCCGAAAAGAGGTATTTCATTCTCACGAGCGTACTTTATAGCTTCAATCATGCCCTCTATGCCCCTGTGACCAAACCCCCCGGGTACTATTATCCCCTGACAGCTTTTCAGTCTTTCACGGACATTTCCGGGATTTATCTCTTCGGAATCAATCCAGTCTATGTCAACCTGTACATCGTTGACTATACCGCCGTGCCTGAGTGCCTCCGCCACCGACAGATACGCATCGTGAAGTTCAACGTACTTTCCGACAAGTCCTATCGTCACACGTCTTTCCGCACGCTCCGCACGCTGTACCATCTCCGTCCACTCCGTCAAATCGGGTACTCTTTTCTCAAGACCGAGGTGACGGCAGACAGACTCCGCAAGCCCCTCTCTCTCAAGCCAAAGGGGTACTTCATACAAAGACGGTGCAGTGAGATTTTGTATAACGTCCTCTTTCCTGATATTGCAGAACAGAGCTATTTTGTCACGCATATCTTCGGGGATTTTTTTCTCACTTCTCAGGACTATTATGTCGGGCTGTATGCCTATTGAGAGCAATTCCTTTGTGGAGTGCTGTGTGGGCTTTGATTTCAGTTCCTCCGAACCCGCTATGTACGGCACAAGGGTTACATGAATATATGCGACATTCTCCCTGCCCTGCTCCGTACCTACCTGACGTATAGCCTCCAGAAAAGGCGTTGACTCTATGTCTCCGACTGTACCGCCTATTTCCGTTATGACTATATCGGCATTAGCCTCTTTTCCCGCACTGTAAACTTTGTCCTTGATTTCGTTTGTTATGTGGGGTATGACCTGAACCGTGCCGCCGAGGTAGTCTCCCCGACGCTCTTTTGTTATCACATTCCAGTAAATCTTACCCGTTGTGACGTTTGAGTTCACCGACAGATTTTCGTCCACAAAACGCTCATAGTGACCCAAATCCAAATCTGTCTCTGTGCCGTCATCTGTCACGAAAACTTCTCCGTGCTGAAACGGCGACATAGTACCCGGGTCAACGTTTATGTATGGGTCGAACTTCTGAATGGTGACTTTATAGCCCCTCTGTTTCAGCAGCCGTCCGAGTGACGCTGCCGTTATGCCTTTGCCGAGTCCCGAAACGACTCCGCCTGTCACAAAAATATACTTTTCTGACATCTCTTTTCTCCCTTTTGCCCACAGTCCCCCGAATATCGGGGACTGTGAGCCTGAAATTATCAGTCGTCAGATTCCTGAAGTGCAGAGTAACCCTCTTCTCCGGTTCTAATCTTGATAACGTTTTCAATGTCGTAGATAAACATCTTGCCGTCACCGTAGTGACCTGTATAGAGAGCAGCTCTTGCCGAGTCAATGACCTTGTCGACAGGTACTGCACAGACTGCAATTTCAGCTTTTACTTTCGGGAGCAGGTTCATCTCAATAGTCGCTCCTCTGTAGTAGTTCCTCTGACCGTTCTGCATTCCGCAACCCAGAACGTTAGTGACTGTAATGCCTTTAACGTCAATAGCCTCCATAGCCTGAATGAAGTCCTGAAGTTTCTGCTGTTTGAAGATTACGACAATCTTTGTCATCTTGGGTTTGCCGTCTGTAGAAGGCTTGCTGTAGTTGTTTACTTCTACTGCCTTCTCAACAGGTGCAACGGGTGCAGGTGCAGGAGATACTTTTGTAACGCTCTTTGCGTCGTCCTTGGTGTAGCCGTATACAGACGCATCGTCCATAGAGGGAGCAAAATCCGCATAAGACGATATAAGACCGTGTTCTGTAACGTCCAGACCGAGAATTTCCTCCTGTTCGGAAGCCCTCAGACCTATAGTCTTCTTTATTGCGAAAAATACTATTGTCATTGTTATAGCAGTCCAAGCACCTACTGATACCACTCCGAGAAGCTGTTTTCCGAGAAGTTCAAAACCTCCGCCGTAGAAAACCCCTTCACAGGCTATACCGCTTGCACCGCCTGCCTGAGCGACTGCAAATCCCGGAGCTGTGTCTGTTGCGAAAAGTCCTACCGCAATAGTACCCCAAATGCCGTTCATCATATGTACTCCGACTGCACCGACAGGATCGTCAACGTGGAGAACGTAGTCAAGAAACCACACACCAAAGCATACAAGAAGTCCCGAAACAACACCGACACACATTGCACCAAATGCGTCCATTACGTCACAACCTGCTGTTATTCCGACAAGTCCCGCAAGTGAGGCGTTAAGGCACATTGAGACATCGGGTTTGCCGTACTTCACCCATGTGAAAATCATACAAGTAACTGTAGCTATTGCAGGGGCAATTGTAGTTGTTACAAATATCGTACCCATCATTTCGACACTCTGAGAAGCGGCGGGGTTGAAACCGTACCAGCCAAACCAGAGTATAAACACGCCCAACGCACCGAGTGTGAGGTTGTGTCCGGGGATAGCGTTTACTTTTATCTCTCCGTCTTTTGTCTTAGTGAATTTTCCTATACGAGGTCCGAGTATTGATGCACCAACAAGTGCGGAAATACCGCCGACCATGTGAATCGCACACGAACCCGACAAGTCGTGAAAACCGAGCTGATAGAGCCAACCGTCGGCATTCCATATCCAGTGAGCCTCTATAGGATAGATCAGGGCACTTATAATTCCCGAGTAAACACAGTATGAGAGGAACTTTGTTCTCTCCGCCATTGCTCCCGAAACTATAGTAGCTGTTGTCGCACAGAAAACAAGGTTGAACACAAAATTTGAGAAGTCAAAATTTTCATATGCGGTGAAGATGTCAAATCCAGGCTGTCCTATGAGACCTGCAACGTCCTCGCCCATCAGTAGTCCCGCACCGATAAATATGAACATCACGGTACCGATACAGAAGTCCATCAGGTTTTTCATTATGATATTTCCCGCATTCTTTGCACGGGTGAAACCTGTCTCCACCATTGCAAATCCTGCCTGCATGAAAAATATAAGCGATACCGCTATCAAAAGCCACACTCCGAAGACCGTACTCTTTGCTCCGTCAAGTGCCTGTTGTAAAACTTCTTCCATAAAATTACCTCCTTATAATACTACAGCAAAAAGCGGAGGGGTGCAGATACCCTGTAAAAAGGCATCATACACCCCGTTGTGTATGGAATTAAGCACTTAATAAAAAACACAAAACGCCGTGGATACTGCGTACAAAAATGACAGTCTCCACAGCGTCTTTGCTGTTTACAAGTATATTATAGACGGTAATTTCCGATTTGTCAAGGGCTTTTTGAAGAATTTCATGTTTTGAACATTTTTTTATTTCTACCGTTGAAAAAAATGTGCATATCGGCAAAATATAATAATTTTGAACTCCCTGTATAATATTTTTTACAACGCTGCAGACAATATTATAACAGTAATGAAAGGAGTGTTTTACAACATGGTGGAACAGGATACTATAAAACTTCTCAGGGAGTGCGATGCAGGTGTCAAAATGGGAGTCTCCGCTATAGACGACGTGATGACCTATGTACACGACGAGAGCCTTAAAAAAATTTTACAGGACAGTATGAGCGAAAACGAAGCTCTCAAAAATGATTTGCAGATGGTTCTCGCCGACTACCACGACGACGGCAAAGAACCTAACCCAATGGCAAAGGGTATGTCATGGATAAAAACCAATGTCAAACTGCAAATGAACGAGTCAGACAGCGTTATTGCAGACCTCATAACGGACGGCTGTAACATGGGCGTGAAGTCTATAAGCCGTTATCTCAATCAGTACTCGGCAGCCGATGAGAGGTCTAAAAATATTGCAAAGAGACTTGTAAGAGCAGAGGAAAATCTCTGTGTCAGCATGAGGGGATTTCTCTGAGTGGAGGGCGTTGTTTTGTGGGGGGCTCTGCCCCCCAAGCCCCCCACCAAAGGGGGAACCCCCCTTTGGAAACCCGTGATTAAATATTTTTAGTTTTCCTACTATTCAAGTTTATGGAAGTCGAGAGTGTCTCCCTTGTGGGAATAATCATGGGGGCTGAGGGCGTTTCCTCTGTGAGAATAATCATGGGGGGTTCGGGGGGATTCTTCCCCCCGACGGGGGTTTGGGGGCAGAGCCCCCAATGGGGGTTCAGGGGGCAAAGCCCCCTGCCCCTAATCGTTCCAATAAAAATTTGGGGACAAAGTCCCCCACAAGCAACACACCCCAACTCGTTCCGAAATAAATAGTTGACAGATTTTCTCGAACATGATATAATCAAAGTGTATGTGTCTTACGGCTGTTTCCGCTGTAAATTCGGAAAATCACCTATGGACACGGTTTCCCCAAAATAATTATAACACAAGAACAGGAGTTAATGAAAATGTCAAAAGAACTTGCAAAATCATACAGTCCCAAAGACTTTGAGGACAGGATCTATTCCGCATGGAACGAAAAAGGCTGTTTCCGTGCGGAGGTCGACAAGAATAAGAAACCATATACTATAGTCATTCCCCCTCCGAACATCACGGGACAGCTCCACATGGGTCACGCTCTTGACGAGACTTTACAGGATATTCTCATAAGATGGAAGAGAATGTCGGGATATTCCGCACTGTGGCTTCCCGGTACTGACCACGCCGCCATTGCGACAGAGGCTAAAATTGTTGAGGCTATGCGAAAAGAGGGCATTTCCAAAGAAGAACTCGGTCGTGAGGGCTTTATGGAACGTGCATGGGCTTGGAAAGAGCAGTACGGCGGACGTATCGTTGAACAGCTCAAAAAACTGGGTTCATCGTGCGACTGGTCAAGGGAGCGTTTCACAATGGACGAGGGCTGTTCAAAAGCCGTGAAAGAAGTATTTGTGAAATATTACGAAAAAGGTCTGATATACAGGGGTGAGAGAATTATAAACTGGTGTCCGAAATGCCTGACATCTCTGTCCGATGCGGAAGTTACATATGAAGACCAAGCAGGTCACTTCTGGCATTTGAGATACAAAATAAAGGGTACTGAGGACTATCTTGAACTCGCAACTACAAGACCCGAAACCCTCCTCGGCGACACGGCTGTTGCCGTGAACCCAAAAGACGAAAGGTACAAAAAACTTGTCGGAAAGACCGTCATTCTGCCGATAGTACACAGGGAAATTCCCATTATTGCGGACGATTACGTTGAAATGGACTTCGGTACGGGTGTTGTGAAAATCACTCCCGCACACGATCCGAATGACTTTGAAGTCGGTCTGAGACACAACTTGCCCGTTATAAATGTCATGAATGACGATGCGACTATAGTTGACGATTACCCCGAATATGCGGGTATGGACAGGTACTCCGCAAGGGAAAAAATTGTTGAGGACCTTGAAAAAGAGGGCTGTCTTGTACGCATAGAGGACTACAGTCACAATGTCGGAACGTGCTACAGGTGCGGAACAACTGTAGAGCCGAAAGTCTCAACACAGTGGTTTGTCAAAATGAAACCTCTTGCCGAGCCCGCCATAAAAGCCGTAAAGGACGGCAGGACAAAGTTTGTCCCCGAAAGATTTGACAAAATATATTTCCACTGGCTTGAAAATATAAAGGACTGGTGCATTTCAAGACAGATATGGTGGGGACACAGAATACCCGCTTTTTACTGTGACGACTGCGGGGAAATTACCGTCACAAAGGAAAATTCCTGTAAATGTCCAAAGTGCGGAAAGGAAATGCGTCAGGACTCTGACACCCTTGACACTTGGTTCAGCTCTGCACTGTGGCCCTTCTCTACACTCGGTTTCCCCGAAAAGACAGAGGATTTCAATTACTTCTATCCGACAAATACGCTCGTCACGGGCTATGATATAATATTCTTCTGGGTTATAAGAATGATGTTCAGTGCACTTGAAAACACTGGTGAAGTGCCTTTTGACACGGTTCTTATACACGGTCTTGTGCGTGACAGTCAGGGCAGAAAGATGTCAAAATCTCTCGGCAACGGCATTGACCCTCTTGAAGTAATTGAGCAGTACGGTGCGGACGCTCTCAGATTTATGCTTGCAACCGGAAATTCCCCCGGAAATGATATGCGATATATTGACGAAAAAGTCAAGTCCGCAAGAAATTTCGCAAACAAACTCTGGAATGCTTCAAGATTTATAATGATGAATCTCCCTGAAGACTTTGAGTTTACGGGTCTCCCCGAAAACCCCGAAACAGAGGACAAATGGCTCATAAGCAAGCTGAACACTCTCGCAAAAGAAGTCAACGAAAATCTCGAAAAGTACGAACTCGGCGTGGCTTCACAGAAAATTTACGACTTCATCTGGGACGTTTACTGCGACTGGTACATTGAACTCACCAAATCAAGAATACAGGCGGGCGGTGAGTCCAAAGCCAAAGCACAGTCCGTACTCGTGTGGGCAATGCAGGGTATGCTGAAACTCCTCCACCCGTTCATGCCGTTCATAACAGAGGAAATATGGCAGGTTCTCACAAACGGAAAGAGTATGATAATTCTCGAAAATTACCCCGTATATGACGAAAGTTTATCCTATCCCGATGAAGAAAAGTCCTTTGACAGAATAATCTCCGCTATAAAAGCTGTCCGCAACACAAGGACTGAAATGAACGTTCCGCCGTCTGTGAGGGCAAAACTGATAATAGAGACCGATTTCCCCGAAATTTTCCGCTCCTGCACCGCTTTCTTTGAAAAACTCGCCTCTGCTTCCTCCGTGGAGATAAACTCCGGCGACAAGCACGAAAACTGTGCAAATGCCGTGACCGACTCCGCAAGAATATTTATCCCTATGGACGAACTCGTCGACAAAAATAAGGAAATTGCACGTCTCGAAAAGGAAAAGGCGAAGGTGCAGAAAGATATTGACTTCCTCAGCAACAAGCTCAACAATCAGGGATTTATTGCGAAAGCCCCTGAAAAACTCATAGAGACCGAAAGGGCTAAACTCGCAAAGGCTGAAGAAAAGATGTCAAAAATAAACCAGTCCCTTGAAACTTTCAGAAATGCGTAAAAAAATCATCTCCTATGCAATGGAAAAATATTCAACAGAGCCCGAATATCTGTGGGCAAGGACTCCCGACGCTTTTATTTTAAGAAATAAAAATAACAAAAAATGGTATGCTCTTGTTATGAAAGTCAGAAAATCCGTCCTTGTCCCCGACAGCATGGGGACTGTTGATATAATCAACGTGAGGTGTAACCCCGTCACAAGAGAGTGCCTGCTCGCCGAGGGCAGGTGCTTTCCTGCGTACCACATGAACAAGAAAAACTGGATCTCGATAATCCTTGACGGGAGCGTGGAATTTGACATTCTGTGCAATATTATTGACAAAAGCTATGACATTGTAAACGGGTGATTTTATGATATTTGAAATTCCTACAATCGAAACGGAACGTCTTATTTTAAGACCTCTTACTATAGACGATTCAAAAGCTGTGTTTGAGTGGACAGGTGACGAAAAAGTCGCCGAATACATGATTTATTCATGTCACAAAAATGTTGAGACAACAACAGAATGGCTGAAATCACTTGAAAATCTTGAAAATGAGTATACATGGGGATTTGTCCGCAAATCAGACGGGAAACTTATCGGTTCGGGCGGTATCAGATTCAGGACAGACGAAAATGTCTGGAGTTTCGGCTATAATCTGAGATATGACTGCTGGGGGAACGGCTATGCAACAGAAGTTTCAAAGCGTATGATTGAATATGTTATCACTGAACATAATGCAAGTGAATTTGTCGCCGAACACGCTGTTGACAATCCCGCTTCGGGACGGGTTATACAAAAATGCGGACTTGTTTTTGACAGTTATTCCGAATACACAAAATTTGACGGGAGTAAAACTTTCAAGTGCAAAGTATATCGAATGAAAACAGAACGTATATAAATAAATAAATAAATAAGGAGAAAATATGTTGGACTTGAAAAACAAATGGGTGCTGATTACAGGTGCAAGCAGAGGGTTGGGGAGACTTATTGCAGTCGCAATGGCACAGCAGGGCTGTAATCTGATTCTGCACGCAAGAAATGCCGTACACTGTGAAAAAGTCCTCAAAGAAGTACTGAATTTAGGTGTGCAGGCTTATATTGTTCAGGCTGAACTCTCCGATATAGGACAGCTTGAAAAAATGCTCGCCGAAATCGACAGCAGAAATACACAAGTCGATATAATATTTAACAATGCGGGTTTGCAGACAACTTACAGGTCTGCTATACTTGACACGCCCGCCGCCGAATACGAGACGAGTTTCAGGGTGAATACAATTGCCCCGATGATGATTTGCTATCACTTCATTGACGGCATGAAAAGACGTGGTTTCGGCAGGATAATAAACACTTCAAGCGACATAGATCTCGAACCTCAGCAGGGTCCCTACTCCGCAAGCAAAGCCGCATTGGACAAAGTAACCCGTGACCTTGCCTATTATTACAGGGACAGCGGTGTTATAATAAGTCTGACAAATCCCGCCTGGTGCAAGACTGATATGGGCGGTGAAAACGCCTTTTTTGAACCCGAAACCGCTATCCCCGGACTACTTGTCGGGGCGTTTGTCAATGACGGAAAAACAGGCAGGTATTTCAACGCTCAGGATTTCAGGGGAATGTCTCTGGAAAAAGCTGTCGAAAAAGCCGAAAAGCAGGAGAGTGCATTTTAATTATGAATTTTAACGAGTGCATGGAGTTTGTAAATTCATACAGCAAATCGGGCAAACCTGTCACAAATCTGTCACGGGCTGAAAACCTTATGAAACTTGTCGGGAATCCCGAAAAAAAGCTGAAATTTATTCATGTGGCAGGTACTAACGGCAAAGGTTCGGTCGTTGAGTACATCTCAAATGCACTGATTTACTCTGGCTATAAAACGGGGCAGTTCACGTCCCCCTATATACTCCGCTATAACGACAGAATCCGCATAAATAATTCCGAAATAGATGACGGCTCACTATGTAAAATATGTGAATTTATTAAAGACAAAATAGACGATATGCCGTATTCGCAGTTTGAAATCACCATGGCTATAGCGTTTTTGTGGTTTCAGAACGAAAATTGCGACATAGTTGTGCTTGAAACGGGTATAGGCGGACTTCTTGACTGTACAAATGTCATTCCTCCGCCTGTTCTGTCCGTTATAACTTCGATCTCTCTCGACCACACCGACATTTTAGGCGATACAGTCGAAAAAATCGCACAACAGAAAGCGGGGATAATCAAGGAAAACTCCGCTGTTGTCATAGCTCCCGAATGTAATTGTAAAAATATTTTCAGAAAAAAAGCAAGTGAAGTCAACGCCGAATTTGTCAAAATAAAAAAATTTCTGATTAAAGATAATTTTTTTGAATATGACGGTAATTCCTATAAGCCGTCCATGCTCGGACGGGGACAGTTTTCAAATGCCGTGACGGCTATTGAATCTTGCCGATATATAGCGAAAAAGGGCTTTGCAGTCACGGAATCTGCAATAAGAAAGTCCATTGAGACGACACGGTTAAAAGCAAGATGTCAGTATATTGACGGCAATCCGCCTGTTATCGTGGACGGTGGTCACAACCCCGAGGGAATAGAAAATCTTGCGACGGTACTGCGTAAATATGCCGTCTCCGAAAACAAAAAAATATACTCCGTCATGGGAATGGTCGGCACAAAGGATTACGAGTACGGAGTTTACACAATTGCACGGTACTGCGAAAAAATGTTTACCGTTGACGACTTTTCACAAAATGCCGTTCCCGCCGAAAAACTTGCCGAAATTGCGGGGGAGTGTGCCGAAAATGAAGCGTGTCACTCTCTTGGTGTTGCACTCCGAAAAGCGACGGAACTCGCTCTTGAAAATAACGGCATAGTCGTTATTTGCGGTTCACTCTATCTTGCGAGTGAGTACTTGAATTTATCGGGGTGTTAGATGCGGGGGGACGTTGCCTTGTGGGGGTGTCCTCCCTTGACTTCCAAAATTGAAACAGTAGAAGATTGTCATAGGGGCGGGGGTGTTTCCTCTGTGAGAATAATTATGGGGGGTCTGGGGATACTTCCCCAAAAAATAATTTTCTTAAAATTATATTTTTTTGGAAATTTAGTATTTTAATTAGAACGATAAGGGGCAGGGGGCTTTGCCCCCTGAACCCCCACAAGGGGCTCTGCCCCTTGACCCCGCTGGGGGTTAAAAACCCCCAGACCCCCTTTTGGTTCTACTGAAATTATTTTTGTTGTGAAAATACACAAAAACAAGTTCAAAAAACAGTGCAGTAGTAACAAAAAAGAAATTTTTGGAAAAAATTCGTGATTTGGTACTTGCAAAACAGAAATCACAGTGCTATAATTGTTTACGGACTGCAAATGCAGAATACAAAAACAGGAGGTTTTTCCAATGGCATTAAAAAATGCGTATCTGGCTGAATTGCTGGAGACAGTAAAGAAAAGAAATCAGGGCGAACCTGAATTTATTCAGGCTGTTACGGAAGTTCTTGAGACTCTCGAACCCGTTGCAGAGAGGAGACAGGACCTCATTGACGCAGGTGTTTTTGAGAGGATAGTTGAACCCGAAAGACAGATTATGTTCCGTGTTCCGTGGGTTGACGACAACGGCAAAGTACAGGTAAACCGTGGTTTCAGAGTACAGTTCAACTCCGCAATAGGTCCTTACAAGGGCGGTATCAGACTCCACCCGTCTGTATATCTCGGAATTATCAAGTTCCTCGGATTTGAGCAGATTTTCAAAAACTCCCTCACAACTCTCCCCATGGGCGGCGGCAAAGGCGGTTCGGACTTTGACCCCAAGGGCAAGAGCGACGGAGAAGTTATGCGTTTCTGTCAGAGCTTCATGACCGAGCTTTGCAAGCACATCGGTGCTGATACGGACGTTCCCGCTGGCGACATCGGTACGGGCGGACGTGAAATCGGCTATATGTTCGGTCAGTATAAGAGACTCCGCAACGAATTTTCAGGCGTTCTCACGGGAAAAGGTCTCACTTTCGGCGGTTCTCTCACAAGAACAGAGGCTACGGGCTACGGTCTTTGCTACTTCACAAAGGAAATGCTTGAAGCTAACGGCAAGAGCTTTGAGGGTCAGACCGTTGTAATCTCAGGTTCGGGAAACGTCGCTATATATGCTACAGAAAAGGCTACACAGTTCGGTGCTAAAGTTGTTGCACTCTCCGATTCAAACGGCTATATCCACGACCCCGACGGCATTGAGCTTGACATAGTAAAACAGATAAAGGAAGTCGAGAGGGGACGTATCAAGGAGTATGTCGGAAGAACCTCCCACAAAAATGTGACCTACACAGACGGCTGCAAGGGTATCTGGACTATCAAGTGCGACATCGCTCTGCCCTGTGCTACACAGAACGAAATTGACGGAGAGAGTGCCGAAATTCTCGTAAAGAACGGCACTTACTGTGTATCCGAGGGTGCAAATATGCCCTCCACTCCCGAAGCTATCAACACTTATCTCTCAAACGGCATTCTCTACGGTCCCGCAAAGGCTGCAAACGCAGGCGGTGTTGCGGTATCGGGTCTTGAAATGAGCCAGAACAGCGAGAGACTCTCTTGGACTTTCGAGGAAGTTGACGAGAAACTCAAGGGCATCATGAAGAGCATTTTCAAGGCTTGCGACGAGTCCGCCAAGGAGTACGGTATGGCTGGAAACTACATGGCTGGTGCAAATATTGCGGGATTCCTCAAAGTTGCGGAAGCTATGAAAGCTCAGGGCTGTGTCTGAAATCAAAAGACTAAAATTAAAATAAAGATTAAATAAAATAAAAAAACTTCTCCCTTTGTTTTTTGCAGAGGGAGATTTTTTTTATAAAATTTGTCACCGACTCAAGTCACAAAAAAATTTCAGTAGAACAAATAGGGGGTCTGGGGGTTTTTAACCCCCAGCGGGGTCAAGGGGCAGAGCCCCTTGTGGGGGTTCAGGGGGCAAAGCCCCCTGCCCCTAATCGTTCTAACAGAGGGGTGGAGGGCAACGCTCCCCACAAAACAACGTCCCCCAAAACTAAAATTCATAACTTGACAAGTCGTCCGAAATCTGTTAGAATTATTTAGAATTATTTATATCAAACACAAAACGGAGGAATTATGAAACGTGATTCGGGTTATAATACAAGACAGAGAGAAAAACTGATTTCTTTTCTCATAAAAAACAAAAACAAGCACACAAATGTTCAGGAGATAAGTGCGTATCTGTCCGCTGAGGGTTCTCCCGTCGGGACTGCCACTATCTACCGCCAACTCGACAAACTCGTTGAAAACGGCACTGTGAGGAAATACTCATTCGACGGAAAAACGGGTGCTTGCTACCAGTACATCGATGACGGTGAAAACTGCCGTGAACATTTTCACCTGAAATGTCTCTCGTGCGGTAGACTGATACATCTCGACTGCTCCCACCTGCGAGAGATCAGTCAGCATATTTCGGAGGAACACGGCTTTGAAATTGACTCCTCCCAGACCGTTTTCTACGGGATATGCAAAGACTGTAAAATAAATTAAAATAAATTAAGATAAATTAAAAAATAAAAAAACAGGGAGTGCAGAGAGAGAAGTCCCCCCACACCCCTTTGAAAAATTTTCAACACTCACTCTTGACCTGTCCACTGCCGTAAATCCTGACTTCCTCGCTGTCAGGCTCTTCACGGTCCGTGTCGGGAATTTTCGGAATATATATCTTTACATCATCTTCAGGCATATACTCACCCCCATTGCCGCCCTCATGATATTGTACCCTCTTTTTATATTTTTATTCCTCACACACAAAAATCCGTCGGGCAATTCTGCACTAAAATATTTCTAAATAATTTAATATTTTGTATATTGCGACAAAATAAATTCTATTTAACTCTTTTTTTTAACGTCCTGTTGACTTGCCGTGAAAAATATGTTATCATTACAGTGTATATATTATATTTCTATGGAGGTTTGTATGAGCAATTTTGATGAAAGAGATACAGATACCGAGGACTTCGACGAGAGCGGCGAGGACTATATAACTCTCACTGACGAGGAGGGAAATGAGGTCTCTTTTGAGATTATCGACACCGTTCAGCTCTATGACCGTGTTTTTTCCGTACTCCTGCCGTTTGACGAGGAGGACGACGGCGTTGTCATTCTGGAAGTTCTCCCCGCCGACGACCCCGAATATGACGACTTTGTGAGCATTGAGGACGAAAATCTTCTGAATGAAGTCTATGAGGAGTTCAAGAAAAACTACACGGGCGACTACCGCTTTGAGTGACACCTGTTCCCGATATTTTCCTCTGATAGTTCCCCCGAAAACTCACATAATAGCTGTGGGGGGAGATGATTGTCATGAAGAGAGACACAAAACAGGACGGAAAAAACGGCACTGAAATTCCCGTGCCCGACAGAGACAAGCCCGAACATGAATATATCTGTCCGTCTGCGTCGTGGGGCGATATGACGGGACTGATTCCTGCGGGTACTCACCAGAGCGGTGCGATAGAGTCTTATGAGGAAGTCTATCCGTTCCTGCCACCGTACAGCGGTGAGTGACCGTCTATTAAAATAAAATAATAATCAAAAAGCTGTCCCGTACTGTCGGGACGGCTGTTTTTGTGTCCGACTTTTCTAATATAAAAACGGGTACTCCCAAATCATTGCAACACATTCTTGTGAGGAAGTCCACCCGTCTCTGCCACCGTACAGCGGTGAGTGACCGTCTATTAAAATAAAATAATAATCAAAAAGCCGTCCGATACTCTCAGGACGGCTGTTTTTGTGTTTTATTTTTCTCGAATACTTCTTTGAATTTTTGTCAAGCACCCTCGTCACGGGGTTCACGCCGTTCCAGTCACGCCTTTTCGCACTGTCCAGCTTTTTACGCTCCTTTTTGCTCATCTTCTCGTACGGCACAAATTTTTTTGACATAAAAAATCATCCTTTCGCTTTGAAATTGTAGACGGGCTTTATTATCTCAACGACTTCAGCTGTGTCTGTTATATTTTTTAATATATCGTCCATGGACTTGTAAGCCATCGGACACTCGTCAAGCGTGTCGCTGTTCACGGACGTTGTGTATATTCCCGACATCTGTTTTTTGAACTCCGAGACCGTAAAAGCCTGTTTTGCGTCCGAACGTGACATAAGCCTGCCTGCTCCGTGGGGTGCGGAAAAATTCCAGTCGGGGTTGCCCTTTCCCACGCATATAAGACTTCCGTCACGCATATTTATCGGAATCAGCAGCTTTTCGCCTGCCCGTGCGGAGACTGCACCTTTGCGGAGAATCATGCTATCTGTATCAATATAGTTGTGGACTGTAGTGAACCTCTCAACAACGTGCAAACCCATGTTTTTTATAATGTCGTCCATCATAGCCTGACGGTTGAGCATTGCAAACTCCTGCACTATCTTCATATCGTGGATATAGCGTTCAAACAGTTCCCCCTCTGTATATGCAAGATGTTTGGGAATGTCGGTCCTCTTAGTGTTTTTCAGTGCCTTGACTTCGGACTGTATCTGCTTCTGTCTGCCCTCTGATTTCAGCCTTGCTATAAGCTCGTTGACCTCCTTTTCGGACGACCTGTTCAGTCTCCTGTAAGCCTCTTCCTGATAGTATTTTGCAGTTTCAAGCCCTAAATGCCGTGAACCGGAGTGAATTACGATATATAAACTTCCGTCCTCACCCTTGTCAACTTCTATGAAATGGTTTCCCCCTCCGAGAGTACCCACGCTGTTTTCGGCTCTCTGAAAATTTATATGCTCCACACAGTACAACTCCGCAAGGTTTATTCTCTCAATATACCTGTGGGGAGTCTCACGGACTTCTGCCCCTGACGGTATCCTGCTGTAAATCAGCTTGTCGAGTTTTTGTAACTCTATATGTTTTTCTTTTAACTTGACAGTCTCCATTCCGCAACCTATGTCCACGCCGACAAGGTTCGGGACAACTCTGTCTCCGACCGTCATTGTCGTACCTATTGTACAGCCTGCCCCTGCGTGTACATCGGGCATTATGCGTATCTGCAAGCCCTCTGTGAACTTCTGGTTACAAAGTTCAATTATCTGTGCTGTGGAGGTGCTGTCGAGAGTATCCGCAAAAACCTCCGCACTGTTGTATTTTCCACTCAGTATTATCATAAAAAACTCCTTTTTTCGGAACGATAGATATCAGGGCAGGAGTAAAACCCCGACCTAAAAACTATCTTGTAAAAATATATGCGGTATATGCAGAGTAGATCACAAGCATTGATATACCGTGCCAGCGGACGAGTTTGTTGTCTTTGAGACAGTACAGAAATACTATCGCACTCATCGCAATAAGCACAACCGTGTCAATGAAATTTTCTGTAGTGTAGGTCATCGGGGAAATCGCAGAGGCTATGCCGAGTACAAAAAGTATATTGAAAATATTTGAACCTATTACGTTTCCGAGAGCCATATCGGGTTCGTTTTTCTTAGAGGCGACTATTGAAGTCACAAGTTCGGGCAGACTTGTTCCCAGTGCGACTACAGTCATTCCTATAAGGTTGTCCGACATTCCGAAAGCTCTTGCAATAGCTGAAGCACTCTCTACTACAAGTTTTCCCCCGACTGCTATAGCGGTAATTCCCCCGACTATGTACAAAGCGGACTTCCATGACGGGAGTATTTTATAATCCTCCTCACTGTCTGTCTCTGCACTCTCCGCTCTGCTCCTCCTTGCAGACTGTATCATTATTATCAGAAATACTGCAAAAACACTCAAAAATATCACACCGTCAATTCGTCCGACCGTGTTCCCGTAAGCTCCCGCCGCTACAAGAATACCTGCCGCAACAATTGAAGTCGGGAAATCACGTCTCAGTGCCTCAACGCTTATTTTCAGCGGACATATTGCCGAACATATTCCGCACACCACCATCAGATTAAATATATTCGACCCGACCGCATTGCTGATTGCAAGGTCATTTTTTCCCGCAAGTGATGCACTCACGCTCACGGAAGTCTCCGGCAGACTTGTCCCCATTGCAACTATTGTCATTCCTATTATCAGGGACGGTATTCTTGCGGACTTTGCAACGCTTGAACTTCCGTCAACAAAGAAGTCCGCCCCCTTTATCAGCAGTACAAACCCCACAACAAGAAACAAATATTTCAACATAACAAGTCCTCCGAATCCCTCTTAATTTTACTTCATTTTATTTTATTTATTTATATTTAATTATATTTTAATTCACATCATCTATCCCGAAGTGCCTGAGAACTTCAGGAACAAACCAGCGTATCTCGTATATATTTATCCTGTAAACGTCGTTTTCAAGCCCTTTGCTGATTATATTGTTAAGTGCGTCCAAATCGCCGATTTCACCCGTTGACATATCAAGAACTTCCTCCGCACTCATGGAGTCCTTTATCTCATATATCTCGTAACGCTCCTGTTCGGCGTTATAGGTACAATATCTGCCCGCCATATCGCTAAGGTAGTCCCCCAACCTGACGGCGTTTCCTATCTCCTCCGCCGAAGCCATTGCGGGACTTTCCGCAAAATAGTGTTCTATACCGTCGGGGACTATCATTCCCGCACAGGGGACTTCTTTTTCCGAAACCGTCAGATATGCGACTTTTCCCGTGTCCTTTGAGAATATTAAAGTCTGTATTCTCGACAGCTGACTCTCCGTGACACCGCTGTCCCTTATGCACTGTTCTATTTCCGAAACAAAATCCCCTCCCCCGTCTCTGAGAGTTTTATAGGCATTTTCAAGCATTGCCCTTATATATGAAGTCTCCTCGTCCAAATCTTTGTAGACATTTTCGTCCGTCTGTTCGGGAGAAACCTCCTCTACAAGAGGAACTCCCCCTATGGAAGTTTCGGGAAGTCTCGCCCTGCTGTCACAGGATATGAAAATTACTGCAATGACTGCTATAATCGGAAATAATTTCAGAAGTCTCATAAATATATATCCTCCGAATTTTTCTGGAATTTCACTTGTGATACCTGCTGTTTGAAATTATCTGAAAAGACCTGTAAATCTGTTCAAGGAGCATTACTCTCGCAAGGTGGTGGGGGAAAGTCATTCCCGACATCGATAGCCTTAAATCGCCCATTTTCTTTATCTCCTCGGACAGTCCGAAAGAACCTCCTATAACAAATGTTATCGTACTCTCCCCGTTAAGACGTATTTTCTCTATGGTCTCCGAAAATTCCACGCTGTCAAGCATTTTTCCCTCTATGCAGAGCGGAATTATATACCCTTTCAGATATTTTTTTATATTCTGTGCCTCGGTTGCAAGAGCCGTCTGCACCATCTTTTCGGACGGATTGTAACTGTTTACTTTGCTCTCGGGAATTTCGTGTATCACAAGAGAACAATGCGGCGTGAGTCTCTTTGCGTACTCTTTGCAGGCACTTTTGAAAAACTCCTCTTTTAATTTTCCCACGGCAATTATATTTATATTCACAAAAATTCACCTGCCTGTATAATAATTTTCGGGTTTCTATCACGGGGGGTTCGGGGGGATGTTTCCCCCCGACGGGGGTTTGGGGGCAGAACCCCCAATGGGGGTTCAGGGGGCAAAGCCCCCTGCCCCTTATCGTCCTAATTAAAATTTGCACAAAGCCCACGACAATCCGCAAGTCAAAAAAATCTCTAAAAAAATATAATTTTAAGAAAATTATTTTTTGGGCAAAGCCCCTTATCGTTCTAATTAAAATTTGCACTGATCCCCGACAGTCCACAAGTCAAAAAAATCTCCAAAAAAACAAATGCCCCTGTTAAATCAACAGAGGCTTGAGGGTGGGAGATGGGATTCGAACCCACGGTCTTCGGGACCACAATCCGACGCTTTAACCAGCTAAGCTACACCCACCATATAAAAAAACAGACTCCGTCATATCACGCATCAACAGGCGGAGAACTCAAAAAGTACACGCGCCTTGCTGGATTCGAACCAGCGGCTTACTGCTTAGAAGGCAGTTACTCTATCCAGCTGAGTTAAAGGCGCACATGAAAATGGAGCAGGTGATGGGAATCGAACCCACGTAACCAGCTTGGAAGGCTGGAATTCTACCATTGAACTACACCTGCACACCGTTTCAACAAATAATATTATATCACGCATTTTTCAAAATGTCAAGAGTTTTTCTGAAAATATTCAAAAATAGTCGCATTGCACAATTTTTCCGTTTGCAATACAGCGTATAACGGAAAAATTGCACAATTTTATAGCAGTCCGCCCGTTTTAAGTCGGATAATAAGTAATTATTTTTGACTGTTGTTGTCCATTCTCGCTCTGATGTAGCCCTCTAAAAAGTCAACCGTTTTATCTATGCCGAGCTTACTGCTGTTTATGGTCAGGTCGTAAAGCCTTACGTCCCCCCACTCCGAATCCGTGTGGGAATTGTGGTACTTTTTTCTCTTTCTGTCCTTTTCGGCGATCAGATCCTCTGCGGACTCCCTGTCAAGTTCATAGATATTCATAACTCTTTCGGTCTTTTTGTCCATGTCGCCCGTGATGAACAGGCTGACAAGACTGCTGAAATCTTTCAGTTTGACCTCCGAACACCTGCCCACGACTACAAAGGACTCCCCGCTCTCAGCCTTTTTTCTTATGAAGTCAAACTGCATTTCGGCTATGTTGTCCTCGATGGAATTGCTGTAACCTCTCACTCTTCTCGAAACAAGCCTTGATTTGGGCGTCTCGTTGTACTTCTCGACTTCCTCCTCAGACATTCCCGTCTTTGTGGCGATTTCCGTTATAAGGTGTCTGTCGTAAACGGGAATGCCGAATCTCTCCGCAAGAGTTTCCGCTATTACACGTCCTCCGCTGCCGAACTCACGTCCGACTGAAATTATCAACTGTCCCATAGTCTCACATTCCTTTCACTTGGTGAAAATGTCGTAAACAGGCATCATAAGGCGGTTACAGAAATTTCCTATAAGCTGCGTGTCTACTTCAAAAATATTTACGTTCGCTTTCCACTTAAATCCGAACCATTTCGGCTTTTTTATTTCAGTTTCAAGAAGTTTCCCCCTCAGACAGCTGCGTCTTTTTTTCATTTCATCCGACTTGTCGGACGAATTTGCCGCCGTGAAAACGTTGCAGTCCTGATTTGTAAAATACATAATCATTTACCTCTCTTATATCAAAATTATATATATCTCACGAATATATAGACTGTAGAAATCGCAAGAACCATTACAGTGGCGGGTGCAAGCTTTGCACAATATTTGCCCCAACTTATCGGGTAGCCGTTCTTTGCCGCAACGGAAGTTCCGACTACATTTGCGGAAGCTCCTATAGGTGTGGCACTTCCGCCTATGTCCGTACCTATCGACAACGCCCATGCAAGTGTATTTATACTCACTCCCGTTGTACCCGCAAGGCTCTGTATAACGGGTACCATTGTAGCCGAAAATGGTATATTGTCCACAAATGCACTTGCAAGTGCCGAAATCCAAAGTATTATCGCAATCATAAGCATTGCGTTTCCTCCGCTTATGTCCTTTATGAAATCGGCTATGTACTCAAGTATTCCCGTCTCCTCAAGTCCTCCGACCACTACAAACAGACCTATGAAAAACAGGAGCGTTTTGTAGTCAACTTTTTTGAGAAGTTCCAAGGCACTTTTTCCCGCCGTGACGACCGTCAAAAATGCTATGAAAAGCCCTATTGACGCAACTGTCAGGTGTGTCATGGAGTGCGTCACGAGAAGTACAACAGCACAGCCGAATATCACACAGCTTATTATAAAGTCCCTCTTGTTGCTTATCGACTCTGACGGGGCGGGGAGTGTCGATATGTCCACCTGCTTTGCACCGTCCTTTACTATCTCTTTCCTGAATGCAAAATAGAAAAATATCACCGAAAATACAAGGCTTATTCCCGCACAAAGTCCCGTATTGTTCAGGAAGTCAAAAAACGAAAGTCCCAAAGACGTTCCCACTATTATATTCGGAGGGTCTCCGCACATAGTCGCAGAACCGCCTAAGTTCGCACAGAATATTTCAGACAATATGACGGGTACGGGGTTGAAATCCAACAGCTGTGCGAGTTCCACAGTGACAGCCGACAGAAACATTATAACTGTTATGCTGTCTATGAACATCGACAGTACCGCCGACATTATCATGAATGTTATAAACACGGGTATCGGTCTGCACTTCACTATGAACGCTATCTTCATGCAAAGCCACCTGAAAAATCCTGCCTTTGCCATTCCCTCTACCATTACCATCATACCCGCTATGAATATTATAGTCGCCCAGTTTATTCCCTTGCTCTCGCTCTCCGTCACCTGATACCAGAAGTCCCTTGTGACAAAATTTTTAATTGCAAGAGTGTTCCATATCGCACTGAAACTGTGCATACATATCCCGAAAACCACTACAAGCGTTAGCAGTCCGCAGCCGAGTGTGACTATGTGCCGTTCTATCTTGTCAAGCACTATCATAAAAAACATGACTATGAAAATCACAACGGCAAACACCGATGCCGTAAGCATAAAAAATCACTCCGTTTCCTTTTTTGTTTTATTATTTTATTTTTTCAACCGTGGGGGAAGTCCCTCCCGCTTTGAAAATATCCCGATGTAAATTGTAGCACATATTATTTCTTTTTTCAAGATGATTTTTCTTTATTCTCCGAAAAATATTTTTTTAAGACCTTTTTCGAGAAATTTTTATTCATATTTATCACAATATAATAAAATATATTTTTTAATATGAGAATCTTTCCGGGAGTTTCCATATCATATTCAAGAAATCGTCCAAAAGGTTCGTGTGAACTCCCGAAATATTCACGCAAACCATATTTCCTGTTATTTAGTCCTATGTCAATTATATATGCCTCTGTTTTGCGAAAATTATTGACAAACCCGGAAAAATGCTTTATAATATTATTCAGAACAATTTCACATCACGGGACTGTGAAATAAAGTCACATGAACACAAACACAAAAATCAAAACAAAATCGGAGGTTCTTTATCATGGACAACATCGGTGCAATCATCACGATAGCTGTTATAGCTGTCATCATAATCATTATCCTGAGCATGGGATACATCAAGGCTCCGCCCGACACCGCCTACATCATTTCGGGACTGAGGAAAAAGATCATCATAGGCAAGGCGAGTATACGCATTCCGTTCTTTGAGCGTGTCGACAAACTCAAACTACAGCTCATAGCCGTGGACGTGAAAACTTCAAGTGCCGTTCCGACAGCGGACTACATAAACATAAATGTGGACGCTAATGTAAACGTGAAAGTCAGCAGTGACCCCGTTCTTATAAAACTCGGTGCGGAGAACTTCCTGAACAAGGAAACTACCTATATAGCAAAAGTCGCCCGTGAGGTTCTCGAAGGAAATATGCGTGAGATTGTCGGACAGATGACTCTCGTCTCAATGGTAAACGACAGAAAGGCTTTTGCGGAAAAGGTTCAGGAGAACGCCGCCCCCGACCTCAACAGAATGGGCTTGGAGATAGTCTCTTTCAACGTCCAGAACTTCACGGACGACCAGAATCTGATTGAAAATCTCGGTATCGACAATATCACTACCATACAGAAAAAGGCTGCAATCGCAAGGGCTGAGTCCGAAAAAGAGATAGAGATCGCAAAGGCTCAGGCTAAAAAGGAAGCAAACGACGCACGTGTGACTGCCGAGACAGAAGTCGCACAGCGTAACAATGAACTCGCAATAAAACAGGCTGAACTCAAAAAAGATGCCGACACTCAACTCGCTATTGCCGATGCCGCTTACCAAATCCAGCAGGAGGAACAGCGTAGGTCAATAGAAATCTCAAAGGCTAACGCAAATATTGCCGCTTCCGAAAAGGAAATAGAACTCAAAGCAAGGGAGTCCGAAGTAAAAGAAAAGGCTCTTGACGCTGAAATCAAGAAAAAGGCTGAGGCTGAAAAATACAAGGCTCAACAGGAGGCTGACGCAAGACTTTATCAACTCCGAAAAGAGGCTGAGGCGGACCGTTTTCAGCGTGAACAGGAGGCGGAGGCTCAAAAAGCCGAAGCAGAGGCGAAAAAATTCGCCAAAATGCAGGAGGCAGAGGGTATAATGGCTGTAGGTCAGGCGGAGGCGGACGCAATCCGTGCTAAAGGTCTCGCCGAAGCAGAGGGCATAAACGCAAAGGCTGAGGCTATGAAAAAGTACGGTGAAGCCGCCGTTCTGGAGATGTACTTCAAAGCCCTGCCCGAAGTTGTGAAAAACGCCGCCGCTCCCCTTGCAAGTGTGGACAAAATCACCATGTACGGAGAGGGAAATTCTACCAAACTCGTGGGCGATATTATAAACTCCACCACCAAAATAACGGACGGTCTCACGGAAGCGACAGGTGTCGATATAAGGGCACTACTCGCAGGTTTCCTCGGCGGAAAAGCCGCAAACACCACCGCAAAAACAGAGGAAATTCCCGAAGATACCGTTGAGGAAGTTCCGGAGTAATATTAAATCAAAATATTAAAATTAAATTAAAATTAAAACAACAACACCCTGACCTGACGAAAAAATTTTTTCGGTCGGGTCAAGGTGTTTTGCAGGAGGTATCAGAATTTGGAAAATAAAAACAAAAATAGACTTAAATACTACAGATATTTTGACGTTCTTGTCTGCTCAATTATTATGGCTGTCGTTTTTGTCTGCGGAGTGTTTACGCTGATTGTTTTGACAACTGTCATTCTGCTTGAGAGACAATTTCCCTCCTACGACAGTATTTTGTCATATATGAACTCGTAATCTGATATTTTAATAATTAAGGAAGTGTCTAATTTGGAAAGAGAATATCTCAAAATCTTTATGGAATACGAATCGCACGATTTGCCTGTTTTATATTTTTATGAACTGAATCTCCCCGAAAGGCTCGTCAACAGGTCTGTGGAAATTTTTCGTGACGGTCACGCCGAAAAATTTGAAAGTGCGGAGGATTTTTACAGAGATGTCATTGAAATATGTCCCATTGAGACCGCTGAGGAAATAAATGAATTGTGGGGGGAAAAATTCCACGCTTTTGTGATAACTAAAGAGGAATTTGAGGAAGTCCTCTATAATAAAAAATCTGAACTTTATGGAAGTGACCGAACATGAGAGAAAAATTCTGCTACAGGAGCGAACTCGCCGACACTGTCAGAATATGCGGCATAATCGCCATATTTTTAATTATGACGATTTTTGCCGTGACAGACGGAAATCTTTTCATATTTTTCCTGATATTTGCCGTTTACATAGCTGTCTGCTGTCTTTTGGAAAGAGTGCCGTCACGCTTTGAAACGGACGAAAATTCCGTGATTTTCGTGACCTGCGGAATTAAAGAAGTCATAAAATATGAAGATATTTTAACTATAAAGACAAGCCGTCAGTACAGGGAACTCCCCACACGCTACAATACCATAAAACGCTATGAAGAAATTATTGAATTTTCCTGCAAAGACGGCGAAAAACGCACATATTCCTGCATTATGGACATTGATTTTGAAAAACTCGCCGAAAACCCCGAAAATCTCACGGAACAGTTTGAAAACGGAAAATTTGTCAGACTTAAAAATTATATATTGGGGACTTCGCCCCTTTAGATTGGGGGACGCTATTTTGTGGGGGGGCTACGCCCCCCAAACCCCAAAAAATAATTTTATTAAAATTATATTTTTTAGAGATTTTAATCTGTGGACTGTTGGGGGCTACGCCCCCCAAAACCCCCTGTTTTAAGTCTGAGAGGCAGGGGGCTTTGCCCCCTGAACCCCCATTGGGGGCTCTGCCCCCAAACCCCCGTCGGGGGGAAGTATCCCCCCGAACCCCCCATAATAATTCTACTGTTTTAATT
Organism: uncultured Ruminococcus sp.; assembly: GCA_947627625.1. Classification (GTDB taxonomy): domain Bacteria; phylum Bacillota; class Clostridia; order Oscillospirales; family Ruminococcaceae; genus Ruminococcus. The sequence goes on along the minus strand of CANQWR010000002.1, from coordinate 35,869 downwards.
TTGGGAGACTTGGGTATCTACTCCAAAAGCTTCTCCCGCATCTGTCGGAGGAGCTTTTTCTCACGTCTTGACACCTGCACCTGTGTCATTCCGATTATTTCGGCTGTTTTCGTCTGTGTTAAATTTTTGAAATATCTCAGCTCAATGAGAAGTCTGTCCTGCGGGGGAAGTCTCTGCATTATCTGTCTCAGGGCAAGAACGTCCACTATAAGCTCGTCGGGGGATTCCGTCGGAATGTCAATCTGCCCCTCCTCTTCGTCGGAGGAAGTCAGTGAGACTACAGGCTGTGCCGATGACAAAGCCTGTGCGATGTCGGCTTCGGACTCGCCTGTGATGTCCGCAATTTCGCTGACGGAAGGCTCTCTGCCCTCTCTAATGCGGAACTCCTCACAGGTTCTGCCGACCCTCATGGACAGCTCTTTCAAAGTCCTGCTCACTCTGACCGTACCGCCGTCCCTGAAAAGACGTTTTATCTCGCCAAGTATCACGGGTACTGCATATGTCGAAAACTTCACTCCCCTGTCGCTGTCAAAACACTTGACCGCTTTAAGAAGTCCGACACAACCTGCCGAGTAGAGTTCCTCATATTCAATGCCCCTGTTGCGGAATTTGTTTGCACACAAATGCACAAGACCGAGATTTTCCTCCGCAACGGGCTTTTTTATCTCAGTATCCATAGTCAGCCCAGCCTTTTGTACATCGTGACTGTTGTACCGATATTCGGCTTGCTCCTGACTATAAGCCTGTCCATAAAGGACTGCATGACCGAAAAGCCAAGCCCCGAACGCTCCTCCTCGGGGGCAGTCGTGAAAAGAGGTTCCATAGCCTGCTTTACGTCCTCTATCCCGCACCCCCTGTCCTTTATTTTTATGTAAATTTTCCTCTCCGCAAGAATCCTCACGGTTATTTCGATTTTTCCGCTGTAATGCCTGTAGCCGTGTACTATCGAATTTGTGACCGCCTCCGAAACGGCAGTCCTTATGTCGGAAAGTTCCTCGACAGTCGGGTCTGCCTGTATCACAAATGACGAAACGACCGCTCTCGCTGTACTCTCGTTCACCGACATGGACGGCATTACAAATTTTACTTCATTTATTATCTCCATAAAAATATCTCCCGTTCAGATACCTGTTTTTTTATTTTTTATAATTATTATATTATATTAACTATTCTCTCTATGCCCGACAGTTTAAGGACACGCTTTACAGACGCACTCGCATTGCGGACTTCAAGTTCTCCTCCGCACTCTTTGAGCAGTTTACTCCTGCCAAGGATAAGTCCCACACCCGAACTGTCCATAAAAGTCACGCCTTTGAAATCTATGACAAATTTTTCGGGCTGATAAGTGACTATATAGCTGTCGATTTCAGCACGCACTTCTCTTGCAGAGTGGTGGTCTATCTCACCTTTCAGAACTGCCGATACACAGTCTCTCTCGCTCTTTATCTCCACTTTGACCGACACATTTTCTCCTCCCTGTTTATAACTTTATATTGGGGTGTTGATTTGTGGGGAGCTATGCCTTGTGGGGGGCTCTGCCCCCACCCCCCGTTAAAACGATTGGAGGCAGGGGGCGTTGCCCCCTGAACCCCCACAAGGGGCTCCGCCCCTTGACCCCGCTGGGGGGAAGTATCCCCCCAGACCCCCCATGATTATTCCCACAGGAGCGAAGCCCCGGTGGATGTTTCGGGTACATTATAACACAACCAATATGAAAAAAATGTCGGGAACGGTTGCGGTTTTATGGACAATCCTTGAAAAATCCGCCGAAAAATGTTATAATAAAGTCAAAACATAAAGAAAGGATTGAATTTATATGCCAAAACAATTCTGGAGGGGAAGCGTTCTCCTCGCACCCCTGCCCGCTGTACTCGTCACCTGCAAGGACGGCGAAAAATCAAATATATTGACAATAGGCTGGACGGGCATTATATGCTCTCACCCGCCTATGACTTATATCTCCGTGAGACCCGAAAGGTTCTCCCACGATATGATAAAAAATTCGGGGGAGTTCGTAATAAATCTGACTACTTCATCAATGGCAAGGGAGACAGACCTCTGTGGTGTAAAGAGCGGCAGAGACGTTGACAAATTCGGTCTCTGTTCATTCCACACTCTCCCCGCAAGAACCGTCTCCGCACCAATAATAGAGGAGTGTCCCGTTAATCTCGAATGCCGTGTCACAGAAATTAAACCACTCGGCTCGCACACTATGTTTTTAGCCGAAATAACGGGAGTAAACGCCGACGAAAAATATATTGACAGCAAGGGTAAACTGAACCTGCAGCAGGCAGGTCTTATGGCTTACTCCCACGGCGAATACTTCTCCCTCGGCAGAAAACTCGGCGACTTCGGTTTTTCCGTCCGTAAATCGCATAAAAAAGCACGTCGTTCTTGACATTGGGACTTCATACCAAATTTTTAAGAACGATAGGAAGCAGGGGGCTTCGCCCCCTGAACCCCCGTTAGAACGATTAGGGGCAGGGGGCTTTGCCCCCTGAACCCCCACTGGGGGCTCTGCCCCCAGACCCCCGTCGGGGGGAAGAATCCCCCCGAACCCCCCATGATTATTCCCACACAGGAAACAAACTCCACACTAAAAAATTATATCGGACAGAGTGTCAACGCTCTTATTGCCCTTACTGCTGTCTCCGAAAAATCACTACATCTTGACGAGTACAAAGTCATAAGAGTTTCGCCCTGTGAGACGTTATCCCCCCTCTGACACTCCATGACTATTCCCGCTGTGTAGTCTATATCGTCGTCTTTCATAAGTCTGCCCGCACCAAGTATTAGTGAAGTCATTCCGAGCTGTTCGCTGTCGGCTGAAATTATCTTGACATCGTGCGACGCTCTCACTCTATAACTGTACCTCGCCTGTGGAAGCAGAGAGGTGTCATAGCACACCGCTGAATTACCGCCTTGCAGTTCAACGGTCTTTGCGAAAGTCTCAAGGGCTTTTCCGGAGGATATTGCCCTCTCCGCCATTTCAAAACATTCGTTTCTGCTGCCTGCTCCCGCAAGTTCAAGAATGTCCGCCGAGAGTTCCATACAGAGGGAATAAAGTCTGTCCCTTTTTTTGCCCTGAAGTACCTCTATAGCCTCTTTTACTTCAAGGGCATTGCCTATGTTGTTTCCGAGTGGAGTGTCCATATCCGTGACGACTGCCCTGCACTTTTTTCCTGCCGACTCCCCCACACGCTCCATAAGTCTCGCAAGTTTTTCAGCACTCTGTCTTGTCTTCATAAACGCCCCCGAACCGCATTTCACGTCTAAAAGCAGACAGTCCGCATTTGTCGCAAGTTTTTTACTCATTATACTTGAACATATAAGAGGTGTACTGTCCACCGTGCCTGTCATGTTTCTGAGTGCGTAAATTTTTTTATCTGCCGGACAGAGTTTCCCACTCTGTGAAATGACCGAAAAGCCCGTCTTTTGGACTATATTTATAAACTCTTCAAATTGAAGTTCCGTCCTGTAGCCCTCTATGCTCTCCAGCTTGTCTATAGTACCGCCCGTGTGTCCGAGACCCCTCCCCGACATCTTAGGCATTGCCACTCCGCAAGAGGCTACAACAGGTGCTATCACAAGTGTTGTCTTGTCACCCACTCCGCCTGTACTGTGCTTGTCCGCCGTGACTCTCTCTATGCAGGACAAATCGAGAATATCTCCGCTGTCACGCATTGCAAGGGTGAGTGCGAGAGTTTCACTCTCCGTCAGTCCCCTGAGACACACAGCCATAAGCCACGCCGACATCTGACAGTCGTCAATCTCTCCCGCCGTGAACTTCCCGACAAGCCACTCTATCTCCGAACTGCTCAGTATTTCGGACTTCTTTGTCTTTGATATAATATCTATTATATTCATTCTGCACCATCACCGGAAACCGTCAGTGTCCGGCAACAGTCTCACCCCTTTCGGTATTATTATAATTAAATTTTAATTAAATTCAGAATTAAATCAAAATTAAATTTCAAATTTAACTATAATAAAATTATAACACGAATTTTGCGGAATTTCAAGAGTTTTTTATATAAAAATCACAAAAATTCAAGTACCGCAAGGCATATAACAAACGGCACTCCCAGAATTATACTCCCCGAGAGATTGAATATGTTCACGGGTATGTCCGCACCTATGAAAACTCCGTATTTGTTTATCAGAAAAAGTGCGACAAGCCCCGTGAGAGTCCCCGACAGTATACACCTCAATCTCCTCTTACGGCTTGTGTAGTAAACCGCCATAATCAAAACCGCCATTGCACATATTGCCGTGAAAATAATATCCGTATCCATATAAATAAAATCCCCTGTTTTGATTTTTTATTTTAATATTTTTAATTTTAATATTTTTATTCTAACTCGCAAGTATGTAGACAAGTGCAAGTATAAGCGTCTTGTCGGCATTCTCACTTATCAGCAACACTATAATTGCAGTCAGGAGAAGTGTCTCCGCATCAAGCCCGAACGGAGACACCGTGGAAAATTTCGAACTTCCCGCCTGATTTTTTCTGTCTGCCACACTCCCCGTGACCGCCGTCTCGGGGGGATAGTCCGCACTCGGAACATATCTGATGTGCATTTTCCTCGGCTGACTTATTGTGTTCTTTGACACTGAATTTACCCGTCTGTCATTATACACACCCGATACCTCCCTCTCAGATTATCTCGCTCAGAAGACCGCTTTCTTTAGCCGTTTTGAGTACGTTGAACAGTTTCAGCATCTTGACCGCCTTGTCGGTCTTTTTCTGTCTCTCGGGACTTAAATGCGGTTTCAGTGCATACAGAAGCTCCTCGTTTTTGTCGGTGCGGTTCATAGCTCCCGCAAGACTGACTATTGCCGATATATCGGGAATGTTGACGGAACTGCTCTCCTCACACTCTTCTTTTTTGTCCGATTCAGCTCCGCTATCGTCACCGCTGTTTTCGGACATAAGCATTCCCGCAAGCTCTGTCAGCTGTCTGACACTCTCCTCGTCCGACAGGAGAGCCGTTATTTTCTGCATCATGTCGTCCACGGGAATTACTCCCCCGACAGCTTTTTGTATAACGCCTTTGCCTGCGGTGTACTCATCATCTTTTCAATCAGTTTAGGGTTGTTCACCGCCTGCTGAAATTTTTCAGCCTCCTGCTTTCCCATTGACGACAACGCACTGTCGAATTTGCCCGACTCAAGCTCTTTTTTGAGTTTTTCGGGCGGTACGCCTATTTTTCCGCTGACCGCCGACAAAAGTGCGTTCAGTTTATTAGGATCGATGTTCTTTGCATTCATAAAAATTACCTCCGATTTAATTGAAATTTTTGTGGGGGTGTGATTTTTCTTGACCCCAAAATTGAAACAGTAGACTGCCACGGGTGCGGGGTCTGTTTCCTCTGTGGGAATAATCATGGGGGGTCTGGGGGGATACTTCCCCCCAGCGGGGGTTTGGGGGCAGAGCCCCCAATGGGGGTTCAGGGGGCAAAGCCCCCTGCCCCTAATCGTTCTAATTAAAATTTGCACAGTCCCCGACAGCTTACAAAAAAGAAATTTTCAAAAAAATATAATTTTAAGAAAATTATTTTTTGGGCAAAGCCCCCTGCTCCTTATCGTTCTGATTAAAATTTGCACAGTCCCCGACAGCTCACAAAAAAGAAATTTCCAAAAAAATATAATTTTAAGAAAATTATTTTTTGGGTCAAAGCCCCCTGCCCCTTATCGTTCTGATTAAAATTTGCACAGTCCCCGACAGCTTACAAAAAAGAAATTTCCAAAAAAATATAATTTTAATAAAATTATTTTTTGGGGTTTGGGGACAACGCCCCCCGACAAAGTCAGGAGACAACCGCCCCCTTATCGTTCTGATTAAAATTTGGACGAAACCCCCAACAGCGTTACAATAAAAGTTCGGGAGAAAAATCCCCCCCCACTACCCCGATAATTCCCCCACTGAAAAAGCCCCGACAGTTCCCCCCATTAAAAAAATTCCAAACATTTATTGATTTTTCAAAAAATCTGTGTTATAATATTATAATATAAAATTCCCGAAAGGAGACTTTTAATGCGTATTATTGTAATGTCCGATTCCCACGGAAACCTGTCTGCTGTTGAGGATATAATACTCCGCTCAGTGAACGCCGACTGGTACATACATCTCGGTGACGGTGAGCGTGATGTTGACAACTTCCTTCTCGAAAACCCCGAATATGAGTCAAAAATAATTCAGGTGGCAGGCAACTGCGACTGGGGAAGTATGCGTCCGACTCACACCGTCCTACCCGTGTTCGGTCACAGAATTTTCATCACACACGGTCACACCTATGCTGTAAAGAACACTCTCGACATAATAACCAAAAACGCCAAACAGGAAAACTGTGACATTGTTCTCTTCGGTCACACTCACGTCAGATATGAACACTACGAAAACGGTATGTATTTTCTCAATCCGGGGAGCTGTTCAGTTCCCCACGACGGAAAAGCTCCGTCTTTCGGAAGTGTGGACATATTCGCCTCGGGAGTAATAACAAATATCACCGATGTCTGAATTTTTATCTCCTCCCGCATTTGGTTTATTATATTCAGATTTCAACTGGAGTGTGAAAACTTGGAACAGAATATACAAAATAAACAAAATAAAGAGTTTGACAAAAACAGGAGCGAACTGAAAAAGTGTACACATCTGTACAATACTGCCACTAAAATATATGCTGTCATGTACGGCTTTTATGCCCTTGCCGATATTTTTATCTTGATTATGAACCTCGTGCAGTACCCTGCTTACCCCTTTCTTGACGCTGTTTTCAAGATTTCCGCACTCGTGCTGTCATATAGGTCCGTATATAAAAAAGAAAATGTATTTGTAATTATTGCGACTGCCGTGATGTTTATAAACACTCTCCTGGTAAACAGCCACTTCTACGCCTTTGATGCTCTCGGAATTATCTCCGACTTCAATCCTGTTGTGCTTTTCATCTCGGTTTTACTGACTGTTCTTGTAATTATCACAAACAACAAGTATAATTATTTAAGTCAGCAGGTCGGCTTCCCGTACTTCAGCGAGAGAGCCGAACAGCAAAAGTCCGACAGAATACAGTTCAATATAAAGAACAAATTCAGACAGCAGTCTGAGGAGTGGGAGAAGACCGCCACGGACTCCATGGAAACGGTGGGGTATTCAACTCCGTCAGTCCCTCCCCCTCCACAGCCCGAACCCGAAATAACAGATAACCCCGATGACGTGAGAACCGATGACTTCATGCAGTCGGTTGACTTCTCCTCCTCTGCACGCTCTCTTGACCTGACAGGCAAAGAAGAGAAGTGAACCCCGACTTGTCATATGATAAATTAAAAATTATTAAAATTAAATTAAAATTTATTAAAATTAAAAATTCTGGAGTGTGAGCTATGTCTAAAATTTCCGAATTTTTCAGTTCCCTGAAAAAATCAACAAAACTGACCCTTTTGTCGTGTGGCAGTTTCATAGGTGCGACCTTTCTGATACTGCTTTTTTTCACAATGTTCCCCATAACACCAAATCAACAGATAATTTCAGACCTCGGACGTGGAAACCCAAATCTCGTTCAGGACGGCAATAACAACGGCAGTGTCGTTGCCGTCACAACACAGTCCGCAGACAAATCCCAAAAATCTTACAATACAACTTCTGCCACTACCCGCACGGACTATGTGATAACCGTGACCACGGGTTCGGGATTTAACGCAAACGGCAGGAGTTACGACTACTACTATGACGACAACGACACATATACTTCATCGGACCAGAACTATGTAAACAGCAACAATAACAACTACTACGGAAACAATAATAATAACAATAACAATAACAACAATAACAACACCTACGGCAATAATTACGGAAATTACGGCGGTTACACGAATTACGGAAACGGAAACAGCAGTTATGTCACACCTAATGCAGGCGGTGAGGGTATCGGCAGTTACGTTGACCCCAACACAAGCGGCGGAGGTGTCGGCAGCTATGTTGACCCCAACACAAGCGGCGGAGGTGTCGGCAGTTACGTTGAACCCAACAACACAGGCGGCGGGGGTGTCAGCAGTTACGTTGAACCCAACAACACAGGCGGCGGGGGTGTCAGCAGTTATGTTGACCCCAACACAGGCGGCGGAGGTTACGTCGACCCCAACACGGGCGGCGGTGGTTACGTTGACCCCAACACAGGCGGCGGAGGTTACGTCGACCCCAACACGGGCGGCGGTGGTTACGTTGACCCCAATGCGGGCGGCGGCGGTTATGTCGACCCCAATGCGGGCGGTGCAGTCAGCTACGTTGACCCCAATGCAGGCACTTGGTGAGAATAAAAAAATAAAAAACAAAGGAGCAGGGTTTCCGAACCCTGCTCCTTTTTGTGAGTATAGTATAAATAATAAAACAAAATACAGTGCATCTGACAGGAATCGAACCTGCACGCCTCTCGGCACAAGAACCTAAATCTTGCGTGTCTGCCAGTTTCACCACAGATGCGTATGCGGAAAAGTCCGCTATGGAACTATCCCGCTTTTTATCGCAAGAGAACTTTTTAATCACTTGTCCTCAGTTTTTTTATCGGACTTCTCCTCCGGCTTCTCTTTCTCACTCTCCTCGTTCTTCTCTGCAACGTCCCCCGCCGACTCCATATACATATCTTCATCGGCGAGACTTCCGACAAAATTGAGCTGTTTAACGGGAATCCTCTTCAGAGGTGAGTAGATAAATTTTCCGCAGAAATATTCCCTCTGAACCATTCCCCTCTTCTCACACAGAACCTTGTCGCCATCTTTAGTTCTTCTGCCAAAGTGACAGTAGTCGCACTTTGGTTTTATATTTTTATCAAAATAGTTTGTACCCTTGAAAAACAGTGCCATAAAAAATCACCTCTGATTATAAATTGATTGTTATGATTATATTTTATATTATATCACATTGTCAGACTTTTGTCCAGTGTTTTCAGAAAAAATTCTCAATTCAAATGCAGATTTTTTAATCTTCGGGGAGATTGTCACAGAGCGTTATCACAAGAACGTCCTCCGATGACGGGCTTTTTACGAAATAGTCCGTTGTCTCCACACGCCTGTAAACTCCGTCGTCGCCAAGCTGTTTCGTTATAAGTCTCACTTCTTTTACACCGTTTTCGTGGGCGGACAGCAGATTCAGCCTGTTGAAAGTCGTTGAAAACGCTTCACGGTCATCGGGGTGCATGGACAGAGTACCGTGTTCTATAAGCTCGTCAAAGACTCCCGTTGACGGACAGCCCGTTGAGGTGAACTCCTTGTAAGTCATCATGTAAAAACTGTTCCTCGTCAGATTTGAGAATATGACAAGCGGGTATCTCCTGAAAACCACTTTCATCAGCAGATTCAATGCACTCGTCGGTGCCTGTATCTCCAGAATATCGGCGGTATTGTCAACACATATGTACTCTCGGCAGAGCTGTAAATAGTCACTCTCATTCATTGGTCTCGCAAAGTAGTAACCCTGAATTTTTTTGCAGTCACAGGTTCTCATAAATGAGAGCTGTTCCTTTGTCTCGACACCCTCCGCAATAGTCGTCATATTTAACCTGTTCGCAAAGTAGAATATACTCTCAAGTACTATCCTCTCTTTTTCGTTCTCACAGTTCTCGCTGAGAAGCGACTTGTCTATTTTCAGAATGTCGGCGGGCATCTCCTTTACAAACTGCAAAGACGAAAGACCGCTTCCGAAATCGTCAATTGCCACTATAAATCCCGCATTGTGTACGTCACTTATCCATTCAAGTATGCTGTCCATGTCGTCCACCATTGCGGACTCCGTTATCTCCACTTCTATAAGAGAGTGATCAAGACCATAGCCGTCGACCGTCTTTGAGAGTCTCTCTATAAAACCCTCCTCGCCTATGTGCCGTCTGGAGAAGTTCACCGCAACGGGGAACTGTCTGCCGTCCTCCTCCTGCTTTTTCAGCATACGGCACGCACATTCAAGCATATACCAGTCTATTGCGGTAATTGCGTCCGACTTCTCCGCTTCGGGTATGAACATTGCGGGAGATATGACTTTTCCGTCGGGCTTTACCCACCTGACAAGTGCCTCCGCACTCGTTATACCGCACGTCATTGCATCGTACTGTGGCTGATAGTAAGCCTGCAATTCTCCCTTTTCCATTGCTTCAAAAATTTCTTCAACTGTATACATAAATTATCACCGCCGTCTTATTATGGATTTCCTGCACACTATAATATCATATTTTTCTGAATATTTTCTTAATTTTCTGTAAAAATTTCATGAAATAGTTTTTTATCTTCAAACTTTATTTCAAAAGATTTTAGAACAGTCTGTGGGGGGCTCTGCCCCCCACACCCCCTGCCAAAGGGGGAAACCCCCTTTGGAAACCCGTGATTAGATATTTTTAGTTGTGCGACTATTCAAGTTTAGTGAAACTTTTTGTCTTCTCTCCCCCAATTACTTCTTGTTTCTATCATGGGGGGTTCGGGGGGATTCTTCCCCCCGACGGGGTCAAGGGGCAGAGCCCCTTGTGGGGGTCTGGGGGCAAAGCCCCCAGTAGAGGTTCAGGGGGCAACGCCCCCTGCCCCTTATCGTTCTAACGGGGGGAGTGGGGGGCAGAGCCCCCCACAAAGCAGTCCCCCCAATACGTCAAAATTGCTTGACTTTTTATAAAATTACGTTTATAATGTGTATATAACGTCTTTTCCTGCACAGAATATATCTGTCCGTGTGAGATTCGGACAATATATACGATGGGAGAGCTTCAGTTTGAACGGAGAAGATGAAAAAAATTTTGATGAAATTCGGGACAACGGTGAGACAGTCTCTCAGAATGCAAAACATCTCATTCACTGTCTCACTGTCATAGGACAGATTGAGGGTCACTATGTTCTCGCCGAACAAAATAAAACTACCAAATATGAACACATTATCCCTGCACTCGTTGCTATTGAACAGGACAGGAGCGTTGAGGGGCTTCTTATCGTCCTGAACACTGTAGGCGGTGACGTTGAGGCGGGGCTTGCTATCGCTGAACTTATAGCGGGTATGAAAACTCCCACCGTCTCTTTGGTTCTGGGGGGAGGTCACTCTATAGGCGTACCCCTTGCGGTCAGTGCAAAACACTCTTTCATAGTGCCGTCCGCTTCAATGACTATACACCCCGTCAGAATGAACGGGACTGTTCTCGGTGTGCCGCAGACTCTCGACTACTTTGAGAAAATGCAGGACAGAATTATCAGCTTTATTACGGACAACAGCCGTATCATGGAAAATAATTTAAGGGAACTTATGATGAACACTCAGGAACTTGTCCTCGATGTCGGTTCGGTTCTTGAAGGTGCAGATGCGGTAAAACTCGGTCTTATAGACGAACTCGGCGGACTTAGTGACGCTATGGAGTGCCTTTACAAGATGATTGAAAACACCGAAAAAAGATATAAATAATTTTAATTAAATAAAAATTAAATATAAATAAATTTAATTAAATTAAATAAAAAATTTCACTGGGGAAAATAAAATGGCAGATAATAATAAAAACAAAAAAAACGGAGACAGTGCGAAAAAAAACGGCAGTTCGCAAAAGGGCGGAAAAAATGCGAAAAACTCCGCAAAAGGAGGAGGTGGAGGAAAATCTTCCGCAAATAAAACTCCACAGAAACAAAAGGGTGACGAAAAGAAAAAAGCCGATTCGGGGGGAAAGTCTCCCGCACTCAAAAAGCTCGAAGAGACCGTGAACCGTCAGAATAAAAATATGTCCGTCGTACTCTTTGCACTCGGCTTTACTTTTCTCCTCATGGTGCTTATAAAGGGTACTGACGGCTGGAGGGCTTTTCACAATTTCTTTCTCGGTCTTTTCGGTTTTTCCGCACTTTTTGTACCCGTCATACTCATGTACACGGCGGTAAATATAGGCAGGGAGAAGAGTTCCGAAAATATAACGGGCAGGGCTCTGTTCGGGGTTGCAATGATATTTCTGCTGAGTGCCTTTATACAGATTTTCGTGTCGGGGACTATCCCCGGAGACAGTTTCAAAGAAACTATGTCTGCAATGTTCAGTCAGGGAAAAAGTCTCAAAGGCGGGGGAGTTGCATCGCTCCTTATCGCAGGTCCGCTGCTGTCAATATTCGGCTCTGTAGGTGCAAAAATAATAACTATAATCATGATATTTGTGGTCCTCAGTCTCCTGAAAGGCATGGGTATTATACAGTTCTTTGACTGGATTTCCAAACCGTTCAAGGCTTTCGGAAAATACGTCACGGGTTTCAGAATGGTCATGATGGGGGAGGACTTTCAGGACGCTTTTACCGATGATTATGAACCCGATGAGGAGACCGAAGAGGCTGAAAAACGCAGTTTCCACGCCGATATTGAGGCTTTTGAGATGATAAACAATCGTGACGGCGGTGAAGAACTCCCACCCGAAGAGTCTCCTCCCCCGCCCGAACAGCACGTCCGTGAGAAGATAATCAGCACCGAAAAAAACGGCGATTTCACTATTGATATTCCTCTCCCCTATGAGACCGAACGGAAGACAAAAAAACCTCCCGAAACTCCCTATGAGGAAAAAATAATATCGGGAGTACCGACCGACGGAATCGAAAACGTCTACCCCGACGAAAATCTTGAGAGACTTATAGAGCGTGCGGTCTACAAAAAGAGAAACCCCGACGGTGATTTCACCACAACAAGAAAAAAATCACGTTCCAAACTATATATACTCCCCTCTGTGGAACTTCTCACCCCTCCTGATACATATTCGGGAAGTGAAGAGGCTATTGCCGAAATGCGTGAAAAAGCCGACATAATACAGACCACTCTGCAAAATTTCAACGTTGAGGTCACTATAAAAAATATATTCAGAGGTCCGTCTATAACACGTTACGAGATCCAACCCGCCGCAGGGGTGAAAGTCTCAAAAATAAGAAGTCTTGAGGACGATATTGCTCTGAGTCTCGCTGCAAGGGGTGTCAGAATTGAAGCACCCGTTCCGGGAAAATCCGTCATAGGTATAGAAGTCCCCAACGAACACAAGGACATCGTGACAATGCGTGAAATGCTGTCCTCTCCTGAGTTCAGAAACTCTAAAAGCCGTCTGACTTTTGCTGTCGGAAAGGACATAGCCGGAAATATTATTCTCGGTGACATAGCCAAAATGCCCCACGTCATAATAGCAGGCACTACAGGTTCGGGAAAATCTGTCTGCACCCGCTCCATAATTATGAGTATCATGTACAACGCTTCCCCCGAACAGGTCAAATTTATCCTGATAGATCCCAAAATTGTTGAGTTCAAAGTCTTTGAGGGAATACCGCACCTTCTCATCCCAATAGTCACCAACGCAAAAAAAGCGGCGGGGGCTCTCGGCTGGGCTGTCAGTGAGATGATGAAGAGATACCAGACTTTTGCGGACGCTTCCGTGAACGATTTGAAGTCCTACAATCAGCTTGCCGAAGAAGAGGACGATATGTCCCCTATCCCGCAAATAGTTATATTTATTGACGAACTTGCAGACATGATGCTTGTCGCAGGAAAAGAAGTCGAGGAGTCTATCTGCCGTCTTGCACAGATGGGACGTGCAGCAGGTATTCACCTTGTTGTCGCTACTCAACGTCCTACCACTGACGTTATAACAGGTCTCATAAAAGCCAATATTCCAAGCCGTATAGCTCTCTCTGTGATGTCACAGGTGGACTCCCGTACTATTATAGACCAGAGCGGTGCGGACAAACTTCTCGGTAACGGTGATATGCTGTACCTCCCCATAGGTTCAAGCGATCCTCTGAGAGTTCAGGGCTGTTTTGCTTCAAATGAGGACATAAATTCAACTCTCGATTTTATAAAATCACAGTCGGAGAGCGAATATGACCTTGATATAATAGAGGCTGTTGAGAGCTTTATTCCCGTCGGAAAGGGCGAAAAAGATGTCTCCCACTCCACGGGTTTTGAGACAGGTACAGACGAAGACTACGTTGAGAGGGCTATTGAAGTCGCTGTGAATGCGGGACAGATTTCCACGTCTATGCTGCAGAGGAAACTCAAACTCGGCTACGCAAGGGCTGCAAGAATTATCGACACTCTTGAAGAGATGGGAGTTGTCGGGGCGAGTGAAGGCTCAAAGCCCAGAAAAGTACTGATGTCAAGAATGCAGTACGAAAACAGGAGAAAAACTGCTAAATCAAAATCTTAAAACTTATTACCGGGGGCTCTGCCCCCGAACCCCCGTTAGAACGATAAGGGGCAGGGGGCGTTGCCCCTAATCGTTCTAATTAAAATTTGCATGAAGTCCCCAACAGTCCACAAAATAAAAGGCGGTGATATTTTGTACAACGATTTTCTGCCCATGACAAAAAAAGAAATGCTTGAAATGGGCATAGAACAGTTTGATTTTATCTACATAACGGGTGACGCTTATGTTGACCACCCAAGTTTCGGTATGGCGATAGTCACAAGGCTTATTCAGGATTTGGGCTTTACTATCGGGATAATCTCCCAGCCCGACTGGCGTTCCGACAGGGATTTCAGGCGTTTCGGAAGTCCTAAATACGCTTTTCTCGTGACAGCGGGAAATATTGACTCCATGGTCGCACACTACACGTCCGCAAAGAAAAAGCGTTCCGATGATGCGTACACGGCAGGCGGAAAAGCGGGAAAACGTCCCGACAGAGCTGTTACTGTCTACTGCCGAAAAATCCGTGAGTATTTCGGGGATATTCCCATAGGAATAGGCGGTCTTGAAGCCTCTCTCAGACGTTTTGCACACTATGACTACTGGAGCGATTCCGTTATGCCGTCCGTACTCGTTGACAGTACTGCCGATATTCTCATGTACGGCATGGGCGAACACCAGATTCGGGAACTCTGCACTCGTCTCGCAAGCGGTGAAAATATTAAAAATATTACCGATATAAGGGGGACTTGCTATCTCACCGAACCCGTGAACACTCCCATAGGTTCCGCACAGTGTCCGTCTTTTGAACAGGTGCGTGACAACAAGAGGGAGTACGCAAAGGCGACAAGAATACAGTACGACCAGCAAGACGAAATTTACGGAAAAATCGTCACGCAGAGACACGGTGACACAATGCTTGTCCAGAACCCGCCCGCCTACAGTCTCACAACTGAAGAACTTGACTATATATACTCCCTCCCCTACACTAAAAATTATCACCCCTCTTATGAAAAACTCGGCGGTGTCCCGGGCATTGAGGAAGTCAAATTCTCTATCACTCACAACAGAGGTTGTTTCGGGTTCTGCAATTTCTGTTCCATTGCACTCCATCAAGGCAGACGTGTCTCCGTGAGGAGTGAAAAGTCCATTCTCGAAGAGGCTGAAAAACTCACGCATATGCCCGATTTCAAGGGATATATACACGATGTAGGCGGTCCGACCGCAAATTTCCGTCACACCTCCTGTGAAAAGCAACTCAAAGCGGGACTTTGCAAAGGAAAAAAATGTCTCGCACCCGTACCCTGTCCGGCTCTCAAAGCCGACCACTCCGAATATCTTGATATTCTCCGAAAACTCAGGAGTATCAAGGGCGTGAAACGTGTCTTTATACGCTCGGGTATAAGGTTTGACTACCTTATGCAGGACAAAAACGAGGATTTTCTAAGGGAACTTATTCAGTACCACGTCAGCGGTCAACTGAAAGTCGCTCCCGAACACTGTTCCTCGGCGGTGCTTGACAAAATGGGCAAACCTCACATTGAAGCTTACAAAAAATTTCAGAAGAGATTTTACGAAATTACAAAGAGTATCGGCAAGGAACAGTATCTTGTGCCGTATCTAATGTCCTCCCACCCCGGGAGTACCCTCAATGACGCAATAGAACTCGCTCTTTTTCTGAAAGAAAACAAGATACGTCCCGAACAGGTCCAAGACTTCTACCCCACCCCCGGCACTATCTCAACTTGTATGTTCTACACGGGGCTTGATCCCTATACGCTCAAAGAAGTCTATGTGCCGAAAAGTGCAGAGGACAAGGCTATGCAGAGGGCTTTGCTCCAGTATTTCAGACCGCAGAACAGGGAAATAGTCCTGAAGGCTCTGAAAAAAGCGGGCAGAACCGATTTGATAGGAAATTCCCCGAAATGCCTTGTCCGTGACGACAGCACAGGTGCGAAAAATAATATAAAAAATAATAATAATATTAAAAACAAAAACAGGAGTGAAAAATTTGGCTCAAGAGGAAAAAAACACTGAAAAAAATTCCGGCAAAAAATTTAATCTCAAAAATCTGATATGGATAATTGCCGTCATAATTGCAGGAATTATAGGCGTTCCGCTTGCCGTACCCGAAAATAATGCCGTCTCGGAACTGGAAGTACACTATATCGATGTCGGGCAGGGCGACAGTATATACATATCCTCGGGTGACGACAATATGCTCATAGACTGCGGTGAGAAGTCAGAAGCGGATACAGTCACGGGCTATCTCAAAAATATGGGTGTCGAAAATATTGACTACATTATCGGCACTCACCCCCATTCGGACCACATGGGCGGTATGTCCGAAATAGTAAAAAATTTTGAAGTCGGTGAATTTATAATCCCCCACCTCGATGACGGTGACGTTCCGTCAACTGTATATTTCACAAAATTCCTTGACGCTGTTGAGGAGGAAAATATAAATCTCACAGAGGCACAGCTGAACAGGAAAAT
Organism: uncultured Ruminococcus sp.; assembly: GCA_947627625.1. Lineage (GTDB taxonomy): Bacteria > Bacillota > Clostridia > Oscillospirales > Ruminococcaceae > Ruminococcus. Next base: position 19,229 of record CANQWR010000002.1, on the reverse strand, counting down.
CAAAATTGGCAGTGCGGAGTGTACCATAATAGCCCCGAACAGTGACGATTACAGCAATGCTAATAACTATTCAGTAGTGGTCTATATGTCCCACGGCGACAACAGTTTTCTCTTCACGGGTGACGCTGAAAGTCTCGCCGAAAAAGAAATTTTACAGGCGGGTGCTTTTGTCGATGCGGACGTTCTGAAAGTCGGTCATCACGGCAGTGACACCTCCTCTTCGGAGGAGTTCCTCAAAGCCGTAACCCCCGAATATGCGGTAATATCCTGCGGTGTGGGAAACTCCTACGGACACCCCAAAGACGTGACTCTCGAAAAACTTTCAAAATATACAGACAGAATTTACCGCACCGACATTAACGGCACTGTTGTTTTCAAGTCCGATGGTGAGGACTACGAAATTTCGGAGGAAAAACCATGACCGAAAAATTTATTATAGACAGGTTTGAACAGGATTTTGCTGTAGTTGAGAGGGAAAACGGTGAAATAATTGATATTTCTGTGATGTACCTCCCCGAAAACGTGAAAGCGGGGGACGTGATTATTTTAACCGAAAACGGATATATTATTGACGAAAAAACTACTGCCGAAAGGCGGAAGTCTAACGTGGACAGACTTAAAAAAATTCTGAAAGGCGGTGCAGAGTGACGGACATTATCATAATAGGCGGTGGAGCTTCGGGCTGTATGTCCGCTGTTGTCTCCGCAAGGCTCGGAAAGAGCGTGACGGTCTTTGAAAAAAATGAAAAACTTGGCAGGAAACTCCGCATAACAGGAAAAGGCAGGTGCAACCTGACAAACAATTCCCCCGTTGAGGAACATATGAAAAATATCCCCGTCAATGCAAGATTTATGTACAGTGCCTTTTCTAACTTCGATTCGGGCGACTGCATGAGTTTTTTTGAAGAACTTGGAGTACCACTCAAAACGGAGAGGGGCAACAGAGTTTTCCCCGTCAGCGACCGTGCGGACGATATTGCGGACGCTCTCGAAAAAGAAATGAAAAATCTCGGCGTCAAAATAATTAAAAAACGTGTCACGGGACTTATAATTGAAAACGGTGTCTGCAGGGGTGTCATTGCGGATAATAAAAATTTTTACGCAAATTCTGTACTCATAGCGTGCGGTGGGAAGTCCTACCCCGCCACGGGTTCTACAGGTGACGGCTATTCCCTTGCAAAATCTGTCGGGCACACTGTAACTCCGCTGAAACCCTCCCTTGTTCCGCTCGTCTCCCCCGACAAATTCTGTACAGAACTCATGGGGCTGTCTCTGAAAAATATAACCCTCTCCCTCTGCGACAAAAACAAAAAAATTATTTTCTCCGAACTCGGTGAAATGCTCTTCACGCATTTCGGCATCTCGGGTCCTCTCGTCCTCACGGCAAGCTCTCGAATCAGGGACAATCCCGAAAATTATTCCGTATATTTAGACCTCAAACCTGCTCTCTCCCCCGAAAAACTCGATTTGAGAATACAGCGTGATTTCGGTGAAAATCTCAACAGGGACTTCCGAAACTCCCTCGGGAAACTGCTCCCCGCAAAAATTGTTCCCGTAATAATCGGAATGTCGGGAATTTCCCCCGACAAAAAAGTAAATTCAATAACAAAACGGGAGAGACTGAAACTCGGTGAGATAATAAAAAATTTCCCCGTCAGAATTTCGGGCTTCAGACCCATTGACGAGGCTGTCATAACGAGCGGAGGGGTGTCCGTGAGGGAAATAGAACCCAAGACTATGCAGTCAAAAATAGCGAAAAATCTCTATTTTGCGGGGGAAGTCATAGATGTGGACGCTTACACGGGCGGTTTTAATTTGCAGATTGCTTTCTCAACGGCTTATACTGCATCTATGTATATGTGAACTTGCAGACTTTTTTAGGGGGGAACGATAATGGACTTGGGGCTTAGGGTATTGGGGGACTACGCCCCCACCCCCCTGTTTTTAACGATTAGGGGCAGGGGGCTTTGCCCAAAAAATAATTTTCTTAAAATTATATTTTTTTAGAAATTTTTCTATTGAAATAATAGAGAACAAGTGCAGTTCCCTCTTAATATTAGGACGATTAGGGGCAGGGGGCTTTGCCCCCTGAACCCCCATTGGGGGCTCTGCCCCCAAACCCCCGTCGGGGGTGATTTGAAAATGGGGACACCCCATACCCCGCCCCCGACCCCCCCATGATAATTCTACTATTGTTAATCTTGAAAGCCAAAGGGGGCAACATTCCCCCAAAAAATAAAATTAAAAAGGAGTTCTTATTATGAAAAATATAAACATAGCTATCGACGGTCCTGCGGGTGCGGGAAAAAGTACTATCGCAAAAATGGTCTCCGCAAAACTCGGTTACATCTATGTCGACACGGGTGCTCTCTACCGTGCGTGTGCGTTGTACATAACCGAAAACAATATTCCCGATGAGGATATAGAAAAATCTCTCCCGAATGCCCGTCTGTCAATAAAATTTGCCGACGGCGTTCAGAGAGTATTTCTCGGCGACAGAGATGTCTCAGGTCTTATACGCACTCCCGAAATATCAATGGCTGCTTCAAGGACTTCCGCAATACCTGCTGTCAGGGCTTATCTATTTGAGACACAGAAAAAAATCGCCCGTGAAAACAACGTCATCATGGACGGACGTGACATAGGTACGGTAGTTCTCCCAAATGCGGACGTGAAAATTTTCCTGACAGCTTCCGCTGAGGAGCGTGCAAAAAGGCGTTACAAAGAACTCGCCGAAAAACCCGACTGTCCGACCTATGAAAACATTCTTGAAGATATAAAAAAGCGTGACTATCAGGATATGCACCGTGAAACTGCTCCACTCAAACAGGCTGAGGACGCTGTTCTCGTGGACACAACAAAACTTACTCTTGAACAGTCCGCTGAAAAAATAATTGAGATGATCGGGGAGAAATTATGATATATTATCAGATAGCTAAAAGAATTGTCAGGCTTGGTGTAAAAATATGCTTTAGTATTCACTGGGAGGGGCTTGAAAATATCCCCTCCGACACTACTCTCATCTTCACTTCAAACCACAGAAGCAATGCAGACCCTCCTATAGTCGGCTGTGTCCTTAAGGGCGAACACGTTTTTATGGCTAAGGAGGAACTTTTCAAGAATAAATTTTTCGGTGCGTTGATAAAGTCTCTCGGAGCTTTTCCCGTGGCAAGGGGCAAGGGGGACACTGCCGTTCTCGACACTGCCGTTGAAAAACTCGATTCGGGAAAAAGTCTGATTATATTCCCCGAGGGTACTCGCTCCAAAGACGGAAAAGTCCACCGGGGGCATTCGGGTGCTGCCGTCATAGCCGTGCGTTCGGGGAAACCTATTATCCCTGTCGGTATTACCTTTTCGGGGAAACTCCATTTCAGGAGCAAAATAACGGTCCGATACGGCAAACCTGTCTACCCTGCGGACTTCTGCACGGATTTTGAAAATCCTAACCCGAGGGAACTTGTCAAACTCAAAAAGAAGTACATGGAGGAGATAAAAGCCCTTGTCGATGAACCCGAGTAAGTCCCCGAAAATCCCGATAAAAAAACTGAGGAGGAAAATTCATGAAGTGCAATTTATGTGGAAGAGAGTGGAAAATTGAAACGCCCGATGTTATGTTCTGTCCGTTTTGCGGAGTGCCGCTGAACATATCTCCCGAAATGTCTCCTGAAAGTGAAAAGACAGAGGAAAAAACTCCCCCGAGACTTCAGGTTGAACGCAAGCGTTATGAAGAGGGCAACAGAGACGAATGGGGTATCTACACGGGCGAGGTCGTCGGTGAAAAACGTGACGGCTACGGGGTTATGGAATACGGTGGCAGTGTACGCTATGAGGGCGAATGGAAAAACGGTAAATTCCACGGCAAGGGAAAATTTACAGACGTGGACGGCTATTATTATGAGGGCGAATGGAAAGACGGCAAGAGAAACGGCTATGGAAAATGTTATGATATGGAAGGCGACCGTTACGAGGGTTACTATGAGTTTTATTATGCAGGCGAATGGAAAGACAACAAGAAAAACGGCAAGGGAAAAATAACATGGGAATGCGGTCCTTCCTATGAGGGCGAATGGAAAGACGATGAGATAAACGGCTATGGGGTTATGGAATACGGTGACGGTGCACATTATGAGGGTGAATGGAAAGACCGTAAATTTCACGGCTATGGAAAATATACTTACGCTAACGGCGATTGTTATGAGGGTGAATGGAAAAATAACAAGAAAAATGGCAAAGGAAAAATGACTTATGCAAACGGCAACCGTTATGAGGGTGAATGGAAAGACGGCAACAGACACGGCTACGGGAAATTTGCTTGTGCGGACGGCAGACACTATGAGGGCGAATGGAAAGACAACCATATAAACGGCAGAGGGAAATATACTTATACTGACGGCACTTCTTATTATGGCGACTGGAAAAACGGCAAAAGACACGGTTTCGGTGTCAGGTACAACAAATTAGGAGACGTGATAACAGTCGGCGTATGGAAAGACGACAAGTGCGAACAGAAATTAAATTAAAATTAAATTAAATTAAAATTAAATTAAGGAAGTGACTTAAAAATGGCAACAGTAAAAGTGGCAAAATCTGCCGGGTTCTGTTTTGGGGTTGACAGAGCGGTAAAAATGGTGTATAATGAACTTGAGCAGAATAGTAAGGTCGCTACGCTCGGCCCTATTATTCACAATCAGGACGTTGTTGACGACATGATCTCAAAGGGTGCAAGAGTCATTGACTCTGTGGACGAACTACAGCCCGATGAGACTGTTGTTATACGCTCCCACGGCGTGGGGCAGGATATTTACGACAGTATATCCCAAAAGGGCAACAGAATGCTCGATGCAACCTGTCCGTTTGTCGCAAGGATTCACAAAATAGTCTCCGAAAAATCAAAAGAGGGCTTTTTCATCCTGATAGCAGGCGACAAAAACCACCCTGAAGTTCAGGGTATCATTGGACATTGTTCACAAAATTATGCTGTTTTTAAGGATAATTTTGAACTAAAAGACATTTTTGAAAAAAACAGGAATTTTTTTGGAAAAAGGCTTGCATTTGTCGCTCAAACAACGTATAATATAGTAGTATGGGAAAAGTGTATGAACGTGATTCCGAAAGACAATCCGGATATAGTCGTTTTCGATACAATTTGCAGTGCAACCGATGCAAGACAGTCAGACGCTTTACAGCTCGCAAAAGAGTCTGACCTCATGATTGTCGTCGGCGGTAAACACAGCTCAAACACTGTGAAACTCTATGAAGTGTGCAGTCAGTTCTGTACGTCGTATCACATCGAAAATTCGGACGAACTTTCCACCTTACAGCTCCCCCGTGCCGACAAAATCGGCATAACAGCCGGTGCTTCTACCCCGGCATTCATAATCAAGGAGGTTCAAACCAAAATGGCAGAAAATGAAATAATTACTAACAACCCTGATGAGGAAATTTTCAATGAGGAGACTATCGACAAGTCCTTCAAGAAAATCCACAACGGAGAGAAGGTCAGGGGCATAGTTGTGACTGTCAATGACACTGAGATTAGCGTAGACCTCGGTACAAAACAGACAGGCTATGTGAAGTGCGGAGACCTCACTTCCGACCCCTCGCAGAAGCCTTCCGACGTCGTCAAAATCGGTGACGAAATCGAACTTGTCGTAGTAAAGGTCAACGATGCTGAGGGAACTGTTCAGCTATCAAAGAAAAGAGCCGATGAGCGTATCGGTTATGACAAACTCGCAGAGGCAAAGGAAAACGGAGAGACTCTTGAGGGAACCGTTAAACAGGCGGTCAACAGAGGCGTTAAACTCGACTACCTCGGTGCAAATGTCTTTATTCCCGCTTCACAGACGGGTCTGCCGAAAAACGCCGAGCTTAGCTCACTTGTGGGCAAAAAAGTTGAGTTCAAAGTAATTGAGTCCGAAAATCCCGACAGGAGAAAGGGCAGAAACAGCAGTTATGTCGGCTCGATAAAGATTGTCGAGAACGAGAGAAAAGAACAGGCAAGGGCTGAGTTCTGGGCAAACGCCGAAGTCGGCAAGGTTTATACGGGCAAAGTCAAGTCCCTCACAAGTTTCGGTGCGTTCGTCGACCTCGGCGGTATCGACGGAATGGTTCACATCTCCGAACTGTCTTGGAACAGAATTAAACACCCCAGTGAAGTTGTCAGCGTGGGCGACACCCTTGAAGTCTACATAAAAGACCTCAAACCCGAGGAGAACAGAATTTCCCTCGGATACAAAAAGCCTGAGGACAACCCTTGGGAAATATTCAAGGCAAACTACAGTGTCGGTGACGTTATAAAGGTCACTATCGTCTCGATAACCTCTTTCGGTGCTTTTGCACAGATAATCGAGGGCGTTGACGGTCTTATCCACATCTCACAGATTGCCGACAGAAAAGTCGACAATATAAGAGATATTCTCTCTGTGGGCGACGTTGTCTCCGTCAAGATTGTGGACATCGACACCGATTCCCACAGAATAAGTATTTCCATGAGAGCTGTTGAGGAAGATTCCGAAGACGCTGAGTAATCATATCCGCTATAGACCGCAGTTTTTTTCGGAAAACTGCGGTTTTTCCGTGCTATGGGAGATACTTTGAAAAAAATTTCAAAAATTCTATGGTAATTCGTCCACAGATATGCTATAATAATAGATATCTGCCGAATTTATAAATCACGGAAAAAATTGAAAGAAGGAGTGTAAAAAAATCATGAAATACAACAGAACGGAAATTTCAGACAAGGTAGGTTTTCTCTCCGTCATTGACGAGAAATTCAAGACCTGTCAGCTGACTATCCGCTTTATAGTCAAAAATGACCCCGAATACGTCTCCGAAAACGCCATAGCTGTGGGGGTAATCGCAACCACAAACAGCGTTTTCAACACAATTGCAAAAATGAACGAAAAACTCTCGTCTCTGTACGGTTCGGGACTCTCTCACATAACGGGAAAAAGAGGAGATTTGCAAGTTCTGAGCGTGTCATCATCGTGGATAGACAACCGCTACGCCATAGACGGTGAGGACATAACCCGTGAGATGGTGCAGATAGTAAGGGACTGCATTTTCTCTCCCGATATCCAGGACGGCGGTTTCTCTCGGGAGAACTTCGACATAGAAAAAAAAGACCTCCTCGACAGAATAGATGCCGAAATGAACGACAAGAGGAGTTACGCCCTTAAACAGGCTCTGCAAACTGCCCTCAAAGACGAACCTGCGGGGATTGTCCCATACGGTTCAAAAGAGACTGCTCTGAGAGTAACTCCGCAGTCCGCTTACAGGGCGTATAAAAATCTTCTCAAAAATGCACAGATCGAAATTTCTTTCGTTTCCCCTTATGAAAACAGTCTTGCTGAGGAGACTTTCAGGGAGGCTTTTTCTCAAACAGAACGCTCTCCGCAAGAGGTGGTTTTCCGCACGCCAAGTCCGATAAAGCCCAAAATTGAGAAAGTCAGTGAGGAAATTGACGTAAGACAGTGCAAGACTGTAATGGTCTTTAAGTCCGATTCGGACGACGTTTTCGCACTCCGTCTCGTCAGCATGATTTTAGGCGAAACTCCCGTCTCAAAACTCTTTGTGAACGTCAGGGAAAAAATGAGTCTCTGCTACTACTGTGCCTGCCACTTCAGCCCTCCGAAAAATGTTTTGACAATTGACTCGGGTGTTGAGAAGTCCAATATACAAAAAGCTGAGGACGAAATTCTCCGACAGCTTGACGAGATAAAAAAGGGCAATTTCTCCGACGACGAACTCCAGAACGCTCTTGCCTCCCTTGACAACGCTTTCTCCTCTGTCGGCGACTCCCCGACTTCATATCCCATGTGGTTCTTTGAGTGCCTCTGTGACGGCGAAATCCTCACTCCCGCACAGAAATTCGCCAGATTTTTGGAAGTCTCCCGTCAGAGAATTGTCGATGCGGCAAATTCCCTGAAACCTGATACTTTCTACTATATGCTCAGCAAGGAGGACTGATATTATGCAGAAAAATGTAATCACAAGCTCCGCAACAGGCGACAAGTGCATTCACGTCAAGCACGACAGCGGTCTCGACATATATATATGCGAAATGCACGGTTTCAGTACCGTGGAAGCCCTTTTCGGTACAAAGTACGGCTCTATAAACACTATGTTCAGACAGAAGGGTGACACAGAATACACGGAAGTCCCAGAGGGTATCGCTCACTTCCTCGAACACAAACTCTTTGAGAATGAAGACTGCGATGTCTTTGAACTGTACGCAAAGACGGGTGCAAACGGAAACGCTTTCACCTCTTTCGACAAGACTGCCTATATTTTCAGCTGTTCAAAAAATTATCAGGAATCTCTCAGAATACTCCTGAACTTTGTACAGGAACCCTATTTCACCCAAGAGACTGTTGACAAGGAACAGGGAATTATCGGTCAGGAAATACAGATGACCAACGACAACCCCGAGTGGAGAGTTTTCTTTAATATGCTACGCTGTATGTACCACAACCACCCTGTCAAGATAGACATTGCGGGTACTATAGAGAGTATAGCCCAAATCGATGCGGATCTGCTCTACAAGTGCTATAACACTTTCTATAATCTCAACAATATGGTACTCTCAATAGCGGGAAATATAAACGCCGATGAGGTCCTTGCGATATGTGACGAGTGCCTGAAAACCTGTGAGGACAAGGGGCTTGAAACGGTCTTTCCCGATGAACCCGACGAAATTGTGCAGTCCGAAATATACGAAAAACAGCCTGTCGGAACAAGTGTTTTCCACATAGGTTTCAAGTGCAAGACGTGTTCGGGTGTCGAGAGACTCAAAAAATCCGTCACGGCTTCTGTCGCTATGTCTATTCTCTGTGACGCTTCGACCGATATGTACAGGAGACTTCTGAAAGACAATGTCATAAATTCTACTTTCGGCGGGGAAGTTTTCTGCGGTGACGGCTATTTCACTGTCATATTCAGCGGTGACTCCTCAAAGCCCGAAGTGATAAGGGAGAACATTCTCGCCGAAACAGAACGTCTCAAATCAGAGGGAATTGATGACAAGATGTTCCAGAGAATTAAAAAATCCGCTTACGGCTCAATGGTCAGGGAACTGAACAACGTGGAAGCCGTCGCAAACACCATGATGAACAGTCACATGGAGGGAGTTTCCCCGTATGACGCAATAAAATTCACGTCAGAACTTAAGTCCGATGACGTTCTCTCCTTTATAAGAGACGAACTCAGAGGTGACAGGCTTGTTATGTCCGTGATTGAGGGGACGGTGGAGTCTTGAAAGAGGTTCAGGCTATAACCGACCCTTATGAAATATTCTTTCCTAATCTCGGCTGGAAATTCCACATAAACCCTACCGCTTTTACCGTCTTTGGAGTGGAAATAAAGTGGTACGGCGTTATAATCGCACTCGGTCTTCTCCTCGCAACTATATACTGTTTTCCCAGAATGAAGCGTTTCGGTGTCGATGCGGACAAAGCTGTTGACGCTGTTATTGGCGGAGTTTTCGGCGGTCTGATAGGTGCAAGAATTTACTACGTCGCCTGTCGGTGGGAGTACTACAAAGGCGATATAATGGCGATAATAAACACCAGAAACGGCGGTCTTGCTATATATGGCGGTATAATAGGTGCTGTCACGGTCGGGCTTGTCATCTGTAAGATTAAAAAAATAAAAATTTTACCCATGCTCGACATAGCCGTTATCGGATTTCTCATCGGTCAGGGTGTCGGCAGGTGGGGCAACTTCGTCAATCAGGAGGCTTTCGGTGCAAACACGGACTCCCTATTTGCTATGACGGGCGGTACTATTCAGAACGTCATCGCACAAAACGCCTCCGAAATGAGTGCAGTCTCAATCTCCGAAAAATACGCCGTCCACCCGTGTTTTCTCTATGAATCGGTCTGGTGCATACTCGGCTTTTTTGTACTCTCTTTCATGTCAAAAAGGCGTAAATATGACGGTCAGATTTTTCTGATGTACCTTATGTGGTACGGTCTGGAGAGGTTTATAGTGGAGGGTCTGCGGACGGACAGTCTCATGACGGGAAATATAAGGGTCTCACAGGCTCTATCAATTATAGTCTTTGTGTGTTCCGTAATTGTACAGATAATTATGCACTCACGTGTAAAGCGTGACCCCGAAAATTACGTGCTTTACGCAAGTACCCCCGAATGGCACAGGCTCATGGAAAGGGCAAGGCGTGAGAAAAACGGTATCTCTGATGAGGATTTGTCTGAAATGGAAAGTAATAAATGATTACTATAGAACTTACTGAGGGACGATGTTCCCCATTGACCCAAAAAAATTAACAATAGTGGATTATCATGGGGGGTCTGGGGGGATTCTTCCCCCCAGCGGGATCAAGGGGCGGAGCCCCTTGTGGGGGTTCAGGGGGCAAAGCCCCCTGCCCCTAATCGTTCTAATAATCGTTCTAATAATCATTCTAATAGGGGTTCGGGGGACAACGCCCTCCAAAAAGGCAGTACTTATAAATAATGAAAAGAGGAATTTTTATGGCAAATATTATCGACGGAAAAGCTGTCTCGGCAGCCGTAAAAGCTGAAGTCGCCAAGGAAACCGCAAAACTCCGTGAAGAACACGGTCTGAAAGTAGGTCTCGCCGTCGTCATAGTGGGAAATGATCAGGCATCGAGAGTTTACGTCAACAACAAGAAAAAGGCTTGTGAAGCTGTGGGTTTCCAGTCCTATGAATACGCTCTCGACGAAAATACAACTCAGGAACAGCTTCTTGATTTGGTGGAAGTCCTCAACCGTGACGACAAAATAAACGGCATTCTCGTGCAGCTACCTCTCCCACCTCACATTGACGAAAAAGCTGTCATAAATACTATATCCCCCGAAAAGGACGTTGACGCTTTTCACCCTGTCAATGTCGGAAAAATTATGATTGGTGACTACTCTTTCCTGCCGTGTACTCCCGCCGGAGTAATGCGTCTTATTGAGAGTACAGGCACCGATATAACGGGTAAAAACTGCGTTGTTATCGGCAGGAGCAATATTGTCGGAAAACCTCAGGCTATGTTGCTCTTACAGAAAAACGGCACTGTCACGATATGCCACTCAAAGACCAAAAATCTAAAAGAAATATGTCTCGGTGCGGACATTCTCGTCGTGGCTATAGGACGTGCAAAATTTATAACTGGTGACATGATAAAGGAGGGTGCAGTCGTCATAGATGTCGGAATGGACCGTGACGAAAACAACAAGCTCTGCGGTGACGTGGACTTTGAGTCCGCCGAAAAAAGAGCTTCATACATAACTCCCGTCCCCGGTGGAGTAGGTCCTATGACCATTGCAATGCTTATGAAAAACACCCTCACCGCCGCAAAACAGCAGGCGGGACTTGAATAAAAATTTATAATTTATTCAGGACTGGGGGCTTCGCCCCCAGACCCCCATTAGAACGATTAGAGGCAGGGGGCTTCGCCCCTTGACCCCGCTGGGGGGAAGAATCCCCCCAGACCCCCCATGATTATTCCCACAGAGGAAACAATCAGGGACAAAGAGTACACCTCCCACAATTAATGAAAACTTGAATAGTGGGAGAACTAAAAATATTTAATCACGGGTTTCCAAAGGGGGTTTCCCCCTTTGGCGGGGGGTGTGGGGGGCAGAGCCCCCCACAAAATCCCAATGCCGTAAGGCATATAGAAAGAGAGTTGAAATTATGCTTTTTGCCGTTGATATAGGCAATACTAATATAGTACTCGGCTGTATGGATGGTGACAAAATTGTATTCTCGGAGAGGATCTCAACAAATACTTCAGCTGTTGAGACCGAATATGCTGTTGTTATAAAAAATATTCTTGAGATAAATTCTGTGGAATTTACAGATATTCATGATGTGGTGATATGCTCGGTAGTGCCTGTTCTTACTGAAATATTGCAGAGAGCTGTCAGGAAAATTTTGCGGACAGATGCAATGATTGTCAACAGCAACCTGAAAACAGGTTTCGATATATGTATTGACAACCCGAAACAACTCGGTGCGGACAGAATTGCCGATGCTGTGGGGGCGTGCCGAATTTACGGTTCACCCGTCATAATAATTGACATGGGGACTGCTACCACTATATCCGTAATTGATAAAAATAAAAAATATCTCGGCGGACTTATCCTCCCCGGTCTTGTGACTTCCGTCAAAGCTCTCGCAAAAAATACCGCAAAACTCCCCGAAATAAATCTCGGTGGAACTGCGGGCGTAATCGGTACAAATACTGCCGACTCCATAAGAAACGGTATAATCCTCTCGCACGCCTGTGCTGTGGACGGCATTGTCTCACGCATTGAAAAACAACTCGGCTATAGCTGTACAGTCGTCTCAACGGGCGGTCTTGCCGAAAAGGTAGTACCACTTTGTGAAAGAAAAATTATCACCGACAGCGACTTGCTTATGAAAGGGCTGTCCGTAATATATGAATTAAATAAAAATAATCAAGATAATTAAAATAATAAAAATTAAAATAATTAAAATAAAATTAAAATAAAAGGAGAATTTACTATGCCGTTTATTAACGTAAAGACAAACAAAAATCTCTCGGGAGATACTATGGAAAAACTCGAAAAGGCTATCGACAACGCCGTTTCCGTGAACCTCGGAAAACCTGTCAGCTACATCATGACTGACATTGAAACAGGTCACAATATGTGGTTTGCGGGAAGTTCCGAACCTGCTGTTATGGTGGACATCAGCATATTCGGCAAGGCTAACCCTACCGCCTATGAAAAACTCACCACACAGATATGTACTATAATTGAGAACACTATCTCCGTTCCGTCAAACAGAGTTTATGTAAAATATTCCGAAACCCTCAACTGGGGCTTCAATGGTTTCAACTTCTGATATGGACGGTAATATTCTCGACAAAAAAACTGTCCTGATAGGCGTGACGGGTTCGATAGCGGTATACAAAATATGCAACCTCGCAAGAATGCTGACAAAACTCGGTGCGGACGTTCATGTTGCAATGACTCCGAACGCCACACAATTTGTAAACCCTCTGACTTTTGAAACTCTCACCCAGCACAAGTGTCTTATAGATACTTTTGACAGAAATTTTGAATACAGTGTCGAACACGTCTCCATAGCAAAAAAAGCCGATGTCGCCATTATAGCTCCCGCCTCCGCAAACGTAATAGGCAAAATCGCCAACGGTATCGCTGACGATATGCTCACCACTACCGTAATGGCTTGCACCTGTAAAAAAATTATTGCTCCCGCTATGAACCACAATATGTTCCACAACCCTATTGTTCAGGACAATATTAAAAAATTAAAAAATTTCGGCTATGAAATTATCGAACCTGTCAAAGGTATGCTCGCAAACCGTGACATTGGTGACGGGAAACTCCCCGACGAAAATACTCTTCTTGAATATGTAGTCCGTGAAATTGCCTTTGAAAAAGATTTGCAGGGACTCAAAATTCTCGTCACGGCTGGTGCAACCCGTGAGAGCATAGACCCTGTCAGATTTGTGACAAACCACTCCACAGGCAAAATGGGTTACGCTATAGCACGCTGTGCAATGCTCAGGGGTGCGGATGTCACTCTTGTTTCCGCTCACACAGACATTGAACCGCCTATGTTCGTGGGAAATTTGAGTGCAATATCTGCTGAAGAGATGTTCCAAACCGTAAAAGAAAATTTTCCGCAAAACGATATTCTCGTGATGACTTCCGCTGTCGCCGACTACACCCCTGCCGAATTTTCAGAGAACAAAATCAAAAAATCTGACGGCGAACTTCTCCTGAAATTCAGGCGTACCACCGACATTCTAAAATATATCGGTGAAAATAAAAACCCCCGCCAGATTGTCTGCGGTTTCTCAATGGAGACAGAAAATCTTCTTGAAAACTCCCGAAAAAAACTCATCTCCAAAAATGCAGACATGATTTGTGCCAACTCCGTAAACCAACGGGGTGCGGGTTTCGGCACAGATACAAATATAGTAACTCTTATAACGGAAAAATCGTCCGAAATGCTCGATATTATGACCAAATCGGATGTCGCAAATATAATTCTCGACAGACTTCTTGAGTTATATAATAACAAAAACAACAAAAATAATTAAACATAGAAAACGACCGATGTTTTTATATCGGTCGTTTTCTTTGAGAGAATGTATTTGTAAAGGAGAATAGTTGTTGTCTTTAATTTTATTACTCTTCAGATTTTGCCTCGTCAAGGGTGACTGTTATGGTCTTTTCCTCCTGAGTGCCGTTTTCAACGTATGTTATTTCCAAGTCCTCGCCTGCTTCGTGCTTGTTCTTCTGAGCGTTCAGCTCCTCGGCAGTCGTGACCTTCTCGCCGTCCACAGCGGTTATTACGTCTCCCTTGCCAAGTCCTGCCTTTTCAGCGGCACTGCCCTCTGTCACGTCCGTGATGTAGACACCCACGGGTAAACCGTACATCTGTGAGACCATCTCTGTAACGTCCTGACAGCTTATGCCAAGCTGCGGCTTTCCCGTCACATAGCCGTACTCCATTATGTCGTCCACTATCCTTGAAACTTCATTTGACGGAATCGCAAAGCCTATTCCCTCTATTGACGCTTCTGTGGACATATATGACGAACTCATTTTTGAAGAGTTTATTCCTATGACCTGTCCGTACTTGTTTATAAGCGGACCGCCTGAATTTCCCGAATTTATAGCCGCATCTGTCTGTATAAGCGTCATTGGCTTGTCGTTTATGGTTATATCTCTGTTAAGTCCCGACACAAGACCGCCTGTTACGGTGTCCATAAGTTCAAAGCCGAGAGGATTTCCTATTGCCACTACAGACTCTCCAAGTTTCAGCTCGTCACTGTCTCCAAATTCGGCAGGTGTGAGATTGTCCGCATCTATTTTCAGTACAGCTAAATCACAGTCCGTGTCGTAACCCACTACTTCCGCATCGTGGCTTTCATCGTCATTGAAAACTACCGAAATCTTGTCCGAAAGACCTCCGCCGTATTCGGTGTCATATATAACGTGTGCGTTTGTGACTACATAGCCGTCCTCGCTTATTATCACTCCCGTACCCGTTGCCGTTGCCGTTGAAGTGGACGGCTCGTTGTTGCCAAAGTCAAATCCTCCGAAACCGAAACCAAATCCACCAAAATTATTGAAAAAGTCGTCCGTATTGTTCTGAGAAGTTATAGTGAACTGCGACTCTATTCCCACTACCGACGGCAGTACCTTTTCTACTACCTGCTCTGTAGTCAGTGCATTTCCCTTTTCGTCGTCGGGTTCTATAAGGCTCATCGGTGAGGACTTTATAGAATTGGACGTTTCCTCCTTTGTTTCACTACTGTCCGAAACTACCGTACCCGAAACTGTTTTTTCCGGTGAAACCTGCTTGTAGACCGCTATCGAACCTGCGGACACAACTACCATTGCCATAAGTCCTGCGACTATTTTCAGAAGAGTGTGTCTCTTGGGGTTTTTCGGGGAATTGTTCCCGCCTGCGTTGAAATCGTAGCTCACCGTTGAATTTTCATTCTCGGATATGTCCTGAATATCAAAATCGTACTGTTTCATATAACTCACATTCCCTTTCATATAAATCTGAATCAATCACAACCTTCAGGCTCTTTCTCATCTCCCTCAGGTTGTGATTATATTATAAAAGCCCTTTGTGAAAACTGTTTGCTCTTAATGTATATTTTTACAAAACATTCTGTGAAAATTCACGCCCCTTTGCTTAACACAGTTTTCACAGTTTAATCATAAAAAATTTGTCCTCTTTGGGATAAGCCCGCACTTTTCAGCATATCTTTTAAGGACAGATATTCGACTTCTTGCGTTTAGAACGATTATTAAAATTTTTGGGGGTTCGCCCCCAAACCCCAAAAAATAATTTTCTTAAAAATAATTTTCTTAAAATTATATTTTTTTGGAGATTTCTTTTATTTCTAAACTGTCGGGGACTGTGCAAATTTTTATTGGAACGATTAGGGGGCAGGGGGCTTTGCCCAAAAAATAATTTTCTTAAAATTATATTTTTTTGGAAATTTCTTTTATTTCTAAACTGTCGGGGAATGTGCAAATTTTTATTGGAACGATAAGAGGCAGGGGGCTTTGCCACAAAAAATAATTTTATTAAAATTATATTTTTTTGGAAATTTCTTTTATTTCTAAGCTGTCGGGGAATGTGCAAATTTTTATTGGAACGATTAGGGGCAGGGGGCTTTGCCCAAAAAATAATTTTATTAAAATTATATTTTTTTGGAAATTTCTTTTATTTCTAAACTGTCGGGGAATGTGCAAATTTTTATTAGAACGATTAGGGGCAGGGGGCTTCGCCCCCTGAACCCCCACAAGGGGCTCCGCCCCTTGACCCCGCTGGGGGTTGGAAACCCCCAGACCCCCTATGATAAGTCTACCGCTTTAATTTTTGGGGTCAAGGAGGGCACACCTCCCAATAAACACTTCAATTATTCTAAAAACGCAAGTAGTCTGTAGAGAAAGGATTGATACTATGGGGCTTACAGAGCAGGAAGCTGAAGACAGACTCAGAAAAGACGGTCAAAATGTCTTCGGAGATGCCAAAAAAAACAGTGCCGTTAAAATATTTGTCGGACAGTTCAAGGACATAATGGTGATGATTCTGCTGATAGCGACTGTTATCTCCATGTTTATGGGCGAAATCACCGACGCTGTCACCATAATTCTCATAGTCCTCCTGAACGCCATTCTCGGCTTTGTACAGGAGTTCAGAACCGAACACACTCTTGAAGCTCTGAGGTCAATGACTGCCCCGACTGCAAAGTGCTGGCGTGACGGCGTTCTAAAACAGATTGATGCGTCACAACTTGTCGTGGATGATGTCGTTGAAATAGAGGCAGGCGACAGGATTCCTGCGGACTGTTCTGTTATAAAGTCCGCTGAATTTTCGGCTGACGAGGCTGTATTGACCGGAGAGTCCGAACCTGTGCCGAAAACTCTCGGTTCGCCTGCCAATATGGATAACTCCCTGAACCGTCCCGATGTTGTGTACTGCGGTACTTCTGCGGTGAGGGGAACTTGCCGTGCAAGAGTTATCGCAACTGGAAAAAATACTCAAATGGGAAAAATCTCCGAAATGCTCACAGATATAGACAGCGAAATGACTCCCCTGCAAAAACGTCTTGCGGAACTC
This sequence comes from uncultured Ruminococcus sp., assembly GCA_947627625.1. Taxonomy (GTDB): domain Bacteria; phylum Bacillota; class Clostridia; order Oscillospirales; family Ruminococcaceae; genus Ruminococcus. The sequence continues at coordinate 2,112 of CANQWR010000002.1, read as the reverse complement.
GGAAAAGTTGTCGCTGTTATATGTCTCTTTGTGTGCGTGGCGGTATTTCTTGCGGGAGTGCTTAGGGGTGAGGACGTTTTTGAAATGCTCATGACCGGCATAACTATAGCTATTGCCGCAATTCCTGAAGGTCTCCCCGCTACCGTCACTATCGCCCTTGCACTTGCCGTCAACAGAATGCTCAAACAAAAGGCTCTTGTGAACAAACTCCACAGCGTGGAAACCCTCGGCTGTGCGTCCGTTATATGTTCAGACAAAACAGGTACTATAACAGAAAACAGAATGACCGTCACAAGAGTTTCAACGGCTGAAAGCGATTTCTATTTTTCGGGAATGGGTTACAGAATTTCAGGCGGAATATCAAAGGGTGAGGGGAAAATTTCCGTGAACCCAAAAAGCGAAAAGGCTCTCACGGAAACCCTTAAATGCGGTGTACTCTGCTCCGATGCGAAAATTTCGACTTCCGAAAACGTCAGAAGCCGTAACAGAGGAAATCTTGAGGGAAAAGGTGAGTGGAACGTCACGGGTGATCCCACCGAAATAGCTCTCCTTATAGCAGGTGCAAAGGCGGATATGACGGAATCCTCCCTGACACCCTCCTGCACTCGCCTTGATGAGTACCCCTTTGACAGTGAGACAAGATTTATGTGCGTACACTGTCTTTGCGGTTCCGAAAAAATAATTTACTTCAAGGGTGCGGAGGAAGTCATACTGTCAAGGTGTGTGCAGTACATGACCGACAGGGGCGAAATTCTCCCACTAAACAGAGAGTTGAAAAATAAAATATCGGAAAAAGTAAACGAAATGTCCGAAAACGCACTCCGTGTACTCGCTCTTGCATTCTGTGTGTCGGAAAAATTTGACCCGAACCGTGGCAATCTCGTGTTTCTCGGTCTTTCGGGAATGCTCGACCCTCCCAGAGAAGAGGCAAAGACTGCCATAAGAAAATGTGCATCGGCTTCCGTCAAAACGGTTATGATTACGGGAGACCACAAGAAAACTGCCGTCGCAGTCGCAAGACAAGCGGGACTGCTGAAAAACGGTCTCGCTATGACGGGTGCGGAACTCGACAGGCTATCCGATGAGGAACTCGACAAGTGCATAGATAAGTACACCGTCTTTGCACGTGTCGAACCCGCACACAAGCTCCGAATAGTCCGCAGTTTCAAACGCCTTGGACACATAGTCACCATGACGGGAGACGGCGTAAACGACGCTCCTGCAATAAAAGAGGCTGATGTTGGTGTCGCAATGGGTGTCACGGGTACTGACGTAACTAAACAGGCTTCCGATGTCATTTTACTTGACGACAACCTCGCAACTCTCGTGAACGCTGTTGAACAGGGGCGGTGCGTGTACGCAAATATCAGAAAATTTGTCCGCTATCTTCTCTCGTGCAATATAGGCGAAGTCCTGACCATGTTTCTCGGAATAGTAATGGGCATGCCTGTTGTCCTGCTCCCCGTGCAGATTTTACTCGTGAATCTCGTCACGGACGGTCTGCCTGCAATAGCTCTCGGTCTCGAACCTCCCGAAAAAGACATAATGTCCCGTCCGCCACGCAAATCCGATGAGGGATTTTTTTCGGACGGTCTCATGTGGAAAATAGTTTTCAGGGGCATTTTTATAGGTCTGTCAACTCTCGCCTCTTTCAGTCTCGCAGTCCGCACGGGTGGTACTCTCGCCGCCGCAAGAACCTGCTCCCTTGTGACACTCGTTGTCTCACAGCTTATTCACGTCTTTGAGTGCAGGAGTGAAACTAAATCTATATTCAGAATGAACCCTTTCGGCAATTTCAGTCTCATACTCGCTGTACTCTTCTCCGCTGGTGTCCTTGCGGTCTGCATTCTTGTACCGCAGTTGAGAATGATTTTTGAGACCGTAATGCTCACAAAAAATCAGTTCTATATAGCTCTCGGAATGAGTGCTGCTGTGCCACTTCTCAGCAATATTTTTATGAAAAATAAGTGATTTAATTAAATAAAATTAAATAAAATTAAATAAAATTAAAAAAGCATCACCCGAAAGTGATGCTTTCAGCCTGTCAAAAAAGTTCAGCCGAACGCTGGACTTTTTTGTATATAGGTGGTATAATAGAGATAAAGGCGGTGA
>CANQWR010000001.1 GCA_947627625.1 uncultured Ruminococcus sp. | reverse complement strand
AAAAAAAAAAAAATAAAAAAAAAAAAAAAAAAACAAAAACAAGAAAAATAAAAAACAAAAATATAAAAAACTCAATACAGCGACAGTATTGGTTTTTCCCCGTTATGATACATACACCAGCCGTAAAGACTAATTCCATTGCTTCCTAAAAACTGGGCTTTTCAACTCTCGTTCCGTGACATCAGCACCACGCACTCAACGTGTTTAGTTGACGGGAAAAGGTCGACACCACAGACTTTTTCGACGTTGTAGCCGTTTTGTGAAAGCCATTTTGCGTCACGAGAGGCAGTAGCGGGATTGCAGGAAATCATGACTATTTTTTTCGGGTTGATATTTTTGACTGAAATGAGAGTCTCCTCCGAACAGCCCTTTCTGGGAGGGTCGAGAACTACAATATCGGCGTTATCGGGGAAATCTTTTGCGTCGCCCGTGTAAAATGCGGCATTTGATATATTATTTAACTGTGCGTTTGTGCGAGCGTTTTCGACAGCTTCGGGGACTATCTCCACCCCAACGACTTTTTTCACATGATTTGCCATTGAGAGCCCTATTGTACCCGTTCCGCAATAGAGGTCTGCAACAGTGTCATTTATGTCAGGGGAGGCGTACTCAAGGGCTTTTCCGTACAGCTTTTCAGCCTGCACAGTGTTCACCTGATAAAAAGACAGAGGTGAAATTTGAATCCTATTTCCGCACATGGTGTCTTCTATAGTGTCGCTGCCGAACAGTGTCACGCACTTTTTGCCGAGTACTACATTTGTATTGTCGGGATTTATATTGAGTACCACGCTCTTTATATCAGTGAACTTGTCAACAAGTCCCCTGACCATATTTCTGAAGTGGGGATTTGTCTTTTCGCCTGTCACCACAAAGCAGACCATTATCTCACCGCTGTGAAAGCCCTGTCTGATATAAAGATTTCTAAGCCAGCCTGTGTGAGTTTCTTCATTGTAAATTTTTATTCCGTACATCTGCGGACTGTTTTTAATATAATTTACAATATCGTCAAATATACAGGGTTGCAGACTGCAGCTGTCCATTGGGATTATCCTGTGACTTCTCGGTGCGAAAAAACCGCATTCCGCAAGACCGTTTTCCCTCCTGCCGAAAGGAAGTATAACTTTATTCCTGTAGTGTTCGGGATTTTCGGCGGGGATAAACTCCTCAAAGACGGGGTTCAGACCGCCTATTCTCCTGAACGCATTTTTGATAATGTCATCTTTTGCACGGCACTCCGCTTTATAGGAAATATGCCTGTAAACGCAACCTCCGCACTTTTTGCAGACTTTGCAGGGACGTTCCTCCCTATCCACAGACGGCACTAAAATTTCGTCAACTATCCCGTAGGCGTAGTTTTTCAGGACTTTCACTATCTTCACTCTGATTTTGTCCCCCACAGCCGTATCGGGTACAAAGACAGCCATATTCTCCACTCGGCACACGCCTGCTCCGTCTGAACTGAGCCCTGTTATTTCAGTCTCATAGAATTTATTTTTTTCAGGCATTCGGAAATCTCCTCTTTTCTCTGCATAAGCTCGTCGAAACGTGTGATATATTCATATGGGTACTTGTGATTGTGGAATCTCCGAATCATGCCGTCCGGGAAAACCATTTTTGTGGAGGCACCGCAACCTGCTCCTATTATGGTCTGAATTTCGTCCATTATAAAAATGTTGTAAAGACTTTCACAGCCCTTTTTTGCGTAACCTATATTTTCAAGATTTTCGACAGTGTTTTTCTGACAGTACATATAATAGGGTTCATAGCCCGAATCTATAAGCCTGCCGATACTGTAGCCTACCATTTCAGAAGCAGGATTTCCCGTACTGCCTGTCTGAAACAGTTCAGAAGAGCGTTTGAGTGTGAGGGTGTGGACTGTTATACTCTCTGGTGACAGCGTGAGTATTTTTTCAAGGGTACTCCCGAAACTCTCCGCTGTGTCATTTGGAAGTCCTGCTATCAGGTCCATATTTATATTTTTGAAACCGACTTTTCTCGCAAGTTCAAAGGCTTTAAGAGTGTCTTCAGCGGTGTGGTGTCTGCCTATAGTTTTAAGCACCTCATTGTTGAGAGTCTGCGGATTGACGGAAATTCTCGTCACGCCAAAATTTTTTACAACTCTGAGCTTCTCCTCCGTAAAAGCGTCAGGTCTGCCCGCTTCAAAGTCGTACTCTTTGAGATTAGTCAGGTCAAAAATTTTTTCAACGCACTCCATTAAAATTTTTATCTGTTCTGCGGATATTGCAACAGGTGTACCCCCGCCAAAGTAGACAGTCTCCACTTTAAGACCGTTTTCGCTGACAAGTTCGCCTGTTATTTCGAGTTCCCTGCAAAGTGCGGAGACGTATTCGGGAATAAGTTTCACGGCGGACTTCATTGTGACGGAGTGCGACACGAACGAACAGTAACTGCACCTTGACGGACAAAACGGTATTGATATGTATAAACTCACGGAATTTCCGTCCAAGTTCTCTAAAATAGGTATCTGGTTCAAAGCTGTCCTGTACGCTATGGAAAATTTTTCCTCCGAAACTTCATATTTATCTCTGAAATAATTCCCGACACTCTCTCTGTCAAGTCCTCTGCAAACAAGGTCTTTTACTTTTTTGACAGGACGTATTCCCGTCATAAGCCCCCACGGCGGTCTGATACCTGTTTTTCTGCAAAGTATGTGATAAACAAGACGGCATAATTCAAGTTCAATATCGTCTTTTTTCGTCTTGACAGACATTGTTTTTATCTGTCTTTCGGGAGTATCGCCGTCAAGACGTATTTCAGCTGTCAGGAGAATTTCACTTTCAACAGCAGTACTTGCCAAAATATAACTCTCGCCCTGTGCGTCGTTTACGTCACTTGAAAACCTGAATCTCGCCGTATTGAAAAATAATTTACAAATAGACTCGATTTCGTATTTTGAAGAATAATTGCCGACCAAAACAATCGGCATTTTGTTTTTGTCAACCATTTTAAGCACCGTATTCCAATATATAGGGGTTGTTTTTTCTCTCGTATTCAAGAGTTGTACTCTCGCCGTGACCTGTGTAAATTCTGAAATCGCCGTCAAGAGAGTTGATTTTGCGGAGAGATTTTTTCATATCGGGAACACTGCTCCCCATAAAATCCGTTCGTCCTATTGACCCTCTGAAAAAAGTATCGCCCGAAAAAATTCTGTCATCGCACAGATAACACACGCTGCCCTCCGAGTGTCCGGGGGTGTGCAGAACCTGAAAAGACAGTTCACCGTCTTTTATGGTGTCATCGTCTTTGAGAGTTGAGAACTCCGTGACAGGGCAGAATTTCCCCGCCCTTATATCCGAATAGAGGGACTTTTCGGGGCTGCTTAACATATCTGCATCATTTTCATGCACAAATACCTCCGCACCCGTTGCAAGTCTCACAGCCTCCGCACCGCACATATGGTCAAAATGACCGTGTGTCAGGAGTATCTTGCTGAGTTTCAGATTTTCACGTTCTAAAAATTTCAGAAAAAAATCGCTGTCACCGCCGATATCGAGAGCAACACAGGTGTCAGGCGATGTGCGGACTATGTGGCAGTTTGCCATAAGTCCGCCGAGTTGTATTGTAAATATATCCATAAAATTCTCCCTTTGTGTTTAATTAGGAACGATTAGGGTTCGTATAAATTCTTGTTTCTATCATGGGGGGTTCGGGGGGATTCTTCCCCCCGACGGGGGTTTGGGGGCAGAGCCCCCAATGGGGGTTCAGGGGGCAAAGCCCCCTGCCTCCTATCGTTCACGGGGGGCTTGGGGGGCATAGCCCCCCAAATAGTCCGCTATAAATAGTCCATTATTTTTTTGACCTCTCGACCGATATTACTCCGTCCACTTTTCTTATCTTCTCAAACAGTTTTTCAAGCTGTTCCGTACCCGAAATTATTATTGCAGCGTCAAATGATGCGTTCCCGCTCTTTAAGTTTCTGGAGGAAGAGTGTACTATCGGTATGTGTGAAGCTGTGAGTACGGAAGTTATGTCGTATACCAGTCCCACACGGTCTGTCGCTGTCACCGTGAACTCCGTCTGTAGAGGTATATTCTGCTCATCGGTCCACTGTATATCGTGTGTCCACCTCTGCAATTCTGCCGGATCATTTCTCTGGAGTGCCGACAGATAATTTCTGCACTTCGTGGTGTGGACGGACAGCCCGTGTCCCCTTGTTATAAATCCGACTATTTCGTCCCCCGGGAGCGGATTGCAACAGGCTGCGTATTTTATAGCTATGTTGTTCTCCCTGTCGAGGACTATTCCGTCCACATGGGGAGATTTCGGCTTTATAAGGTGAAGAGTCTCCTGTCCCTCACTGACACCGTACTCCTTGTCGTACTTGTCTTTGAGACGTGGAATAATCTTGTTCAGCGACACTCCGCCATAGCCTATTGACGCATAGAAATCGTCAAGAGTTGCACAGTTGTGTCTGTGAAAATCATCGTGGAGGAACTCCGTGTACTGCGATTCATCGAGATTTATTCTGTATCTCTTGAACGCCCTCTGTAGGGACTTTTTGCCCTCCGCTATATTCTCCTCACGCTTTTCCCTCTTGTACCACGAACGTATTTTTGAACGTGCTTCGTTTGTCTTGACTATATTCAGCCAGTCACGGCTCGGACCTCTGTCTCTCTCCCTTGCGGTCAGGATTTCGCAAATCTGTCCCATTTGCAACTTGTAGTCAAGCGGGACTATCTTTCCGTCCACTTTCGCACCTATAGTCCTGTGTCCGACTTCCGTGTGTATCTTGTACGCAAAATCTATGACGTTTGCCCCGACAGGCAGGGAAATAGTCATTCCCTTCGGAGTCATAACAAAAATTTCCTCTATAGCCTCTGTCTTTATGGCGTTTACTATCTCCTCAACGTCGTCCGCACTCTGCTGTGCCTCTATGACCTGTCTCACCCACATCATGCGTTTTTCCATGCCGTCACCGCCTTTTCCGCCCTCTTTGTACTTCCAGTGTGCTGCGACACCGTATTCGGCGGTAAAGTGCATATCCATAGTCCTTATCTGTACCTCAAACGGTATGCCCTCCTCCCCGAGAACGGTCGTGTGGAGAGACTGGTAGCCGTTCGGCTTAGGTGTTGAGATGTAGTCCTTGAAACGGTTCGGGAGCGGCTGGAACATATCGTGTACAATTCCCAGAACGTTGTAACACTCCTGTTTTGTGGAGACTATCACCCTCACGGCGTACTTGTCATAAATCTGGTCAATACTCTTTCCGAGATTGTATATCTTGCTGTACATACTGTATATGCTCTTGACTCTTCCGTCTATGACGGGCGGTTCTTTGAACTCAAAGGTACTGCACCCCTTCTCTATACGTTTCTTTATGGTCTCAATAAAAGCCTCTCTCTCTTCCTTGCGGCTCTCCATGATTTTTTCGAGTTCGATATAGGCGTAGGGGTCGAGAATCCTCAGCGACAGGTCTTCAAGCTCCTCTTTTACGGCTTTTATGCCGAATCTCCTGCATATCGGGACGTATATTTCCATAGTCTCCGTTGCCGTGTAAATTCGCTTTTCGGGGGGACGGTATTTCAGTGTACGCATATTGTGGAGACGGTCAGCGAGTTTTATTATTATTACTCTCACGTCATTGAACATCGCAAGGACCATCTTCCTGACGTTCTCCGCCTGCATCTGCTCTTTCGTTATGGCGGGAATTTTACTCAGTTTTGTGACACCGTCAACGAGCATTGCAACGTCCTGTCCGAAACGCTTTTTCAGGTCGTCAAAAGTGGCGGGAGTGTCCTCAACGACATCGTGCAGTAAAGCCGCACAGATAGTGTCGGTATCCATACAGAAATCAAGGAGAATCCCCGCAACTGCAAGCGGATGAATTATATAGTCTTGTCCCGAAGAGCGTTTTTGTCCTCTGTGAGCCTTTTCCGCAAATTCGTATGCGGAAATAATCTTGCTCAGGTCGTATTGCTTGTCACAGGTAATAATTTTATGGATTATCCTGTCAATAGTACAGTCAGAATCGTAGTCGGGGAGCGTCTCCAGCAGTTTTTCAGCCAAAGCGGGGTCAAAATTATCGGACTTGTTTCCAACCGTATTCATCTCATTATTCATACTTAATACCTCCTTGAAGCAGTCTTGTTGCGGGAGTGGAGAAATATCAGAAACCGAATAATTCAATGTCCTTATTTTTATTTTATATTAAATTATTTAGATTATTTCAGATCATTTATTAAACTAAAAAATATTAAACCACTCCTGTTTTTTCTCCCATATGTTTTCCGATATTGTTTTTTTATTTTTCTGTCTTTTCGGTCTTTTCGGTCTTTTCAATCAGAGAGCGGAGAATTGGTGCGGAAAATAAGTCCGACTTCCCGCTTGTCTCAATTTTCTTTATGAAACTGAGTCCGCCCGACATCTCAACGAGACCGAGCTGTCTGAAAGTCTCGATTATCACGCTGAAACGGCAGTAATTCATTCTCTCACTTGCGAGCATTATATAGAGACTGTCAACACATATACCCTGTTTCGGAATGTTCCTGTAGACCGTCATTGCGTCCTCCCTTGACGGCAGCATTGCGGGGTAGTAACTCTCGGGCAGTTCCTCACCCCTCATGAAAGCCTCAAACGATATGAGACCCGCAAAATATTTGTCCTGTCTGAAACCCTGCGGACGTATGTCCGATATGTAGACCGACACGGAGACATTCCCCCTGAACTCATTCAGCTCCAGTCTCACAATCATGTCGCACCTGTCCCCACGCTTCACGGGTATCTCTTCGGGAGACACTCCAAAGGCAAGTGCAGTGGCGTACACGTCTCCGAATTTAACTTTCAGCTTTGTGTGGTTTCCCGCTTGCAAGGGTACAATTTCAAGGACTTCCGCACCCTGTACCGCAAAGAGGGGTTCTTCATTGTCGACACCAAAGGGTTTTAGAACGTCCAAATCGGAAATAGTCTTGACGTTCAGCTCTGCGGGCGATACGGACGTGTCCGCACACAGCGACATAAACGGCATAATGCGGTGGTTTTCAAGGGCGTACTTTTCGAGCATTTTGTGGAAATCCTCCGTCATACCCTGCTTTATTGTGAAACCGCCTGCTCCTGCGTGACCGCCGAATTTTTCAAGGGTGTCCGCACAGTATTTCAGGCAATGTGCAACGGAGAAACTCCCGAAAGAGCGTGCAGAACCTCTGACCTCTCCGTTTTCCTCCGAGGCTATGAAACAGGGCTTGCCGAACTTTTCAACAATTCTCGATGCGACTATTCCTATTATTCCGTGATGCCAGCCCTTCCCGCACACAAATATGACACGCCCCCTGACGATTTCGGGATTTTCGTCAGCCATTTTGTATATTTCTTTTACGATTGTGTTTTCCATGTTCTTTCGCTCGGTGTTCAGAAGTTCCATTTCGTCCGCATACTTCATAGCCTCCTCAACCGTCTGACACGTCAGAAGTTTCATTGCAGTCATAGCAGAACCAAGTCTCCCCGACGCATTTATTCTCGGTCCTATCCTGAAACCGACTGACGAGGAGTCGATTTTCTTTCCCGTCAGACTGCTCACCTCTTTCAGTGCGACAATTGCGGGACGGTCGCTGTTCTCTATCAGTTTCAGACCGTTTGAGACTATGAACTTGTTCTCACCCGTTATGCTCACCACGTCCGCAACAGTGGCAATACAGGCGAGGTCTCCGAACTGCTCAAGAACGAGGGTATAGTCTCCCCCCTCCATTGCACAGACCAGTTTGAGAGCGACAACTGCTCCACAGGAAAATTTGTACGGCGATTCACAGTCGTGGCGGTGCGGGTCAACAACCGCTTCCGCTTTCGGCAGGACATCAAGCTGTTGGTGGTGGTCGGTTATGACGAGTTTCATGCCGAGAGAGTATATATATTCCGCTTCCTTGACGGCAGTTATGCCGTTGTCGACTGTTATTATAAATTCAATCCCCCTCTCTTTTAATTTGTCGACTGCACCCGTGTTGAGACCGTACCCCTCCGAACGCTCGGGAATATAGTATTCAACGTCCGCCCCGACTGCTTCACTCAGATATGAATATAGTATAAATGACGACATAATGCCGTCACAGTCGTAGTCGCCGTAGATACATATTTTTTTCTGTTCCTGTACGGCTTCCTCTATAGCCTTCACCGCCCTGTCCATGTCCTTTATAAGAAACGGGTCTGAAAGGGCATTGCATTCGAGACTTCCGACAGCTTCCTCAGGAGACTTGTACCCCCTTGCAGAGAGTACGGAGGCGGTCAGAGAGGACACTCCGCAGGCAGACATAATTGCAGATGCAGTCTCCCTGTCTGATTTTTTTATTTCCCAGTTTTTCATTGAAACGCTCCCCGAAAATGTAATAATTTGTAAATATTGGATTAAATAAATTAAATTACGGCTGACAGAGTGTGATATTCTCGCAACCAGCCTGTGTAGTATAAGTCTATCACATTTTTTTCTTTTTGTCAATAGCAGTTTATACGGAATTTCGAGTGGGGGAGTTGCTTTGTGGGGGGCTTTGCCCCCCAAACCCCCGTCGGGGGGAAGAATCCCCCCGAACCCCCCATGATTATTCCCACAGAGAGAACGTCTAAGGACAGGAGACTTGTCCCCCTAATCGTTCTGACGGGTTTGGCGGCAACGTCTCCCCAATTGGAGTTCATAGGACAACTGTCTCTAATCGGGGGTTTATGGGCGAAGTCCTCCCGACCTCATGATATTAACGCAAAAGTGTCAGATTATAACAAAAATATGCAGAAGATATTGTGCATATATACGAAAAAATATGTTCGTTTCCGCACACTATTGACTTTTTGCCATGAACATGATATAATATTTACATGTCCTGTTATATGTCTTATGTAATAGGGAAAGTACAAATTTTATATAACTTATATGAGGGGAATGTTTGTATTATGAAAAAAGTGATTGCGGGAATACTCGCTGTTCTCTGTGTAATGGGAACATCTGTAGTAAGCGGGGGGAATTCTGCCAAGAAAACCGACGTAAAAAGCAGTTCCTATGTGACAGCTTTTGCCGCCGATGAGACTGTAGTTCCCGAACCAGGCTTTAATGCGGGTCTCTACAGCTACGAATTTGCGGACACTTCAAGATATACGACCAAATTTACGGCTGTTCCGATACTGCCCGACCCCGACGACAAGAAAAACGTGTATGTCTGGAAGTCGGAGGACGGCAAGTACGATTACGGTATTTACAAGGTGGAAGTCAATCTCTTAGGCGAAAAAGAGCCTGTACTGACGGAATATGTCGTAGGTATCACAAAAGCCAACGAGAACGTCATTGACGTTGACCTCTCTGTTGAACTTGACAAAGATCCGCAAGTCGAGGCTTTCATAAACAATGAGGGCATAGACATTAACTGGAGAGTAGAATATCTTCACAAAGATTCTTTTAAGGACTCCTATCTCAAAACGATAAATCTCGACGGTGTAAAATATATCGGTGACAGTGTATTTGCAAAGTGCGAGTACATAACGGACATAACAATTCCCGAGTCCGTTTTGTATGTCGGCAAGGGCGTTTTCTCCGACAGCGGTCTTAAAACTCTCTCCGTACAGAACGAAATGCCCGTCATTCCCGAGAACCTCTGCTCCAAGACAAAGCTGACGAATATAGAGTTCGCCCACCCCGAGCTTATACACACAATTGGCAAGAGTGCCTTTCAGGGTTCAGCCGTGTCCGCTCCGCTTTTCATGACGAGCTACGGCGACGACATAAGCGGTTATGAACCGCTTGTTGTGGAGGAAAAGGCTTATGCGGACTGCACTTCAATAGAGAGTGTTGACGTTGCCGACAACGTTACCACAATCGGAATTGGTGCTTTCAGCGGCTGTACGAGCGTGACTTCCCTGACCTGTGGAAGTTCCCTGCTTGCAATCGACAAAGAGGGTTTCAAAGGCTGTACGGCACTCAACGACATAAAATTCAACGACATTCTGATATGTCTGGGCGGAGGTGCGTTCCAAGGCTGTACGTCTCTGAAAAAGGTTGATGAAATCCCCGAGACTGTCGGCGACTGGGTTGCCGTTGACCCCAAGACCAAAGAGGGTTACGGTTTCGGCGACGGTGTCTTCTCAAACTGTACAAGCCTTATACAGTGCGATTTGCCGCAGTCCATAACGATTATACCCGACAGCACGTTTGAAAACTGTACCTCTCTCACTAAACTGAGTTTCAGCGGCAGTGCCGACGGTGAAAATATTTTAACAATAGGAAGCAAGGCTTTTTCAAAGTGCGAGAGTATGCTTGAGACGGAGTTCGCCAATGTGGTTATTATTGAACCGAGTGCTTATGCGGGCTGTAAGAAACTTCAGCAGGCAAAGTTCCCGAATGCTGTCTACATAGGCGGTACGGAGGACGATGAGGCGAATGAGCGTGGAATTATAGTACAGAAAGAGCTTGACCTTGAAGAGGAAAATAAAATGAGCGGCGGTGGAAGTACCTTTGCGGACTGCACCGAGCTTAAGACAGTCGACATTCCGTCTGCACTCTACATCTTCCCGAGCTCTTTCAAAAACTGTTCCGCAATGACGACACTGAACGTCGGAAAGTGCGAAATTGTCGGAAACTACGCTCTTGACGGCTGTTCGGCTATGAAAGAGATAACTCTTCTCTCCAATCAGTACGGCAATACCGCACCTACAAAGTCCAACAAGTCGGACGGTTTCGTATTCCAGAACTGTTCGGGTGCGGAGACCATAACTATAGATGCGAAATTCCTCGTTGAGTTCCCGAACAAGACCCCGAACGGTTTCTTTAACGGCTGTTCGTCTCTCAAAACTATCAAGACCGAAAACGGCGATTTCAAGAACGTTACCGTTGTCAGCAACAAGACTTTTTCGGGCTGTTCGTCCCTTGAGGAGCTTGACCTTGAGGAAATTCTCATAGTTGAGGACGACGCTTTTTCAAACTGCACGTCCCTTAAGAAAATTTCAAGTGCCGAGAACAACCTGAAAGCGGAGGACTACGGCAAAAATTCGTTCCTGAACTGCTCCGAGCTTAAGTTCTCAATAACGGGCGATATTTCAACTATAGGTGACAATGCGTTCAAAAACAGCGGTGTGACTGCCGTCGACCTGACGGGTATGGCGGGCGGAACCGTGGTTATCGGAAATAATGCTTTTTCGGACTGTGCAAATCTGTCCTTTGCAAGAATACTCTCCGACAACGTTGCAAAATTCTCAATAGGTTCGGGAGTCTTTGCAAACTGCCCCGTGCTGAGCGATGCCGTTTATGAGGGTACTATAATCACAAGCAAGATGTTCCAGAACTGCCCGAGCCTTGAGTACCTGACGACAAATGCAAAGAACATAAAGGCTAACGCATTTGAGGGTGACGCACTCCTGAAGATGCTGAAAGATATGAATGACGAAAATTCCTCCGTAATCGCCGAGGAGATAAACGCCGCTGCTTTCAAGGACTGCATTTCTCTTGAAGTCATTCCCGCCGATGTCCACACGGTTCTGAGCGGTTCAAATATATTCATGAACTGTGCAAGCATAGACAAAGCCGATGTGGGTGCACTCACGGACGGTATGTTTTCGGGCTGTGCAAGTCTCAAAGACGTGACTATGACAGACGTTGCCGAAATACCGAAAAATGCTTTCACAAACTGTTCGTCACTGGAGGACATTGATATATCCGAAATGGTGAATATAGGTGCAAATGCCTTCAGCGGTTCGGGACTTGTGAACGTCAAGATAAACAACGCACAACTCATTGATTCGGGTTCATTTGCAAACTGCAATTCACTCAAATCTATCGACATTGTCGCAACAACTATAGGTTCAAAGGCGTTTGCAAACAGCGAGTTTCTTGAAGACGCTGTTCTGAACGTCGACAAAGTTCAGACGAACGCATTTGACGGCTGTAGCTCTCTGAGAAATGTGACTTTCCAGTCGGGCGATTCACACAGTCTCACCGAGCTTGGAAACGGTGCTTTCAACAACTGCACGGTGCTCTATGAGCTGATTATTCAGGGAAATCCCAAGATGGGAGGCAAGTGTGTCGGATTTGTCAACAACAAGGTGAACGGCGACTTTATTCTCGTCGGTGAGACGGGTTCGACTGTTGAGGAGTACGCTACGGCTAACAAGATTGAGTTCTGCGACATAAATGACTTTGACCTTGAAGCCCGTCAACTTGCAAGAAATGTCCCCGGCGACATAGACGGAAATACTATCGTCTCCGTTGCGGACGCCGTTAAACTTCAGTCGTGGCTTCTCAAAAAGTCCGCCACGGGTATAATCCCCGCAAACATGGATTTGAACGACGACGGAGCAGTTGACTCGTTCGACATGATAGCTATGAGACAGAAACTTCTCGGCAAGTAAAACGCTAAACCCAAGCAGACTTTTAGTCGGATTCTGCACATTTTCCGACGGAGACTATGCTGTAAATATTTGAGCAGGGGGACAGTCGGATGTCCCGCAAGGCAGACGCTTTATTCCTTAGTGTCTGCCTTTTTTGATTTTAATAAGGTACGTCTTGACAAATCTTTGATAATGTGTTAAAATATACAGAGCAGGGATATTTTTTCAGAAGAGGTGATTCGTTTGGAGCAGGCTATTTTTACTAATATGTGCATGGTGAGTGACGGCAATGGGCGTGTTCTGGTGCAGGAGCGTAAAAATGTGGCGTGGTCGGGAATAGCTTTTCCGGGAGGTCACGTTGAGGAGGGGGAGTCCTTCACGGGTTCGGTTATACGGGAGGTTCGGGAGGAAACGGGCTATACCGTCGAAAATCCAGTGCTGTGCGGAGTAAAGCAGTTCCCGACAGACAGCGGTGCAAGGTATGTGGTGTTTCTTTACCGTGCGGACAAATTCCACGGAAATCTGCGTTCTTCGGACGAGGGAGAGGTTTTCTGGATTGAGAGGGACAGGCTCTCAGAATACGACCTTGCAAAGGACATGGAGACTATGCTTGACATCTTTGAAAATGACAGTCTGAGTGAATTTTACTACTGCAAAGAGGGTGATAGTCGGGAATACATACTGCTGTAAATATCAATTAAATATATCAAAAATTAAGAATTAAAAAAATTAAAAATCGGGAGGAATATTTATGACCAATTCAACAGCAATTTCAAAACCACGTCTGTCTTTCAAAGTGCAGACAGTTTCGGCTGTCCTTGCAATTATCGGGGCAGTCGCAGTACCGCAGATTTTCCACGTTATCGGTGCAGTGTCGGGAATGGGTACGTCTCTCGGGGAGACTTTTCTGCCCATGCACCTGCCGATTATTCTTGTCGGACTTCTTGCGGGTCCCTATGCGGGAGCAGTCTCGGGTCTTTTAGGACCTCTTGCGAGTTTCGCCCTGACAGGTATGCCGAATGTTGCAATGTTGCCGTTTATGATGGTTGAGCTTTGCGGTTACGGTCTTGTTTCGGGACTTCTCAGAGACAGTAAAATTCCGACTGTCGCAAAAGTCCTGATTGCACAGATTGCAGGACGTGCAGTGCGTGCAATGGCTATTCTTGTCGCAGTTTATGCGTTCGGAAACCCCATGAATATTGCGGTCATCTGGACGAGTATTTCCGCAGGTCTTTTCGGACTTGTTCTCCAGTGGACTCTTATTCCGCTTGTAATTTACCATGTTGAGAGTGCAAAAAACTATGAAAAGTGACACTATCAGGGCGGTTGACGAAATGCACAAAAACGGCTATTCCTGTGTGCTATGTGACGGAAATTCGATGTACACAAGCCGTGAGACGGGCGTAAAACCGCTTGTCGGCTTTATTGAGAGCGATATTGATTTCACGGGATTTTGTGCGTCCGACAAAATAGTCGGGAAAG
The DNA here is from genome assembly GCA_947627625.1 of uncultured Ruminococcus sp. Taxonomy (GTDB): domain Bacteria; phylum Bacillota; class Clostridia; order Oscillospirales; family Ruminococcaceae; genus Ruminococcus. The sequence continues at coordinate 294,656 of CANQWR010000001.1, read as the reverse complement.
CCACCGCAATGCTTTATGTGATACTCAATGTCTCGGAAGTCTATGCGGAAGTCATGAGTGAGGACGGACTGCAAATGCTCCAAAAGCACGGCATAACCGCTTACTATGGCACGCTTGTCGGGGAGATACAAAACCGCATGAAAAACGACATCTGCCCGATGGACAAAGCGGTCGGAGGTCTTACAGAGCCTGCCGAGGGGCTTACGGCGATAAAGAATAAAATGGCTGAAATGAACATAAAATGAAGAAATACCGCACAAGTTGCTTGTGCGGTTTATAATTTCAGAAATATCAAACTCTGTCGGTGGGGAATACTCTTGTTATGGTACTTAGTCTTGTTACCATCATGGGGGGTTCGGGGGGATTCTTCCCCCCGACGGGGGTTTGGGGGCAGAGCCCCCAATGGGGGTTCAGGGGCAAAGCCCCCTGCCCCTAATCGTTCCAAACTAAATTTCTAATTTATCTAATTTATTTAACATTAGGAGAACAACATGGAAAAATACCTGATAAGACGTTTTATAAAAAATCCCGACAATGTGAATGATCCGCAGGTTCGCTCTGAATACGGTTTTCTCAGCGGTGTTTCGGGAATATTCTGCAATCTGTTCCTGTTTTTTGTAAAAATTTTCACGGGCATATTTTCAGGTTCGGTGTCCGTATGTTCGGACGCTTTCAACAATCTCTCCGACTGTGCCAACTGCATAGTTACGCTGTTGGGGTGCAGAATGGCATCAAAACCCGCCGACAAAACGCACCCCTATGGTCACGGAAGGGCTGAATATCTCACGTCACTCGTGATTTCGGTCGCAATTTTTTCAATGGGACTGGAGTTGCTGAAAAATTCGGCAGAAAAAATATTCTCCCCCGTAAGTGTCGAAATGAACATTGCAGTTGTGGCGATACTCCTTGTGTCGATTTTTATAAAGTTCAGAATGTACAGCTTTAACACCATTCTCGGCGAAAAAATAAATTCGCAGGTGCTTCTTGCGACCGCAGAGGACAGCCGTAATGACGCTTTTTCCACTTCTGCAACGCTCGTCTCGGTTATCCTCTCCCACTTCTTTCCGCTCCCCTTTGACGGCATTGCAGGGGCGTTTGTGTCAATTATGATTGTCAAATCGGGTTTTGACATTATTAGGACGACTGTTGACGATATACTCGGAAAGGCGGTCAGTCCCGAAATTATCAGTCAAATCAGGGAAATTGTCTGTAGTGACGAAAAAGTTTTAGGTGTACACGACATTATGATACACACTTACGGTCCTGCAAAGATAATCGGGAGCTGTCACGCTGAATTTGACAGTTCGGAAAGTTTTGTGAGCGTCCACGAACACACGGACCGCATTGAACGTCAGATAAAAAAAGACCTGAATATTGATATTTCAATCCACATGGACCCCGTTGCAACCGATGACGAAATGACGGAATACTGCCGTAAAATACTTGAAGATGTGCTGACGGAGACGGACAGCCGTCTGTCTTTTCACGACCTGAGACTTGTCTCCCACGGTGCGGAGAATGTTTTAATATTTGACTTATCTGTCCCCGATGACGTGAAGTTTTCGGAAAAAGAACTGCACTCTATTATTGAAAACGCCATTGCGGAAAACGGCATAAATTGCGGTATTTCGGTCACTTTTGACCGTGTGTTCTGAGAGTTGGATTTGTGTTGACATTTTCTGCATATTGTGGTAGAATTAGAAGTGTATTATAAATTGCTCCGCAGAGGAGCAAATCTCAAAAATTTTCAGAGAGGATATGATGGTATGAGAGTTTTAATCATCAACGGCAGTCCGCATCCTGAGGGCAACACGAGTATTGCACTTAAAGAGATGGAGCAGGTCTTTGCACAGGAGGGCGTTGAGTACGAGACCGTGACGGTCGGCAATCAGGCAATAAGAGGCTGTATTGCGTGCGGAAAGTGTGCCGAGAGCGGAAAGTGCGTCTTTGAGGACGCTGTGAACGAAATCGCACCGAAATTTGAGCGTGCGGACGGTCTTGTTGTTGCGAGTCCCGTCTACTACGCCTCCGCAAACGCCACGCTTATTGCACTCCTTGACAGGCTTTTCTACAGCACAAAATTCGACAAGACTATGAAAGTCGGGGCAAGTGTCGTCTGTGCAAGGAGGGGCGGCTGTTCCGCAACTTTTGACGAGCTGAACAAGTATTTCACAATTGCAAATATGCCTGTTGTTTCAAGTCAGTACTGGAACAGCATTCACGGACGTATTCAGGGTGAAGCGGAAATGGACGGCGAGGGCAAACAGACTATGCGTGTGCTTGCGAGAAATATGACTTTCCTTATGCGGAGTATCGAACTCGGCAGGGAGAAATTTGGTCTTCCCGAAAAGGAGGAGCGTATCTCCACAAGTTTTATTTAATTGTTTATAATTTAATTATAAATAAATAATTATGAATAATTTGTAAATTTTTTCCGAAATTCTTGACAGGTAACAAAAGTGCTGATACACTTGAAATATGGACACTGTACGGTAAAATTCCGAAAAACAGGAGGGTATCTGTCATGAGTATTTATGATTTCAAAGTCAAAACACAGGACGGGGAGGAGGTCTCCCTTGAAAATTACAAGGGAAAAGTTCTCCTGATTGTAAACACCGCAACGGGCTGTGGCTTTACTCCGCAGTATGATGAGCTTCAGGACATATATGAGCTTCACCAAAAGACGGTCTGGAAATTCTCGACTTCCCGTGCAACCAGTTCGGGGAGCAGGCTCCCGGCAGTGATGAGGAGATACACAGCTTTTGCACGGGTCGCTACGGCATAACTTTTCCGCAGTTCGCAAAAATCGATGTGAACGGTGAAAATGCCGTTCCGCTCTACAAATATCTGACCGCCAACACCACTTTTGACGGTTTTTCGGGTCCGATGGGACTCATTCTCAAACCGATTGTGAAAAAAATGGACAGAGACTACAAAAACAACGGCAATATAAAGTGGAACTTCACAAAGTTCCTGATTGACCGCAACGGCGAAATTGTCGCACGCTTTGAGCCTACCGAGTCTCTTGAAAAAGTAAAAGAAAAAATTGAGGAGGTGCTTTGATGTTCCACTACGATTACAAAACTAAGGACACCTGTTCGCAGGTGATAAGCATGGATTTGGACGGGGACGTTGTACACAATGTGAAGTTCACGGGGGGCTGTAACGGAAACCTGAAAGCTATCCCGCTTCTCATTGAGGGCTGGACTGTCGAACAGATTGCACAGAAACTCTCGGGAGTGATTTGCGGTCGCAGACAGACTTCTTGTGCGGACCAGCTTGCAAGGGCAGTCCGTGAGGCGTATGATGCCGAACAGAAGTCCTGACAAGTTATCTGCAATAAAAATCCCGATATGATACAAGCCTGTATAGTTTTGCGTATCCTTTCGGCAGATTGAGTATTATATCAAAAAAAATTACAGCGTGTCGGGTCTTAAACCCCGACACGCTGTTTTCAGTGCCGCCGACCGGACTTGAACCGGTACGATATTTCTACCGAGAGATTTTAAGTCTCTTGTGTCTGCCTATTCCACCACGGCGGCAAATGTTACTACTCCTCCAAAAGCGACATATCACTCTGCCGACTTTCCCAAAAAAACTGCACATACGCCACAGACGGCAATTGTGGGACGGATTCCCCACAAACCCACCTCTGCAATTATACCACAGTTTTTCGGAAAAGTCAAGCAATGTGATATATTTTTTATTTTTTTAATTTTATTTTTTTTAATTACGATATGTCGGCGAGTTCAAGATAGTCCGCACCGTGGTTTTGGGGCAAAGTCATCAGTGGGAGTTCAAAGGACAACTGCCCTCGCTCCTTGAACTGCAATCTTAATCGGTTCAAGTTAAGTTTTATCGCTTATGGTATCTCAATTATCTCGGTTGTCTGTCAGATTTGGAGTATCTGATTTTTGTTGCCGGTGTGTTGCCAAAAATTACTGATGATGATTGCCGGAAAATTCACCCAAAGCAAATGAGCTGTTGAACTTATTCATACTTTTCATAGCAATTTTCATAACCTCAACTGCTTCTTCGGTATTCTTGATTTGCTCTTTTAGCTGTTTTTTCTCCTCTTTATCAGCAACATCGGCTTTAAGTCTGAGGTCTACAAGTCCTTTTCGGCTACAGTGAATCGGAAGGCGATAAATTTCTTGAATTGTTCTTTACGGAGAGTTTCTATAAAAAAGGCTATATCGCAAGGCTTAGGAAATGCTACAACAAAGTTATATTTGAGCTGAATGAAGTCATGAAAAATATTCTGACGGGTACTATAATAACGGCAGGAATTACAATTCTGACAGTCGCTACGGCGGGAGCTTTTGCCCCTGCAATCGCAACGGCTCTTGTCGGCTCGAATTTTGCAGGTCTTAGCGGAGCAGCGTTGACAAGTGCCTGTCTTGCATACCTCGGTGGCGGAGCTATTGCAGCAGGCGGATTGGGTATGGCGGGCGGTACTATGGCAATCGTAGGCGGTGGTGCAGTACTCGGACTTGGTGTCGGTGTCGGAGTTGGCGGTGCAGTTGGTGCAGCTGGAATTTTAGGTAAAAAGGACACAATACTGCAATCAGCTAAGCTAATGGTTTCCGTTCGGGAGATATTCCTGAACGATGAACACGATATTGAATACTCCAACACGGTATATGAGCAGTATGTTCAGAATATCACCAATATTGAAAAAGGAGTTTTTGCAGTTCTTTATACTTTGTATTTGGTACTTGATTGCCTTTTTTATCAACTTCAAAACTCAGAGGGTAGTAAGGCTCAAAAAGCATTGCTTCCAGTAATACAAGCCTGAACCACGGTTTTTCAGGGGAATTTTCCGCAACAATTCTGTGAAGTTCTTTTACCGTATACCAATGAAGGACAGCATTTTTATCTCCGACAAAAGAAGAAAAACCTGTTTCCATATAATTTTTCCATTCGTTAAACCATTTTGCTTTAAGCTGGGATTTCAGACCTCCTTTGTTTATATCGCTTATAGTTTTATACATTTCAAGGCTATACAATACCTCTGTCTGCTCTAATGTAAGTCCGAATTTCCCTATATCCACACCATCACCGATTCTTTTATAAATGTTATTATCTGTTTCTGTGAAAGTATTCCGCTTTATGTTTTCATACATCTCTTTTATACGCTTTACATCACGCACTTTCAGATAACCCGTGATTTCACTGCCAATCGCAACAGCAAATTTTCCGACACCAACATAATTCACAGCAACAAAATATTTCTGTGACATAACTGCTTCTGCAATATCAACAGCAGAGAAGACCGCACTTGAGATAGTAATCATTCTCGTGATAGTCGGGTTTCCAAAAGGTTTCACACTATCCCGGTCAATATTTTTCAGGCGGGTATCTTCCATAGACAAGCATTTCAGATTTTTCAGATAAACGGCAAATCGTCTGATAAAATAAAAACTTCTTACAATGCAGTCATTTGCAATGACAGGCAGTGCCTGTTTTCCAAGTTCGGCAACAGCACCCAACTCCCCACGCAAGTCAAATTTGATGACAGTATCTTTGAGAATTTTCCCGTTCTCATCGTACCGAGCAAACAATGTTCCATTAAATATCTTTGACAGAAAAACAGACAACTGATTATCACCTATTTTCATGTTTTTGAAAAAAGGCAATGCAGATAATTCTTTTGCAAGTGACAAAATCGGTCCCGGAATACCTGTACCGCCTGTGATACCTGCCGTACTGCTCGAACCTGCCATATCGCTGACAAGGTGGAAAAACCATACAACAGTTCCGTTGAAAATTTTGTCGGGAATATCTGTACCTATAAAAGCCCTGCTCCTGTCATGGACGGGTACAATCCTGAATAGTCCGTTCACGTCCGTACCATATGACATTCCTGTAAACTGTGTCAGTATGGAAAAAGCAAGTCCTGCAATTGTCGGGTGGTGTCCGAAATCACGTAGATGATGCTGTAATCCTCCGCCAAAATCAGGTGTATTGCCGTCGCTTGGTATGGGGAATTTTTCCTCTAAAAACTTAACCGCACCTTGCAAGTTATCGCCCTTAAAGCCGAGTATATTCGCAGTTTTTTCTACAAAACCGTCAACTTTATCGCTTGCAAAAGTTCTGCCATTATCAAGGCTGAAATCTCCGACCCACAGTATATCCAGCATACCACACAAAATACCCGATGCGACAGCAATCAGATAATCCCACTCATCAGCCTGACTTGAAAGCAACTCAATCTGCTTATAAAGGTCATATATAACAGCATCAAAATCAGTACGGGCAACCGTTTCTATCGAAGTGACTTTGACTTCTATTGTATTATTATCCATGGTTTCACTCCTTTAGTCTAAGCAATAACACACTATATTTATATTATACTATATTTTTGCTAATATGTCAATCAAAGTAAACATATTTTCCTCCTGTTATTCCAGTCTCCACGATTTTTTATTTTTGGTGGCGTACCGCTGTTGTACTTTCTGTTCTTTCTGACTGTGAACGTACTCTTGAACCCGTTTGATTTCAGCGTACTTCTGAATTTCAAAGCGTTTCAGCAAGTCAATAAACTCCGTCAGAATGTCAACCGTCCTCTGCAAATCTGAATTTCTGCGAGTGAATTCGTTGATTCTTCCAGACCTCTCCATACTTCTTTGACACAGTTCACTCCGCTCTTTTTCACATTTGTCGTACTGCTCACGCAGAGCATAAACAGCGGTGTGTCATATGAACAAAGTAAAAATGTTTTTTTCCCTTTTCAAAGGGTTGACGTTTATCACCTTGTATGGTATAGTTATGTAGAGAGATACACTACAAATCAAAATTTACAGAGGAAAAAACGATGATAGATTTTATACGAGAGAGCTTCAGTTATTGGGGATTATACAAAAAAATGGCCAAGGTGAAAAAAATATTCAAGCCATTAAAGATATCTTTTGGAGATAGTAAAGAACAATATTTTTTGTTTTATGAACCTAAAAAAATTTCAAATGATAAAATCATAATCTGGGTACATGGTGGAGGATGGAACGCAGGTTCACCGGATTATTTTGACTTTGTAGGACAGTGCGTTGCAAAGGCAGGTTATCGGTTCGTCTCACTCGGATATAGACTTTCACCTAAGAATAAGTATCCAAGTCAAATTGAAGATATATGTAATGGATATAAGAGAGCGATTACTTTTCTGAATGAAATGGGAATTAATACTTCAAAAGTGATTGTGTCCGGTCCATCTGCCGGAGCTCATTTATCATCTATTCTTTGTTACTGCAGGGAGATTCAAAAACAAGCAAACATTGACGTTTCAAATATAATTGGATTTATTGGAGTAGGCGGACCGTACAGCTTTTCCGGAAAGCAATCGCTTGCTGTAAAAATTCTTTTGAACCAATTGTTTGCAAGAGGTTATAACAGAATGCACGGAGAACCGTGTTTTTTAATGAAAAAGAGTCATATTCCAATGTTACTGATTCAGAGCAAGCATGATGGGTTGATTGAGTATTCATGTGCCGAAAAATTCTATAAAAAAGCAAAGAATTTGGGAATAAAGTGTGAGCTCTATTCTGTAGCCGACAAGAAAAATACACACTCATGGTACACGGCAGGAATGTTCCTTGAGGACAGGCGTGAATACCAAACATTGGATAAATTCTTTTCATGGATAGAGAATATACGGTAAATAAAACAAATTCTGATATATTAGCATTTGTCCCCGAAATCCTGTCGAAATTGTCGTCAGACTTCTGTTTTCGGGTGTGGTGAACAAGTATCAGGCAGATACCCGTTCTGTCCGCAAACGCTTTCAGTCCGGCGATAATGTCATAATCTCTTGCATAACTATAAGTATCACTTTTTGTAATGTATCAATAATCACCGGACCGGTATCAGGGCGATTTTCGAGGAATGCACCAAGCTGTTCAAGCAAGCCGTCATTCAGAGATTTTGAAGCAACTGAAAAGAAAAGATTTGACGCTGTTTCCGTGCCAAACATTCTGTAAAGACGCTCCTGCAATCGGCGGTAATCGTCCTCTAAAGCGAGGTACAGCACCGTACCCTTGCGGACGGAATAGTTCCACATTGGTATTCCGGAACTGACATGATAGGCAATCTGAGCCATCATGAGATTTTTCCCGACTTTCTTCGGTGTGCCAACGAACAGATATGTTCCCGGATAGAGAAAATGCTCAATAATTGGCGGTTTACCGGAATAAACCATTTCATACAGTTCAGGCATTGAAACCGTTTGCATAAATCCGGGAGAGTTTTCATACTCTTGTTGTGCAAGAAAAATTTCTTTATCTAATCTCAACAAGGTAATTTTATTAGAACTTTTTGTAACATTTTCACAATTTTTATACATATCAAACAAATTTCAATGTTTTTTATTGACACTTTTTTCTCTTTGTGATAAAACGAAAGCAGTTCAAAATATTTGATAGGACGTGATTTCAGTGAAAGTATGTAGTCAATGTGGGAAAGAGTTTGATGTATCAACAGCAAGAAGATCTTGTGAACGCTCATATGGAGCTGGTGTATACAATGAGTACTTTCCGGATGGGATGTGTGTGAAGGTAGGTTCTTTTGAGAGAGTACTACCTGTTGATTCTGCCTGAAATTGTGATGTATCCCATATCTTCCGGTTCCTTATTCAGTCTTTGCACAACCTTATAGGCATACGATTTGGAAACATCAAGTTCTCCGGCAACATCTTCTACTCTCATAAAATTTTTATCTGTCATTATGAGTATCTCCTTCTTGACAAATACTAAGCGGATATGCTATAATAATGGAGGATAGAATTATGGCAATTGGTGAAAGAATCAGGTTTATCCGAAACCTGAGAGGTATGACACAGAAATTTTTAGGCTTGCAAGTCGGGTTTTCGGAACGGACGGCTGATATTCGTATGGCACAGTATGAATCCGGTTCAAGAGTACCCAAAGCGGATCTCGTGGCACTGCTTGCCAATGCACTTGATGTATCGACTGAAGCTTTGAATGTGCCAAATATTGACAGCTATACAGGACTGATGCACACATTATTTGCATTAGAGGACTTGTATGGATTCAAAATTGACCGTCTGGACGGCGAAATCTGCATTCGCATTAACAGACAAAACGGCTCAAATTTTGCGAAGATGACAGGTCTGCTTGAACCGTGGGAAGAAATAGTGCAGAAATATCGCAACGGGGAAATCAGCCGTGAGGAGTATGACCAGTGGAGGTACAACTACCCAAAGTCAGAGGCAGAACAGAATGAAAAAGCTTTGAAGATAGTAAAGGAGGAATCATAATGGGAACACTTAAAGTAGTTGGCAAGGCAAGAAAAGAATTTACTTGTGATATTATGTACATTAAGCTGAGTTTTAAGGCTTGGGAAGATGATACGGCTCAGGCAATCGAAACATCTATGTCACAGTGTGATTTATTCCTTGATTTACTTGAAAAGCAAGGAATAGACATCAATTTGATTCATATGTCGAATGCCGATATATCACAGGATATGTATGATGACAAGTTGGAAATCAGTGCCGAAAGAGAAATTGAATTAAGAATGCCCTTTGATATGAATGTGATTAACAGGTTATCAGAAATAATAAAAGAAAACCAATTAAAGGTTGATATGGATATTTCTTTTAAGCTAACGAATATGTTAGAGGTTCACGAACAACTTCTTAAAGAAGCCGTTCTTGACTCAAAGAAAAAGGCAGAAATGCTTGCATCTGTAATGGGACAGAAAGTTGTTGGTATAAAAACATTGAATGCAGGTGAACGATATAACAATTATGACTCCGAAGAAAAAGATTATTATGATGAGTTTCCACATAAATTGGGTGAAATACATTCTTGTTCAAAATCAAACAGACTTCAAGCCCCTCTGATTACCGAATATGAACACGTTGACGTGGAATGGATAATAGAATAAACAAAAAGAGCTACCCGATTCAAATGCAAATCAGATAGCTCTTATCTTTTCAGACAAATATTTTCATACTGTTGCCGATAATCGGGAAATGTTGCCAAATCGTTGCCACTGTTATCATGATAACAGCAAAATTGACGTATCTACGCCGTTTCAGCAAGCATTTTTATTATTCCCACTCAATCGTTCTCTCTGTGTGAACAATCATGGGAGATCGGGGGATTCTTCCCTCCGGCGGGGGTCTGGGGGCAAAGCCCCCTGCCACCTATCGTTTTGAACAAAAGCTATTTCTTGCAAAGAAATCCCCTTGCAACGTGCGTTTCCAAATCCGCAAGCCTTGTCGGGATTGGTATGTGACTTCCACTATCAACAAAATCAAGCACTGTCTCCGTAGCTGTCTCTATACTGATTCCGCTCCCCACCGACACAAAAACAGGCTTTACGTTTTCAATAGTCCTCAAAGCCCTCCCATAGACTTCCCCGTCTATGATTATATCCGTAAAAGCACCCGAAAAATTTTCGGGCTGTCTGTAGTCCGTATTCCTGACTTTGTAATACGTCTTTGCAACTCCTATTGAAGGCTTTTTGAGAACTATTGAAGCGTGTGTGGCTATGCCCATGTGTCTCGGGTGAAGATAGCCGTTGCCGTCAAACATATACAAATCGGGGGAATTTTCAAGCATTTGTGCAGTCTTCAGCACAAGCGGTAACTCCCTGAACGCAAGAAATCCCGCCACATACGGCACTGTTATAACATCGCTGTACTGCTTTTTTTCTATGACTTCATGCGTTTTGTAGTCCAGCACCACTATACAGCAGACTGCTCTCTCCGAACCATTTTCGTCCGTCCAATATGCAAGGTCCACGCCTGCGACAGTCCTTATCTCCGACTTTTCAAAGCTGTCACGGAGGACTATTTTCTCTCTCAAATTATTCTGTATCTCAAGAAATTCCTGCTCCCTGTCCATGATTAAAAATTTTTATTTCACTCCGTATTTCTCTCTGTAAGCAAGCATACTGTCAAGGTACTGTTTTCCCCCGACAAGACCGTCTTTTATAGCATTTATTATGTCCTCCATAGTCACTATCGAATAGACCGTCACGCCAAAGTCACGCTTTACCTCCTGTACTGCCGACAGCTCCGACGTACCCTTTTCCATTCTGTCAACTGTTATGACCATTCCCGTTATATTTACGTCTGCGACAGATTTTATTTTAGGAAGAGACTCCCTCAGAGCCTTTCCCGACGTCATAACATCGTCAATTATTATAACTCTGTCGCCGTCTTTGAGGCTCTTTCCGACAAATGCTCCGCCCTCGCCGTGGTCTTTGACCTCTTTTCTGTCAAAACAGTAAGAAATATTGTCAAGACCGTACTTGTTGCTCAGTGCTATGACCGCCGACACAGCAAGCGGTATTCCCTTGTAGGCAGGACCGAAAAGAACGTCTGTCGGGATATTGTTCTCGTGAATGCACTCCGCATAATACTCGCCAAGTCTCGCAAGCTGAGAACCCGTCTTGTAATTTCCGCAGTTTATAAAATACGGTGCTTTTCTTCCGCTTTTGAGAGTGAAGTCTCCGAAAGTGAGTACACCGCACTCCTCCATAAATTTTATGAAACTCTCCTTGTAAGTCATAATACTGTTGCCTCCCTGTTTATTACTTAATATTACTTCATTACTTCAAAAATTGTTTTATTACGGCATATATGCCCTTTGTCTTTTCGTTTCCGAACTTCTTGCAAAGGTCTCTGTTTATATTGCGTTTCATCTGTATGACTGTTATATCCTCGTCTTTCAGAGCGTCCCACACGAGTTCCGACACAAATTTTGCGTCCTCCTCCTCAAAAGAAGCCTCCGTGAGAGCGTTTTTTATTGCGGACTTCTTTACGTCCACAGCATTTATGCACCTCATTATGTTCGGTATCAGTTTTACCCTCACGCCCCTCTTTCTCCAGAAATTTCGGACGTTCTCAAACCCTCTGTCGTTGCTGACTATACAGCACTCGCACTTGTGCTTTTTTCCTATTATGTAACCTATGTACGATGACAGCTGAAAATCAAGTGCATTCTGTCCGATTGTCTCAAGCATGAAATAGTCTATTTTCGCCTTTGTGCGGAGAATCTTCTCGTGCATATCGAACGTCAGCTTGTCCGCATTCTGACTGTAGAATATTATCACACTGTCTGTCTTTTCAAGGAGTTCTATACCCTCAAAACCCGCAGTCTTTACGTTTTCGTAGTCTATCAGAAAATATCTCCTCTTTTTCTTGTTGTTGCTGTTCTTATCAGGCATACTTTTTCACCTCCGTTTTTAATTTAATTATTACTTCCCCCAACCCCGGCTAAAAGACATATCCGCACTCGGGACATCTCGGATAGTCTATGTCAAGCTCCGTGTCGCAGTCGGGACAGCGTTTTTTCGGGAGTATATCTATCCCGTCATCTATATCGGAATTGTAGTCCGAAGTAAAACCGACCTGCTTTACTCCCAGAAAAACTCCCACTATTATACCGCAGTTCTCACAGAAAAAACCCGTTGTGTCCGTCTTGTAGGTCTCCCCGACAGTCCTGTCGCCCTCACTCCACAAAACTCTCACAGAACCAGTTCCCATGATACTGAATTTGCCTATTTTCATACGCCTTCCGCACATTCCGCATATCATAGTTACTCACTCACTCCAAAATTTCAGAAATTCCCCACAAGATATTTCTCTGCCTGCTCCAGTTCCTTGAGCCACACTCCATAGCAAGCGTCACTCGGCATTCTCCAGTCTCCCCTCGGTGACAGCGTCACACTTCCCACTTTCGGGCAGTCGGGCAGGCAGGAGCGTTTGAACTGCTGTGTGAAAAATCTCCTGTAGAAATTTTTCAGCCACTTCATTACCGTCTCCGCTGTGTACTTCCCATCAAACGACAGGCACGCCATTCTGAATATTTTTGACGGTGAAAAACCAAATCTCACCATATAGTACAGGAAAAAATCGTGCAATTCATAAGGTCCCACTATGTCCTCTGTTTTCTGTGAAATCAGACCGTTTTCGTCCGGCGGGAGGAGTTCGGGGCTGACAGGCGTTTCAAGGACACTTTGCAGTACGGTTTCAAGCTCACCGCCCGAATTTTCAGCCTCGTGACTGACAAGCCATTTGACCAGTGTCTTTGGCACTGACGCATTTACGGCGTACATGGACATATGGTCTCCGTTGTAAGTAGCCCAGCCGAGAGCGAGTTCAGACAAATCGCCCGTGCCAATGACTATACCGCCTAATTTGTTTGCCGTATCCATAAGCACCTGTGTACGCTCCCTTGCCTGTGAGTTTTCATAGGTGACATCGTGTACATCGGGGTTTTGTCCTATGTCACGGAAGTGAATATTCACACTCTCACGGATATTGACCTCTTCCAGTGTCGCACCGTATACCTCCGCAAGACGGCAGGCGTTTTTGTAAGTCCTGTCCGTTGTACCGAAACACGGCATTGTGACAGCGTGTATGCCGTTTCTGTCAAGACCGAGCATATCAAAGGCGTGTACTGTCACTATCAGGGCGAGAGTGGAGTCAAGCCCTCCCGACAGCCCTATGACGGCATTTGTGCAGTTTATGTGTCTCAGCCTTGTCATAAGCCCCACAGACTGCATTTTCAGTATCTCTCCGCACCTGTTTTTCAGGTCTCCCGAATCAGACGGCACAAAAGGTGTCTGCGGAAACTTCCTGTCAAGCCTTGTGTAAGATATACAGAGTTCAAAGTTACTGACCGCACAATCCGAATCATCACATCTGAAAGTGTTTCTCTTTCGTCTCTCCGAACATATTTTCCCGACATCTATATCGGCGACTGTCATCGAATTTGTGAACAGTTCGGACTGTGCCATAATTGAACCGTCCTCGGAAATAATATTGTGTCCAGAAAAGACCATATCCTGTGTGGACTCCCCTATTCCCGCACTGCAATAGGCGTAAGCACAGCAGAGACTTCCCGACTTTGCGTTTACTATAGTCCTCCTGTACTCCGCTTTGCCTATGACTTCATCACTCGCCGACAGATTGAATATTATATTTGCTCCCCTCTGTGCAAGTTTCACGGACGGCGTGTCACCTACCCATAAATCTTCACAGATCTCTATGCCGAAAGTCAGCATATCATAGCCTATACAGCTGAACAACTGATTCATGCCGAAAGTACACACATTCCCGTTGAGAAGTATTATATCCGAAACGTCATATATGCCCTCCGCAAAGTGCCTTGTCTCGTAAAATTCCCCGTAAGAGGGTATATGCCTTTTCGGGACTATCCCCAACACTTCACCGTGACACACTACCGCACCACAGTTATATAATTTATTCATAAAGCAGAACGGCAATCCCACTATCGACACTATATCCATGTCGGCGGTCTCCTCCGCTATCCTTATCAGGCTCTCACAGGCAGACCTCACAAGAGAGTCCTGCATGAACAGGTCTCCGCAAGTGTAGCCCGTTATTGACAATTCGGGAAAACAGACTATCTTTACTCCCCTTTTGTATGCACTCTCTATCGCCTTTATTATCACTCCGCTGTTGTGGTCGCAGTCCGCAACTCTTAGCTCCGGTGAGACACAGGCTATTTTTACAAAACCGTCTTTCATAGTGATTTTTTCATTCTCCATTCGTCTTATTTTTGTTTTTTTATTTTTTAATTTAATTTACTGTTTCTTGTCGGTGTCCGCCAAATTTATGTACTCGGGCGGGACAATCTCCGCAAGCCACACGCCGTTCTCGGACAGAAAAAATTTATAGTCCCCCGACAGGTACATCTCCCCCGCATCTATCCTCAGCACAACAGGCTTTCCGTGGCGTTTCCCGACGTTCAAAGCCGTCTCAATATCGGGCGACAGGTGGACATAAAGCCTGCTCATGGGTTTCAGACCCTCTCTGAGTATCGCTTCAAGAGACCTCTCCGCTGTGCCGTGGTAGAGAAATTCGGGCGGTCTGCACTCTTTCAGCTCTACGTCCACTCTCACGGAGTGTCCCTGATTTGCCCTTATACGCTTTCCGTCCTCACTGAAACTGTAGCGTTTTTTGTTGTTTGTGCGGACTATCTCGTCCAGAATATCGGAATTTATATAATATTTTCCAGTCCTGTTTATGCCGTTGATAAGTTCCCCGCAGTCCGCCCAGCCGTTTTTGTCCAGTTTCAGACCGATTGTCTCGGGTTTATGACGTAAGACAAGGGAGATAAATCTGCCGAGTCTCTCGTTCTCACTCACACTATTTTTGCTCACGCCTATCGCCTCCCACTCCCCATTCAGGCACACACGCTTCTGCCCGTGTGCAGAAAACGGCTTTTTTATATAATATCACATATCCGAACGGGTGTCAATATCTATTTTGTACTTAATTGCACAAAATTTACTGCACTCCCCGATATAATGACCGTTCCCGAAAAGACTGTTCCGTGAAATACGGCTTTTGTACACAATGCACAAAAATTCACCTCTCCCCTACCCCGAAACGCCGTTTTTTCTCCGCTTTTCCGGAAAATACGAGACGTTTTATTGTGCATAATCAACAATAAGTCCAAATCGCAAAATTTTATTGTCCCAAAAACACTTGCAAATTTTCAGAAAAAAAGGTATAATATAATTGCCTTGTTTTTATTTTTCTTACTGTAATATAGTCTGCGGAGATGATCGTTATGCAAAAAAATATCCAAAAAAAGAGGAGAAATCTCAAAAAGTCCTCGGGGAAAAAACGCTTCAGACCGAAAATGCGTTTCAGATTTGGAGTGATGTTCACAATTTTCCTACTCTCGTTCACAGCCTGTTTTTTCCTCTACATGATTACCGTGAACATAAATGAGGACTTCTTCAAAAATGAGTTTCAGGACACCATTGTCACCGAATCGACCGTGAACACCTCCCCCGTTGCGACGGCCACCGAAAATTCACAGTCCACACAGACGGAGGACAGCGGAGACGGTCAAGTTCCCGTCACGGTCTCAAACCCTATTCCCGAATCCCCTGCCGTTGATGCCGAATACTTTGAAAACTGCTGTCTCGTCACGGACTCCACACTGAACAAGATGATGTCTTACGGCTCTTTCAAGGACGTTTTCACAAGTTCAGACCTGAACGCCGTAAACTGCACGTCCGCAAAGGTTGAGAGCAGTTACGGCACTGTCACCGTCTATGACACTGTCAAAATAAAAAAGCCCGAAATTCTCTACCTAATGCTCGGCTCGGACGTAGGTTCGTCCGCAACAGACGACATGATAAATTCCGTCAGAACTCTCGTCACCGAACTCCACTCGGCTCTGCCGTCAATGAAAATATATGTCATGCTCCTGCCCCCACTGATATACGACACCGAAACCGCCACAAATGCTCTCATAGACGAATACAACCAAAAACTTCTCTCCCTTGCGGACAGTCTCGGAGTGTTCTGCATTGACACAAATTCCACACTCAAAAACGACAGCGGTATTCTCGACGAAAAATTCTGGTCCTATGAAACCCTCTCCCTTTCGGCTGACGGTTACAAGCAGATTGTCGGATATATACAGACTCACACCGTGTAGTTTATTAGACACATCACTATATATAGTGGTGTGTCTAATTTTTTAACTCGTTTTACGAAATATAGCCAAAAACTCAATTCTTAAAACAATTATCGGTCTATATGCACAATTGTACCCCTTTTATTTTTGTTTCAATTGTGCATATATACAATTGACAACAGAGAAAATATGGTCTATACTAATATATGCACGGGTCATTTTCATCACTATATATTGTGTTACGGAGGTATGTCTATGATAATACATATAATAAAGAGAGACGGCAGAAAAGTGCCGTTCAATATAGAAAAAATCGCAAACGCCGTTTTCAAGTCCGCACAGTCCTGCGGCGGTTCCGATTTCAACACCGCTATGGACGTGGCGGTGGAAGTCTGCAAAACCTATGAAAAAATACACCCCGACAAAATTCCCACTGTAGAGGAAATTCAGGACCTTGTTGAAAAAACTCTGATTGAAAATGGTCACGCCCGCACCGCAAAGGCTTATATATTGTACAGATACGAACGTACACGCTCAAGAGAGATGAAGACAAATCTGATGTGCGTACTCAATGAGCTGACTTTCAGTTCCGCAAAAGACAGCGATATAAAGCGTGAGAACGCCAATATAGACGGTGACACAGCTATGGGTACTATGCTCAAATACGGCTCTGTCTCCGCAAAAGAGTATTACGAGATGTACGTCCTCGACCCAAAACACGCCAAGGCTCACCGTGAGGGCGACATTCATATTCACGACCTCGATTTCTACACCCTGACAACTACCTGCTCCCAGATAGATTTGACAAAACTATTCCACAACGGCTTCTCAACGGGTCACGGCTATCTGCGTGAACCAAACGATATTTCAAGTTACTCCGCTCTCGCCTGTATCGCTATACAGTCCAACCAGAACGACCAGCACGGCGGTCAGAGTATCCCGACTTTCGATTATGCAATGTCGGAGGGCATAAAAAAGACCTACGACCACAGATACACCCAAAATATAGCAAGGGCGTTGTCCCTGATGTGCAATGCTCCTGACGGTACTGCCGAAAATATCAGAAAAGAAATTTATGAAAAATACGGTCTGAAACCCGTTTTAGCAAACAACAACGGCTATCAGGAAAAGGAACTCCAATTTCTGCTGAACTACACGGACAGTGAGACCGCTGTGAAAATTCAGAAATTCGCACTCAAAAATGCCGAAAAGGAAACCGACAGGGCTGCTTATCAGGCTATGGAAGCTCTTATTCACAATCTCAACACCATGAACAGCCGTGCAGGGGCACAGACTCCTTTTAGCTCAATAAATTACGGCACGGACACCTCCCCCGAAGGCAGAATGGTCATAAAAAATGTACTCCTCGCACAGGAAGCGGGTCTCGGCAACGGTGAAACTCCTATCTTCCCGATTCACATTTTCAAGATAAAAGAGGGTGTCAATTACAATCCCGAAGACCCCAATTATGATTTGTTCAGACTTGCTTGCAGAGTCTCCGCAAAGAGACTCTTCCCGAATTTTTCTTTTATAGACGCTCCCTACAATTTGCAGTACTACAAAGAGGGTTGTCCCGACACCGAAATAGCCTATATGGGGTGCAGGACAAGAGTTATCAGCAACAATTACGACAAGTCAAGACAAATAGTGACGGGCAGGGGAAATTTAAGCTTCACTTCAATAAACCTCCCCCGAATAGCTATAGAGTCCGACCACAATGTCGGTATGTTCTTTGACAGACTTGATGAGATGATGGACTTGTGTATAGATCAGCTTATGCACAGGTTCCGTATACAGTCACAGAAAAAAGTCAAAAACTTCCCGTTCCTCATGGGACAGGGTATCTGGATTGACTCGGACAAACTCTCCTATGATGACACTATAGGCGAAATTCTCAAACACGGTACGCTCTCCGTCGGGTTCATAGGTCTTGCGGAAGCTCTCAAAGCTCTCATAGGTTCACACCACGGTGAGAGTGAAGAAGCCCGTGAACTCGGTCTTGAAATAATAACCGCTATGCGTAAGAGACTTGATGAGGAGTCCGCAAGGACAGGTCTCAACTTCTCACTCCTTGCAACACCTGCGGAGGGTCTATCGGGAAGATTTGTCCGCATGGACAAGAAGAGGTACGGCATAATAGAGGGTGTCACAGACCGTGACTATTATACAAATTCTTTCCATGTGCCTGTGTACTACCCCATAAGTGCGTTTGAGAAAATCAAAATAGAAGCTCCCTATCATGAACTCACAAATGCGGGTCACATAAGCTATATTGAACTCGACGGAGACCCTCTCCAAAATCTCGACGCCTTTGAGAAGATTGTACGCTGTATGAAAGAGTCGGGCATAGGCTACGGGGCTATAAACCACCCCGTTGACCGTGACCCATGCTGCGGTTACACGGGTATCATAGGGGACACCTGTCCCTACTGCGGAAGACGTGAACACTATGAAAACGTGGCTTTTGACAGAATACGCCGTGCAACTTGCTGTCCCGATGCAGATGGCGACAGGGCTGAACGCACACTATGAGAGAAATTTCAATCAGAATAGCCGGGACTATAAATGACTCAATTGTGGACGGTCCGGGGATAAGGTTCACTATCTTTACTCAGGGCTGTCCGCACAACTGCAAGGGCTGTCACAACCCGCAAACTCACGATTTTGACGGGGGATATGTCGTCACGGGAGAACGTCTTATTAAAAAAATCAAATCAAATCCTCTCCTCGATGGCGTGACTTTCAGTGGCGGCGAACCGTTCTGTCAGGCTGAATCTCTCGCCGTTCTGGGGGAAAAAATAAAATCAATGGGGCTGAATGTCGTCACCTACACCGGCTATAAATTTGAGGAGCTTTATGAAAATATGGACAAAGACGGTTGGGGGAAACTCCTCGCCGTGACCGATTTTCTGATAGATGGGGAGTTCGTCATAAAACTCAAGAGTTGGAACACAAAATTCAGAGGAAGTTCAAACCAAAGGTATCTTGACTGTCGGGAGAGTTTGCGACTTGGCAGAGCCGTTGAGTGCGAACCGTGAATATTTTTTGTCATGATACACAAAAATAATGTGCGTTTTTTATGCACTCTTCACACCTTGACAGACTGTGAAAAATGTGCTATAATATTTACCGTAATTTACAAAATCCGGATTGTTCGGGGAGCTTGTGTTTCAGGCTGAGAGGAGAGCTTCAGCTCTCGACCCTTTTTACCTGATTTGGATAATGCCAACGCAGGGAAAACAGAACCATTTCAAGAAAAAATTTTTTCGTGGAGCTGTTTTTTCCAAACAGCTCCGATTTTTGTGTCCTGTGTCCGAGAAAAAACACGGAGGTGAAATATATGGTCAGAGTAAACGGAGAGAACTGTCAGGCAGACGGTAAAACTGTCGCTGAGATCGTCCTTGAAAACGGCTACGAAAGGGAGCGTGTCGCAGTTGAGCTGAACGAAAAAATAGTCTCAAAATGCGATTACGACAGCACTGTAGTCCGTGACGGAGACTGCATAGAGATAGTCATGTTCATGGGTGGAGGTTAATATTATTTTAATTTAATTTAATCTAATTTAATTTTTTCGGGAGGAGACCTTTATGCAAAACAGCGACAAACTCGTGATAGGCGGTCACGAGTTCAATTCAAGATTTATACTTGGTTCGGGAAAGTACTCCCTGACCCTGATAGAATCTGCCGTAAAATATGCGGGTGCGGAGATAATAACTCTCTCCGTGCGACGTGCAAACACAAAAGAACACGAAAATATTCTCGACTTCATTCCAAAGGGCGTTACCCTGCTCCCGAACACTTCGGGTGCAAGAAATGCACAGGAGGCGGTCAGAATAGCACGCCTTGCAAGGGAACTCGGTTGCGGGGACTTCGTGAAAATAGAGATAATGCGTGACACAAAATACCTGCTCCCCGACAATGCGGAAACTGTAAAGGCTACGGAAATTCTCGCTAAAGAGGGTTTTCTTGTAATGCCGTATATGTACCCCGATCTGAACACCGCAAGGGATCTGGTCAATGCGGGAGCAGTCTCCGTAATGCCGCTTGCGTCCCCCATAGGCTCAAACAAGGGACTTGCCACAAAGGATTTCATACAAATTCTCATAGACGAAATCGACTTGCCCATAATAGTCGATGCGGGCATAGGAAGACCGTCACAGGCTTGTGAGGCTATGGAAATGGGTGCGGCTGCCGTCATGTGCAACACCGCC
Organism: uncultured Ruminococcus sp.; assembly: GCA_947627625.1. Classification (GTDB taxonomy): domain Bacteria; phylum Bacillota; class Clostridia; order Oscillospirales; family Ruminococcaceae; genus Ruminococcus. Next base: position 274,015 of record CANQWR010000001.1, on the reverse strand, counting down.
CTTGCCACAGCAGGAGACTTGCCTGTTATGGCTGAGGCGTTCAGACAGGCTGTTGAGGCAGGCAGAAAGGCGTATCTGTCCGGTCTGGGAAGAGTACTCATGCGTGGAGGTTCGCCGTCCGACACGCTCACTGGTTTTCTGCACGACTAAGCAAGGGGGAAGACTATGATAGAACTCAAATGCAAGGACTGCGAAAAATATTGGAAAACAGGTACGGAGGGGTACGGCGTGTGCAGTCTCCCCGCATTCCACTTTGTCACCAAGGCAGAGGAAAATTGCCAATACCTGACACCTCCGCAATTTACCTGTGAGGACTGTGCAAGATACAGTGAAGATATGGACTGTAGCACCAACGAACCCGATGAAAAGGCTTGCAAATTTTTTGTCGATGAGCGTGAGGACAAAATTTATGAACTTCTCTGGAGCTGGTTCATAGGCGGAGAATACAGCAGGGACAAAATCCTGAAAATCTGCGAGGAGTTTGAAAACTCCGATGCCTACAGATTTTTTGAGAATATAATTTACAAAGAGGGCGAAAAAAGTGGAGAATAATTATTTTATAGATCCGGACGGGCTTTCTGAGAGTGCCCTGAAAAAAAAGCACGAGCTTGAAAACAACCCCGCAAGCCGTACAAATCACATGGAGTACATGGACGGCATGGAGCAGATAAAGTCCGATATTATGCAGAAAGTTCTGGAGCAGGTCTCAGATTATGACTACAGTATTTACACGTCTAAAGATGTTTTGAGGGCTCTACAGCACGACACCTGCTCCGTTGAAGATTTTAAGGCACTCCTCTCCCCTGCCGGTCAGCCTTTTCTTGAAAAAATGGCTGAAAAGGCAAGGCTTGAAACAAGAAAACATTTCGGGAACACTGTATATATTTTCACTCCCCTGTATATCGCAAACTACTGCGAAAATTACTGCGTGTACTGCGGTTTCAACAGGTACAACCACATACGCCGTATGAAACTCTCCCCAGAACAGATTGAACACGAAATGCAGGTCATAGCTAAAAGCGGTATGGAGGAAATTTTAATTCTGACTGGTGAAAGCCGTGCAAAGAGTGACGTTGAATATATAGGTGAAGCCTGCAAACTCGCACGAAAATATTTCAGAATGGTCGGACTTGAAATTTACCCCGTAAACACTGAAGAGTACAAGTATCTCCACGAGTGCGGTGCGGACTATGTGACGGTCTTTCAGGAGACTTACAACTCCGACAAGTACGAAACTCTCCACCTTGCAGGTCACAAGCGTGTCTTTCCGTACAGGTTTGAAGCTCAGGAGCGTGCTCTTATGGGCGGTATGAGAGGTGTTGCGTTTTCTGCACTTTTAGGTCTATCGGACTTCCGCAAAGATGCACTCGCAACAGCTCTCCACGCTTTTTATCTGCAAAGAAAATACCCGCACGCCGAAATTTCCCTGTCCTGTCCACGTCTCCGCCCTATCATCAACAACGGCAATATAAATCCGCTTGATGTCGGGGAAAAACAGCTCTGTCAGATTCTCTGTGCGTACAGGATTTTTCTGCCGTTTGCGGGTATAACAGTCTCTTCAAGAGAGAGTGAGGATTTCAGAAACGGCATTGTAAAAATCTGTGCGACAAAAGTTTCAGCAGGAGTTTCAACAGGCATAGGCGACCACGAGAGCAAATACACAGGAAAGGGGAACAGTTCGGCAGAGGGTGACGAGCAGTTTGAGATAAACGACTCACGGAGTTTTCAGAAGATGTACGACGATATGTCCGGTGAGGGTTTACAGCCCGTGCTGAATGACTATCTCTATGTTTAAGATAATTTGTGTCACGGACAGGAAGTCCTGCAAAGAGGATTTTCTGACAAGAATAGAAAAAATAGCGTCCGCAAAGCCCGACAGAATAATATTCCGTGATAAAGATTGCAGTTATGAGGACTATATCAGAACAGCGTCCGAAATACTTGAAACAGGCAACAGATACGGCGTACCGTGCAGTATGTACAGGAGTTTTGACAGGTTCAGCGATGTTCATATGACAATGCCTGCGTTACGGAGTATCAACCCGAAAGATATTGATTCCGCCAGATTTGCAGGTGTCTCGGTCCACTCCGTCAATGAAGCCGTGGAAGCCGAAAAAATGGGCGTGAATTACGTCATAGCAGGTCATATTTTTGAAACGGACTGCAAAAAAGGTCTCGCCCCCCGTGGGCTTGATTTCCTGAAACGGGTCTGCAATGCGGTGAAAATTCCCGTGTATGCCATAGGGGGAATAAGTCCCGAAAATATAAGTCAGATTGTAAAAGCGGGTGCGGACGGTGCCTGTGTTATGAGCGGCTTTATGACTTGCGGAGATCCTGTTGAATATATAGAAAGACTGAGAAAGGGGGCTGAAACAAGTGAGAAATCCCGATGAACTGAAAATTTACGCTATAACCGACAGGGAGTGCCTGAAGGGGAAAGACATGAAGTTGCACGTTGAACTCGCTATACAGGGCGGTGCGACTATGATACAGCTCCGTGAAAAAAATATCAGTACGGAGGAACTCGCAAAAATCGCCTCCGAACTCGTTCCCATATGCCACAGGCACGGCGTGAAACTGATAGTTAATGACGACTGGAAAGCCGCAAAACTAATCGGTGCGGACGGTGTTCACGTCGGATTGGAGGACGATTCTGTCGCCGAAATACGTGCTAATACTGATACGGCTTTTATTATAGGTGCTACCGCTAAAACGGTTGAGCAGGCACTGAAAGCTGAAAAACAAGGTGCGGATTATATCGGCGTGGGAGCAGTTTTCCCCTCCCCTACCAAAAAAAACGCCGTGAGAATTACTCCCGATGATTTGCGGGAAATATGCAGGAGTGTGCGAATCCCTGCCGTTGCAATAGGCGGTATCACTAAAAATAATATGTGGGAACTGCGTGGCTGTGGTAACAGGGGAATTGCTGTGGTGTCAGCGGTTTTCGGTGCAGACAACCCGTACACAGCTACAAGGGAACTCGCTGAAACGTGGGATAAGGTCTACAATACAAGAACTGCCCTGACTATTGCGGGAAGTGACTGCTCAGGCGGTGCAGGCATACAGGCTGACATAAAGACTATGCAGGTACACGGTGTCTACGCTATGAGTGCTATAACGGCTCTCACGGCTCAAAACACAACAGGTGTCTCCGCAATACACGACGTCCCACCCGAATTTGTCGCTGAGCAAATCGACATGGTTTTCGGTGACGTAAGACCCGATGCCGTGAAAATCGGTATGATTTCAAGTGCCGAAACTGCCGAAATAATTGCAGACAGGCTGAAATATTGGAAAGCTGATAATATAGTCGTTGACCCCGTTGCCGTTGCGACAAGCGGTGCGGATTTGAGTAACAAACAGGCTTACGAAAAAGTAAAAAATCTGCTCTTCCCCGTTGCAAGACTCGTAACGCCCAATATCCCCGAAACCGAACTCATAACGGGTATAAAAATCAACGGTCTGAAAGATATGCAGGAGTCCGCAAAGATTATCGCCGAAAAATACGGCTGTGACGTGCTTGTCAAGGGCGGTCACCTTGAAGACAGTGCGGACGATTTGATTTACCAAAATGACGGAAAATATTTTTGGTTAGAGGGTAAAAGAATTGACAACCCCAACACTCACGGCACAGGCTGTACAATGTCGAGTGCAATAGCGTCAAATTTTGCTCTGGGGTACGACTTGTATACTTCGGCTGACAAAGCTAAAAAATTTATAAATACCTGTCTTGAATCGGGTCTTAATCTGGGCAGGGGCAAAGGTATGCTTGACCATAAATTCTGTGGTGAGAATTTTTTGTCAACGCAGTTTGATATGTTAAAAAATATTATAGGAAAGAGAGCTGTTTTATGAGAGAATACGCTACACAAATGGAGGCGGCAAAAAAGGGCATTATCACTCCCGAAATGAAAATTGTCGCACAAAAAGAGTACATAAGCGGACAGGAACTCCGTGAACTTGTCGCAAAGGGAGAAGTCTGTATACCGTGCAATATCAGACACAAGTCCATATCCCCCGAAGGCATTGGTTCACGCATGAGGACTAAAATTAACGTCAACCTCGGTATTTCGGGAGATGTCAAAGACTACGATGTTGAAATGCAGAAAGTCGATATGGCTATAAAATTCGGTGCAGAGGCTATCATGGATTTGAGCAACTACGGCAAAACCAACACTTTCCGCACACAGCTTGTTGAAAAATCTCCCGTTATGATTGGCACTGTCCCCATGTACGACGCTATAGGCTATCTCGAAAAGGACTTGCTTGAAATTTCCGCTGAGGACTTCCTGAAAGTCGTTAGGGCTCACGCTGAAGAGGGTGTGGACTTCATGACCATTCACGCTGGCATAAACAGGCGTGCCGTTGAAGCCCTTATGCGTGACAAGCGAAAAATGAATATCGTGTCACGTGGAGGTTCTCTGCTCTTTGCGTGGATGATGATGACGGGCAACGAAAATCCTTTCTATGAACACTATGATGAAGTGCTTGAAATTCTCCGTGAATACGATGTGACAATAAGCCTTGGGGACGCACTCCGCCCCGGCTGTATAGACGATGCCACAGATGCGGGTCAGGTCTCCGAACTCATTGAACTCGGTGCGCTGACCGAAAGAGCGTGGGCAAAAGATGTACAGGTGATGGTTGAAGGTCCCGGACACATGGCTATGAATGAAATCGCCGCAAATATGAAACTCCAGAAACGTATCTGTCACAACGCTCCTTTTTACGTTTTAGGACCTCTCGTGACAGATATTGCTCCCGGTTATGACCACATAACTTCCGCAATAGGTGGAGCAATCGCAGCGGCAAGCGGTGCGGACTTCCTTTGCTATGTCACCCCCGCCGAACACCTCCGACTGCCCGATGTCGATGACGTGAAAGAGGGTATAATGGCAAGCAAGATAGCCGCACACGCTGCCGACATTGCAAAGGGCGTACCCCACGCCAAAGACGCCGATAACGCCATGGCTGAAGCCCGTCACGCTCTCGACTGGGAGGAGATGTTCAAAATTTGCATAGACCCCGAAAAAGCCCGTGCGTACTACGAAAGCACTCCCATATCGGAGCGTCACACCTGCTCCATGTGCGGAAAAATGTGTGCTGTGAGGACTACAAATATGATTTTGAACGGTGAAAAGGTGGAATTTTGCTCCGAGAAGTGATATAGTGAGACTATCATGGGGGGTTCGGGGGGATTCTTCCCCACGACGGGGGTTTGGGGGCAGAGCCCCCAATGGGGGTTCAGGGGGCAACGCCCCCTGCCTCCTATCGTCCTAACGGGGAGTTGGGGCAAAGCCCTTAACAAAAGTTCAGGGGGGAACGTGTTCCCCCGCCCTCCACGATGGTCTAACGTTGTGATTTTGAAGTCCGAGGGAATGTCCTCCGAAATCTCCATAATAAAAACTTACACAGAGAAGTCCCCCAATTTCTGAATTTTTTAATAAATCTAATAAATCCCAATATCAAAATCCGTGGAGATAGTTCTGCGGATTTTTGTGTATAATGTATAAAATTTTCCTCTTTTTTTATTGAATATATAGAAGTCTCTGCTCCCGCTTGCAAAAAATTCTCCCATAATGTATAATATAATAGGGTAACAGGCGACAAAGTCTCCGATTAGTAATGAAATAATTAAATTAAACTAAATCAATTTACGGATAAACAACAAAATGTTGTGGGGTGTTAATAAAATGGCTATTAAATCAAATATAATTAAAACTATCTCGGCAACTCTTGCCCTGTGTATGGGTATGTCCCTCTGCGGCTGTGCCTCCGATACACAGCAGTCTTCGAGTGAGAGTGAAGTAAAAAGCGACAGCAAAAGTGCGGACGACATCGCAAATATAACTATATGGCATTACTACAACGGCGTACAGCAGGAAAATTTCGACAACATGATAGTTGAATTTAATGAGACTGTCGGTCATCAGCAAGGCATAGTAGCCGAGGCAAGAAGCAAGGGTACTATCGCCGACCTCGCTGACAGTATAATTGCGTCTCTCAAAGGAGATGTTGGAGCGGAGACTCCTCCCGATATGTTCGCATCGTACGCCGAAACTGCATATATTGCCGACAAAATGGGTTGTATTGTTGACCTGTCCGAATACTTCACGGAAGACGAACTGGGTGAGTATATTGACGGCTATCTTGAAGAGGGCAGGTTCAACGGTGCTGATGAACTGAAAATTTTCCCGACCGCAAAGAGTACAGAAATTATGATGTTGAACGTCACTGACTGGCAGGAGTTTGCCGACTCCGAAAATGTCTCCGTGAACTCAATGTCCACTTGGGAGGGGCTTGCGGAAACTGCCGAAAAGTACTATCAGTACACGGACGCTCTCACTCCCGATATTCCCGATGACGGTAAAGCCTTTTTCGGACGTGACTCCGTTGCAAATTATGTCATAGTGGGTGCAAGGCAGTTGGGACTTGAATTTTTCACACAAGAGGGCGACGAGACTGTTATGAACACCGACAAAGATGTTATGAGACGGCTTTGGGACTGCTACTATGTCCCCTATGTAAAGGGCTGTTACTTTGCACAGAGCCGTTTCAGGAGTGATGACACAAAAATCGGTGCTATAATTGCAATGGTCTGCTCAACTACTGGTGCCTCCTACTTCCCCGACTCCGTGACCATAAATGACGAGTCCACCCACCCTATTGACGCTCTTGTCCTCCCCGTTCCGAATTTTGAGAACACCGAACCCTATGTAGTCCAGCAGGGTGCGGGAATGGCTGTCGTGAAATCGAATGAGAAAAAAGAGAGAGCCTGTGCGACTTTCTTGAAATGGGTAACAGAAAAGGAGAGAAATATAGAGTTTTCCGTGAACTCCGGCTATCTGCCTGTCAAGAAGGATGCAAACGACCTGTCCGCAATTTCGGGTACTTTCCAGTCGGGTGAAAACTCGGAGGAGAATAATATAGTCCTCTCCGCTATGGAGACCGCTGTCTCGGAGATAAATTCCTACAACCTCTACACTCAGAAACCCTTTGACAAGTCCTCTGAGGCGAGAGATTTTCTCGGCAACTACATTCAGGATACTGCCGTGAGTGCCCGTGAGGAGGTCTCACAGAAAATAGCTTCGGGTGAGAGCCGTGACACTGCCGTGAGCGACTACATTTCGGACAGTGCATTTGACACATGGTATGATGGATTTGTCTCGGGACTTGAATCTGCCGTGTCGGTGTCATAATGGAGATGGGGTGTTTACATGGCTGAAAACCTGAATTTGCCGTCAGAAGATAAAAAATCAAAGAGAAAAAACAAGAGAAAATCAAAGCTGATTTTCAGACTGCTCCTGCCAATGCTGTTTCTCGTCCTGTTTCAGCTTGCAACTTTTTTCTCCGTCCTGATTGCAGGCGGAGAATTTACTTATATAAGGCAGTACGCCTATAACACCCTGATAGAAAAGACTGAGAACAGAAAAAATTATATCGAAAATGAATTTCAGCTGAAAATCCCTGCTGTCAATGAGACTGCCGAAAAGGTAAATTCTATCGTGGACAAAGTACTCAAAAAAGATGGTCTCGACATTTCCGACATAAAGACGAATAAACAATTAAATAAAGATATTGTTGAATCCTCCGTGGACAGTCTCGTGAACCTCCTCCGCAGAAGTATGGCAAATGATGTCTACATAATGCTTGAGACGGGTAGTCTCTACGACGATGAGGGCGGAAAGACCAACTCAAAAGCGGCTCTCTATCTGCGTGACCTCGACACAAAGACCGATGCGGGGTACAGCGATTTGCTTATGGAGACGGGCTTTTCGTCCATATCGCAAAATCTCGGAATAATTCTCGACTCGGGCTGGACTTTGCACTTTGAATCCGACCCCTCCGACACCAAAAATTATGACTACTACTACAGGACTATCCAAAATGCAGAGCAGAATCCCGACCTCTCTCTCAATGACCTCGGCTATTGGAGCGATTTTTCTCAGGTGACAAAAAGTGCTTCCGACAGTATGAAGTACACAGTTCCGCTGATTTTCGACGACGGCACGGTCTACGGCGTACTCGGAATTGGTCTGACGGAAAACAATATTCTTGAACACCTGCCCGTGAACGATTTTTTGAGTGAGACCGCCTGTTACGTCCTCGGAAAAAGCCCTGCGGGTTCGGACTATTTCGACATAATAATGCACTCGGGTATATCTTTTAACAGACTTGTCGAGAACGAGACAACTCTCAAATCTGCCGAAAAAATTGAGGAGGGCGTTTATTCCTTTGACCTCAAATCAAATATAAGTTCGGCGGGAAGTATACAGTACATAAATCTATACAACGACAACAGTCCCTATTCGGACGAAAAATGGGCTCTGATTTCAGTTGCCGACAGGGCGAGTGTCCTGAAACCTATGGACTTTCTTGTAAATATACTCATAATGTCGGCAATCATATCAATAGTAGGAAGTTTTATAGTAATTATTTTAAGCAGCAGAAAAATTGTCGCTCCTATTTCGTCGGCAATAAAAATTATGAACTCAAGCCGTGAGTACAGTGAAGTCATAAAATTTGAACCCTCAAATATTTATGAACTCGACAAGATGACCGATGCTATAACTCAACTACAGATAAATGTGCAGAACTTCTCCTCACAGGTATCAAAAATGATAAGAATGTCCGATATAGGCATTGGTACTTTTATGTACGACAGTCTCGATGACAGCGTTTTTGTCGGACAGAGTCTGCTGAAACTCCTGAATTTCCCTATCCAGCCCAACGAGGACGTTGTCATGAGCAGGCAGTCCTTCCTTGACAACATAATCGCCGAAGAGACAAGGCAGGTCATAGCTGACAGTATCGAAAAAATCCCCGTTGACTCACAGACGGACTATGTCAGGGAGTACAGTATAAATCAGGAGGACGGCACTACCGTCTGGATGAAACTAAGTCTCGTACACAACAATAACAAGAGTATCGGCATTTTGCAGGACGTTACAAGCACGGTCATGGAGAAAAAGCGTATAGAGTACGAACGTGACTACGACAGCATAACAGGTCTGCTGAACAGGCACGCTTACTACAGGGAACTCGAATCGCTTTTCAGAGACCCCGAAAAACTCGGTGTCACGGCTTTTATAATGCTCGACCTTGACAATCTCAAATATGTAAACGACACTTACGGTCACGATTTCGGTGACGACTATATAAAAACTGCTGCCACTACCCTAAAAGCCTTTCAGAATTACGGCGGTATAGTCTCACGCCTTTCGGGTGACGAATTTAATATCTGTCTGTGGGGATTTGCCTCAAAGGACGATGTGAGAAAAGTTATAAATGAAGTCCGTGAAAAGATGGCTCACACTTACTGTCTGCTTGCGGACGGCACACACTTCAAGATCAGGGCAAGCGGTGGTATAGCGTGGTATCCCGACAACTCCGAATCATATGAAATGCTCATGAAGTACGCAGATTTCGCAATGTACACGATAAAGCACTCCACAAAGGGCGAAATGGCTGAATTTGACATGAGTGCCTATGCTAAGGACTCCGTTCTCATAAACGGCGTTGAGGAGATGAACAGAATTATTGACGAGTGCAGTATAAGGTACGCTTTTCACTCAATTGTGTCCGTAAAGACGGGCGACATTTTCGGCTATGAGGCTCTTATGCGTCCGCAGTCAACCGTACTCCAATCCCCTCTTGAACTTCTCCGAATAGCAAAGACGGGTGCGAAACTGTACGAAATAGAGCGTCTGACGTGGACAAAGGCTCTCAGCGACTTCAAAAAGCAAATCGATGAGGGCAGAATCCCTCACGATGCACATATATTTATAAACTCCATATCAAACTGCATTCTTGAACAGAGTGACATTGACATAGTGGAATCGCTATACCCCGAACTTCTCCAAAATGTTGTACTTGAAATACTGGAGAGTGAGAACGTCAACGAGGACTACAGCAAACTCAAACTTGAACGTGTCAAGAAGTGGAACGCTCTGACTGCCCTTGACGACTTCGGTACGGGCTATAACAGTGAGTACGCCCTGATAACTATGAACCCCAATATTATAAAAATAGACAGGTCAATAATAAGCGGTTGCGACAAAGACATCAGCAGGAGGACTATAATCAGCAATCTTGTAAAACTTGTAAAGCCCAAAAATATACTCGTTCTTGCTGAGGGTGTCGAGACAGAGAGTGAGCTGAAAACCGTCATAAAATGCGGTGTAGACCTCCTACAGGGCTATTATATAAACCGTCCCGTATTTGAACCCACTCCCATACCGAAAGAGGTGTCGGATACCATAAGACGATTTGTGCAGGAGTCACATATAAAATAAATATATTGCAATTTCCCCTTGACATCTGTCCAATATACCGCTATAATTATATTGGAGGTTTCGGCAGTATAAGGAGGGGTCTGCATGAATGAACAAAAAACAGTCAATATAAAAGAGAAGAGTAAACTGAGGGAAAAGAATGTCATTGCAGCTCTTGTTGTGATACTGGTGACAACCGTGGTAATGGTTCTCTCCTATTTCCGCATAAACACTCTCACGGAACGGCGTTCCCTTGAAAGAACACAGGAGATAATGAAGTCCGTCACAAACGACATAAGTTCAAAAATAAACCGTGACAGTCAGCTGCTGTCATCTGTTGCGGACGTTCTCGCAATTGAAAACGATTTTGAACCCGAAAATGTCCAGCCGATTATGGAACAGTACAACAAACTCACTCCGACTACCGATATTTTTCTCCTGCTGCCCGACGATATTTTAATATCTCCCAAAAATATTTCCCCTGAGACGATAAGCGACGTTTCGGGAAAAATTTCCTTTGAGACAGAGATAGAAAAGGGTGAGATAATAACAGGCAGGACAGAGAGTATTTTCAACGACGGCAGGCTCGTCATAAGACACTATATGCCCGTCGTAAAAAACGGTGAGACTGTCGCTATGCTCTTCTCCTCCACCGACCTCGCTTCACTCCCAAAAAGTCTGAATCTGGATGATATGTACTACAACAATGAGGCTTGTTTCTACATTGTGGACAGAAATACGGGCGATTTTCTCATGGACACTTTTCACAATTCTCTCGGAAATCTGAAAGACTTCATGTACAGGAAAGTGAAAAAAGGCGACAGTGAGGATGAGTTCCGCAGTAAACTTCTTGCGGGACAATCGGGTATAACTGTTTTCAAGTCGACTACTATCGACGAATATCTTTATTTGTATTATGAACCTATGAAAGTCGTTGAAGACGAAGAGTCCGGAATGAAAAAGCCCGAAAACTGGACTATCTGTATGTCCGTGCCCGAAAGGGAAATTTTCGCAAATGTCCACAATATAAGGAAAGTGTGCATTTTTCTGCTCCTGACGGAAGCCGTTGTGATGATAGTATATCTGATGTGGACAATACACAACGCATCGTCCACACTCGAAAAAGCTGTTCTTGAAGAGCGTCTTATTAAAGCCGAAAATGCGGAGCGTGCAAAGACTATGTTCCTGTCGAATATGTCCCACGATATACGCACTCCCATGAACGCAATTATAGGTTACACCACTCTCGCTGCAACAAATATCGACAACAAAGAGCGTGTAAAGGACTACCTGTCCAAAATACTCTCGTCAAGCAATCATCTTTTAAGTCTGATAAACGACATTCTCGACATGAGCCGTATAGAGAGCGGACGTGTCGATATAGAGGAGATAGAGTGCAGTCTGCCCGATATTCTCCACGACCTCCGAAATATAATGCAGAGTCAGATTCAGGCAAAACAGCTGAATTTCTTTATCGACACTATAGACGTAATAGACGAAGATGTTTTCTGTGACAAACTCCATCTGAATCAGGTTCTGCTTAACCTTATAAGCAATGCCATAAAATTTACTCCCTCGGGCGGTTCCGTGACACTCGTATTCAAACAGCTGAACGGTGCTCCCGACGGCTATGCGACGTACGAAATACGTGTGAAAGACACGGGTATAGGTATGAGCAAGGAGTTTGTAAAGCACGTCTTTGAACCGTTTGAGCGTGAAAATACGTCCACGGTGAGCGGTATTCAGGGAACGGGTCTCGGAATGGCTATCGCTAAAAATACAATCGACATGATGGGCGGAAGTATCGAAGTTTTCAGTGAACAGGGCAAGGGTACGGAGTACGTCATAAAACTCGATATGCGTCTACAGACAGAGCGTAAAAAAGTGGAGATAATTAAGGAACTTGAAGGTCTCCACGCCCTTGTTGTGGACGATGACTACACTATCTGTGACAGTGTCACGAAAATGCTTGTACAGCTCGGTATGCGTGCAAACTGGACTCTCTCGGGAAAAGAGGCTGTCCTGCACGCAAAGCAGTCCTTTGAACTCGCTGACGCTTTTGACGCCTATATCGTAGACTGGCAACTCCCCGACCTCAACGGCGTGGAGACGGTCCGACAGATAAGAAAGGTCATTGGGGACAACGCACCGATAATTATTCTCACCGCTTACGACTGGACAAATATTGAAGAGGAAGCCCGTGAAGCGGGTGTGACGGCGTTCTGTAACAAGCCTATTTTCCTCTCCACACTCAGGAGTACTCTACTCTCGGCAATAGGCAAGCCTGATCCCGAAGTCGAAAATGCGATACTGCCTGTCAGTGACGAGTCAATGAGCGGAAAGAAAATTCTCCTTGTGGAGGACAACGAACTGAACCGTGAAATTGCTCAGGAGATACTGACAGAGAGCGGATTTGTCGTTGACACCGCCGAAGACGGTACTATTGCCGTTGAAAAAATGGAGAATTTCAGAAAAGGTGACTATGACCTCATTCTTATGGACGTTCAAATGCCCATAATGAACGGTTACGATGCCACAAGGGCTATAAGGAAACTTCCCAACCCTGACGCTTCCAAAATACCGATAGTCGCAATGACTGCAAACGCTTTCAATGAGGACAGAAAACTCGCTATTGAAAGCGGTATGAATGACCACATAGCAAAACCACTGAACATTGAAGACCTTTTCGATGTTCTGAGGAAATATCTCAGTGATGAGAAAAATAATAACTAATTACACTACACAAGGAGGATTCAAAATGAGTCTTTTAACCGAACTCAAGGAAATGGGTGTCAACACAGATGAGGCACTCGCAAGATTTATGAACAACTCCGCATTCTATGAGAGAATGCTCGGAAAATTTGTCGCAAACGCCGAAAGCACCGAAGTTATGTCTTTTATAGACAGCGGTGACTTTGAACAGGCTGAAAAAAATGCCCACACCCTCAAAGGCGTTACGGGAAATCTCTCCCTCACTCCCCTTTTCAAGGGCTATGACGGAGTTGTGTCCGCAATACGTTCGGGCGACTTCTCTGCCGCAAAACAGATTATGTCGGACACTCTCCCCGTTCAGGAAAAAATTCTCGACTGCATAAAAAAATACAAGTGACTCGCAAAATCCGGCACTTATAAAATATGGAGGTATATGAATGCGTGAAACAATTTTGGTCGTAGATGACAACGAGATAAACAGAGACACTCTGAGATTCGCCTTTGAGGACTCCTACAATGTGCTGGAAGCCGAAAATGGTCTCGAAGCCCTTAAAATTATCGACAGTCAGAAGATATCGGCTGTTCTCCTCGATCTGACCATGCCTGTCATGGACGGAATAGAGGTCCTCGAAAAGATGAACGAGAGCGGAAAGATAGTCCACATTCCCGTCTTTATCATCACGGGCGAAAATCAGCAGGACAAACTTATGAAACCCTATAAACTTGGTGCTGTTGACGTAATCACAAAGCCATATTTTATAAATTTTGTCCAGTGCAGAGTTGGAAATATTATAGAGCTGTACCGTCACCGTAATGACCTTGAAGAGATAGTCAATGAGCAGGTGGAACGTCTTAGTGCGATGAATCTCTCAATGGTGGAGACTCTCGCCACGCTTATAGAGTTCAGGGATTGTGAGTCGGGCGAACACGTCAAGCGGATAAGGGGTCTGACCAAAATACTTATGACTGCCGTCTGTGATATGTACCCCGAATACCACAAACTGAGGTCTGAAATCGACAAGATAGTTATGGCTTCAGTACTCCACGATGTCGGAAAAATTTCTATTCCCGACAACATTCTCCAAAAACCCGGTCGTCTCACAAAAGAGGAGTTTGAGATAATGAAGTCCCACACGACAAAGGGCTGTGAAATTCTCTCCGAAATCCCCGATATTATCGACAACGATATTTATAACTACAGTTACGACATTTGCCGTCATCACCACGAGAGATGGGACGGCAGAGGTTATCCCGACGGTCTTAAGGGGGACGAAATTACAATATGGTCGCAAGTCGTGGCGGTGGCTGATGTCTATGACGCTCTCACTTCTCCGAGAGTATACAAGGCGGCGTTCACCCACGAAAAGGCTGTGAACATGATAACAAATAACGAGTGCGGAGTGTTCAACCCGAAAATTCTGAACGTATTCAACGCTTGTATTGACAAAATAAGAAGAGACTGATTTTTTCTTTTTACAAAATTTTCCACGGACTTTTTCTCTCACGCCCCGTATAATTGCGGTCTATTTTCACAGAATAGTACAGGGGGTGAGAGTATGTCAAAAAAGAAAAAACAAAATCAGCCTTCAAGACGTGACGACGACAGTTCTGTAAAGAACTCCGCAAGCAGTCCCGATGACAGTTCTGAGGACGGCTTTGTCAGAGAGGATATGTAATGAATTTTGAAATTCCCGTAAACTTCCGTACCGCTCTTGCAATGAATACGGAGGCAATGTACAAATTTAATTCTCTCTCCGAAGCGGAGAAATGGCAGATAGTCAGCGGTACTCACGCTGTTGACTCGAAAGAGGATATGAAAAAATATGTGGAGAATATAATAACTGCATATTGATTCCGATAAAAAATGCACGCCTTAAAGACGTGCATTTTTTATTTTATTTATATGTTGTGGGAATCGGTGTCACGCTCCAGTATATCCCCTGTCACAGCGTCAATGGTGTACTCATATTCGGTCTGATCGTAGTAAAATTCTATCTCGTACTGTGTCCGTCCGTCATCTCTGTCAATATCCTGCTTTGTGAAAGTAACGTCAGTCTCGGCAAGTCCCGCATCGGAGAGTGCAATTGCCTTGGCATCGTCAAGAGTAATCTCCCCCGACTGCTGATTATTTGCACCCGCTCCCTGTATGCTCTCGGTACTCTTCTCATAAACCGTACCGTCAAGAGCGTTTATTTCGTAGTCATATTCTGTGTCCGCCGTCACAAACTCTATGTCATAGACCGACACGCCGTTATCTATATCGAACTTCTGCTTTATAAAAGTAACGTCCGTCTCTGCAAGTCCTGCGTCTTTGAGAGCTATTTCTTTTGCGTTTTCAAGAGTTATCTCCCCAGACTGCTGATTATTTGTACCCGCTCCTTGTATGCCCTCGGTACTCTTTTCATAGACAGTGCCGTCAAGAGCGTTTATTTCGTAGTCATATTCTGTGTCCGCCGTCACAAACTCTATATCATAGATTGACACGCCGTTATCTATGTCGGACTTCTGCTTTGTAAAAGTAACGTCCGACTCCGCAAGCCCTGCGTCTTTGAGAGCTATTTCTTTTGCGTTTTCAAGAGTTATCTCCCCCGACTGTATATCGGACTGAACAGGTGCTTCCGAAACGGGTGTCTCATTCGGAACGCTCTCCGCCTGACTGTCCTGTGACGAAAAATCACTCGGAACTTCTGAAGATTCGGGTGAAGTCTCCTGCTGTGTATTCTGAGACGGGGTCTCACGCTGAACGAAATTGCCGCCGTCAACGTCCCTTGAAATAACTCCCCCGTCCTTTGCCTGTATGGTGTACTCGTACTCTATGCCGTTGCTGTAAAAATCAACGTCATACTGAAAATGTCCGTCGTCAAAATCGAGCTTGGTCCTGAGAGCGGTGACTTCCCCCTCACTGAGACCTGCGTCACCGAGTGCAATCTCACTCGCCTCCGCCTTGCTTATCAGTGAACTTTTCAGCACTCCGCAAACAATCCCTGCGACCGCCACGACTGAAATTCCCCCGATAGCTATTTTCTTTCCGTTAGATAAATTTGCCATATGACTTCCTCCTTTTTTCAGATGTGAAATAGCAGTATAGATACACGCTACACAGCAAGTATATCATGTTACAAGGCAATATGTCAAGTATATTTCACTGCCGACCGCAAATTTTCGTCACTTTGCACAAATTCAACAAAGATATTTTAACATCACAAGCCGAGATTATTCATAATCATATTGAAAAATCGGGTTCTATATGGTATAATAATTTATATAAAACTATTGAAACGGGCTTCTTGTGCAATTAAATTTTATTTAGACTTGTGGGTGACGGAGAATTTCGCCCCCTGAACCCCTGTTAGAACGATAGGAGGCAGGGGGCTTTGCCCCCTGAACCCCCATTGGGGGCTCTGCCCCCAAACCCCCGTCGGGGGGAAGTATCCCCCCGAACCCCCCATGATGTAAACAGGGAAAAGATGGGAAACGGGCGTGTTGTACACAAAACCCCTGTCCCCTATCGTTCATCTAAAGAAGCCCGATATTCAGACAGGAGGACTTTTCATGATTTACACTCTCACTTTCAACCCGGCTGTGGACTACGTTATAAATATTGACAAAATATCTCTCGGCGTGGTGAACCGCTGTGAAAAAGAAAATATTTACTTTGGCGGCAAGGGCATAAATATTTCTGTCGTACTCGCAAGGCTTGGCGTGAAGTCAAAAGCTCTCGGCTTTGTCGCAGGATTTACGGGTGAAGCAATAGAAAAAGGCGTGCAGGAAATGGGTGCGGAGACAGATTTTATACACCTGAAAAACGGCTACTCAAGGATAAACGTCAAAATAAAGTCCGCAGAGGAGACCGAAATAAACGGCAGAGGTCCGCAGATTGACAGCGAATCGCTCTCAAAGCTGTTTGAGAAACTCGACAATCTGAAATCAGGTGACACTCTCACAATAGCGGGGAGTATTCCCGACAGTCTGCCGTCCGACATATACGAACAGATACTCCGCAAGCTGTCGGGCAGGGGGATAAATTTTGCCGTGGACGCCGAAAAAAATCTGCTCCTGAAAACTCTGAAATACAGACCACTCGTCATAAAGCCCAATATTCACGAATTGGGCGATATTTTCGGCAGGAAGCTGTCCGCAGAAAATGGGAGCGAAATTTTTGAACACGCCCTTGAACTGCAAAAAATGGGTGCGAAAAATGTGCTTGTCTCAATGGCTGGTGACGGTTCTGTCCTTGTCACGGAGGACGGCAGGCGTTACATTTGCGGTGCATTGAAAGGCACTGTCAAAAATTCGGTCGGTGCAGGGGACTCCATGCTCGCAGGCTTTATCGCAGGTATTCCGCAGGGTTTTGAACACGCTCTAAGACTTGGTACGGCTTGCGGTTCGGCGACTGCCTTTTCGGAGGGGCTTGCCGAAAGAGATTTGATTGATAAACTTTTTGAAAGCACGGGGGAGTTAGTCAGATGTCTGAATCAGAAAATATAGAACTGTGGGAGTTCGGAAATATTGAGGAACTCCACTTCAAAAAATCATATGACTATATAAATTCAAAATATATCTACGACATTGATATGATTCTTGAAAATTTGAGTGGGAATAAAAAAGTAAAGCTGTATCTCCACAACGTCAGAGGCTGCGTCGAATTTGACTGCATAAACGGCTTTTTTTCGGGGTTTCTGATAGAAGACTACAGAGGGCGTGGGTTTGAGGAGGATTGCAGTTTTCACATCTCCACCTTTGAACAGGGTGCTTGTACAGACCTGTACTGTGAAAAAATAGAGTTATTAAAATTATTATAATTAAAAAATAAAAAATCGGCACACGTCTTTTAATCAGACGTGTGCCTTTTATTGAAGGGATTGGTAAAAAAATACTGTATGGCTAATTTTATTTATTATATGTTACCCACTGGTAGTGTGCGGTGAGGGGAGTATTTCCGTCAAACGGATTCAGCCACTCGTCAACACCTATACCGTTCCATGTGTTCATCATGATTCTGCCCGGAGTTGAGGGGATGTTCTCTGTAGCCCTGTAGACCTCTTTGCCGTCAATGAACCAAGCTATGTGGTCGGGCTGCCAGTCAAAGCCGTAGGTGTGGAAACCTTCGGAAGCGTCAAAGCCGAGGTCATACATAAATTCGTGGTTGCCGACACCGTTCGTGTAGTAGTTGAACTGCACCTTTGTGGTGTCCTTGCCGAGAATTTCTATATCAATTTCGTCCCAAGGATTGTCCTCAGACGGTCCTGTGTAGGTAAAGAACGAGGAGACAACTCCGTTGTTCTTTATAGCCTGCATGGAAGTTTCATAGTAACCATAGCTGTAGTGGTCGTTTGTCCTGTATTCAGCACCGGAGTAATTATACTGTCCTGTGTAGTCCTTGTCAATCGTGAGACTGAGCATATTGTTGTCGAGAGAAGTGTTCTGTTTGTACCAACCACAGTCGAACGGGTTGCCGTTAGTCCAGCCGTCAGAGGCAAAGAAGAGAGAGGAACTGCCGTCTCTGAAATCCTCAACAGCCGTTGCATTTGCGTTCATGGGAGTGCCGTAATCTTTGATACCGTTATTTTCAGTCACCTGCTGTGCAGTCGTAGTTGAAGTAGTTTCGGGAGTTGTATTTTCAGTCTCCCCGACAGTTGTGGTAGTTGCGAGAGTGTCTCCGTCAAGATATGACTCGGGAAGTTTGTCTATGACTTTTGCATCAAGTTTCTGTATAGCAAGAGCGTCTTCCGTGTTCACGCCATTTCCGTTCAGGTTTACGTCCGCCTGAAGCATTCCCTTGTCGGAGAGTTTGTACTCGTCCTCGTTTGCAAGGTACTGGAGAATTGCAACTGAATCCGCAATCGTCACTGAACCGTCACAGTTCGCATCACCCCAAAGATAGCCGTCCGGGTTAGTGACATCGGAGGAAACCGTAGTATTTGTCGATGTAGTGGTCTCACTGCCCTCACCCTGTGAGGGTTCTGTCGTTACAGGGGGTTCGGGGTCTGAACTTCCTCCGTCGGGAGAATCCGTCAGTGAGAGGAGATATGTAAGAGGAGAGTTCCAGTAAATAGTTATTTCATTTGTGGAATAACTCTCGCTGTTGTCCACATAGCACAGTGCGGGCGGTAAGTCACGGCAGTAAGCCTTTGCGGCACTGTCTTCAAGTGCGGAGTTCACACCGCCGACAAGCATTCCCTTCATAGCGGTGTCTTTCGCCATAGAAGGTCTGTGGTGGGGAGTCTGCGGTGAAACCGTGCCGTAACCTGTCACAAAGCAAGTGCCGACAGGGTTCACGCCGAGGAGGTAGTCAAGCTGTGCATCTGCAGAAGTCAGATATTTTGAATCGCCCGTCAGCTTGTAAGCAAGACCGAGTATAATACCTGAATTTGCGATCGTCATGTTACTGCCCCAGTTGTACTTTGTCTGAGATACTCCATAGGGCATTATCTGCGATATAGCTGTAAAGTCGTCAGCCTGCTTGATAACGGCAGAGAGAGCATTTTTGTAAAGTGTAGACTCCTTGTCAGCGTTTTTCATTGTGAGTATAGCTATATTGCCGTAGTCGCCCACTGTCGCCCAGTCAAGACCTTTTATAGCACTCGATACGTCCGAAATATAAGACGTGTCGCCCGTTGCACGATAAAGCTGTATACTTGCCCAGTAAATCTCGTCTGTTGCACTCTTGTCCTCGTATGCACCTGTTGAAATATCGGCAGGATTTTCAAGATAAAGCTCGTTCGGGTTCTGTTTTGCCCAATCGTAAGCCTTTTTGGCAGCGGAGAGACATTTATTTGCAAAATCTGCATCTATATCCTTGTAAACTTCATACGCAAGTGCCATGGACGCTGCGAAATCGGCAGTAGAAGTTGTAGTCTCAGGCATTACGATAAGCGGTTTTGTCTCCTCCTCGGGCATTACATAGCCGGGGAAAGTCGCACAGCTTACCTTGTGGTACACACCACCGCTGTCCTTGTTCTGCATTTTGAGCATCCACTCAAGTTCAAAACGTGCCTCGTCAAGAACGTCCGCAACGCCGTTACTGCTCTCGGGGATACCGATATTGTCACTGTAAAGTTCGGGATTTTCCAAGTATGCGTACATCAGGTCTGCGACAGCTTTTGCAGCGGGAACTACATATCTGCCGTAGTCTCCCGCATCGTGCCAGCCACCGTTCACTTCAATCTGCTGACTTGTGCCGTAAATTGTAGCTATGCTGTCGTGGCAGGGCTTGTGTCCGAAAGTCTCGTCCTCTACCTCTACACCACATCTCTGTAAATAGAGCATTCTGACGGAGTCGTCAAGGAGATTTGAATAGATATTGTCCGAAATCTCAAAAGTATAGGAGGTGTCCTCAATGCCGTCGCACTGTATATAGTACTTTCCGACAGTCTTTACTTCCGAAAAATCAAAAAGGAAATCCGTCTCGCCTGCCGACGTATTTTCAACAGCACTGCCTATTGGGGCACTGTAGACCACTTCTTTTGTGTCCGCATTGACAACATGGGCGTTAACAGTGCCGTCAATATTGGGTGTCTGACGGATAACAGCGGTCTTTTTGCCGTCGGGCTTGTAACCCACCTGATTTATATTTATGGGAGGTACATAGGGTCTCGTTGATGAGTAGTCAACCTGACTGTCGTCAACAAGTTCAAGTGACACGTTGTCAAGATAGATTTTATGCTCGGACAGCTCCCCGTCCTTTTCCTGCAAACCACAGTTGAAACAGAACTTTGCCATGATGTCGGACTCCTCCTCCATCGTGAACTCGTAGTCAATTGTCTGCGGTTCTGTTGTAACGTCAATGCCTTTCCAAGTGTAAGCCTGATATGTACCGCCGTTCTGCTGAATCATAGCTTCAACATAGCGGGGAACTGTTGCGGATATGTCAAATTTCAGACGGTAGACACCGTTCTGATAGAGCGGAACTATGTCATAGAACATCTGAACCGCATAGTTTACCTGTCCGACATTGCTGACCGTGAGAGCGAGTTTTCCGTCCTCGGTTGAGAGCGAACACAGTCCGCCACTCTCTTTGTATACACCCCAGTCGGTTGAACCGTTTTCGAATGTGGAATTTGTGATGATGTTCTTGCCTGTTTCCGCAAAGACGGGAGCTGTCACAAACGGCATTGAGGAAACCATCATTGCAAGTCCCGTAAGAGCGGACACGAGACGTTTTTTATTTTTGTGCATAAGAAAAACCTCTTTCTTGATTTGATTTAATTTATTAAACTTTATTGTTGTTTCAAAATTGGGGGTCTGGGGGTTTCCAACCCCCGGCGGGGTCAAGGGGCGAAGCCCCCTGCCCCTTATACTCATAGCGGGGGTTTGGGGGTGCAACCCCCGACGGGGACGAAGTCCCCTACCTCTTATATTCACAGTCTGTTGTTTCAAAATTGGGGGTTCGGGGGCGGGGCTTGGGGTGTCCCCATTTTCAAATCTCCCCCGACGGGGTCAAGGGGCAAAGTCCCCTATCCCCTGTCGTCCTGATGGGGTAGCAACATCCCCAACGGGAGTTCAAGGATTAGTCCCCCTGCACCTTAAATTCATATATTGTACACAATTATATCACCAAATCTGAGGAAAGTATACAAACTTTATGACAAAAACAGTAAAATTATGACATATAAGATATTACTCCCCCGTAAATTCAAGTATGTGGTACTTCTCCTTGTACTCCCTCGGTGTCACTCCCATGTACTGCCTGAAAATTTTTATAAAATAACTCTGTGAGCTGAAACCGAGAATATTTGCTATTTCAAGGTCTGTATAGTGCGTGTGCATGAGGAGCGAGGACGCTTCCTGTATTTTCAGCTTGTTCAGGTAACTGCTGAAATTCATACCCGTTTCGGACTTGAAAAGTCTTGACAGATAAGACGGACTAAGCCTGAGACGTTCGGCTACATCATCGAGTGTTACTTTGCTGTGTAAATGTGCCGTCATGTAGTCTATCACACGAATGACCTGCTTTGAATACACTCCGTTCAGCCTTATCTTACGCATTCTTCCTGTGTAGTCCTCTATCATCTCCCTGTGCAGAACTCTCAGACTGTCCTCATCGAGACACCTGTCCGCTTTCATAATGTAGAAATCGCTGATACTGTAAGCTTCTTCGGGGGTCATTCCGCCGTTTATGCAGTACCTTGCTATCAGTGCCGTTATCACAACAAGGTGATATTTCAGATTCTGAATAGGATTTTCACTCAGAGTTCCACAGCCCTCACTGCAAAGAGGTTCCATAAAGACCTCAACAAGTTCCATATTTCCCGAACAAATGCTGTTGCAAAAGGCAAGTTCTCTGTCAAAAGAACTGTGTTCAAAATCCTCCTCACGCTCTGAAAATAAATGTTCCGACAAATTTTTTTCTGAATTTTCACTCATGTCAATCTCTCCATTGCATTTGATATACGCAAGTTGATTATATATTATACTATATTCTATTATATCACTGTTTTTTTCGCACGTCAAGCGGAACAGCGGACAAAATTAAAATATATATCGGAGAAAACTGCAAATCAGTGTCATATTCTGACGTATTTTTTCACTCTCTGTGTCAGGACAACGGCGAGTGCCATTTTAATGAGGTCGGGAATTATAAAGGGCAGTACGCACTTTGCCATTGCCGAAGACAGCCGTACAGAACCGATTTCGGAGAGGTAGACTTTCATAAACCAGAACGTTCCGAATGTGTAGAGGACTAATATCCCGAAAATCATTGATATTATCCCGACAAAAAAATTTCCTCCCGAAATTTTCTCCCCAAACCAATATACAAGTGCCATCAGGACAAATCCCGATATGTAACCGCCTGTCACTCCCATAAGGACACTCAGTCCGCCTTTGAAACCCGAAAAGACAGGCAGTCCGACTGCTCCCATGAGTATGTACACCACTACCGAGAAAAAGCCTTTACAGCCTCCCAAGAGACTAAGAGTGCAGAATACTGCGAACGTCTGCATTGTGAACGGCACAGGTCCTATGGGTACACTTATCCACGAACAGACCGCTATAAATACGGACATCATAGCTGTCAAAGCGAGTTCCCTTGTCGTGAAACGTGATTTTTTATTCTGTGTCACTGTGTTTTTCATATTAAATTCCTCCTGTAAATTTATTACATCAGATATTATATCACACCAAAAACAAAATGTCAACCTTTTTCTGAAATAAAGTTTACATAGAAATATAATTTTTCTCCCTTGTTGACAAATCACACAAACAGTAATATAATATATCTTGCAGAATATTTTAATATGGGGAGAGATAGTATATATGGCTGAAAAATCTACTGACCTGACAGAAGGTCCTCTGCTGAAAAAAATCATACTTTACACAATACCCGTCATACTAACGGGTATACTCCAGCTCCTTTTCAATGCGGCAGACCTTATAGTTGTGGGAAGATTCTGCGGAAGTATATCCGTTGCGGCTGTCGGCGACACGACTGCCGTTATAAATCTTCTTGTAAATTTTTTTATAGGTCTGTCTGTGGGAGTGGGCGTTACAGTGGCACACGGTCTCGGTGCGGGAAAGGACGAGGAAGTCCAAAAAACCGTACACACAGCAATCCCGACAGCCTTTGTGTGCGGAGTAATTCTTACTGTTATAGGCATATTAGTGACTGAACCCGTCCTCAAGGCAATGGACACCCCTGAAGACGTAATAGACCTGTCCGCAACTTATATGAAAGTCTACTTTGCGGGAATAACTTCAAGTATGCTGTACAATTTCGGTTCGGCTATACTTCGTGCGGCAGGAGACACTAAAAGTCCTCTGATATACCTGACAATTTCGGGAGTTGTAAACGTGATACTGAATTTGTTTTTTGTCAGAGTTGTCAATATGAACGTGGCGGGAGTGGCACTTGCAACGTCCATATCACAGACTATATCCGCAATTCTGACAGTACGCTCTCTTATGATTCGCAAAAACTCCTGTAAACTTGAACTCAAAAAAATGCGGTTTTATAAGAGACCTCTGATAAGAATGACACAGATAGGTCTCCCGGCAGGCATTCAGAGTTCACTCTTTTCAATCTCAAATGTAATTATACAGTCCTCCGTGAACTCTTTCGGCTCTGTTGTCGTGGCAGGAAACTCCGCTGCACAGAATATCGAGGGATTTGTCTACACCTCTATGAACTCCGTAAGTCAGACCGCTATGAACTTCACGGGACAAAATCACGGTTCGGGAAAATTCGACAGAATTAAAAAAATTATGATAATATGCCTTGCGTGTGTATTTGTGACAGGCTTTGCAATGGGTGGAATTGGATACATTTTCGGCAGACCGCTTCTGTCAATATATATAACCGATTCGCCCGAGTCGATAGAGTACGGCATGATAAGAATGGCTTACATACTTATTCCCTACTTCATGTGCGGTCTTATGGACGTTGCAACGGGAATGCTCCGTGGAATAGGTTCGTCACTCGTGCCTATGATAATAAGCGTTGCGGGAGTGTGCGGATTCAGGATTTTCTGGATAAGGACTATTTTTCAGATGCCGCAGTACCACACTCTCAGCAGTATATATGTATCATATATAATATCCTGGAGCATGACTTTTATCGCAGAATTTATAACATTCGTGATAGTCCTGAAAAAGTCCAAAAAGAAGTACGCAAAGACAAAGACCTGAAAGAAATTCTAAACCTGTAACCCTTTTCATGATTTCCGAATATAATGTAGTAATATAAAAGCAACATTTCAGAGGAGTGAACAGGGATTATGGACAGCATTCTTATAACCGCAGGTGTGATAATGGCTGTTATAGCTATAATAGAGATAGTAAACGTCTTTTTCAGACTGCCTTGCAAAAAGAGTACACCCGCATATGTTACGGTTCTGCCTGTGTTTGAAAGGGACAGTTTTTTTCAACAGCGTCTTGAACAGCTCGCTTTGAAGTCGGGCGGCCGCTCACGTCTGATAATAGTGGACTACTCCGCAAGTGACTCCCAACTCGGTCTTTGCAGACAGTTCTGCCGTGACAACCCCGACACTGTTATAATTTCTCACGCCGAACTTGAAAAAATACTGCTGAAAATATTTGCAATCGGGGAGAATTTGTAGTATAATGATAATATAAAAGAATGAAAAGAGGAATATGATTGGAAAATGAAATTCTTAATATTGAGGGCGTTGTTGAAAAGGTAATTTACAAAAATGATAAGAACGCCTACAGAATAATTGAGATAAAGTCCGATGACGATTCAATAGTTGTCGTCGGGGAACTCGGAAAAGTTGATGTCGGGGAGCTTCTCTCCGTACACGGACACTATGTCAATCACCCGAAATATGATGTTCAATTCAAAGCGGAGTACTGTGACAAACAGCTTCCAAAGACGGCTGAGAATATAGAAAAATATCTCTCCTCGGGAGCTATAAAGGGAATAGGCGGTTCTCTCGCACAGAAAATAGTCTCACGTTTCGGAGAAAAAACTTTTGACGTAATGGAAAACCACCCCGAAATGCTCATAAAAATAAGCGGTATGTCAAAGGAAAAGTGTACCGAAATACAAAAAGAAATGAAAAAACTTCTCTCTTTGAAAAATCTCACCTCTTTTCTCGCAAAATACGGCATAAAACCGGGTGTTGCAATGAAAGTCTACCTCTCATACGGTGCGGAGTCTATTGACGAGATAAAGAAAAATCCCTATCTGATGTGCAGAGAGGAAATCGGTGTTGACTTTGAACTTGCCGAAAAAATCGCCGATGAACTCGATATATCGAAAAATTCATATGTGCGTGTAGTTGCAGGGGCGGACGTAACTCTTAACTCAAAATCTTTGGACGGACATACCTGTCTGCCGTACGATGTCCTGATAGAGAAGTGCACGGAATTTCTCAAAATCAGTGAGGAGGAATTTCGCAAACGCTGTAAAGAGGCTCTTGAAAAAAAGGAGCTGTGCGGTTATATCAAAAACAACAGGGGTTATGTATATCTGCCCAAGTACTTCGATGCGGAGTTTTTTATTTCATGGAAGATAAAAAATCTTGCGGGAGTTTCCACGGAGGACGACTGTGACTGCGATAAACTGATTGACGATGACGGCGTTGCAAAAAATATAGAGTACAACGAAATGCAGCGTGAGGCGATAAAGACGGCTGTCTCTGGCGGAGTAATGATTCTGACGGGCGGTCCGGGTACGGGAAAGACCACTACTCTCAACGCAATAATATCCGTACTGAAAGAAAAAAAGGAGACTGTATTTGTGGTCGCCCCGACAGGACGTGCTGCAAAGAGAATTTCGGACATAACGGGTCACGACGCAAATACTATTCACCGTCTGCTCGGTGCCAAGTTCGACGATACGAGACTCCTTGAATTTTCACACAACGAAAACAACCCGCTCAAATGTGACGCTCTCATAATTGACGAAATGTCAATGGTGGACACTCTCCTCTTTGCCTCTCTTCTGGAAGCCGTTCCCGAAAAGTGTAAGCTTATAATGGTCGGGGACAGTGACCAGTTGCCCTCCGTCGGAGCAGGCGACGTTCTGAGTGACATGATAAAGAGCAAGGTTGTCAAAACGGTACACCTGACGGAGATATTCCGACAGTCCCAAGGCAGCAGTATAGTCACAAATGCCCACAGGATAGTTTCGGGAGAATACCCCGTACTCCTCGGAAAAGACAGCGATTTTTTCATAATGAGACGTGATAACCCCGAAAATACAGCTTCTCTCGTATCAGACCTTGTTGCGGAGAGACTCCCTAAAGCCTATAATTATTCCCCTATCAACGATATACAGGTGATAACTCCGTCAAAAATGGGTTCTACGGGTACGGTGGAGCTGAATAAACTACTGCAAGCCCGTCTGAATCCTCCGCACATCTCAAAACAGGAGTGCAGTAACGCAACTTACACGTTCCGCAAGGGCGACAAAATTATGCAAAATAAAAATGACTACAATGTTGAATGGGTGCGTGACGGCGGTGAGAGCGGTACGGGTATATTCAACGGCGACATAGGAACTGTTGAGTACGTCAACAGCGACTCCAAAGAAATAACACTGAATTTCGACGGAAAACGTATAAAATACTCCTTTGAACAGCTTTTTCAGATAGAACTCGCCTACGCAATTACCGTACACAAAAGTCAGGGCTGTGAGTTTGATGCGGTGGTCATTCCTTTGGAGAGGGGCTTTGACAGACTCTCTTACAGAAATCTTCTCTATACTGCCGTGACAAGAGCAAAAAAACTCCTCGTTATAGTCGGCTCTGCGGACAGGGTAAAATTTATGGTGGACAACGAAAGTCCCACAAACCGCTATACCTGTCTGAGCGATATGCTGTCAATCGGGGACAAGCCTGAAGGGGATGATACATAATGGCAAATACTGATATAGGTATAGACCTTGGCACTTCAAATATAGTTATGACTATGGGTAACAAGGGAGTGGTACTGAGTGAACCGTCCGTAATTGCTTACAATATCAGGACGGAACGTGTTATTGCGGTAGGTCGTCAGGCTTATGAGATGATAGGCAGAAACCCAAGTCACATAGCTGTTGTTAGACCTATAAGTGAGGGAGTTATTTCCGACGACGACCTGACACAGAGTATGATACGTGAATTTATTCTGAAAGTCACGGGACACCAGCTTATAAAACCAAGAATAATTATCTGTATACCGTCCTTTATAACGGACATAGAGAGCAGAGCAGTCGTGGAAGCCGCAAAGAGTGCGGGTTCACGTCAGGTCTATCTCATTCAGGAACCAATCGCCGCTATGATTGGTGCGGGAGTGAACATCACAAAAGCAAGGGGTCACATGATTGTGGACATCGGCGGAGGTACTACGGATATTGCAATTGTCTCAATGAACGGTGTCGTCACTTCCCACACCATAAAAACTGCGGGGAACTCAATAGACCGCTCTATAATAAAATATATGCAGAACAAGTACAAGCTGCTTATAGGCGAGAGGACTGCCGAGAGAGTCAAGAAAGAGCTGTGCAATCTGTACGACCCAAGCCGTGAAGTCACATATGCGGTCAAGGGCAGAAGTCTGTTAAGAGGTCTGCCGACACAAGTCCTTTTGAGTGAGACCGAACTGTTTGAAGCTATTGAGGACGACACTTTTATTATCATGGAGGCTATAAGAAAAGTCCTTGAGGACTCCCCTCCCGAACTCGTCGGCGATATTCACGACAACGGGCTGCTCCTCACGGGTGGCGGTGCGTTGCTGGGCGGTCTCACACAGCTTATAAAGCGTACTCTCGGCATAGAGTGCCGTATCGCAAAGGACTGCATAAACTGTGTCGCAAAGGGGACGGGGCTCGCTTTCAGCAAGATGAACACTCTGCTTGACGGCTTTGAGACTGCAACCGTCTACAAATACAGATAATTTTTATGTGTTGACTTTTTTATAAAAAGTGGTATAATAGAGTAGTAAAATATAAATTCAAGGAGTTTTGAAATATGAGTGAATCTTGTAATCCACAGAACTGTTCATCATGCCCAAGTGCGGGAAACTGTGACAGCAAACCACAGAGTTTTCTGGAAGAACCTAATCAGATGAGCAGTATAAAAAAAGTTGTCGGAATCGTCAGCGGAAAGGGCGGTGTCGGAAAAACTCTCGTCTCCTCAATGCTTGCGGTGTCCGCACAGAGGGCAGGCAAACAGACGGGTATTCTTGACGCTGATATAACGGGACCGTCCGTGCCGAAAGCTTTCGGCATACACCAAAAAGCCGATGCCTGTGAGTTCGGCATACTCCCACAGAAGAGCAAAATGGGTACCGACATAATGTCAATAAACCTGCTTGTTGAGAACGAATCAGACCCCGTTGTCTGGAGAGGTCCTGTTATTGCGGGAGTTGTAAAGCAGTTCTGGACGGACGTTATCTGGAAAGATATTGACTGCCTTTTCGTGGATATGCCCCCGGGAACAGGTGACGTTCCGCTGACCGTTTTTCAGTCTATACCCGTTGACGGAATTGTGATAGTCACATCTCCGCAAGAGCTTGTTTCAATGATAGTGGAAAAAGCCGTCAAAATGGCACAGATTATGAATATTCCTATTCTGGGAATTATCGAAAATATGAGCTATTACGAGTGTCCCGACTGCGGAAAGAGGATAAATATTTTCGGTGAGAGCCACCTTGAGGAAATCGCCGAAAAGTACGGTATACCCGTCCTTGCAAGAATACCGATTTGTCCCGACCTTGCTAAAATGTGCGACAACGGTACTATCGAACTCTTTGAGGGCGACTGGCTTGACAGTGCCGTTGAGAAGATTATTTCCGAATAATCCCAAAAAATTCAAGAACATTAAAAAAACTGCTGTCCCGAAAACAGCAGTTTTTTTGTTTTTATATTTTATATTATAATATTTTACTCTGTGCGGAGTGCCTCCACGGGGTCTTTCTTTGACGCTACTCTTGACGGTATAACTCCCGCTATTAGTGTGAGTACCATGCTTATTATCACAAGTACTATTCCGCCTATTGCGGGGAGATGTGCTTTGAGAGTGTCGAGACTCGTCACGTTGTGGATTATTACATTTATCGGGATCGTCAGCAGTATTGAAACTCCTATTCCGATAAGTCCTGCTGTCAGTCCGACAAGAAGTGTCTCTGCATTGAAAACTGTTGAGACATCGTGCTTTGACGCACCTATCGCACGGAGTATTCCTATTTCCCTTGTCCTCTCCAGTACCGATATGTAAGTTATAATTCCTATCATTATTGACGATACTACAAGAGATATTCCCACAAAAGCTATCAACAGGTACGATATACCGCTTATAACTCCCGTTATAGAGGACATCAGAAGTGCTACATAGTCCGTGTAGTGAATGAAATCTTCCTCTGTGGCGTTGTCGTTGTAACCCTCTATGGCATCCGAAATATCGTCCTTGTTTTCGAAAGTCTTAGCGTAAATTCTTATTGTAGAGGGGTCGTTCTTGTCTGCCACTCCGAGAAGTTTGAGATTGTCTTCATACGTGGAATCAGAAATCTGTTCGGGAGTGTACTCCTCATATATTTTTACATAAATTTCGTCACTTATTTCGGTCTTTTCAAGCTGTTCGACAAGCTGTTCGGTCGTGAGAGCTTCAAGTTTCTTTGCACTCTCCGCTGCGTACTGCTGTGTAACCTGCTCCGAAATGGCTTCTCTTGCGTACTGCATTACCTCTTCGTCACTCATCTGCTCTATGTAGGAATTTATCTGCTCCTCATCGACACCAAGTTCCTGAGAGTACATCTGTGTTATCTGTTTTGCGAACTCCTCTTTGTTGAAATCTTTCATAGCTGCGTCCACCTGTTGCTGTAGAACGTCAGCAGGCGGTTGGCTCATGGCAAATTTGTAAACTTCAGCTTTTTTGTCGTTGTCCGCACCCGCTATGAAATCTTTGGCAGTCTGGACTTTTTCCGCATCGGTAGGTTCAACATAGTCATCGGTCATGAACTTTGTACCTGTAATTAAATCATTTTCCTTGTCGTCCACCTGCTTTTTGACAAACTCGCTGTCGTTCGTCTTGTCAATTACATACTGTGTAAGCTTGTTTGTGTAACCTATGTAGCCCGTTATCATAGGGGCTTTTACGTCCTCGTTGGGGCGTATGAAACCGACTATTTTTATGTCCGTGCCTATGTCGTCGGAATTAAACAGGTATTCAAGACCTGTCTCGTTGGAAGTCAAATCCACACAGCCGCTGCCGTCCTTGTTTTCCTGATAGCACTCGCAAGGGAGTATCATTTTGTACTCCTTGTTGATAATGTCGTCAAAAGACCATTCCACCTGTCCATAATTCTCAATGACTTCGCTGTTCATTGCAGATTTGAGATTTTCCGCAAAATCATCGGTGTTTTTAAGTCCTATTGCATAAGCTATTATGTCGGGGAGCTCGTTTTTCTTTGTGAGGACTACCACAGCTTCATCGTAATTTTCGGGCCACTTTCCATAAACTACATTATACTGGTTTCTGAGTATCTCGTTCACAGGATCGCCGTCCTCAGCGGGGAGAAGTTCCTCCATTATGTTTACTCCGAACATACTCGTCTCCATGCCCGCCATCGGACTGTTCATAGCACTCTGCATAGTTTCGGACTCGTTTACACCGAGTGCATTTGCGTACATCTCCATGAAATCAGCTTTCATTATAGTGCCGTCGGGAGTTTTGGTGTATATCGGCATCTGTACGTCATAGCCGTATGCGATAGCGTTCGCCTTGTCGGAAATTACTTCATCATTTTCAAGAAATGTCTTGAAATCTTTCATGTTGTTTATCTGTTTTGCAGCGGAGTTAAAAGAGTTAAACATATCGTAAACACTCGTGTTTGCGTAGACGGTGTTCTCGTCAAAAGTTTTGTTCTCGTAGTCCTCCTGATTCTGCATCATCGCCTCTATCATTCCCGAAGTGTCCGCATTTTCTCGCACTATTTGCAACGGATATGAAGAAAGTGTCTCCTCCTGAATGTTGTTTATGTACTCGTTTATACCTGCCGACAGCGACAGTATAAGGGCAATTCCTATTATACCTATAGAACCTGCAAAAGCTGTCAGGATAGTCCTGCCCTTTTTGGTCATGAGGTTATTGAGTGAGAGAGCTATTGCAGTTCCGAAAGACATCGAAACTCTCTTTTTCTTCTCTTTCTTGGGAGCGTCCACCTCTTCAGGCTCGTAAGGGTCACTGTCGTCCGTGAGATTTCCGTCCTTTATGCGGACTATCCTCGTTGCGTACTGCTCCGCAAGTTCGGGGTTGTGAGTTACCATTACTACAAGTTTGTCTTTCGCAATCTCTTTCAGAAGTTCCATAACCTGTATACTCGTCTCGCTGTCCAACGCACCTGTAGGCTCGTCGGCAAGCAGAATATCAGGATTGTTTATGAGTGCCCTTGCAATTGCAACTCTCTGCATCTGTCCGCCCGACATCTGATTAGGCTTTTTGTGTATCTGGTTTCCAAGCCCGACTTTTTCAAGTGCCTCTTTCGCACGCCTGCGTCTCTCCGACTTTGAAACGCCCGATATGGTAAGGGCAAGTTCAACATTTGCAAGAACCGTCTGGTGGGGAATAAGGTTATAGCTCTGGAATATAAATCCTATGGAGTGATTTCTGTAAGCATCCCAATCCCTGTCCTTGTACTGTTTTGTCGAAACACCGTTGATAATCAAATCTCCGGAAGTGTAGTGGTCAAGACCGCCTATTATATTCAGAAGTGTAGTCTTTCCACAGCCTGAATGTCCTAAAATTGCGACAAACTCGTTTTCACGGAATGTCACGCTCACGCCGTTCAGAGCAGTGACAGTGTTGTCGCCTGCCCCGTACTTCTTAACAACATCTTTAAGCTGAAGCATCTGATTCTCCCTTTCTGTATATTTTATTTAATTTTTTCTGCCGTGACCTGTAACATTTTTTTCACGGCATAGCAACAGTTTACCACAAGCGGGAAAAAATGTCAATATACAATTTTCCGAAATCTGTTCAATTTCGTAAAAAGTCAATATATAATATGTTGACATTTATTCGGAAAAATGGTATAATTTACAGGAGGTGCAACATGAAAGACAAGACTATTCAAAATATAAGAGAAGTTTTCCTGAAACAGCTTGAAAACTCCCCCGTTGAAAAAATAACGGTCACTTCCGTCTGCAAGGACGCACATATAAACAGAGGTACTTTTTACCGCTATTTTCACGATGTATACGAACTCCTTGAGGATATTGAAAACTCCCTGCTGAAAGAAATATCCGACTATACAAAACTCCTTGCGGATTCCGAAATATCCGACGAAAAAGCCGTTCTCTCCCTGCTCGAAATATTCAAGAAAAACAACGCTGTTTTCAAATCTATCCACGACAACACCGAAAATACGGCTTTCGGCAAAAAAATATACGAGACTGTCTATGAACCTTTTCTGACCGTCTTTGAAAAAAGAATTGACAGCAAGTACAGCGGTAATCTGCTATATCTCTATCACTACTGTATTTCGGGGGCAATAAGCGTTATAGTTTCATGGATAAGAAGCGGTTCAAAGGAGTCCGCAACCGAGATTTATGAACTGATTAAAAAAATTGAAATTTTCGGGCTAAGCTCCTTTTCGTGAAATTTTTTTATAAATAATAATTAAAATTAAATAAATAAAATTAAATAAATAATAAATATCTATCGGAGGTACAACAATGAAGAGGACGGATTATATAACTTGGGACGAATACTTTATGGGTGTGGCTATACTCTCCGCCGACAGGAGCAAGGACAACTCCACTCAGGTCGGTGCGTGCATAGTGAACCAGAAAAATAAAATAGTCTCTGTCGGCTATAACGGTATGCCTACTGGCTGTAACGATGACGAAATGCCGTGGGAGCGTGAGGGGCAGTCCAGTCTCGACACAAAATACCCTTTCGTCTGTCACGCTGAACTCAACGCCATTCTCAACCGCAACACCGCAAATCTTGACGGCTGTACGTTGTATGTCACGCTCTTTCCGTGCTGTGAGTGTGCAAAGGCTATAATACAGTCGGGCATAAAGCGTATTGTTTACTATAATAACAAATACGCTGATTCGGAGAGTGTCAAAGCGTCTGAGATAATGTTCAGAAAGTGCGGAATAGTCTTTGAACAGTACAAACCAAGCGGAAAAGCGGTCTCACTGTCACTATAAAAACAGAAAAATAAAAAAACTCCCCATTTTTCGGGGAGTTTCTTATTTCCTCAAATCTTTTAATTGTCTTCGGCTTTCAGATACCTCGAACGCTTTTTCTTTTTCTTCTCCTTGTACATCTCCTTGTCCGCTTCCGTCACAAATCTGAACAAATCCTCCCCCTCTTTTGGGCTTGCAATTATATAACCCGTACTTGCTCCGAGGGCAAACGGCTTGTCGCCCTTTTCGTTATACTCCGCTATATTTTTCTGGATTTTATCCGTCAGATTTTCCGCATCGGATTCGGTATAGCCCGACGCAAAAACTACAAATTCGTCCCCGCCGAAACGGCAGTATATCTCCCCTTTTGTGCAGGACTTAACAAGAACTTCCGCTATACCGCATATGGCAATATCTCCCACCTTGTGACCGAGATTGTCATTTATCTGTTTGAGACCGTCAAGGTCTATGAACATAAGCATTATATCCGTGTGGTTTACGACACACTCTCTGTAAACGTCCTTTGTCGCCTGAATAAAACCGTTTCTGTTGTATATATTGGTGAAAGTGTCACGGGCAAAAAGTCTGCCCAGTTTTTCAAGGGCGTAATTCAGACATATCAGTTTACGCATATTTTCGAGTGAGTTGCTTATCGTTATGCACCACGCCTGAAACATGGTGTTGTGCAGAGGTATACGGCTGTTTCCTATAGCCATATATCCGAGACATCTCTCTCCAAAATGCAGAGGTGTAAAATAATAGAACTTGCCGACTCTCCCCGACTTGTCAATATCGGGTATGAGCTGTGAGGTCTTTATTTTCTCGCACTCCACAAATTCCCCGTCAATATATGCGACGACAGGCAGAACTTCATCTGTGTATCTCTTGCAGACTTCATTCACACCTCCCGCCATTGTGTACTGATTTTCAAAATACTCCTCAGAGTCCCAACCCTCACACAGACAGAAGTAAAACTCCCTCGGATTCATGTCAACGACAAATTTTTTCAGTCTTTCCAGATATTGCTCAAAATTGTCACAGCTGAGAAGCTCACAGGACAGTCTGTTGAAAATTGAGAGATAAGTCTGGCTGACTTCATATTTTTTGTAATTTGTATAGTTGAGTGCCTTGAACTGCTCAATATTTTCCAACGCCTTTTCTCCGCAGCCACAGCTCTCCGTGAACCTTGCGGACATATCGAGAACGGTACTCCTGCTCTGCGGAATATTTTTGAAATGGTTGTACAGAACCCTGCAAGCAAGCTGTCCCGTGAGGACAAGCGGACGCTCCACGGAAGTCAGTTCCATCTGGTAATTGTGACTGCCATATGTGTTGTCAAATCCCGATACACATATCTCCTCGGGAACTTTGTACCCCGATTCAAAAAGACGGTTTATTGCCGTTGCAGCCATAACATCGTTCGCACATATTATAGCTTCGGGCATATAGGGGTTGTTTTTGAGAAAATACTCCACACCCGCCTTTCCCGATGGGGCTCTGAAATCGCCGTAATATATTCTCTCAGGCTCTATAGTCAGATTATTTTCCCTCAGAACTTCAAGAAAAGCCTCAAGTCTCGCAACTCCCTCGGGGTTGTCCATAGGACCCGATATATAATTGAATTTTGTAAAACCGTGGACTTTTATAAAGTGTTCGGTAATCTCACGCATTGCCGTCCTGTTGTCAATGCCTATGTAGTACATCTCCTCCACATCGTTGTCTATGCTCACAGCGGGAATGCCCGCCTTTCTTATCCTCTCCATTATGTCTGAAACCACAGGCGGATATGCTATCGTATTTGTGAGTAAGACTGCCCCGTCGAACAGGGAGAAATCGGGAAGACTGAAAATATTGAACTCACCCGCATCGTGTGACAGGTTTCCCATAGTACCGCTGAATGACACAAACACCGATACGTCCATACAAAACTCATCTGCACAGGACTCTATTCCGTTCAGTATACTGCTCTGGTACGTCTCATCTATGCCGGCAATAATTACTGCGACTCTGTATTTATCCAAGCAGTTTCACACCCCTTTCATAATTTGTCTGATTTTGTCACCGTATCAAAACTGTTTCTATAGATTATTATACAATATTGTGATTAAAAAGTCAATAACATTATATGAAAACTTATTTTTTAATGGAGGACTATAAAACAATGCCTTTGCCTTGAGATATTGGGGGGCGTTGCCCCCCAAGCCCCCCATTAGAACGATAAGGTTCAGGGGGCTTTGCCCCCTGAACCCCCATTGGGGGCTCCGCCCCCAAACCCCCGCTGGGGGGAAGAATCCCCCCAGACCCCCCATGATAATCTAATGCTTTAATTTTGGAGTTCAGGGGAGGTCACACCCCAAAAAAATTCCAAAGACATAAAAAACAGGGGTGTTACCCCCTGTTTTTTTATTTATTTCGTAAATGCCCAAGAGTCAAAGCTAAGGCTGTCGCTGAATACAAAGTACACGTCCTTTGCACCGCTTACGTTGTTGACCGCAACAGATACAGTCTCTTTCTTGCCGCCTGACGGTATCTCCGCATAGCCTATAACGTCACCTGACGGAGAACCTGTGCAGATTTTAATTGCCGCACCATTTGCGGAAGACGCTTTAATTGTCACGGAAGAAGTGCCTGCAAAGTCCACACCTGACGCTTTTATCCAACTGCCCTTTTTGCCTGATACGACCGTGTCGCCCTGTCCTGTTACTTCAATATCATTGGACTGATTGGACATTGTCTCCGCCTGTACCGTCTTATACGGGTTGAGTTTTTGGAGCTGTGCAATTCCCTCCATCGTACCTGTCACCGCACTGATGTTAGTGCCGTTCATGTTGAGTTTGTCAACCTGCGGGCTTCTGTAGTTGCCCTCAATGCCCATAGCACCCTCTACAGGACGGGAGTGGTAGAACAGATAGAGTTCACCGTTCAGTGTGCCGATAGAGTGGTGATTATTGCCGTAGTAGCCAAAGAACACGCCCTGATTTTTGAAAAACTCACCGCCATAGGTGTACGGTCCAAGAGGATTGTCCGCAACCATGTACTCAATTGCACCGCTTGTCAGACCGTACTGATTGCCTGTAGTATTCCAATTTGAGCAGTAGGTATAATAGTACTTGTCGCCTATTCTGTTTATTCCCGAATCCTCAAAGAGGTACGGAGCATCGATTGTAACGGGGTCTCCTGCGAGAGAAATCATATCGTCACCGAGTTTGACAATTCTGGAAGTGGCGGGCATTGCGTCCTTGCCCTCGGGAACACCACCGCCGAATGCGAGGTAGCCCGTGCCGTCCTCATCGACAAATACTGCCGGATCAAAAAGCCATGTGATAGTATTGCAACTTGGGACACTCCTGTCGATAAGTGCCTTGCCGAGCGGATCGGTCCAGGGACCTGTCGGACTGTCAGCAGTCAAGACACTCACGCCGTTACCGCCATTGCAGAAGTAGAGGAAAAATTTTTCCTTGCCGTTTATAGTCTTGTGTGCCGCACAGGGTGCCCATGAACAGGTCGCCCACTTTGCAACACCATTTTGTCCTGCGACTTCAATATAGCCGTGGTCTGTCCAGTTAACCATATCGTCGGAGGAAATGACGTTTATCTTGTTGACAAGGGCATAGGTGTTTTCTGCCACATTGCCGTTTGAATCGTACTCAATGACATCATTTGTCATATAGACGTAAACTCTGCCGTTGTACTCCATAACGCCCGGGTCTGCACCGAATCTCTGTGTGTAGAGCGGATTGTTTTCGCCGTCTTTTTTATAGCTTGCAGCAGGTTTGACGGCTGCGAAAATCGACTCCATTTTTGCCGTGTCAACGGTAGAAGCTACAGGAGGTGTGTCCGAGGGTGTCTCAGAGGGAGTCTCCGTTTGCTGTCCGTCTGTCGGGAACTCATCAACAGCACCGAGAATATATTTCTCCAGCAGCACAAGGTCTGATACATCTACTTTGCCGCTCTTGTTGACATCTGCACTCTTTTCGGCAACTTTGTCCGCAAATCCGTTGAGGAGACCTTTTCTTGCACCAACCATGTCAAAAGCCGTGACAACACCGTCTCCGTCAACGTCACCATAGACAACATCAACATCGGTATCGGTATCCGTACCTGTATCGGGGACTATTCCCCCGCCTGCTCCGCTGATACTCGTGCCGCCTATTGCACCGATTGCCTCGTCCATGTAGAAACTGTTGGTGCTGTCAGCTGTCTCCACATATATACGCATATTTGAAGCGTCTGACGGGATTTTATAATTCTTATTGGCAAGCTGTACCCACTCGCCCTTGGCAGTTGTCGCCTCTGCAATGCTGTCATACTGTGTCTCACCATTCGCATCGGTGTACTCCAGTTTCAGATAGAAAGTATCGGTAGCACCGCCGTCTTTGTAGAGTACATTCACGCTGAAACTGAACTCCTCACCAGGTACAAATGTCTTTGCGTTCAGACCATAGCTTGCACCGTTCCATGCAGCCGTTCTGCCGTCCACATAAAGCGACTTGCTCTCGATATACGCCTCTGCACCACTGCTCTCGACAGTCGTCGGACCTCTGCCGCTCCAACCGTCCGTGTCGCCCTCAAAACGGTGGTGGAAGTACCAACCGTACTCGTTCGGCTCGACTTTTGAACCGCCGCTGTCTCCGCCTGTAGAGGGTGCAGAACCGTCTCCCCACTCGGATTGCGGTATCATAGAAGTCAATGCCGTGTAAGCCTCCTTGGGCTTGTTGTCAGCGTCATAGAGAAGTGCGTTTGAACCCGCAGAAAGCCACGAATTTGCGTCATTTGGTCCCCAAATGCAGACCGCTGTCACACGTCCGTCAGAAGTGGGATTTTTGTTGTAATCCATAGCCGCCTGAAAAATCGCCTTGTACTTGTTTGCCTGGTCGGTGTAGGAGTACTTGCCGTTCTCCACACTTATGTCAAGTTCTGTAACCTGTACATCACAGCCTATTGACAAATATTTGTGCATTGCTTCAATATACGAATCCGTACCCGCAAAACCTGTCGCATTTGCAGGTATATGGGACTGCATTCCCACACCGTCAAGCAAGCCCTTTTCGTACAGTGACTTGCACATATTGTAAATTGCATCACGCTTGTGGTCCCAATATTCGTTATAGTCATTGTAGTAGAGGTCACAGCCCTCGGGTGCGTATTTTCTCGCATAGGTGAAAGCCTTTTCAACGAAATCGTTATTTCCGTACACGGAAACCCATGCGGAAGTACCTCCCGTCACATTGCCGTCACCCGCTTCTCTTGCACCGCCGTTTACGCCGCTCCTGTTGGAGTCGTCACTGATACACTCGTTTGCAACGTCATAGGCGTACAGGTTCAAAGCGGGGTACTGTGTCTCGATAGCGGAGAACATATTCTTGATGTAGCTCTCCATACGACCGTCCATAGTGCTTTTGTCTACCCATGCACCGCTTGCGTTGAAGTTCTCCTTAAAGAACCACGATGGCGTCTGACTGTACCACACAAAAGTGTGTCCCCTCATGGCAATGTTATTCTGAACACAGAAGTCCATAATTGCAGAAGCACTGTTCAGCGACACACCTATATTCGTGTTACTGCTCTGGCTCTGTACAAGAGTTGCATCGGGCTTTAACTCGTTTTCGCACTCAATTGAGTTGAAGTCCTTGAGAACTATTGCCGTAATTGCGTCATTCTTGACAGTTCCGCCGTTCAGGATGTTGCCGACACGGAAGTAGTTCGCAAATTCGTCCTTCAGACCTTTTTCCGTGGAAGCGGCAGATACGGTATTTACTGACTCCTTTGTGGAAATTTTGACCGAGTCGAACCAGAAGTCCTCCGTGCTGTCTGTGGTGATAGTCAGCTTAAATTCATAGGAATTTTCAGGTGCTGTATACTTTGCGGAAAGCTCCGTCCACTCGCCCGCCTTGACGTTCTCGGAAATCAGTTCCGTGAGCTTTTCCTCACCTGTCTCCCTGTCGATTGTCAGCAGAGAGACATGGAATGTCTCGTCCGTCTCGCTCTTTACCTGTACGCTGTAGGTATAAGCTGTACCGCCGTACAGATAGAAACCTTTTGAGGAAGACGCACCCTCCTGTGGGTCGGTACGTCCGCTTATGTGCATACCTCTTGAATTTTCGTAGCCCATGCCGTTCTCAGCGGTCAGGCTGACCTCTTCTGCATTGCTGTACCAGCCGTCATAATTGACTTCAAAATCATTATGAACAGCTTCCGCAGCCTTTGCAGTACCCATCTCCGGGAACGAAGTCAAACACCCTGCCATGCAAAGAATAGCTGTCAGTGTTGCCGTCATCTTTTTCATTTTCACAACAACTCTCCCCTTTTCGTTTGATTTTATTGATATAATTTATTTAATTGCCTGACAGAAACGTCCTCTGCCGGCAGTTCATACAAAATTCACAATTTTATTATAACACAAAATTTTACGAAAAAATATCATTATTTTGTCTAAAATGGTAATTTCTTTACATTGTTTTTTCGACAAGAGTTGTACAGTGAAACAAAAAAAACGCCGTACTCCGTATACTCTACGAAATACAGCGGTTTTCAAATAAAAAAATCGAGGTGACAGGATTTGAACCTGCGGCCCCTACGTCCCGAACGTAGTACTCTACCAAACTGAGCCACACCTCGTCAACAAAATGTATTATATCACAAAAAAATTCAAATGTCAATAGGTGCGGAAAAATTATTTTATTTTAACTTAAACTCAAAAATAAAAAAACAATAGGGGAAAAAAAGTTCCCCCTGCCGTTCTTAAGTCGTGGGGCGAAATTTTCACTGAAATCCTAAATTCTGACTCCCTCAAAGTTCTCCTCAAGAATCCTGCACGAATCCAGAAATTTTTCTCTTTCACCGTCCGTCAGCGACAGTTCAACAATTTCCTTTATGCCGTTTCTGCCGATAATACAGGGCACTCCCGCAAAAACGTCCCTGACACCGTACTCCCCGCAAAGTTTTGCCGAGACCGTCAGGACGCTGTTTTCATCGCCGAGAATCGTCCGCACTATCCTTGTCATAGCCATACCTATGCCGTAATAAGTGGCACTCTTAGCCTGAATTATTTTATATGCGGAAGTCCTCACCTGCTCCTCTATTTTCTGCATATTCTCCCTGCTGTAGTCGTTTGAATCGTCGTCCAGAATGACCGAAACCTGTTTTGTTGCAAGCATGACCTGAGACAGCGGTACAAATTCGCTGTCACCGTGTTCACCTATCACATAGGCGTGAATATTTTTCGGGTCTACAGTGAAATAGTCCCCCAAAAGATAGCGAAGTCTTGCCGTATCGAGAGAAGTACCCGTACCTATTACACGTCCTGCACCAAAGCGTGACAGTTCATAAGTCACCCTTGTCATAATGTCAACGGGATTTGTCGCAACAAGAAATATTCCGTCAAAGCCCGAACGCACAACAGGTATCACTATAGAGCGAAAAACTTCCGTATTTCTTTGAAGCAAGTCAAGACGTGTCTCGCCGTCTTTCTGGGCGACACCTGCCGAAATGACTACTATATCGGCATCTTTGCAGTCATGGTAATTTCCTGCGTATATCTTCATGTTGGACTTCGCAAACGCAAGACCGTGATTCAGATCCATAGCCTCACCGTTTGCACGCTCCCTGTTTATGTCTATCAGGACAAGTTCATTGCATATCCCACCCTGATTTACAAGTGAGTAAGCAAAACTCATTCCCACCATTCCCGTACCTATAAGGACCACTTTTCTCGTATCGGTGTTCATAGTAAAAAAATTTCCCTCCGCTTAAAAATTCCCCGTGACAGCACGGAAAAACAGTTTCATAACAATTTCATATCTCACCACGCCGTCACGGTTCTTGCCGTCTTGAATTTACTTCTTGATTATTTTGGAGAACTCCAAAGCCTTTCCGAGGTCGCCGTTCACTTTCAGCTTGCCGACAGTAAACGCCTTTACAGCGTCAAGACTTCCGTCCATAATCTTGCAGAAGTTCTCAGGTGTGAGGACAAGCTCACAGTTCCTGTCGATGTACTCATACGGCTCGATATTAACTCTGCCGTCCTTGACCTCAATGTAGAACACACCACAGTCTGTGAGAGTTACCTGAACAGCAAGGAATCCCACTTCGGATACGTCTGCTCCCTTTGCCCTCTCTCTTACGCTTGCAAGAATCTCTTCAAAACTCATTTTTTTATCACTCCTGTCCGTTTTTATTATAGTCCCCTCTGAGGACAGATTTTATTATAGCATTTTTTTACAAAAAAGTCAATAGCCTGTTTCACGACAGCCGTATAAAAAAATATAGTAATAATAAATCGAAAATCTTGTCTATTGGTGATAAAATATATCATATTGACGAAAATTCCGCCCCGTATTGACAAATTGAAAAAAGATGGTATACTAAAATATAGTATAGTACTCAAAAGAATTGCAGTCGTCCCGACTATATGAGGAAAACTGCCGTTCAAAAATATATCCGAGGAGGGTTTCCGATATGAAAAATATCTGGCACGACATGAATCCCAAAAGAATAAGCCCGGACTCCTTTTATGCCGTCATTGAAATCGGAAAAGGAAGCAAAATAAAGTACGAGCTTGACAAGGAGACAGGTTTCATAAAAATGGACCGCATTCTCCACACGTCCACTCACTACCCCGCAAACTACGGCTTTATCCCCCGTACCTACTCCGATGACAACGACCCCCTTGACGTGCTTGTCCTCTGTTCCGAGAGACTTATGCCTCTCACTCTCGTCAGGTGCTATCCGATAGGTGTCATCCATATGCTCGACAACGGTCATCACGACAACAAAATTATCGCTATTCCGTTCGATGATCCCAACTACAATATGTATATGGACATAGAACAGCTCCCGAAACACGTCTTTGACGAGATGACCCACTTCTTTACGGTCTACAAGGAACTTGAGAGAAAGACGACCGATGTCAATGAAGTAGACCACGCAGAAGGTGCAAAGGAGATAATTGCAAACGATATAAACAACTATATCGAAAATTTTTGCAAGTAATCCGCAATAACATAAAGTGAAAGGAATTTTTATGGCAGTTTCAAGTGAAAACATACTCAAAACAGAATCCCCCGCTCCGATAGGCATTATCGCCATGAACAGCGTTACAGAACTGGGAGACAAGATAAACGGCTACCTTGTAAAATGGGCAGGCGAGGCGGGACACAGCGTCGACAGCTTCCTCATAGAGAGCGAGTGTCCGAGATTTTCGTCGGGAGACGCAAAGGGTCTCATAAAGTCCACAGTCAGAGGAAAGGACCTGTTTATCATAGTCGATGTGGGAAACTACAATGTAAAGTACAACTACTTCGGTATGCAGAACTCAATGTCACCCGATGACCACTATCAGGATCTGAAGAGAATTATTCAGGCTGCAAGCGGTAAAGCCCACAGGATAAACGTCATTATGCCTATTCTGTACGGTGGCAGACAGCACAGGAGAAGCTACAGAGAGTCCCTCGACTGTGCCTGTGCTTTACAGGAACTCGAATCCATGGGAGTTTCAAATATAGTCACTTTTGACGCCCACGATCCGAGGGTCCAGAACGCCATACCGCTTATGGGCTTTGACAACGTTATGCCTACATATCAGGTTCTTAAAACTCTTCTCAGAGAAATTCAGGGCATAAGCTACACAAAGGACAAGTTTATGGTGGTGTCACCCGACGAGGGCGCACTCAACAGAAATATGTACTACGCCTCTGTGCTGGGTGTTGATATGGGTATGTTCTACAAAAGGCGTGACTACTCACAGATTGTCAACGGCAGGAATCCCATTGTCGCACACGAATATCTCGGAAACAGTGTGGAGGGAAAAGACATTTTTGTCGCCGATGATATTATTTCTTCGGGAGAGTCAATGCTCGATCTGGCTTACAATCTCAAAGAGAGAAAAGCGGGGAGAATTTTCACATATGCGACTTACGCCATATTCACAAACGGTCTTGAAAAATTCGACAAGGCTTACAGTGACGGCATAATTGACGGCGTTTTCGGTACTAATCTCACTTACAGAACTCCCGAACTGCTTAGCCGTGAGTGGTTCCACGAGGTAGATGTCTCCAAGTACATAGCGTACTTCATTGAAGCTATAAACCACGATATTTCGATAAGTACCATTCTCGACCCCCACCAGAAAATAG
Source organism: uncultured Ruminococcus sp. (assembly GCA_947627625.1). Lineage (GTDB taxonomy): Bacteria > Bacillota > Clostridia > Oscillospirales > Ruminococcaceae > Ruminococcus. Next base: position 230,321 of record CANQWR010000001.1, on the reverse strand, counting down.
ACAATCTTCTGAAAAAGTACAACATGAAATAAGAGTACAACAAGACCGGTGCAGTAAAATCTGTGCCGGTTTTTTATTTTGGAAATTTTTTTGGAAACTCTCTTGACAGCACATATGTTTTTGTGGTATAATTTTTTTAGTGGAACGATTAGGGACTTCACCCCCCAAGCCCCCATTAGGACGATAAGGGACATTGTTCCCGAAACCCAAAATCAAAGTCAAAATATTTATATGGAGTTAATTATGATAGTAAAAATAAACGTAAAAACTCTCGGAAGCCGTAAAAAAATCGCTCCCGTGGATTTTGACTACTCCCCTCTCCCGCCTACTCTCCGTGAACTCATAACTCAGACGGTTCAGATGTGCGTGAGGGACTACAACAAAAAAGTCCTCGCAGGACAGGACGGGCAAAAAGTCCTCTCTCAGGAGGACATTCGGAAATTCTCCGAAATCGGCAAAATAGCTTTCGGGATAGTCTACAGCGACAAAATCCAGGACGAAAACTCCGCAATCCTCAACGCTTTGCAGAGTTTCAATGACGGTCTCTACCGTGTTTTTCTGGACAACTCCGAACTCACAAAGCTCGATTCGGAAATAAATCTCAAAGAGGGAGATTCCCTCACTTTTATAAGACTGACTATGCTTACAGGAAGAATGTGGTGATTATTATGGAAAAACTTTCAAACAAAGAGCGTGAAGAACGCAAAAAACTTGCGAACGAGTACCGCCGTAAAATTCTTAAAGAACAGTCTGCTGATTTTGACTCTCTGACCGACAGTCAACAGGCGTTTTCAAGGGGCATGGACGGCGAACTTATGCAGGATTTAGTGGACGGACTTGAAAACAAGACTTACTCAAAGCCCTCGGAATTTTTTACAAAAAACTGTGAGTGGCTCTTTGAAAAAAATATTATATTCCCCTGTCACAGAGACTCTTTTCTCTATCAGGTGGACAACTGCATAAAATACCCCTACACGGTAAGCTATTACAGGAGACCTTTTCGCTCTGCAAGTTACTGCAATTATGTGGACAAAATCATGAATATTTTTCAAGCCTATCAAAATCGTCAGTTCAAAAAGTCGTTTTTCGACGTGTGCAAAGGCAATCTCACTCGGGAGGAAAACGCTTATATGGAGGAGTATCCATATGATGTAAACCCCTTTGACATCGCCTATACGATTGATATGGGAGACAAAGATGTTGTGAACTATGTCGCAGAAACTCTCAGATACGGCAGTACGGAAATGATTACACACAGTATTCTCTCGGGCGTTTTTATGAGCGGTAACTCCGAACTTCACAAACTCGTCGGAAAACTCCTCACGGCGGGACGCTTGCAGGAGGGTTTGCGTCAGGCTATCTGTGAGACCTGCGACGACGGCGTTGTGTCCGCATATATGACTATTCTGAACATCATAAGTAAAAATGATTTGATCAGATTTTCCTCCGTGAAACGTGCTGTCGGAGCGTGGACGGCAATTCTCGCCTTTGACGTAAAAGACCTTGACAGAATTTCCAAAAAAACTTTTGAACTGATAATAAACTGCCTGAATGACAGCAATTTCCGTGAGGAGTGCCTTAAAGACAGTGACACTTTGAAAATATATATAGCACTCTGGTCCTATGCCTGCTCCGATATTGTGGAGTGTGTCAAAAAAATAGACAGTCTCATTGAAAGCGGTGACAGACACAAAATTCTCGTCTCGGCTCTCGTCACAAGGGAATTTGGGATAGCTTCCGCAAATGTCACTGAAAAACTCGTCATGAACTGCTCCGAAATGACTGATGTTATGGCGATTGCCGTGCCGATGCTATTTAACGTTCCCTACGATACACACATTAAGAAAAGAAAAATATTCGGCAATAAGGAGAAAGCCGAAAAGCTGTACGATATTCTCCTGAATTTGTACAAAAGTCTCGACAAAAAATCCGTGGACTTCTCCCCGTGTGTCTTTCCTTGGAATGCGGAGACTCTCTCCAAATCGGACATAATCAAAAAGCTCGCCGATGTTGCGTCTTACTTGGGGGACAACGACAAAATTGACGAAATATGCCCGAAAATCAGGGAAATTGAACTCGGCGAATACGGCACAAGGAGTAACTTTGTGGAACTCCTCCTCTCAGAACCAAAAACGGAAATTCAGCTCAACACGCTGATTGATGAGTGTGCAGACCGTGAGGAATATTGCCGTGAGACGGCTTTCAAGATTCTCGCAAAACAGTCCCTACGCCCCGAACACTTCACAAGGCTTGAAAGTATGCTGAAATACAAGTCTGCGGACATACGTTCAAATATAATACAAATTCTGCTCACTATGGACAGCAACAGCCTGCTTGAAACCGTAAAACGCCTTGTCTCCGCAAAAAAAGAGGAAAAGCGTACAGCGGGACTTGACATCATACTCCAGATTAAAAAGAACCCCGAAAAGGGCGAAATTTACGGTAAATTCGCCGAACTCGCCGACATTATAGCCACTCCCACTTCAAAGGAGAAAATTCTGATTGACGAAATCAAAAACTCCGACAACTCCGAAAAAGTCTACGGCTACGGGCTTTTTGACGAAAATTCCGCATACAATCCCGTCCGTGACAAAAATTTTGAAAAAGAGTGCAAAAAGGTTTTCCAAAGGTACTTCCCAAAGAAAAACAAAGCCGACTTTGCAGAGCCTCTGAAAAAGCTGGACAGTCTTATTGAACTCCACAAAAATGACGAATACAAAAACAGATGGGGTTCTACTATCCTGCTCGGTCAGAAATACTCTATGGAGACAACTCTCCCCGATGGTTCGGAGGGCTTTGCCTTTTCGGAACTCTGGGAAGATTTCTATAGTCATGAAATCAAAACTCCCGAAATGCTTGTGAGAATGTTTGTCTTTGTAAATATGCTGACTAACTTGGACATTATAAAAGAAAAAAATATTACAATCTTTGGGAAGGAGTTTTCGGAGGACATTTCTCTCGCCTATGTCTACAATATAAACATAATTCTGGGCTATCTCGTGCCTAAATTTGCAGAAAAAGACCTCCCGTACATAGGTTTTCACCTCTCGTTCGCCCTACTTGATATGAAACCCTCCGACATTATAGCAGCAGTCCGGAAAGCCGATAAAAGGGCATTTTTTCACTCAAAATCCTACTACTTTGACGGCGAAAAGGTAGTCGAGACCGATGGCGGCGTTTTCGCAGTTTTCAGTTACAGCCCTGTCAATTTCTTCATGAATTTTGAGCGTGAAAACAATTTTGAACACTACTTTGCCGTCTCGTTCATGCTCGCCGAAAAAACAGGCTTTTTTGAACTCGTAAAAGGCAAGTACGACAAATTTTACAACAATGTCTGCTATTCTTGTCCCGGAACGACTGACTTTCTGCGTGCGTGCTATCTCGGTATAATATCGGAGGACTATCTTTACAGGCATATTTTTGAGTTTATGCCCGAACGTCAAAAGTCCATATCGGCTATTTCGGAGATAGTCAGCTTTTACCGTGACATGAACAGAAAACAGTCCAACAGGAGACAGGGCTATCTGTGGTACAACCGTGGTTTTTCTATCAGGAATCTTCTCGGTCTGGGAACAGACGAAAAAATAGAGATAACTCCCGAAAAAAAGCCCCTCATTGAGTTTGTCGTGAGCGTTTACGAAAAAATTTCAAAAATTATTCTTGATACCGAACTGAAGCGTGGCGACACTCCCTCCGAATTTACGGACTTTGTAAACGGCTTTTGCAGAATTTACGGTCTTGAATATTTTGTCAAAATTTTGACTGCTCTCGGAAAAGACACTCTTGTGCGTTCAATATGGAGTGTTCCCGACAACGCCGACAAAAAGACAAGTCTGAGTTACCTGCTCGGCGTGTGCGTACCGAATCAGGACGACAGTGCAGAAAAACTCCGTGAACTCCTGAAAAACACCGACATAACAGAAAAACGCCTTGTCGAGTCGGCTCTGTACGCTCCGCAGTGGATCGACATTGTCCGTGACTATCTCGGCTGGGAGGGCTTCAAGTCCGCCTGCTACTACTTCATCGCCCACATGAATGAACGTGTCAGCGACAGCACAAAGGCTGTCATTGCAAAGTACACGCCTATTTCGAGCGAGGACCTTATGAGCGGTGCGTTCGATATAAACTGGTTCAAAGATGCCTATGAGACTATCGGGGAAGAGCGTTTCGGTATTATTTACGACTCCGCAAAGTATATCTCCGACGGTGCGAAACACTCCCGTGCGAGGAAGTACGCTGATGCGGTCATGGACAGGCTTGACAAGTCCGAAATCGTTAAAAATATCACCGAAAAACGCAACAAGGACACTCTCATAGCTTACTCCCTTATACCTCTCAAATCCAAAAAAGATTTGACCGAACGCTATCTGCTCTTACAGGACTTCAAAAAGCAAAGCAGTCAGTTTGGTTCACAGCGAAAGGCGAGTGAGGGAAAGGCTGTCGAAATTGCTATGCAGAATCTCGCCGAAAATGCGGGCTATCAGGACGTAACCCGCCTTACGCTCTCCATGGAGACGAAACTTTTTGACGATATAAAGCCACTTCTGGACTTCTCACAAATTGACGATATTTCCGTCAGACTGTCTATTGACGACTTCGGAAAGACTTCCGTTGAGTGCGTAAAAAACGGAAAAACTCTTAAATCCGTCCCTGCAAAGTACAAAAAGCACGAGAAAATTCTTGAACTTAATGAAGTCAAAAAGCAACTTACGGAACAGTACAGGCGTACTAAAATTATGCTTGAACAGTCCATGGAGGACAGAGTTTCTTTTACCGCCGGGGAAATAGACCTCCTCACGGGGAATCCTGTCATAAACTCCCTGATAAAAAATCTTGTGTACATCTCCGACGGAAAATCAGGCTTTTTTGAGAATATGTCGCTTGTCTCCCACAGCGGGGAAGTCCTCCCTCTTGACAAAAAAAGCGGACTGATCATTGCCCACCCCTTTGACCTCTACACCGAAAATTCTTGGCATAATTATCAGAAAATTCTCTTTGATAAAAAAATTAAACAACCTTTCAAGCAGGTTTTCCGTGAGCTGTACGTCAAGACCGCCGATGAAGTCGATATGTACAACTCGATGAGGTACTCGGGCAATCAGATTCAGCCCGCAAAGACCGTCGCCTGTCTCAAATCAAGGCGTTGGATTGCCGACACGGAAGACGGTCTACAGAAAGTATACTACAAGGAAAATATTATAGCTCGCATTTACGCTCTTGCGGACTGGTTCTCCCCTGCCGACATTGAAGCTCCTACCCTCGAATGGGTTGAGTTCTCCGACAGAAAAACGGGCAAGCCCATTAAGATAAAAGATATTCCCGATATTATCTTCTCGGAAGTTATGCGTGACGTTGATTTGGCTGTCAGTGTCGCCCATGCGGGTGACGTTGACCCCGAAACAAGCCACTCCACTATCGAAATGAGAAAGGCTATCTGTGAGTTCACAATGCCCCTCTTTAAGCTCGAAAACGTCACTTTCACCAAAAATCACGCTCTTATATCTGGACAAATCGCCGACTACTCCGTTCACCTCGGAAGCGGTGTTGTCCACATTCAGGGCGGTCCGATGATAAACGTCCTGCCTGTGCACTCCCAACACAGGGGTAAAATTTTCCTCCCCTTTGTCGATGACGACCCCAAAACTTCACAGATAATAAGCGAAATTCTCCTCTTTGCGGATGACAAGAGCATAAAAGACCCCTTTATTCTCGACCAGATAAGATAATTTATTACACGGGAACTCTCCGTCACGGGTGGGGAGTTCCCGTGTGTTTTTATTATAAATTTTCATATATTCACAAAAAGTTTTCAAAATTTTCTGCTCACTTTTCGCTCCTCGGACGTTTTTATATATAAGGGGGTGGTGTCCGCAATGGAACTCGAAAAGGAGTATAAAAATATATTTCAATACTGTATGTATAGGACAGGCAATAAAGAGGACTCTGAGGACATTACTCAGGAGACGTTTCTCCGCTATCTGCAACATACCGAATACCACATAAAAGGTCAGGAGCGACAGTTCCTATACAAAATAGCAAAAAATCTCTGCATTGACAGAGTGCGGAAAAACTGTGCGGACCCTCTTGATGAGACAAGGGTTTCGGACAACTCGGAAAACGTTGTGCAGCACGTCTCTCTGCGTATAGCCCTCTCGGAGCTGTCGGACGAGGAGCGGGAGATAATTATACTCCGATACCTGAACGGCGAATCAATTTCGGTCATAGCAGGGCTGTACAACACGTCTCGTTTTTCTATGGGCAGAAAAATCAGGGCGATTACTCAGAAACTAAGGAATAAACTCGGAAAGGAGGACGTATTTTGAAACGAAAACTTAAAAAGGCTCTCAGAGATATTTATATAAAAGAAAATCCCTCCGAAATAAAAAGTTTTACCGAAAAACTCTCCCAAGACCCCGTGTGGAGGGAACTTCACCCCGTCAGACGTGTGTCGCACACTTCGGGTCTTGTAAAATCTGCCGTGATGGGTGTCACAGCGGTAGGAGCTATAGGTGCGGTCATAGGGGTGTACGCTCTGAACGGTCACGTCCCCGACAGTCAGATCCCGTCACCCCCCGAAAATCCCATAATCACGACAATTTACAGCTCTACGACAACTCAAGCTACTCAGACAATTCAAAACACTCTGACAACTCCCACCGAAACCGCTGTCACGATTACCGCAACTTCCGCCGTGACTTCATATATAAATGTAAATATAAATACAAATACAACTTCGGTGCAGACTTCCGCTGTCCCTGCGGAGTACTCTACGGAAAATCTGTCCGAAAATTCAAACAGCACTCCCGATACTCAACTTTTTCGGGAGACAAATACTCAAATTTCAGAGGAGACCGCTGTCAAGCCCTCTGAGACCGCCACAGAGACCGTGACAAGCGTCTACCGTTCGCACATTTTCCCACACGACTACACGGAAAATGACGTGCTGGAGAACCTCCTGAGCGGCAACAGCGTTGTGTACGGCTACCCCGATTCAAAATTATTTCTGTCGGAGGACTCCCTTTTCATGTTCTCGTCACTGATTCTGGAGGGCGAAATAACGGGCGTGGACTACACAGTAATAGACGGCAAGCCGTGGACTGTCGTGAAAGTCAGACCCGAAAAAATTCACTGTCTCAACGACAAGAGGGTGACAAATGTGTACAGCGAAATCGAAATTTACGAGGCGGGCGGTTATATGCCACTGAGCGAGTATGTGAGTCTCAATCCTGACGACAAATCTTTTGACAATATGTCTGCGGACGAAATAGACAGCACTCTCCTCTATGAGGACGGCTCGAACCACACGGAGCAGTCTGTCGGCGGAAAATACCTCTTTTTCCTCTCCGAACCCAACGTTGAGGGACTCCCCGAAAACGCCTTTTACAGGGCTTGCACGGGCTGTGACACCGCACAATTTTACCTCAATGGCGACAAATATGTCTGCTGTGACGAAAGGCAGAATTTTGACTTCACTCTCGAAAATCTTCGACAACTTATCCCGTACAGTCTGAATTTTTACGATATGCCCGACAGTGACAAAAAAATCATGGTCGTGCAGAAATCTGTCCTCCTGACGGGTACGGTGCAGTTTTATTCGGTCAGCGAAAACGGCGATATAGAGCCGATTTCGGACTTCTCCACAGACGATGGTTTCAAGCCCTTTGACGACGATTACTCCGTTGAAACTACTCCCGACGGGGAGACTGTCTACAGCGGGGATTTTTTCAGAATAATCTGGACGGATTCGGGTGCCTCGGTCGATTTTCGCACGGACTATATGAGCGAAAATTTTGACGAAAGTCTCGAAATAGACCTGAAATAGCAAAAAAGCAGAGCGAAATGCTCTGCTTTTTCTTAAACATGACAAGATAATTGAAAGACCCATGAGTTACACAGGTCAAAAAGAGGTGCCACCCAGATTTGAACTGGGGATCAGGGTGTTGCAGACCCACGCCTTACCACTTGGCTATAGCACCACACAGAGCGGATTACGAGGCTCGAACTCGCTACCTCCACCTTGGCAAGGTGGCGCTCTACCAGATGAGCTAAATCCGCAAAAATCAACACAATCAGTGTCATGCAACAGTTAAACAAAAACTCCAAAACCGAAAATGGTTTCAAGAAGTGGCGACCCGGATGAGGCTCGAACTCACGACCTCCAGCGTGACAGGCTGGCGTTCTAACCAACTGAACTACCGGGCCAAAAAAATGGTGGGGACTACAGGACTCGAACCTGTGACCCTCTGCTTGTAAGGCAGACGCTCTCCCAGCTGAGCTAAACCCCCTCACCATTTCTTTATTTCAGTCGCCCCCCTGACGACTTAATCATTATAACACAAGGTTTTCAATTTGTCAATACCTTTTGGCAAGTTTTACCCTATGCACAAAATTTTCCAAGTTTCCGATACTGTTTTTATATATATTGCACATTACCCCCTGCCGAATAGGTACTTTATCTCGGTCACGACCCTCTTCCGTGCCGTTATCATCAGTTTTATCGGTCTGGCAATCAGCAGAACCGGTATAAGGTACTTGTGACTGTAAAAAAACGGGTACATGATTTTTATTTTGTCCATCGGCGGGAAAACTTTTCTCAGCAGATACCCCGCTTTTGAACCGCTGTAACTGCTCTCAACTGCATTTTTGACAGCGTTTTCCTCATTGCCGTAAGTTCCTGAAAATACGAGATAATCGAGCATTTCAAGTTCGTTTTTGCGGAGTTTTTGCCTGCCGAAAATGTCCAAAGCAAGCTCACGCATATTTTTTTCAAAGTCAGCTATTCCGAGCTTTTCAAACTCCGCAGACATATATTTTTTATCTATACTTTCTGCAAATTTCTCCATAAAAATATATATATCAAGAAGCGAACGAACACCCGTTCCGCCGCCCGAATAGTGCTTATACTCGTGTGCAATCATGTAAATATAGAAGTCCTCGGGGGTGAATCTGTACTCATAGTCCTTGCCGTCGCACTTCACAAGGCGTTCTCCGACGTTATAATAGTACTCCGTGATTTTCATTATGCGGTAGTGCTGAAAAAGTTTGCTGTGGACTTCAAAATTAAAAACAGGCTCTTTGAAATATGCGTCCTCACTCTCACCGCCGTAGTGGTCGACAGTATAGCCCATTTCAAGCATGATTTCCCTGATTTTCTCACGGAAATTGCCGTCACAGAGAATATCGTTGTCGGACATCTGTCTCATACCGAGTTTCGGATACCAGTCTTTGAGAATCGCACCCTTCATAGCCATGTGGCGGATTTTCTCCTCATCAAGTCTCCTGAAAATTTTGTTACGCTCCGCATCAAGTAAAATATTTTTACGGATAGCCTTGTTTCTCGCCTGACAGAAATTATCCGTCTCAGCTCCGACAGAAGACAGTGCATACCCGACACAGGCTGTCAGGGAGTGGCTCTGGCACACCTCAAAAAGGGCTTCCATGTCCATCTCCGAAACACGTCCCGTATCAGGCTTTTTTCCCCTTATCGCACACTTTGTCAGATATATCATGTCACTTGCATTTTTTCTGTATTCCCTCTTTGTCATTTTTATCTCCTTTACGCTCAACACCGCTCTCGGTTATGTTAAAAATTGTGTCACATATTCGGAGTGCGGCGGGACGGTGTGTGACAATTACGACAGTCTTGTCGGTCATCTTTTTCAGGTTCTCCAGAAGACGGCTCTCTGTGGACTCGTCCAACGCACTCGTTGACTCGTCAAGCAAAAGCACGGGACTGTCCGAAAAAACAGCTCTTGCGACTGCAATTCTCTGCATTTGACCCTCCGAAAGACCCGTTCCACGCTCACCAAGAACCGTGTCCACTCCATTTTCAAGTTTGTCAACGAACTCGTCCGCACAGGCGATTTTCAAAGCCCTGTTTATTCTCTCCTCGTCGTTCATACCCGACTTGTCCGCAAACGCCACAACTTCACGGATAGTCCCACTCATAAGCTGATTGCCCTGCGGAACATACGCAAAAAGCCTGTGCCACTCGGGACCAAGGGACTCCCTTTCGCCCGAATTGGTCGTCATAAAACGCTCTCCGCTGTCGGGCTTGTAGACACACATCAATAACTTCATAACTGTCGATTTCCCGCAGCCGCTGTGTCCGCAAAACGCCACATACTCTCCCTTTTTTATCTCCAGTGAAATATTTTTCAGAACTCTCGGCATGGAATCCTTGCTCTGCACTCCCACTCGCTCCGATGCGGGATAATACTTGAAATCTATATTTTCCATGTGCAAAGATTTCAGCGAATTTTCATAGAAATTCCTGATTTCGTCCACACTTCTCTGCTCTCCCGTGCTGTCGTCCTCAAAGTTCTCAATCTCCATGAGACGTTCCGCACTTGCAGTCATTGCGTAAAATTTGGGCATATATCCCGTAATATTTGCGAACGGCGACTGTATCTGCGAAATCAGTTGCGTGACAGCCGTGAGAGTACCGTAAGATATCGTACCCGTCAGAATGCCGTAACCGCACCAGCACACGCCTGCGATGTACATTCCCTGCATTGCAAGCTGAAAACACGCATTGCAGAAGTTTGAAAAATGATTTTTCTGCATACGCACTTGTTTGTGTTCAAGCATTTTTTCTATGCTCTCACGCTCCGTCTGCTCCTCGGAGGCAAAAGACCTTATCATCATCATGCTGTTCAGGCACTCCTGAAGATATATTCTCAACGAACCGTCTTTTTCCTGTATACGTTTGTGTAGACCTTTTAACTTTTTCCGAAAGCCGTATGTCGTCAACAGCATGACTACTCCGAGAGGAAGTATGACCGCACAGAATCTCGCATCGAGAATTATCAGCATTGCCCCTGCACTCACCAGTTTTACCGCCATTCCTGCCATTCCCGGCAGAATCTCCACGCAGTTATTCGCCACAAGCATACAGTCGTTTGTCAGACGGTTGAGCCACTCCCCCGAATGCACCGCACTCACCGAGGCGTAGTCCTTATACAAAATGCTGTGCAGAAGTCGCCCTTTGAAGAGGTTTTCCAAAACCGCCCTTGCCTGTTCCTCCAGAAAGCGAATCACACATCTTATCGCAACCTGCGACAGCATAAGCAGCGACACAAAGATTACATTTTTCCAAAAACCGTTCAAATTGCCGTCACAGGCACTGTCAACTATATTTCTGAGCAAAAGTGCGTACACAACTCCCGAAAAGCCGTTCAGCCCTTGCATAAGCACAAGTGCGAACACATAAAATTTTTTTCTGCCTGTTACGTTCCAGAGCCATTTTACTGCATTTGTCCTCATCGGTTTTATTCGTCAATCGCACCGATACTGCGGAGTTTTGCCACTATCTTGTGAACGTCACGCTTTGCAATTTCCTCGGAGACATCGTACTTTTTCAGCATTTTCGCCACAATTTCAGCCTCTGTCGTCTCACGTTCAAGACAGCCCATTATAAACCCGGCAGTCTTGTTTCCCTTTACAAGACCTGAAAAACCCGACTCCCCCGTTGAGACGAGATATTTTTCGCTGCCGTCATCGTGTGCAAGAAATTTGTCGTTCAGTTTCATTAAAATCTTCCTTTCATACCGTTATAGGCGACTTCCACCGCATCAGGGTTCATATTGCAGCCGAGCCTGTAGAGATTTGTCCCGACCGCAAGCAAATCAACGAGTTTCAGAGTTTTCTGCATCTGTTCAGGATTTTTCGGTCTGTAGACCTGTTGCAGAAGTGTCGGGTAGGCTTCGGCTTTGGAAATCCGCACTATACTGTTGTTTTCAGCCCTTGTCAGAATACAGATCGCTCTCAGCGGAACAGAAATATTTGTGCCGAGACGGTGTTTGCCGTTGTATGGAGTTCCGTGAGCCGTCACGCCGTCCTCACCTATCGAAATCAGCGGTTTGTCATCGTTCACCATAACCGCCCTGTCGCCGAAATACTCCCTCCAAAGACGTGTATGCGTGGACTTCCCCGTACCCGACTTAGCTGTAAAAAGATAGCCCGCACCGTCCACGGCTATGACAGAACCGTGAAACAGAATCGTGCCGTAATCGGGCATTTTTTCGCAAATTTTCCTGTAGACCGCCAGTTCTTCAAGGTAGTGATCGGGATAATTTTTCACGGGCAGTCCCTCAAATTCGTTCTCACGTGCCGACTTCTCACGCTCCGCCCGTATATCGCCCTCAGAGACAGTCACGGAAAAATCGGTGTTTCCGTCCGAAAGGTAGTCCCTGCAATAGTCGTGAACCTGGCTATATATCGAGTTTATCTCTATGACCTTTCCTGCAATTTTATATTTATCGGTAAACATAATCCTCCTAAAAAAGCAATACACCGCACCCACACGGGATAGATCACCCCACGCAGATGCGGTGTATATGTCGATTGCTCAGTTGTCAGAGCCTTTGATTAGAACTCGAAATCGGAGCTATCGTCCTCCATAGAGTACTCAGAAGTTGTGATAACGTCCTCTGCATCAAAAGCGATCACATCGAGCTCTGCCTCTGTATACATCTCTTTTACCATTGGTTCATTCACCTCTTTAACATCATATTATCTATATTCATGTGCCTTGCGACACCTGAACATCATTACTTCTTGATTGTCGGAACTACAGCGTCACCGCCGATGAGAATCTGTCTACTGTTGAGCTTAGGACCATCCTCAGTAGTATCAGTAGGAGAACCCGCACTTGCAGTGTCAAGCTTGCCATCTGTTGTTGTATCATACTTGTAGTCATACTTGCCTATGAAGATCTGCTCTCCGTAGAGGTAGTACTTCTGACCACCCTTTGAGATTACCATGTAAGGTCTTACAGTAACCTCTACACCGGGATCGTTGAAAGAAGCCGACTTGGAGTAAGAAGCACTCAGACCTGTAAGAGACTTAGCACTGCCTATTACTGTAGCTTTCTGGGTTGTAATGCCCTTATAAGTATTACTGTCATCAGGAGCAATGAGAAGTGCTTTCGCATCAAACTTAGACTTGCCATCCTTAGCTTCAGCACTCATTGACGAGCTGTCAGCGAGGATACCCATAGCCTCTACAGTGTAACCACCGTCCTCAGGGAGCTTTCTGATAGCTGTGAACTTGAGTCTGTTCACGTTGCCGTCGATAAACTCGTACTGGAGCTTAGGAGCAAGTGCCTTGTCGGAAGCAGCTACTCCCTTAACTTCTGTCTTATCAAGGTGCTTGATGTCGGAGTAGATAACAGCCTCGTTGCCCTCAGCGTCCTCGATCTTTATGTAAGACCTTACTGCATAACCCTTTGGTGCATCATCCGAGAGACCTGCAGAGTAAGAAGAGATAACACTTGTACTCTTAGTTGTTGAACCTCTTACAATCGTAACAGCCGTCTTATCGTCCAGTTTTATCTCGTTCCTGCCCTGTGCCTTAGCAACTTCAAGGTTGAGATACTTCTCGTCAGCAGCGTTTGCATCGTTTGCAGCGAGTACACCGAATTCCTTGACCGTATAGCCCTTGGGAACGTTTCTTACAGCTACAGCCGCAAGTTTCTTAGTAGTAGATGTCGGGTTATTCTCAAAGTCGATAGTCGTCTTTACGCCCTTAGATGCAGCTACACCCGCAACATCTGTAACGTGCCATACAACTTCCTTTGTGCCGTCGTAGTCGCCCTCACCTGTGATCGTGAACACATAGTCGCCGGGCTTGATCGCACGGTAAGAACCCGAAACAGAGAAGTCCTCATCAATAGTAAGCTGTTTCTTGGTGTTTCCGTCCTTGACCTCAACTTTCATGCCGTCGATGTCGGGTTTCTTAGTCGAGCCGTCATAGATGAAAGTATACTGGTCGAGAGTAACCGTAGCATCAGCTATGCTTATACCGCTTACAACCACATAGCCGATAATCTCGTCAGCAAGCTCGTAGTTTGCGTTCGTCTTAGTGAGCTTAGCACGGACTTCAAACACGCCCTTGCCGAGTGCGTCGGTTGCGGCATACTCCTGCTTGGTTGTTACGTCAACTGCATAGAGCTGAGCATTTGCACCGGCAACAAGTTTACCAGAACTGCCAGTATCAAAGACATCTTCGTTTGCTTCTTTTCCGCTGTAAGCGTATACAGCAGTAAATACGTCACCAAGAGAATCGCCAACGGCTGCCTTTACAGCCTTAACTTTATCATTTGTTTCATGTGCAACCTTTGCATTAGTCAATGCCGTTCTGATAGATGAAGCATCATCAGCAGACAGCTTACTTCCTTTATTGCTACCGTCGATTTTGTAATTTTCCTCACTGAACGGCGTACTCTCATCCACATAAACGCCCGCATTGTACTGGATCTTCTTGATCTCGATAGTGTAGTCGGCGTAGTAGTAGAGGGGATCGGGCTGTGTTTCGTCTGTTCCCTTTGCGAGAGTGAGGACATATCTGACGCTGTAAGTTCCTACGTCCTTGGCTGTGTCTGCCCATTCGCCGCCGTCTTTCTTGAACTGGATCTTTACGGAGTCAACTTTGCTCCTGACATTAGTAGCATAATTAGTGAATTTGTTTGTTTCAACATTATCGGGCTTTTCAACCTTGAAGAACTCTACACCTTTCTGCGACAAATCGGTACTTTCCCAATCACTATCAGTAGAACTATAGGTCTTTGAGATTGCATCGTTGTAAGTTATAGTGTACTTTGTCTTGTCGCCCGTATTCTGCTTAAGATCTGAAAAATCAGTGAGGAATTTCTTAGGATCTGTCACCGTGAACGACTTCAGCTTAGGAGCAACGATAGCAAACTTCATGTCAAAGCTGTCCGAATTGCTCTGACCGTCATTATGTACAGAGAATGTTACCTTTGCTGTTTTTTCTTTACCCGCTTCAGTTGCAGCTCCAAGGAAACAACCTGTACTCTCTACAAAATCATTACTATCAAATTTCACGTCAAAGCCGTACAAAACTTTCTCTTTACCTTCCCCTGTACCATCATTGTACTCTCTGAAACCACGGTCTACTATAGCCTTTTTGATTTCGTCAGTAATGCCTTTAGCATCTTTCTTGTCATTTGACGTTCCTTTTCCGAGGTCGATTGTCTCCTCTTTCTCAATAGTTCCGCCGGAGATCTTGATCGTAGGAACGGCGTAACCATTTTCATCCTCAGCAAATTCCTGCCTGTTCTTGAATGTGAGAACGACAGGCTTGAGGTCGCATTTATCCTTGTTGTCGCAGGAGAGCGTAACGATCGTATTATCAGGATCGGACGTTTTGTCGATACTCAGAGAATAATTGTGCTGATAGAAAGCAGCATTTGCCGTGTTTGTGACCGTACCGCCCGAAATAGTAACGCTGTCCCTTGTTTTTTTGGTAACGGGTATGTCGATTGAGCCGACAGTACCGTCACTGACAGTTACAGAGCCAACTTCCCTAGCATTGTTCTTAAACTGTGTTTCAGTGTATTCAACTACATCGCCCGCACTATAGTACTTTTTGTTCTGGGAAACAGTTTCAACAGAACCGCCGTCAACAACGAGATTGCTGCCGGCATACGTACTCTGTTTCATGTCATTCGCAGTGCCGTTTTCAGTATTTGCAGTGCCGGGAAGTCCCATGATAACATCTCCAAGAGTTGCGTTCTTGTTTACCTTGACGTTTATGTAACCGTTACCATTCTCTGTCGCATCACCTGCATTCATATCAGCAATGCTTACGCTGCCTGTAACCTTGAATGTATTTGTATCAGCCTCTGCACCGTCGCCGAAGTTTACTTCTCTTTTTGCATAACTACCGGTGCCGCCCTTAGCCATAGCAACAACAGCATAGCCTGCACCGTTATTGTCTGTGATAGAGCCGTCTATGAAGTTTGCCTTTGTACCGGAAGTTTCAACAACAGGAACAACAGAGCCCTGTGTTCTTGCAGAGACATCCTTAAGGACCTTAGAAGTACCGCTTATGTTTGCACCGAGAACCCACAGCTCGCAGCCTCTGCCGTTTATGATAGCAGCACCTGTAGAGGTGATCGTGCTCTTATCACCGCTAACTTCTGCTGTAACGTATTTGTAATTACTATCAGCATTAGTTACGCCCTCAGTCGTAAATCCTGTGATAGTCTTTACACCGCCCTTGCCGATAACAGTCTTACCTGTTGCGTTTGTGTTTCTGATTGCGGCGAGATCCTCATCGCCACTGTAAACATATGTAGACTTATCATTAACAGTAGAAGCGTTTATGTAAAGATTACCCTGGTTGAGAATAAAAGCACTGTCAGTGTTTGTATTTCCCTCTCCTCTTGTAACCTCAGTAGCATTGAGATAGAGACTATCGCTGTTAGTTTCAATCTTTATCTGCTGTCCAGCAGACACCTTGATAGAACCGCCGTTGATAACAACAGTTCCCGCAATCTTTATGCCTTTCTCTGCCACAATATCCAGGTCGTTAAGAATAGTTGTCTTACCATTGCTACCAATAGTTAACTCTGATGTAAATTTCAGTTCCCCAGAAAAGCCTGTTTTATAACCGTAAGCCGTATCTTTGCTGGCGTCACCAAAATCACTTGATGATAAATCAGGAGTTTCAGAATCAACCTCAACAGTCTGATAAGCTGTGTCCTTTACACCATTTTTTTCTCCAGTATAGGTGCTTAAGTCACCGATACTTCTATTGTCAACCAAAGTCTTGCTATCACCAGTAGCTTCAACAACAGCTGCATCAGCGACAATGCTGTAATTATTTACCAAAGAGCTTATTCCGTCCGCCGGAACATATGCCGCAACGCTCATAAGAGCCATTGCCCCGGCGAGTATCTTCTTTGGCGTGTTTTTCTTTGCCATGTTTAATACCTCCTAAAAAACTCAGCCTCGCATGAGGCTTTCTATTTTGTTTATTGCCTTTGCCCCCGGAATCGGGGTTCCACACCTGTGGACCATGTTTATTCTAACACACAATTCTGCATATGTCAAGCTTTTTTTGAAATTTCGGCATTTTGCACAAAATATTTTTATTATATTGAATTTTTCTCAGAACTGTGTTATAATATTCCAAAGGGGGTATTTTCATGGATGACTTTTTGATATGTGCGGTTTCGGCAGGGGCTTTTGACCTCGGCATACTTGTGCTTATTATCTGTGCATATTGTGAAAAGAGAAGTGCGGTAAAGCGTTGGGGGAGGATTTCTGCCGATATGGAACTTGTAGAGCCGGGTGTGACATATCCTCTCGGCTGTGACGAAATTCTTATAGGCAGACACGCCTCTGCTGATATAAGGCTTGCGGATATTTCCGTCTCACGCTATCACGCAATGCTCTCCGTCACGAACGGGGTGTGGGTGATAAGGGACATAGGTTCAAAATCGGGAGTATATGTGAACGGAAATCTTGTCAAAGAAAAAAAGCTTTCCGAAAATGACACTATAACTCTCGGCAACAGGAGACTTATATTCAGAAAAATCCGCAGAAAGGAGAGAAACCAATGACGGAAAATCCCTTTGCGTATTTCTTTTCGTGTGTATTTGTACTTTTTTCGCACGCCGCAATGCTTGTAAATATTTTTTACAACGGCAATTATGATTCCATAAAAGACGTGATAATTCTTGCCGTTGCGATTGCGGGGACTGATATTATTTACTTTGTGGCGATGCTATTTTTCAAGCAGCACAACTTCACGGCGGACTTTATGTTACTGCTGATATTAAACATGGGAGTGATATTTCAGTCCTGTTTCGGAGGGGTACACCTCTCCGTCAAGCACCTGATAACCTGTATAGCGTGCCTTGTGTCGTGCAGAATAGGCTATATCCTGACAAGAAACCACAAGTGGATACAACAGCAGAAAAAATATATATGGCTCGGCATAGGAATACTCGCTGTTGTTATACTCACTCTCACGGGCAGCAGAAGTATGTGGATAGACCTCGGTTTTATCTCGATCCAGCCCTCCGAATTTATGAAACCTCTGTTTGTGCTTGCGTGTGCGACTTCCGTCTCCGAACAGCAAAATAAGCACAAAATCTGGAAATTCGATATAGTCTGGGAGAACATAATTCTGTTCGGAATAACAGCGGGAATATGTCTTTTACAGTGGTGGTGCAGAGACTTGGGAAGTATCCCAACTTTTGCGGCTATTTACGCTGTGGGATTCCTTATGAGAATATGTTACCCTAAAGCTAAATTTTCAAACAAAACTTTACTTATCGCAGGGGGAGTTGTCCTTCTGGTCATGATTGTCGGAATAAAATTTGCTCCGCAGTACGTCCGTGACAGGCTTTTTGTTGACATATGGAGCGACAAATCGGGAAACGGCTATCAGCAGTCACAGGCTCTTATTGCGATAGCTGAGGGCGGTTGGTTCGGAAAGGGACCGGGAAAAGGTTTCCTTTACACAGTCGCCGCCCATGAGAGTGACATAGTTTTCGCCTCTATAAGTGAGGAGTGGGGGCTTCTCTACGCTATAATGACAACTCTCGTACTCCTTGCAATAAACACTATCCCTCTTATAAATCCGCCACGCTCCTACTACCACGCAACTATGTGTACGGGAGTTTGTGCCGCTTTAACGGTTCAGATGGCTCTGAACATATTCGGTTCGTGCAATATGATTCCGTTCACAGGTGTCACGATTCCGTTTATAGCTACAGGCGGTAGTTCAATGGTGGCAAGCGGTCTTATGGTGGGAATGATAGTAGCATCACAGTCCCCGGACTTCCAAAAGCCGAAGTCCAAAAATTCCAAAAAGTCCAAAAAGAAGACAAATTCTCCCAAAAGAAAAAAACCGTCAGGCACTTCAGACAGGAGGCGTTCGGCATGAAAAGTATAAAACGATGTCAGCGGATAATAACGCTTTTTCTTGTGATGTTCATAGTCGGAATGACCGTCCTTGTGCTGAAAATAAACCGTGAAGCACCTTTTTATATGATGAACTCCGACAACCATCAGCTCGGCATGGTCTACGATAGAAACGGCGATGTGATTTTTGACGGCACGGGCAAGGGAGAGTATGAGGAGAACTATTTCATAGATTTGGGAAATTTAATCGGTGACGACAAGGGCATTATGGAAAATACTCTCATTGCTCAGAATATCGACAAACTAAACAACTACTCTTTCTCGGAGGGTATAATCCGTGAGGGCGGGCAGGCTTCCATATACACAACTCTCGACCACTATGCAAACCGTGCGGTCTACAACGCATATGCAGGTGCGGAGGGCTGTACTGTCGCATACAATTACAAAACAGGGGAAATTCTCGTCTGCACAAGTCTCCCCTCTATAGACGTGACAAACGGTTACGCAAATATGGCTGAAATGGAGTCGGGTACTCTGATTTCCAAAGCTATGTACGGCACTGTCCCCGGCTCAACTCAAAAAATTTCAACCGTCATCTCTGCACTGGAAATAATCGGTTCGGAGAGACTTTTTGCCAAAACTTACACCTGTGAGGGAAAATATCTCAACAAATCGGGAGATTATATCGACTGCCACGACCCCGCAGGTCACGGAACTCTCAATATTCAACAGGCTGTCGAAAAAAGCTGTAACCCGTTTTTCGCACAGCTTATTGAGAGTGAAGACCTCCCTCTTGAACAGATAATAAAAAAATACAGAAAACTCGGCTATGCTGTCAACGACGACAAACCTGAATACATTGATATTGACGGCATTCAGTGTGCAAAGGCTTCCACTACTCTCACGGATTCCGACGATTTTAATACCCAATGGGGCTGTATCGGTCAGGGCAGTACCCTTGTAAGCCCTGTACAGCTTATGATGTGGCAGAGTGCAATCGCAAACGGTACGGGCAAAATGACTATGCCTCACCTCATTGACAGAGTTTTCAACGTATACGGAGATGTCACCGAAATAGCTAAAACTTCTTTCAGTGAAAAACTCTTCTCCGAACAGACCGCTTCCACCACAAAACAAATTATGCTTACAAACGGTCAGAATAATTATTCTGTCTCAATAGGCGGTTACAAGGTCGGAGTGAAAAGCGGTACGGCTCAAGTGAAAGAGGGTGCGGAGGAAAACTCCCTGCTCGTTGGTTTCCTCGACGATGAACGTCACCCTATCGCATTCTGTATCCTCATCGAAAACAAAAACGCCGTTTCGGTCACTACAGAAAATATAGCCAACGTCCTGCTGAACGCCCTCTGCAATTAGTCTCCCAAAAGTATACATCAAATATATATAATATATACCAAAATCACAGCGGGGATTTATAGAATTTTGTTAAATTTCATGAAATTTATTTATAGTCACATTGCATGAATAATAAAAAAATTTTTGTGCAATATTGCCGAAGTTGACAAAAATCTATTGTAAAATCAGAAATATTATGTTATAATCTAACTATCAAGTCAAGGCTCTTGTCCGTCACGGGACAAAGCCGTCAAAGGAGGACGTACTTATGAAAACAACTGTTACAGCAAAAAAAATGCAAGTTCCGCAGAATTTTACCGAGTATGCAGAGAAAAAAATCAGCAGTAAACTCGACAAGTTTTTCGGTGAGGACGCCGATGCGAAAATAGTTCTCGCCGAAGTCAAAAATGAGATAGTGCTTGAAACCACGGTCAAGTACAACAGTCTCATCTTCCGTGCAGAGTGCAAAGCTCCCGACAAAAATGTCGCTCTCGACGCTTCTGTTGACAAAATAATAAGACAGATACGCAAAAACAAGACAAAAGTCGAAAAGCGTCTGAAAGACAACGCTTTCAAGGAGGCTTTTGCCGAGGACATCCCCGAAGTTGCCGACTATGAGGTCATAAGGCACAAAAAGATTACTATGCGTCCGATGGACGTTGACGAGGCTATTCTCCAGATGAATATGCTCGGACACAAGTTCTTTATGTTCAGAAACGCCTCAACCGGTGAGACTAACCTTGTGTACAAACGTGATGACGGCAACTATGCCGTTCTCGAACCCGATAACGACTGATTTTCCCCAAAATATGCGGAGTGCTTGCGGTGCTCCGCATATTCGGACTGTCAGGTCGGAAATTTTTTTGAAAGGCTGATGTGGCTTTGGATAGCAACAAAAACGAAATAATCAGAAAGAGAATAGAAAAAACAGGCGAAAATCTCCGCAAAAACAATATGGATTTCTACTACGCTGAGACTAAAGAGGACGTTCTGCCGATTGTAAAGTCACTCCTCAAAAAGGGCGACGTTATTTCAAACGGCGGTTCTGTCAGCATGGCGGAGTGCGGTATAGATGAACTCGTCAGGTCTCCCGAATACAACTACCTCGACCGCTCGACGGTTCCCCCTGATGAGGTTCAGGATATTTACAGAAAGGCTTTTTCGGCTGATGTCTACATTTCAAGTTCAAACGCAATAACGGAGGACGGCGTTCTCTATAACGTCGACGGCAACAGCAACCGCATTGCCTGCATTGCTTATGGTCCGTCATCCGTGATAATAATTGCGGGCAGAAACAAGATAGTCAGAAATCTTGAAGAGGTGGAAGTGCGTGTCAAGATGGAGTCCGCACCGCCTAATTGTGTGAGACTCAGCTGTAAGACACCTTGTGCCGAAACGGGTGAATGTATCTCACTCTCAAAGTCCGACAGACAAATTACAGACGGCTGTCACTCCGACAGCAGAATTTGCTGCAACTACCTGATTTCCGCACAGCAGAGACACAAGGGCAGAATTAAAGTCATAATAGTAAACGAGGAACTCGGTTACTGATAAAAATTTTTTACTCCTATTTATTATATTTTTATATATTTCAAAGCCGTACCCGAACAGGTACGGCTTTTTTGTAGCTCAAAACACGCCCGTCTGTTGAAAAAATACATAAAAAGCCCCAAAAATATGCACTTTTCCATACAAATATTTTATCACCTTTTTTTCACTGTCTCTATTGACATGATTGCGGGATTGTGATATAATCACATTATATCAGGTTTTTTTGAAAAGTATCCTGCGTGAGTAAACCAAAACTCCGTCCGTACTTTTCTTAAGCAACCCTGCATAAAAGTTTTGAGTATACCCTTGCGTACCACTTGACGTACTATGACTATACATTTATACATAACAGTGTGAAATATAATAATACAGATAAAATAAATAAATATACCAAAATATCAAAACGGTATCGTGTCTCGATTTTTGGCAGGAGCTTTATCATTTCACAGATTGGAGTTGATGACCGCAAATTACACCAAATACGGCAGGTCGGCATGAATATTGACTCTGCCCCTCTCCCCATACTCCGAATTTTTCTGAAATCAAAAATTGAAGAGAATTTGAAATTAAAGTTTGTGAATGGTTGGTGATAAATTTGAAAACTAAATTCGAACACTGGCAGAAGATGAGCTTGCTTCTGATGATATGCGATTTCATAGCTGTGTGTATTTCTTACTTCCTCGCTCTGTTTTTCAGATTTGACTGCATTATGTCGGAAATCCCACAGCAATATCTCTCTGCATTTGAAAAATTTACTCCCGCCTATGCACTGGTCTGCATAGTGGTTTTCTGTCTTATGGGTCTTTACAGGAGTCTGTGGCAGTTCGCAAGCCATGCGGAGCTAAACAAGATAATGCTCGCCACGGCGGTCACTTCTCTTATCCACATAGGCGGAATAACTATAATTTTCGGTGCAATGCCCCTGTCTTACTACTTCTGGGGTATGTGTATGCAGTTCGTGGCGATACTCGCTATAAGGTTCGCCTACAGATTTATTTTGATCGAAAAGAGAAACCCCAACGCCGATTCGGGCTGTAATGTAATGCTTATCGGTGCGGGTGAAGCGGGTCAGATGATTCTCAGAGATATGGAACGCTCTCCGCATATCGCCGACAAAGTCTGCTGTATAATCGACGACGACTCAAACAAGCATAACAGACTGATGCGAAATGTACCCGTCGTCGGCGGAAGAGACGATATTCTCGTGAGTGTCGAAAAATACAATATTAAGAAAATATACTACGCAATAGCAAATATAAGTGCGGAGGACAAGCGTGAGATCCTGAATATATGCAATGAGACAGACTGCGAAATCAGACTGATTCCCAGTATGTACCAGCTCATAAACGGAGAGATTACAGTGAAGATGTTGAAAGAAGTTGCCATTGAGGACCTCCTCGGCAGAGAGACCATCAAAATGGATATGTCGGGTGTCTACCAGATGCTCAAAGACAAGACTATACTCGTCACGGGTGGCGGAGGTTCTATCGGTTCGGAGCTTTGCCGTCAGATAGCAAAACACAGTCCGAAAAGACTGATTATATTTGAAGTCTACGAAAACAACGCCTACGATATACAGCAGGAACTCAAACGCACTTACCCGGAACTCGACCTTGTTGTACTTATCGGTTCAGTGCGTGACAGCAAGCGTATAAACAGTGTCTTTGCACAGTACAGACCGCAGATCGTCTACCACGCCGCCGCACACAAACACGTCCCGCTTATGGAAGTCAGTCCGTGTGAGGCTATAAAAAACAACGCCATAGGTACTTACAAGACCGCCTATGCCGCTATGCGTTCGGGCTGTGAGAGGTTCGTACTGATTTCAACGGACAAGGCTGTCAACCCCACAAATATTATGGGTGCAAGTAAACGTCTCTGCGAAATGATTATACAGACTTTCGACTACATGATTAAACACGGCAAATATGACGAACTCCCTATGCTCCACGCCCATATGTCGGACGATGTTGAGGGTATGGACTGCTCCGACTTTGAAAACGAAAATATTATCCCCTGTACTCACTTCTCCGCTGTCCGCTTTGGAAACGTTCTCGGCTCAAACGGTTCCGTTATACCGCTTTTCAAAAAACAGATTGAGGAGGGCGGTCCCGTAACTGTCACAGCTCCCGATATAATCAGGTATTTCCTGAGTATCCCCGAAGCTATTTCACTCGTTTTGCAGGCGAGTATCCTCGGTGAGGGTTCGGAAATATACGTCCTTGACATGGGTGAACCCGTCAAAATAGACACTCTTGCAAGAAATCTTATAAAACTTTCGGGTCTCAAACCCGATGTGGACATAAAAATTGAGTACACGGGTCTGCGTCCCGGCGAAAAACTCTATGAGGAAAAACTCATGGCTGAAGAGGGTCTTCAGCGTACCGAAAACAACCTTATTCACATCGGCAAACCTATTCCGTTTGAATACGAAAAATTTATTGACGACTTGAAACGTCTCATGGACGCAAGTTATGCTGAAGACGAGGACGATATTTACGACCTTGTAAAAGAAGTCGTCAAAACTTTCAACCCTGTCGGTTTCCACCCCGTAGCCGAAAAGAAGAGCGTGTGCAACTGACTTTTTTGCGGTTTTTGTGATTTGTCACACATATTTACGAAACAGCAGGTCTTAATTGTTGAAAATTCATAAAAATTTCTCCGTTTTGTGGAAAATTATATGCGATATGTGGATTTGACAATTTCCCGTTGATTTTTATTCGGAGTTGTGATATAATTTAGTTGTGATAGTGTACTTTAACGGCACTCATGTGAACAGGACATTGAACTATCTATCATAACCGTGAAACAACGGAATTATTTTCAGAAAGGATTGAAAGCCATGAAAAAAACTATAGCGGCGATATTCGCTTTCCTCTGTATCGCAGGTGCTTCGGCGGTCTGGTCAAAACCCTCTGCGGACGACAACACACTTATCACTATGTCGGCATCCGCTGCTGATGCTGCTGTCACAGAGGGAAAAAATGCTTCACAGTACACATACCCATATGCCGATACTTCCGTCTATACTCACAAACTCGAAAAAGTCTCAATCAAAATAACCGATGCGGCAGGCAATACAACAGACTGCTCCGATTGGCAGGATATTGACGGAAATACATACTCTCTCTATAAATTGACCGTCTCTACTTCGGATGTTCCCGATTTTGTCCCACCCGAACCCGAGTACAGAATAGGTATCACAAAAGCTAACTCTTCTATACTAAGTCTCACCCTTGCGGGCGAAATACCCGACGAGGTAGCTGCAAGAATTGACGAAATGGGACTTGAAGTCACGGGTACTACCGCAACCGTAATAGCTCCCTCGGCTTTCACAGGCTCTCCGTCCTACCTCAAAGAAGTAGACCTCACGGGAATTGTTTACATAGGCTCAAAGGCTTTCCAGAACTGCTCCTATGTAACAGAAATGACTATCCCCGACTCGGTCAGATTTGTCGGCGACAGTGCCTTTTCGGGAAGCGGTCTGAAAAGTCTCCACGTTGAGAACGATATGCCTGTGATACCAAATTCTCTCTGTGCCTCCACCGCACTGACAAATATTACTTTCGCTCACCCCGAATTTATAAGGGAAATAGGAAGCAGTGCTTTCAAGAGTACTCCCATAGATGAACCTATCTTTAACAGCTGGGGTACGGCTGACGGCTATGAGGATTTGACCGTCGGTGCGTCCGCTTATGAGGGCTGTACTGCAATGACAGAGATAATGATGTCCGATAACGTTCTCTACGTTGAAAAAAGTGCGTTTAAGGGTGACACAAAGGTGACGAAAGTCTCTTTCGGTGTGAATACCCTCTACGCCGACCAGCAGAGTTTTTCGGGCTGTTCGTCCCTTTCAGACCTGACTTTCAACTCCGTCCTGAACTCTCTCGGCGGTAGTGCGTTCTCAAACTGTACTTCGCTTGTGAGCGTTATTGACCTGCCCGAATCACTCGGCGACTGGGAACCCGAGGACAAGTCCCAAGGTATGGGATTCGGCGACGGCGTATTTCAGGGCTGTACCGCTTTGGAGACCGTCAGACTACCCGAAAGCCTCACAAGAGTCCCGAAAGCTACTTTCAAAGGCTGTAAGTCTCTGAGGACAGTTTATGAGAGCGGAAAAATCGTCAAGATAAAAGCCGAGGCTTTCGCAAATTGCTCAAATCTTCTTCAGGTAGTTTACAACAATGCCCAAATCGTGGAGGACAGTGCTTTCAGCGGTTGCTCTTCCGTCCAGGAAATCACTCTCCCGCTTGTTGACACTATCGGAAAATCTGCTTTCAAAGGCTGTTCAAGTCTCAGACTCTTTGAAGTCGGTGACTGCAAAACCGTCGGCAGCAACGCTATGGAGGGCTGTACGGGTATAAAACACATAACTCTTATGTCCGATGAGTACGGTGCTTACGTCTTTAAGGGCTGTACGGGTGCGGAGACCATAACAATGAACGGCTCTGCCATAGAACCCTATAAGGCTTACGGTCTCTTCTCGGGCTGTTCGTCACTCACTACTCTTGATGCAGATGTGTCCAACATTGAAGTTATCCCCAAAGAGACTTTCGCAAAGTGTACCGCTCTTGAACAGGTCAACTTCCCGTCTCTGAGAATTATAGAGGCGAGTGCTTTCTCCGACTGTACCTCCCTTAAAGCTATAAATGCGGGAAGTATTGAGGCTGAGGACTACGGTCAGAAGTGCTTCTATAACTGCACTTCGCTAAATTCCGAGGTCAACGGTACTATTTCTACAATCGGTGCAAACGCTTTCGAAAAGAGTGCCATAACAAAGATAAATATCTCGGGAATGGTCGGCGGTACTGTCGTTATAAACAACAACGCATTTGCAAACTGTCCGAACCTTGTTAGTGCGACTGTTCTCTCAGAGAGGGCTGCCGAGTTCAAAATGGGCAACAGCATATTCTCGGGCTGTAGTGCATTGAAGTCCTGCTCTTATGACGGCGTTCTTATAACTCAAAATATGTTCAAGGACGCAATTGCTCTTGAAGAAGTCGCTTCGGGTGCAAAGACCATACAGAAGAGTGCTTTTGAGGGCTGTTCGTCTCTCAAAATGGTAAAGGACAAGACCGATTTGTCGTCGTCAATAGTTGCCGAAACCATTGAGTCTGCCGCTTTCAAGGGCTGTACGAAACTGTCTGTGCTTCCCGCAAACAGCTCCACAGTTTTCAGCGGTATACAGAACTTTATGAACTGCTCGTCACTCACCTCCGCAAATGTCGGTGCTCTCACAACTTCAATGTTTGCGGGCTGTTCAAGTCTCAAAAATGTCAATATAAACAGCGTTTCCGCTATCCCAGATACGGCTTTCCAGAACTGCACAAGTCTTGAAGATATAGACCTTGAATACATAATCTCCATCGGAAAGAGCAGTTTTGCAAACTCGGGTCTGAAATCGGTCTTCATAGATATGGCTCAGACTATCGGTCAGAATGCCTTTGCGGGTTCCAATAGTCTCACCAGTGTGGACGTTAGTGCGAATACCATCGGTGTTTCGGCATTTTCTAACTGTCTCTTTCTTGAAGATGCGGTCGTATTTGCGAACACCATCGGCAATAACGCTTTCTCGGGCTGTTCGTCACTCAGAAATCTCTCCCTGCAATCGGGCGGTGCACACATTCTCACGGAAATAGGAAGCGGTGCATTTGACAACTGTCCCGTCCTCTATGAGGCTGTTGTCCCGGCTTCGCCCGCTATAAATTCCAAGGCGTTCGGATTCCTCAACGGAAAAGTCAACCCCGAATTTCTCCTCGTCGGAGAAGCGGGTTCATCGGTTCAGACCTACGCCGACAAAAACAAGGTCGCTTTTGCGGACGTTGCGACGTTCGACCTCGCTGACAGACAGTCGGGTAGAAATAACGCCGGGGACGTTGACGGAAACTCGTTTATCTCTATGACCGATGCCGTTAAACTTCAGAGCTGGCTCGTCAAGAAACAGACTCCCGGTGTCGTTCCCTCGAATATGGACGTGAACGGCGACGGACGTGTCGATGCTTTCGACCTCATTGTACTCAGGTCAAAAATCAAAGGTGTGACGTGATTTTTTCACAGTTCCTGAATTAAATTAACAAAAGCAGCCTGCTGTCCGACAGCAGGCTGTTTTTTATTCTATGCGTTTTCGGTGTTCTCGAACTGGCTCTCGTGCCTTGCGAAAAAGTCTGTTCTCGGCGGCAAAAATTTTAACTTGTGTCCCGTTCCCGTGAAGTAAGTCAGCGGTTTCAAAATTGTCCCCCACGACCATATTCTCTCGTCGACTTGCAAATAATCACGGAGTTTTTCGGTTCCGAAAGGTGCTATTGGGTGGAGGAGTACTCCCGCAATCCTGATTATATAGAAGAGGTTCGCAAGTATCTGCGAAATTTCGTCCTTTGTGAGGTTCTCTCGTTTCAGCGACTTCGTGACGTACTTACTGCCGTTTCTGATGTAGCTGTCCAGAACATATATGCACTGGTGGAACGAAAAGTTGTACATATGTCTCTCGTAATCAAGCACCGCTTTTTCCGCATCATCAACAAATTTCTGTTCGGGTTCAACGTCGGGCAAAAATCCGTCAAGCTCTTTCTGTGCCGTGTAAAAAGCCGTGCGTATCATTCTGTTGTACACGTTTGTCAGCAGGAAACCGTCCTTTGCAACGGGGTCTGTGTCATCGGGTTTGGCTTCGGGGTTGTACGGCTTCGGCATGAAACTTACCGAACGCTGTCCGAGACCCAGACCAAGCCAGTGCATACGGAGCTGTTCAGGCGTATAATAATTTAACAAATCGTCTGCCATAGGTGGTTTGACAC
Organism: uncultured Ruminococcus sp.; assembly: GCA_947627625.1. Lineage (GTDB taxonomy): Bacteria > Bacillota > Clostridia > Oscillospirales > Ruminococcaceae > Ruminococcus. Next base: position 201,946 of record CANQWR010000001.1, on the reverse strand, counting down.
TTCCCGAACTGGACGCTTTTTTGTCAAGGAAAAGTATGTGGTGGTTTGCGACTATTATCGGCATTTGTAACTCGCCGTCGGGCGGATCGGAGGTCTTCTCCTCAGCCTCCTGCTGTGCCATCCACATTGCAGGCTCTGCCACTCCATAGAAATAAATATTGTCCTGTCCTATGAACTGGTAGACGTTTGCGTCCTTGCTGCACCAGTACTCCTTCCACTCTTCACGACTGTGTCCGATTTGCTCAAGATAAGTCTGTGTGAAAGATATTGGTGCCCAGAGAGATTCGGGCCAAACCCAGACCGTTAGCCCCTCTTCGCCGTCAAGGACAGGGGCAGGCACTCCCCACTCTATATTTCCCGTAAGTCTGAACGGCACAAGAGTTTTTCCCGTCCTGTATCTTATTCCGCTGTCTGTCAGTACCCTGCACGCCTTGTCGCAGTCCGAAAGTCTCTCAAACTCTATCGTAAAGGACGGCTTTTTGCTCTCTTCAAGGTACTTGTGTTCGGGCATTGAGTCTCTGAGTTCAAAATATTTCTCCTCAAACTCACGCTTTATATATATCACGGGCGGTTTCAGAAATTCGGAAATCGTCTTGCAAACAACAGGTCTCACGTCCTTGCGTTTTTTGAGTTCCTCCGTCCACTCCTGCATCAGCTTTTCATAGTCACGCAACTTGAAATACCAGTTTGTGACGGGTTTCATTGACGGTCTCTCGCCTGTCAGGGTGCTGACGGGGTTTATCAAATTTTCGGGCATATACTGGTGTCCGAGGTCGCACTCGTCTGCATACGCCTTTGTGGACTTGCAACCCTCTACGGGACACTTTCCTATCACCTGCCTGCCGTTTATGAAAACTCCCGCTTTTTCGTCAAAAAACTGCATTGTGGATATTTTTTCAAGCTGTCCTTTCTTGTACAGCGAGCTTATGAACCAATCCGTGACCTCTGCGTGTATCTCCTTTGACCTGCCAAGTCCCGACGCACCAAACAGATTCGGTGACACACCATATGAGTCAAGAGTCTTTTTCTGCTTGTTGTGATTGGACAGGACGAACTCCTCAAGAGTTCCCTTGAAATCACCTCTCTCACACTTCACACGCCAGTCCTCTGCAATAGGTGAACCGTAGCAGTCCGTACCCGTCACAAAAATGACGTTCTCCTTGCCTATCCTGTCCCGCATAAAGCGTGCGAAAGTGTCGGCAAAGACGAGCATTCCGCCGACGTGTCCGAAATGGAGTTCCTTGTTGCCGTACGGCATACCTCCTGTTATGACCGCCCTTTTCGGGAAAACAGGTCTTGGTCTCTGAAACTCCCTGTTTTTTTCATTTTCCGACATTCTATATCTCTCCTCTCTTGAATTATAACGATTTGAGGTTGGGGGCTTCGCCCCCAAACCCCTGTTAGGACGATAAGGGGCAGGGGGCTTTGCCCCCTGAACCCCCATTGGGGGCTCTGCCCCCAAACCCCCGTCGGGGGGAAGAATCCCCCCGAACCCCCCATGATAATTTTCTACTGTTTTAATTTTGAAAGTGGGAGTGTCCCCAGTCATATTAACACAAGAAAGCCGGGTTAACGTCTGCCCAGAAAAAATCCTCTCTTTTTGGGAGTCTCCTCCGATTCTTCGGAAGTCATCTCCGCATCACGCAACTTTGCGTCGCTTATCCTCCTCCTGACATCTTTGCAAAGCTCCGCAAAGTCAATACAGCCCTCTTTTTCGAGTTTGCCAATCACAGGCTGAGACAACAGCACAGCAGATTTTGTGTCCGTTAAAAATACATACCAAACATTTTCGGACGAGCTGTTTTTAAGTTCATTCTCAATATCCTCCATGCGTGCCTTTATATCTGACCTCTTCATTCCCGCTGACTTGTATTCGTCCTTTTTTATGTCTATATAGCCCTTTTTCGTGTCACGGTATATATACATATCCGCAAGTTCAGGATCTCTTTGGCGGAGATTCTGCTCTGCCAACCTGACAGTTTCGGTCTTTATGACAAGTTTTCCGCTCTCACTCTCCTGTATAGGGACAATGCCCCCTGCACCCGTCTCACCGCCTTTGAAGTCAACGCACAGGTTCTGTTTGGGGAAATTTGTCATTGCAAAGTTATAGGGAGTGTCCTTTTTCATTCCCTTGTAAAACTCCGCAATTTTTTTGCAGTACTCCTCACCAATATTTTTCTTTGCCGCCGACACAAGCTGATATATCATCTGATAGTCTATATCGGCGTTGATTTTTCCTCCCTCGGCGACAATATACATGAGTTCCTCAAGATAGAGATTCCAAGCTGTTCTGAGACAACTCATCGGAATAAAAATCCCTCTCATTGAAATCATACTGCCGCTTGTCTGCGGGAAAAAGCTGAGCATGACTGCTCCCTCCGTGAGACAGCAGAAAAAAAGACTGTTCTCCAGCTTTTTTGTCTTGTACTCCATACCGCTGACGTACACCTGATTTGCCGTGTCGTATAGAGACTGAATTATATTTTCGGACTCCTCCGACAAATCAGCATTGCACAACCTTTCCCCCGACGGCATCGACACAGGTTTCATCTCCAGTGAAAACTTCCTCGCTCTGTTCATTTTAACCCTCCTTTACAAACGAGTACAGAACGTCCTCGTCATCGCTCGCCTGCTCGACAGTCCACTGCATATTGGAGGCGAAAAACCTGACAGCTTCTGCCTCCGACTTCAAAGCAAGCATACTCAAACCCTTTTCACCGTCAAACGGTATCGGTTCTGCCGATAGGACTTCTTTTACGCTACTCCTGCCCTTTTCGGCTATCCTCCACCTGAAATACTCCTCACGCTTTCCGCTCTTGTCAATACACAATTGGAGTACATAATTTTTCCTCTTTGTCTCACCCGTCGCTCTGCGGACAATTTTTGCCGTCTCTATATTGTTAAAAGGGTCTGCACCAAGCGGACTGAGCGAATCGGGGTTGTTTTCGGGGAAACACTCTTTTAGATTGTAAGCTGCCGAACAGCTTTTCATAATCAGCTCCGCAAGAGGTCCTGTAGTGAGTGCGAAAGGCTCGGGAGAAAAACGTATCTTCTGCGACAGATTATTCAAAATCGTCGCCTCGGCTGCGGTGGCGGAAAAGCTGTTCAACGGCAGTACGCTGTCATCGTCATAGGGATTGAAATAAAATTCGTCGGGTACGTCGACATAGTTCGTAATCTCGCCCTTTGAGACGTAGTAGCGGAGTGACTTGTCACGGCTCCTGAACCACATCAGTATTGACGGCAACGACGCAAACAACAACCGACGTTTTTCATATGGACACCATATTCCCTCAAGTGACCATATCTCCCTGTTTTCAAAGTCCATCAGGACTTCTCCGTCATTCTCGCCCTCCGCCTTTACCGCCCTGACAAGTGCACAGCTCTTGTACTTCGGCATAAGTATAAACGCAAAAGATTTTTTCCACGCACAGGGGTCTTTTTCAAAAACGTCCTTCCACGTTGAACGCTTTTCGTTCGTGCCACGGATATTGAAAAAGGTCTGACAACCCTGTATCAGTTCAGGAGGAAAATTCTCGGGCTGTGCCCTCAGCTTGTAACCGTCCGTACGCTGTACTCCCCTTGCATAGACGAAAATATCCCACTTCATTTTTTTATTCATCTCCCGTTATATATTTTTCTGTGTTTTTCAGAGGGTGTATGTCCCTCACCGCTGTACACAGACGTTTTCTTGCTTCGTTCAGTTCCATACCCGCTCTCGGAATTTCGGAGTTGAAAACTCCCTTTCTCCGACGTATTTTGTCGTGACAACCGTCTATAATTTTCTGCATTTTCACTATGTCGTGCGGGGTGGACTTCCTTATAACACACCTAAGAAGTTCTTCCACGCCATAGGGCTTAAAGTTCGGATTTTCCAGAAGTTCGCCGTCCTCACCGAAAACCTCTCCCATCACCTTGTTTGCCGAGGAGACTTCCACAACACCAAAATCCGACACAATTTCGGAAATATCACTTTTCAATTTCTCACACAGGTTTTCCCTGTCCTTTTCGGGTACTACGTCAATTTTTGTGAGTGCGAAAACCGTCACAAATCCATCACTGTAAATATCTGACAGCTCCGCTAACTCGTCTCTGATAAAATCCGTCCCGACATTCTTATTATTGACAAATTTTTCCGTGTCAATCAGCACAAGTACCGCTGAAATTGCCTTGCACTCCTCCCGTGCAAGAGACTTATACGTATTTTTCCCAAGAATATTTACAAATTCCAGTCTGCCACAGAAGTCCCCCGCTATTTTCAACTGCAAATCAAGGCTGTCCGAAACCTCATCGGTCTCCCCCGCAAAAATTTTCTCCATGCTGAATACGTCCATCACGTCATATGACTTCATATTCTCCTCTAAGAGTTCACTGCCCTCAAGCATTTCGGAGTCCTCTCCGACTGCCGAGAGTTCCCAAAGATTTCCCCCGAAAGTCACGTTCTCACTGAGAAATTTGTACAGAAACGCCGATACAAGACATTTTCGCCCCGAATTTTCCTCTCCGACAATGTGTATTCTGTGTACTCCGTCGTATATCATCACGCTACCCCGTCACTTCGCTACTACTTCACCGATTTCCGCTGTGTTCGGACGGTGCATTTGGTTTATGGACTCTGAAAATTTTCCCGTCATAGTCGAGAGGGCGTTTCTGCACTTCTCCAGTGCCGACTTCTGCTGTTCAGCCTTTTTTATCTCCTCCTCAACTTTCTGCTTTGCCTCCTTTGCCTGTGCACCTATCGCAATCCACATTGATTTCTTGCTCTTGCGGAGTTCTTTCAACTGCGACTCCTTTTCGGATATTATCTTTGTTATGGACGACGCAAGACAAAACAAAATTGCCGTGTCTATATTTTTGGGAGTTATATTTGCTCCCTCTATTATGTAATTGTACTCGTCCGTGTTGCCGTCTCCCACGGCGGAGACGGGTATAACTCCCCAAGAATCGGAGTCTTTGTCCATGCAGGAGAACATTTTTGAATATATTTCTGCATAGAACGTCCCCGAAATCGCTCCGAAATTTGAACGTTTCATCATCTCGGGTATCTTCACATTGTCGGTTTTCGTGAGAGCGACAAGAGTGGTCAGCCCCCTGCCTCCCGACAGTATTATCTTTTTTATATCGGGGAATATCATATTTATTATATTAGCTCCGAGTTCCCTCTTCATTGCATAACTGTTGTCAAGATTTTCCCCAGCCTTTACAGCGTCCGCCATAACTATGAGTGCATCACTGTCCGCAATGTTGTTGCACAACTGCTGTAAATTCGACTTCATAGCCTCGTTGTTGGGGTTGTCAATAAGCTCCCCTGCGTAGTCGGCTATGGCAACGTGACAGCAGACAGTGTTGTCTATTATGAGTTCAAAGAGAAACTCCATTGAGTCCGTGGTCGAATTTATAAAACCGCCGTTTGTGCCGTCAGGGTCGTCGCTTAGCAGATACTCGTCAAGCTGACTCGCATTCTTTATATTTACGACACTCATGCTGTCCTCGTCATCTTCCACAAAAAAATTGCTGCTGCTGCGTATCTCCACCGCATTCAGCGACACGGAACTCTGAAGCTCCCCCGTACCAAACTTTATATCGGATGCGACCATGGACTGTATTACTCCCGAGAGAAATGAGGTCTTTCCACAACCTGACCCTCCTATCATTGAGATGCGAATAACATCATCTTTCATACTTACCTCCACTTAACTATATAACTATATATTTCATAACCAATATTCCGACAACAAGAAATGCTGCCGCCTGTACTGCGAGAAAAATACGTCTTTTTGAATCCATTCCCCTGAAAAGTCCCGACAAAAGGTATCTGAGGGCGTTTACCACGCCTACAAATGAAAAAGCCGAAAACAGTACGGAGACGGTTCTCATTTCGGGGGAGTGAAGTCCCCCGTCCAAAGAATGAGAGATAAACCACGTTGAGAGCAGACTGAATAAGCCGATAAGAAGCCAAATTATCGTATCTCTTATTATAAGGTACAGGCTCATGCACGGCACTCTGTATTCGTTTTTCCTTATGTCGGCAGGTCTAAATTCTACACGGGGATTTCCGCTTTCAAGACTTGACACCTCGTTGAAATAGGTCTTACAGCAGTCGTCACACACAAACGGCAGATATTCCTCGTATCCATTTAGGCTCTTTCCCTTGCTCACCTTTTTTCTGCACACCTGACAATATTTCGGCTCTGTAAAAGTCACTTTCTTTTTGAACGCCATAATATCCTCCCGTCACATCTTTCCGACAGACTGTTTCACCATCTTCTCTGCAAAGTCAGACGGCACGTCCTCCGCTTTGAAACAGTACGCATCATCGGAGACTTTTAGTCTGCCCATTGCTCTCTCTGTCGCAATTTTTCCCCTGTTTTCGGGAGTGTCACCACCGTCAAGACGGGAGGCGTACTCCGAAAGTATGCGGTTATATCTCAACTGTCGCATATTTTCAAGCAATTTCCTGACTATTCTTGCATTGCCCTGTTTTGTCAGTCCCTTTTCGTACATATCGGACAGCATTTCTCTTATCTTCTCCTCACACTCGCTGTCTATCGTGTCACGGCTCTTTTTGCACATAAGTCTGAATATTTCAAGGAGCTGTTCGCCGTTGTAGTCCTTGAACTCGTATATCTGTACTCTCGACTCCATTCCCGGGTTGACATCAAGAAACTGTCTCAGCCTGTCTTTGTACACTATAAATATAACGTTAAAATTTTTTCGGTCGGACTCCATTCTGTTCAGCATCGCATCTATGACTTCACGTCCGTTTCCGCTCTGCTGTAATTGATAAGCCTCCTCTATGACAAGTATCGTGTGGTGCTGACAAGCCTCGTCCATGCGTTTTTGTATCTCCTCCGCACCGCCTCCTATGTGGGACTTCAATATCTGTGACGCATCAAGATATATGGGTTTCGTACCGCCGAGTATGCCTAAACTGTGGTACAAATCAGCGGTCAGCTGTGCGGCGGTGGACTTTCCCGTACCCGGATTTCCGCACCATATCATGTGTGACGGTCCGGGATAGTCAAGACCTTTCTCCTCGTACTCTATTTTAAGCGACAGCTGGTCGTTGAAAAGGTCTATCAGGAAGTCCATGCCGACGTACTCTTTTATCTTTCCGTAAATATCGCCTGCGTCCAGACCTCTCTTTTTGAAAAGTTCCGCCTTTGCACCAAAATCTCCCTTTTTTACCGTGACTTCTCCCGAAATGTTGTCCTGGATGCACCTGTAACCCGCTGTACGCTTTACCGTTGCGGAGAGATTTTTTATGTCTCTTGCGTTCGCAAAATTCACTCTGTCCCTGTCCTCATAGTAATTTTTGAAAAACTGCGGGAGCCCCTCTTTGACTTCGTCCGACAGCACAAATTTCTGTGCGGAGTCACCCGAATCCTCAAAATTTTTCTCAAAGATGGTCTGCAAAAGTTCGGGCTTGTAACCCTCTATATTTATGACGTTTGACTCCCCAAATCTCGAAAAAAGACCCTCGTTCATGTGCCACACTTCGTCCATACGGCTCTCGTAACCCGCAAAAATTACGCAAAATCTGTAATTTTTATCAGTCATGGACGCAACAAGCGTGTTGAAAACCTCCGCACAGTAATTTGCTCCCGAACTCGTGTTTCCACCCTCCGCAAGCGAATAAACCTCGTCGACAAGCAAAACTCCCTCCTGTGCCTGTTCAATCATAGTGGCGGTCTGTATTGCCGTTGACCCCACATACTGCCCGACAAGTTTGTCTCTTGAACCTATGACAGTGTGTCCAGATTTGAGTACGCCCTCACGCTGTAATATCTGTCCTATAAGATTTGCTATCTCCGTCTTGCCCACTCCGGGAGGTCCTTGTAGTACAAAATTCGGGACTGCTCCCATAGTCAGGTTTTCACTCCTGTCAGGCTCTATCCTCTCAATATCAGTCCTGCCCGCCGTGACAGTCTTCTTTGTCCTGTCGCCGTACATCTTTCTGTGATTGAGAATAAAGCTGTTCAGTACATTATATGCGGGTTCCCAACCCTGTCTTGACTTCAGAAGCTCCATAGGATTTTGTGAGTCGTTAAAACGGCTGTTGCTCTGCGGATATATTTCGGGAATGTCATCGGGGAAAATCGGTACTCTCTCCCTGCCGTCACTCCTCATAAAAGTCTCAAGGGCTTCCTTCATGGTCTTCAGTTCACTGAACTCCGACTCCCTGTTGTAAAAGCTGAGTGACCTGACTATCTTGTCAAAATCAGAACGCTTGTACAACAATTTCGCCGTGACCCTCTCCTCGTCATTGTTTTCATTACGCCTTGTGTAGGTGTAACCCTTTATTCTGAGATATTCAAGAAGATAACCTATTTCGTCATTCAGCGGTGAACCCACTATCAGGCTTGAATTGTGGTTGAACTCCGCACCGCCCGAAGTCATTCCCCTTATGAACATAGACTGTAAAGACATTGCGTTCTGCCCCTCGAATATCTGTTGCATATTCTGCAAATTTATGCTCTTTGACAGAAATATACATATATTTCCGTTCTCGTTCGGGAGACTCTTCCAGTCCTCAAAGTACGCACTGAACATTCTCCGTCCCTGCTCCGAATTGTTTATAAAATCGTCCAGACTTGTTATCACAAAAGCCCTTTTTTCGTCCGTGTTGCACATATACCTGTTTGCAAGGTCGGGAGCGTCCTGCTCGTTCACCTTTGTTATAAAGTCATCGGAACTCGCCCTGTTTTCGGGAGTTTTCCTGACACGCCTGCCCACTCCCGCCCTCTGTCTCTCCTGCTGTTGCGGCGGAGCGGACTGTTGCACACCCTCTGTCTCGTTGGACTGTGAACGCTTTTTTCTGAGAACCGATAACCCGTTTCTGCCTGCATCGTCCAGTGCAAAAAACACTCCCTTTGCACCCGAATAGAAAACTACACTCTTATAGCCTATCTTTTTCAGTCTCTCGTTCAACAGTTCCTCAAAACTCAATATTCTCAAATCGGGCATACAAAATATGTCGCTGAGTGTCCCCGATATGCAGAACATTCTCGTAGACGCTTTTTCAAAAATAGAATGCACCTGAAATCACCGTCCTCCGTCAAAAAGCATTTCTGTTTTGAGTTCCACGCTGACAGGAGTGTGTCGCACTCATGCCGAGTTTCTTTCCCGCACCGCTGTTCATTATGCCGTTACAGAGCTGCTGTCTCTGCTGTGAACGTCTTATCTCCGTGGACATATCTTCACAGCTGTCGTCGTGCGACTGTATATTTATCCCTATTTCAAGCGAACCGTTTTCCCTCTCCTCGGGGCTGAGACTGATTTTTATGACTTCCCCCGTGCTGTCCTTGCGGAACATCATGACCGTACCGTCTATAGGGTCTGTGTCCTCGTCGGGGTAGTCCTCATAAAAGCCCATTTTTTCGTACTCCGACGCAACTATATCTGCGTATTCGTTTCTGAGAAGATTGTTGTGCAGTCTGTCATAAGCCCTGACAATTTCACTCCTGAACTCCGAGAGAAGTCTCCCCGCACTGTCATCAAGGTCTACAAGCTCCTCCATCACAAAATTTGAAAAATCGCTCCCGTTTATACGTTCCGAAATTCTATTATAACTCTCCTCTATACGCTCCCAACTGCCTTTGAAAAAGACCGTGAAATCGTCTATGTTGATATCCTGTCTCTGTCCGTCCGCCGTCTCTTCGAGTGTGTAGTCCACCGAACGGCAGTTTTCAAGCAGACAGCCGATTTCCTCAAGGCTCGCCTTGCACTTTGCGTAAATGGCTATATTCTTTCTCTCCGCCTGCTGTTTTTTCTCAAGGACATCTATCACGGAGTCTATTACCGAATAGGAATTTATTACAGCTGCTTCGTACATACCGTCACTGAAACTGTTTTCGGTGTCTCTCAAACCATTCTCAAGCAAAGTCAGAAGTCTCTCGTAATAGCCGTTTTCCGCACACTCCTCTTTGAGTTCACTTATAAGCCCCTTTGCCTCCGACATAAGTCTCTCCGCTGTATCTCTGGCGGTCTGCTTTCTGAGTTCCTCCGAATCCGATATACGGCTTATTGAGTCAAGGACTTCCTGTCTCTCCGCCGACAGCTTTGCCCTGATTTTTTTGTTCTCACTCTCAACATATTCCTTGCACTGTTTCTCAACTTTTGTCGAAACCTTTTCAAGTTCCCTGCTTAATTTTTCCTGTGTCTCCTCACACTTACGCACATACTCCGAAATATCGTGTGTCCTGCTGAGTTCTGCCGACAGAAGTTCCGTCTGCTCAATATAGTCACTGTAACACTTTGACATCGCATTGCTCATAGTCTCCTGTGCCATCTCGTCAGCCCTGTCCACCGCTTCGGAGTACCTGCCGAGTTTCCTTGACGCATGATTTATTCTGACCCTGTTGACCTGCTCCCCCGCAAACTGCACGACTGAACTTGCTGCGTTTGCCGCCGACGAAACTGCCCTTGCCGTAGCCGCCATTGCCGCAACAGGTACAACCATTGCGAGCAAAACGGGTGCAAGCAATATATCTCCCGAACCACTCACTAAAATCACTCCTTATGGAATTTGTCTCTTTGATAACCTCTGCCAATAGACGTACCCGCTGAACCCGATTTGCCCGTCCCGACAGAAGTCCCGTTTATTTGCATCTGAAATTCTCTGCTGAATATATTTATAAGCTGTTCAAACGTAAAATTCTCCGCCTCTGCACTTGTCTTTTCGAGTACTCCTATCCCTTCACGCATATACGACTCACTGAAAAAATCGGCTACTCTCTGTCTGAGACTTCCGCTGTTTGCACTGTTCACGACAAATCCTATGCTGTTGTGCCAGATGTCACTCCTCTGCGAAAACACAGGTATTATAAAAACATATAATTCATTTAACTGATTTTCATCGTCAAATATCAGTGAGAGTGTCTTTCTCCTATCGTCGTCCTGATACCACGATTCGGACGGTTCGGGATAAAAGCCGAAATTCTCCGCTGATTCGCAAATTTCCGCACAAATATTTTGTCTCTCGTCATAGGCTCTCACCCTGCTGTGCAAAGAGCGTATCATTGAAGCGGTCTCGTCAATTATCTCCGCAATATCCTTAGCTTTTCTGTACATGATTTCAGAGGATACCCCCGACTCCTTTTCGGGATTCTTAATCATGTAGGAGACCAGACCCTCCCTGATTGGAACGTCCTTTGGCAGGCTCTCCGAAAAGTCCGTTATAAAACTGCAAGTCTCGTTGAATTTTTCAAGAAGTACATTAAAATTCCCCTGTGTCCAGAAGTTCATGAAGTCCTCGTCAAAAGAGTTATTTCTAACTCCCTCCTCCTCGTAAAATTCCGCACTTAACTCCAGATTTTCAGTACTCCTGCCAAAGCCGAAAAACATATCACGCCCTGTCAGTGCAAGTTCTTTGAGAACGCTGTAATAGTGATACCACCTGTCAAATTCCCTGTCTATGTCCGCCCTCTCCATATTCATTTTCAGAATAAGATTGTCGGAAGTTCCCGAAACAGCCTCAAAAAGACCGTTTTTGAGACTGTCCTCTATAAAGGCGAACTGTTTTCTGTAGACTTCAAGGTGACCACGCATGAACCACTCCACGGGACAGCTCTTGCTCATATCTAAGTACTCTCTCTTTGCCTGTTCAAGTTTCGAAACGGCTTTCTGACGAAGTGTCTCCAGACGCTCTTTGTACTCGGATTCAAAACTCCTCTGCTGTCTCCTCACATCTCTGAATTTCTCGGACTCCTCCTCATAAGCCTTTTCAAGCTCCGCTTCAAGCTCGGAATACTGTGCACGGAGCGATTCATAAACCTGTTGAGCTTTTCTCTGTCCCTCGCTCTCAACGTCAGCAAGCATTGAAGTGTATTTTGCAGATATAGCCTGTCTGTCGTCTTCAAGCATACGGGAAGCCTGTTTCCTTAGATTTTCAAGTTCCCGTCTGTTTTTCTCCTCCACCTCGGAAGCCGTTTGCCTGATATTTGCCTCCTGTGCTTTTATAGCGGAATTTAGTCTGTTTATCTCGTCTTCAAGCTCACTTATTCTTGACACTCTACTCTGCCCCCTCTCGTCAGATTATACTCTTTTTGTACTCGTGGAGGGCTTTTGTCGACTCGTCAATATATTTTACTATTATCTGTTCAGCCCTCTCAATTACTTCCTCCGCAGAATTTCTGTCTCCGTTTTCAAGCAAGTTTTTCTCCGCACTCTCCAGATTTACAACACACTCCCCTGCCTCGGGAGTCTCTATAAGTCTCAGTACACTCAAATCTGCCCTTATATTTCCGAAAATGTCGTCCTCGTCAAACTCTATCTCCCTCTTTGGAGTATCTTCAATTTTATCCCTGTCCGCACTCTCCTGCTGAGACACCGAAAATGAAATGTCCGCACCCGTCTCCGTCATTGTGAAAGTGATTACATCGTGTCTTATATCGCCCTTCCAATCAACCGAATAATCGTGCTTCATGGGGTCAAAAGACGCTATGCCGTACTTCAGATACATCGACTCAATGTCCCCCACAGCCGAAGTCAGTTTCATAATAACAGACCTGATTTTTCTGCCGTCAGAGGACTTTGTTGAAATCCACAGTTCCCCGCTGTTTCTTATCAACATTACGGGATTTGCGTGCTTTTCGGAGTTCCAGTCCACTGTACTCTCCTCTGTGTCTTGCTCCCCCTCAAAACTGCACTCTATATTTATAATCAGTCTCTCCCTGACCTTGCACCAGTTCTCTATACAGAAATACTGATTTTTCTTTATGCTTGTCTCCACTCCTCATACCTCCCTGTCCGATACAAGATTTATTATTCTCTTTGTCGCTCCCGACGGTATCCCTATAAACTGCATTTTTCCGTCTTTTATGTATATGTGATTCTTCCTACCCGACAGAGAGTCAAAATAGTCCTCACAACTTCTGTATCTGTCCGACAGCATTATAACTCTCTGATTTGATGAACCTCTCATTCCCCTGTCGTCATCGAGTTCCGAAATATATTCGCCGTCCACAATAACATCTGCCATATTGACAAGCCTGAGAACGTCCTCCTCACCCGATTTTTCAAGTTCATCAAGCGTATATCCGGTATAGATTATAACACCGAAGTCAAAATGCTCCCTCACACGGGAAATAAGTCCGCAAAGCCTGTCCGCCTGATAAAAAGGCTCCCCACCGCTTATTGTCATGCCCTCTGTTCCGTAAATTTTGTGGGAGTCAGCTATCATATTGAAAAGACTTTCAACAGACAGGGCAGTCCCCCCCGTGAGAGACTGCATTTCGGGCGATATACAGCCCATGCAGTTCCTCTCACAGCCCTGAACCCACAGTATAAATCTCCTGTGCGGTCCGAGATATTCGGAACAGTTCGCATAGTTCGCCGTCAGCAGACAGTCTCCCTCCGCAAGTTTCCGCACTATACCGCTCATGTTTTCTCACTCATGGCATTCGGAATAAATACCGCCTTTCTCGTCCCCACGGCGTTATATTCGGGTTCTCCACGCCTTTGCGGTATGAATTTCGCTATGCCTTTACGCTTTTCGGGCATATAGAAAATCACGTCCGAAGATATGCACTCCTGCTCATCAAAATCTATCCTGAACTTTATTTTCCCCTCCGACGGGTCAAAATCGTCGGGGAAATCTCCCGCATAAAGTGAACCTATCGGGCATATCACGTCACCATCGGGGTCAAATGTACTCTCAACGTGGGAGTACTCGGGCGGTCTCCTGTACAAAAACATACGGCAGTATCTTCCTGTTGTCTCCTCCTCGGTTGGTACGCACACCGCTGAGACAGAAATTCCGCCCTCCCTCAGAGAAGTTCCCGCACTCGCAACAGGCTTGAATAAAGGTCTCGCACCAAATGCCCCTGCCGTGAGTACACCTAAATCATATGTGAGTTCAGAGACGCTCTGTCTCTCCGTCTTTTTCTCCGCAAGCTGATTGGCATATATTGACGCTCCCCTCGAAACAGCCGTGCCGTAGTCAACATAGTGCAACTTGCAATCGGGTGACGAAAACAGCGAAAAAACCATGTCTCTCACAGCAGGAGTAACCGAAGCTCCGCCCGTGACTATCACATTCTTTATTGAATTTATCTTCATGCCACTCTTTGAGACGGCGTTTTTTATCCTGCCTTTGAGGGAGTTTATCCTGTCCTTTATCAATATTTCGTACTGCCGTCTTTTTATAAGAAAATTTATTTTTTTCTTTTCAAGACTGTTCGGGAAGTAAATTTCCGTCTCAGCCTCCGCTTTTTCCTCAGATGACAGTTTTATTTTCATCTCCTCCGCAAGAGACATTAGCTCACTTCTGTTTACATTGAATCTGTGAGTCTCAAGCCCCGACACAGTCTCCGACGACATATCAAGACCATGGCGTGTTTTCAGAATTTTCAGGAACTCCGAAAAAAGCACCTCTGTCAAGTCCGCACCGCCTAAAAGTCCGATACCGTCTATTGTCTCAGACCTGACAGACGGAGCGTCCCCAGATACTCCACTGAAATTTATTATACTTATGTCTGTAGTCCCGCCGCCCATATCAAAGACAAGTGCATTCCCGCTGCACTCGTTTCTCATGCCGAAAAAGAACGCAACGGCTTCAGGCTCTGTGAGTATAACAGGCTCAAAACCCGCCTCACAGGACGCTGTATATATAGTCGTTTTCATTCCCGCATCATAGCAAGCGGGAACTGTCAGGACTACCACGCTGTTTTCGCTGTCAAGACCAAGTTTTTCGCTTGCAGTCCCATAGAGATATTTCAGAAATTTTACTGTCAGACTATAATATGTCTCCTCAATAATATCACCGTTTTCGGCGGTTATCGTGAACTTCTCGGCTGTCTCTATGCTCCTCTTGAAACACCTTGACACCGCATTCGGGTGAGCTAAATAGTGTCTGACAGCTTCCTCACCAAAAATGCATTCATTTTCCGAAATATAGCAGACTACCGTCGGAATAGTACCTTTTCCCGAAAAAACGTCCTCCGTGTAGCCCTCGCTGTTCACATACGATACAGAACTGTTCCAAGTGCCGAAGTCTATCCCGACACACTTTTTCCCCGACAGAACCGATACGCACCATTTTTCGGGTGACGGCAAGTCTTTCGGCACTATTTGGCATATGTATTTCTTGACACATATTCTGTACGGGATTTTACTCTCCTGCTCCAGCTTTTCGGGTATGTAGACCCTCCCCGAAAAATTGTACTCCTCTCTGCACTTCCAGACCGTGAGAGGGCAGTCAAGTGCAACATTGACCGTCTCCATAACTCTACCCGTAGCCTTTTCCCGAATGTCAATTTCAGCCCCTGACGGAAACTCCGATATTATCCTGTCAAGTATCCACTCGTATGACGGTCTTTTCTCTCTGTTCAGGTCTGTCGCACGCTCTGTTATCTCCCAGACAATTTTTCTGTCGGGTACTGCACCGCTTCCGTAAACGCTCTCGTATGACAAAAACGGGAAACTGTTTTCGTCCTCAACCATATTGGAGAGCATTTCCGCCTTTGACAGGTCATAGTCTCCCCCCGTAGCTATCCGATATATAAGAAGTCCCAGACAGAAAATATTGTCTTTTTCGTCCGCAATATCCGCACACTCAGGGACAGGTCGGCAGGTATTGTCATAATCACAAATTTTATTATATGAGACTTCAAAATATCCGTCGCCCTCATCGCTCTCGGAAACCTCAAAATTTTCGGGTCTTATGACCGCACTCCCCGAAAAATTCATACAAATCTGTGCTATCTGTACAATCACATCAAGGTTTACCCTGTCCGTGTGCGGTGAACTCAGCCACTCTCTAAGATTCACTCTATAACCACCTCTTTATTTCAAAAAAGTTTTTTGTCTCACCGTAAACAAATATAATCAAAGTCTCACACTAAGCGGACTCTCCGTGCCGTCGGGCTGTTTGACGGTAATCTGCAATATCTTGTCCTCCGTAAAGACAAAGCGGAATTTCAGCTTCTGTTTTCTCTTCAGGAGTCTCTTTTTCAGCGGTATGACCGTATCAATCAAAGTCGTGTAACCGTCCTTCCTGAAAGCACCTCTGAACTCCGCAACGGCTATATTTAGCTCCCACGCATTGTCCTTGCTCGGGGTGTACTCCCTCTCAACTTCAAATCCACGCTCTATTACTTCTCCCTCACGGATTATAACGTCAACGTCCGTACGCTCCTTTATAAGCACTCCTATTGAAGTGTACGCCACATTGTCAACGTGTACGCTCGTGTCGCTTCCGCATATTGACGCACCCCTTGCAACAAGGTACATAGAGTCATCGGGAATTATGATTTTTTCCTCCCCGAACATCGATTTCAACATTTTAACAAGGCAATACTCGTGAGCCATTCCCCCGACAACAAGTACCTTGTCGGCAGAATTTACAGCCATTCCCGCATTTTTGAAAACTCCCTGTATAATATCTCTCATCTTTTGCGAAACTTCACCAAAGGCGTTTTCATACTCCGCACAACTGAGTGAAAAGTCAAAATCATAGTCGGAAATCAGCTCGGGAATATAGACTTCCGCACCGTCCGAATTTTCCGCATATAGCTGTTTTTTTATAGTCTCCGTGTAAGTCCTGATAACCGCTGCCGCCTCCGACTCCTCCGCTGAATATCTCATGCTGTCGGGGTTTGCGGAGAGGTCGCAACCCTTTTCCTCAAGGATTTTCTTGCACATAAGTTCCGTTATAATCTTGTCGGCAGTATTACCGCCTATGTACAAATCTCCTCCCCAACTAACAGGAATAAGCCTGTCGGGGGAGACCGATGCTCCCACTATTTTGGAGTGCAGGAGTGATATGTCAAACGTACCTCCACCAAAGTCCACAACAAGTATAGTCTGCCCACCGTCAAGGAGTTTACTATACGCCACTGCCGCCGCTATGGGTTCGTCCGTCACACAGTCCGCATTGTCTGCCGTGAACCCCGCACGCAAGAGAGCTTCCTTTGTGGCAATTCTCGGTGACTGAGAGTCAAATCTTGCGGGGACTGTCACAAACGCCCTGAAAGATTCCTCCTGCGGAAACTGTCTTGAAAGTTCGTCGTGTACTTCCCTAAGAATATACTCCGCTGTCTGTTCCGCCGAAACCGTAATTCTCCCCACAGACCACGTTTTCCCCGTACCCATGTAATATTTGGTGTTTTCAAGCACGCACTCGGGGATTTTCTGTTTCATATCAACGGCAGGCTGTCCGACTTTTATACTTCCGTCCGACATCACCGCTATACAGGACGGCAGAAGAAATTTGTTATCCGTCCTGCCGTTCAGAAACTCTATCTTTTCGACAGTTCCCGCCTCACTCACATAGCACGCAAGAGTGTTAGTAGTGCCGAGGTCTATTCCAATGTTCATAATATTCCCCCTGTAGGTTCAGGAAAAGAATCCCGAAAAAAATTTAAGCGTATTGCAGAAAAGTTTCAATCCGCAAGGCGTAAAGATGGCTGCGACAAACAAAAAAGCTGTGAGCGACTCCAGAACGCACGGCATAAACGGCGGCAGTATATTCCACATGGAAATTCTGTAAACCGGGTCCCCTTTGCCGATTTTGAACTTTCCCGCCGAATTTTTCCTCCACTCAAGAACTTTCAGCCTTGTTATTCCGCTTCCCATGTACTCGGCAGTCTCAACGTCAAAATCTCCCCTTAGACCCTTTGTGTCTATGACCGCGTACATATATTCCTCTTCGCCCGCTTTGTAATTATATATGGGCAATTTCTGTCTGTCCTTATCCTCCTCATCGGGACTGTCAAAACACGCCTGAACCATTTCACCGTCAGATTTCTTGGGTGCGGTCTGATAGTGGTGTTTTGCCACGGCATAGGCGGTCTTGACATCGGGCACGGCTTCCGCAAGCTCGTCGTGACACTCGTGACCGTATATGTACTCGCTGACCTGCTCCGAAACAACTTTTCCGCTGTTTTTGAAAATATAAAAGAGAAGTCTCTTTCTGTGCGATTTCACATAGGAGTACACAAGCTGTAAAAAGATGACCGTGAGCGACAGTGTAATTGTAACCGTCTGGGCAATGTCATCGTCCGACAACTCGGTACTTATGTAAAAGCCCGAAATTCCCACTATAAACGGTGCTATAACGTAACTCTTCCGAAAAGGACACTCAAAATCAAAGTTTTTGTTTCCCTTGCTCAAAGCCCCCATCACTACAAATGCGACAACCGTCAAGACCGTGCCGAAAATCGGTGACACGCACGCCACAATAAGCCAGAGCAGTCTGTTGAATTTCTTTTTGCCACCCGCCAGAGCCGTGACAGCTCCCACGGCGGTAACTCCTATTAAAACAATTTTGAACCATGTCGGAAATAAATTAAAAATTTCTACTATATTATCAAAAGACAAGACAAAACAACTCCCTCCGAAAAATCCGAACTCCGCATTACCATATAATTTTACAGTATTTTTGTAAAAAAGTCAAGGCATTTTTTGACTTTCGCAGAATTTTTTATACCGTCAATGCCGTTTTAAGACGTGAAATCACCCGTAAAATCCGTTTGTTTGTAATATATCTAAAATATTCTTGACAAAATATTGTCCGCATGGTATAATGTGATTAAAGTATTTTTTGTATTGGAACAGAAGCAAAGAGAGGCAGGAATTTCAAATGAAAAAAATAACAGTCCACACAAGTACTCCCTATGATGTTATAATAGAGAGAGGGAGTCTCGACAGGAGCGGAGAATATATCTCCTCTGTGACAAAATCAAAAAAAGCCGTTGTCGTTACGGACGACATAGTCGGTCCGCTTTACGCCGACAGACTTGTGTCGTCACTCGAAAAATCAGGCATAAGTGCATCTGTTTTTGTATTCCCAAACGGTGAACAGTCAAAAAATTTAACGGTACTAAGCAATATTTTCGACTTCCTCTGTATGAAAAATATAACAAGGTCTGACTTCCTGATTGCACTCGGCGGCGGTGTTGTCGGCGATATTACAGGCTTTGCGGCGGCTTGTTTTCTGAGAGGGATAGACTTTGTACAGATTCCCACCACTCTCCTCGCACAGATTGACTCCTCCGTAGGCGGTAAGACTGCCGTTGACATAAAGGGCGGTAAAAATCTCGTGGGGGCTTTCAAACAGCCTGCACTCGTCATCTGTGACAGCGACACCTTAAAAACTCTCACTCCGCAAATTCTCGCTGACGGCATGGGTGAGGCTATAAAGTACGGCATGATAAAAAACAGTGAACTTTTTTCACTTATAGAAAATCACTGTCTCAAAAATATTGACGAAGTTATGGACGAACTCGTCTACACCTGCATAGACATAAAGCGTGAAGTGGTCGAGCATGACGAATTTGACAAGGGTGAGCGAATGATTCTGAATTTCGGTCACACGATAGGTCACGCTATAGAGGGCTGGCACGGTTACAACAATTTTACTCACGGAATGGGTGTCGCAACGGGAATGTGCATTATGACCAAAAAATTCTGTTCAAAGGAACTCTCCGACAGGCTTGTTAAATGCGTTGAAAATTACAACCTCCCGACAAGTACGGACATCCCTATGTCCGAACTCCTGCCGTTCTGTTCAAAGGACAAAAAGCGTGAATCGGGAAATATCAGCTACATAGTCTGCCCCGAAACAGGACGTGCCGAAATAAGAAAAGCTACTGTAAAAGAATTTGAAGAACTTATGGAGGGATAAAGATGGATATTTTAATCAAACCCTCTGTACTCAGCGGAGAAGTGAATATTCCCGCCTCTAAGAGTGTCGCTCACAGACTGCTTATCTGTGCGGCACTTGCGGGAAATTCCGAAGTAAACAATATAAATTTCTCAAAAGATATTGAAGCTACTATTCAGGCAATGAGTTCACTCGGCTCTGTAATTTACACAAATGAAAACAGTGCCGACATTCCCGATTCAATAAATCCCCCCCAAAAAGCTGTCATAGACTGCAACGAGAGCGGTTCTACACTAAGATTTCTGATACCTGTAGCCTGTGCCTTGGGTGTGGAGACCGAATTTCACGGCAGGGGCAGACTTCCGCAGAGACCCATTGATATTTATATAAGAGAATTGTCAAAGCACGGCATAACTTTTAATTATAATAACACCATGCCTTTCACCGTTTCGGGGAAACTAACAAGCGGTAAGTACGAAATAGAGGGAAATATTTCCTCACAGTTCATAACGGGTCTGCTCTTTGCACTCCCGATTCTTGAGGGCGATTCCGAAATTGTACTCACTTCCCGCCTTGAGTCAAGACCTTATGTTGACATAACTATAGACGTTCTGAAACGCTACGGCATAAAAATCACGGAGACAGCTAACGGTTTCGCAATAAAGGGCGGTCAGAAGTACACTCCGCACGATGACTGTGTTGAGGGAGACTATTCGCAGTCCGCTTTCTTTTTCGTCGCAAACGCTCTCGGCTCGTCCGTTAAAATAAATAACCTGAACCCCGACAGCGTTCAGGGCGACAGGAGAATAATTGATATAATAAACAGTGCCGTATCAAATGGTAAAATTACGGGTTTTAAGGCGGACTGCTCCGACATTCCCGACCTTGTGCCGATTCTGTCGGTACTCGGTGCGTACGGCTGTGAAAAGTCTGTAATTTACAACGCCGAAAGACTAAGAATAAAGGAGAGCGACAGGCTCAAAGCCTGTGCCGATATGCTGAACGGTCTCGGCGGTAATGTGACAGTTACCCGTGACGGTCTCGAAATAAACCCAACGGGCAAACTGCACGGCGGTATTGTGGACAGTTTCAACGACCACAGAATTGTAATGGCTTGTGCAATTGCAGGTCTGCGGGCAGAAGGTGAGGTCAGAATAAAAGGTGCAGAAGCCGTCATGAAATCCTATCCTGAATTTTTCAGCAACTACAACAGTCTGGGGGGAAAAGCCTATGCCGTCAATTTGGAATAACAAAATAACAGTCTCCGTTTTCGGAGAGCAGGACAGCTCCTCAATGGGCGTTATGATTGGAAATCTCCCCGTCGGAGAGTACATAGACCCCGAACGTATAACAAAGTTCATGCGGAGAATGATGATTCCGTCAGACGGAAGTCCCGCCCCAAAACCTCCCGCTCTGAGAATAATATCGGGCATATCGGGCGACAGGACTACGGGCGAACCGCTGTGTGTAATCATGCAGAAGAGTGGGGAGTGCTTGACGGAGGAGAGGAAAAGCACTGTAATTTTCCCCGTGCGTGGGAATGCCGACTACACAGGCACGGCAAGATTCCGCAGTTTTTCCGAACTTGCAGAAGAAGAGCGTTACTCCGAGAGAATTTCTGCCCCGCTCTGCCTTGCAGGAGCAATATGCGGTCAGATTCTCGAAAGACGGCGTATATACACGGGGGCACACATCGCACAGCTGCACAACATAAGGGACAACCCTTTTGACCCTGTGAACACTACCCGTGACGCTGTTCTGAGCATAAGAAACAAGAGTTTCCCTGTCATAAACGACAGGCGTGGCTGGCTCATGATTGACGACATGAAAAAGGCTTCACAGTTTTCGGAGACCCTCGGCGGGATAGTTGAGTGTGCAACGGTAAACATTCCGACGGGAGCAGGTTCACGCCTTTTCAGCGGTATCAGGAACAGTGTCGCCCTTGCACTTTTCAGCATTCCGAGCGTTGCGGGAGTGGAGTTCGGTTCGGGTTTCCGCTCCGCAAATATGACGGGTTCACAGCACAGCGACAGCGTTTATGTGGACGGCAGCGGACGGACTGTCACCAAAACCAACAACCACGGCGGTGTGATAGGCGGTTTTTCGTCGGGAATGCCCCTTGTCGTGCGGACTGCTTTTGCTCCTATGGAGTACCGCATAAAAAAGAGAGGCAGTGACGAAATTTTAACCGAACCGAGTGTAGTTCCGAGACTGGTGGTCTGTGTTGAGTCGGCAGTAAACATAGCTGTTATGTCCTGTATGATGGACTACCCGAATTTCTGTCAGGTGATTTGAAATGCTTGAATCAAATATTTTCAAAATGTCGGAGCTTGCGGACATAAGCACTGATGATGTCCCCACTATAAATATACTCCTCTGTTGTCTGCTTTACAAGCTCAATATGCCCGTGAACACCGAAAATTTCTACGAAATCGTTATGTGTTCGGGCTGTATAACGTATTTTTCATATCAGGAGTCAATTGACTATATGCTGAAAAATGAACTTGTGGTCAAGGAGTCCGACTGCTTTGTCCTCACCCCGAAAGGCTCCGAGTGTGCATTGAAACTGGACGAATACGCCCCGAAAGCGTACTGGGACAAGCTGTGTATGTCTTCTGCAAATTTTTTTGCGGGAAACAGAAACAGTGACGGGGGAAAAGTCGAGTACGTTCAGGACGGCAGCGGTGTCAGAGTAAATATGTCCTTTTCGGACGGCTCACGCACTCTTATGCAGTTGAACCTGTACGCCCCCGATTTGGAGACCGCCGAAAAGATGGGCAGGCGTATGCTGAACAGTCCCGCAGGATTTTACAGCACTGTCGCAGGATATGCCCTGTCAGACCCAAATGCGGACTCCCAAAAACTGATATAGGGGTACACGGCTATGGACTTTGAAATAGACCTTTACATAAATTCGATATATATGGGTTTCAGGAGACTACGCAAAATAGAGGACTATTTGCGGGAGTACGCCAAAAAAGCAGATATTCTCGCAAAGAGTGCCGATTGGGACGAAGTAGTCCTGTACGCAATACTCCTGTATGAACCCAAAACGAGGAAACTTCTCTCTGCCGACTTCATGACCCTGAAAATGACGTACAAGAGATATATTCGCCTGTTCTCCTCACTGACCGAGAACTGCAAAATACTTTTTATAAAAAAATCGGAGGATTGATTTATTGTGATACACATAAAAAAACTTTGTCTGCTGATGTCGGCTGTCCTAATTGCGTCGTCTCTGCCGACCAATGTTTACGCTGAAGATGCGGACACTCACACCGTCACCGTCCTTGACTTTGACGGCAATGTCATTGACTCCATAGAAGTCGGTGACGGGGAAGCCCTCAGTCTGGACGGCGTTGACACCGATTCACTTGAAAAACACCTCGATGTCTACACGCAGATAGGTTTCAACGGCTGGAGCAGTTACCCCGAAAAGATAACGGAGGATATTACCGTCAGGGCTTTGTATGTCAAAATGACGATAGCTTTGGAGTCTCTCCCCGACAAAGTTGAGTACTACTCCGAAAATGGGGAAATCTCCCTTGACGGACTTGAAGTCACCATAACCGCTGAGAGACAACTCCCCGAACAGGACGAGGACGGAAATTTCAAAACAAATACGGAAGTTGTAAATATAGAGTCAACGTGTACCGCATCGCCGTCAACGTGCGAAGAGGCTTTCGCCGATGGTGACAACGCCGTTATAGAAGTCTATCCCGTAAACAGCAACAGACCTATTGCTTCTTACAACGTCAGTCTGTGCAGAAATCTCGGAGACGTAAATTCCGATTCAAGAGCAGATGCGTGTGATGCCTCTGCAATACTCGGAATTTACTCCGATATATCAACGGGTGTTCTGACCGAAGTATCTGACGATATGAAAAAAATCTGTGATGTCAACAGAGACGGTATGATAGACGCTGCCGATGCTTCACTCATTCTGCAATACTATATAAACGCATCCGTCAGCAGTAACCCCTCTTGGGACGATATACTGTAATATAATTTAACATAAATCTAATATAAAACAATATAAAATAATAACGATTATACTGCACGGGTAGCTGCACTTGTGAATTTCCCGTGTATTATAATAAATTTGTAAAAATCAAAAGGAGTGTTTGAAATGTACAGTGATGTAATGGATACAATAGGTTTTGTATCACAGTATGACCCCGAAGTCGGTGAGGCTATGGGTCTGGAACTCGCAAGGCAGAAGAGAAATCTCGAACTCATTGCAAGTGAGAATATAGTCTCCCCCGCCGTAATGGCAGCTATGGGTTCGGTTCTCACAAACAAGTATGCGGAGGGATACCCCGCTAAGCGTTACTACGGCGGTTGTGAGTATGTGGATATAGTGGAGAAAATAGCAATAGAGCGTGCAAAGGAGCTGTTTGGTGCGAAATTTGCAAACGTACAGCCCCATTCGGGTGCACAGGCTAATACCGCCGTTTACTTCTCGGTTCTCCAGCCCGGTGACACCGTTCTCGGAATGAGTCTCGCTGACGGAGGTCATCTCACTCACGGTTCACCCGTCAATATTTCGGGAAAATATTTCAACTTTGTCTCTTACGGTCTCGACGACACAACGGAGATGATAAACTACGACACGGTTCAGGCTCTCGCCGAACAGCACAAGCCCAAACTCATCGTGGCAGGTGCAAGTGCATATCCAAGAGCTATTGACTTCAAAAAGCTGTCCGAAATTGCAAAGTCCGTCGGTGCACTTCTCATGGTCGATATGGCTCACATAGCAGGTCTTGTGGCAGCAGGTGTACACCAGTCCCCCGTACCCTATGCCGACATAACTACGACTACCACTCACAAGACTTTGAGAGGTCCCCGTGGCGGTCTTATCCTCACAAATGACGAAACTCTCGCAAAGAAGATAAACTCCGCTATTTTCCCGGGTACACAGGGCGGTCCTCTTATGCACACAATCGCCGCAAAAGCTGTCTGCTTTGGTGAAGCTCTCAAGCCCGAATTTAAGGAGTACCAGAAAAAAATTGTCGCAAACGCAAAAGTTCTCTCGGAGGGACTTCTCAAAAGAGGTTTCAATCTCGTGTCGGGCGGTACGGACAACCACCTTATGCTTGTTGACCTCCGTCCGTTCAGCATAACGGGAAAAGAGCTTGAACACCGTCTCGATGAAGTCTACATCACTGTAAACAAGAACGCTATACACAACGACCCCGAAAAGCCGTTTGTAACAAGCGGTATCAGAATTGGTACTCCCGCCGTCACAACAAGAGGTCTCGGTTCTGAGGAGATGGAGAAAATCGCCGAATATATCTATCTCTGTGCCACGGACTTTGAAAACAAGGCTGACGAAATCCGTGCGGGCGTTACGGAAATATGCAAAAAATATCCCCTCTATGAATGATTTCGGGAGAGTGTGATATGTCGGATTTACTTGAATTTGCAAAGTCTGCCGGGGAAGCTGTAAAAAAAGTCGCATCGGAGGCTATGAATGACCCCGAAGTCAAGAAAGACACCGAAAAAGTCATAAAGAGTACGGGAAAGTATTTCAAGAAAATAGGCGAGGAACTGAAGTCCGCAAAGGAAAAGAGCGAAAAAGAGGACAAAAACGACAAAAAACAGGAGTCCAAAAAGTAAACGATGTTCGACATTTTTGAAAATTCCGACTTGATAGCGGATTTGCTTGAAAATCAGTTGGCAAGACAGTCGGCTGTAAATGTCCTAAGAGACCGTAGTTCTATGGATATTATTAAAAATATATACGAAAATGCCGACAGAACAGATACTAAAAAGAACGTCCGAGCTGTTCCGCTTATAATTAAAAACAAAACTTTAACAAAAAATCTTGTAAATGTTCTGCACAATAAGGAGCTGATTACTCTTATCGGAAAGATTTTCCCGAAAATAAACGGCAAATTTCTCAAAAAAGCGGGAGTTATCGGAGACTGTCTTGAAAACAAAACAATAAAAAATGCTGTAATTGCCGTTGCAAAAGACGATAAGGCGGTTAAAATTGTAGAAAAAACCATAAAGGATTCAAAAAAATCCGATTTGGCGGACAAACTGAAAATTATAATAAAACTTGTCAAAAATCCAACAACGAGAAAGGCTCTTTTCAACCTGCTGACCGATTTCAAGGCTCTGGGTATCGTCAAAAAATTGTTATCATAAAAATTTACGGGGACAGGCTTTTTGTCTGTCCCTGTTTTGGAAAGTTTGAATTTTTAGCAAAAAAAAACAAGGAAGTGATTCAATGTCAGCACCTCTTGCGGACAGAATACGTCCGAAAACTCTCGATGACGTTGTCGGACAGGAGCATATTCTGGGCAAAAACAGACCTCTGCGGAGGATTATTGAGAGCAAAAATATCCCGAATATGATTTTTTACGGAACTTCGGGTGTCGGGAAGACTACAGTCGCACGTATTATAGCCGAAAACTGCAATATGACATTGCATAAGCTGAACGGCACAAGTGCCTCGACTGCCGATATAAAGGAGATAATCGCCGAAATCGGTACTTTCGGAGCTGTGAACGGCATTCTGCTCTATCTGGACGAAATCCAGTACCTCAACAAAAAACAACAGCAAAGTCTGCTTGAATACATCGAAAACGGCGATATAACTCTCATCGCATCGACTACCGAAAACCCCTATTTTGCGGTCTACAACGCAATAATAAGCCGTTGCACGGTCTTTGAGTTCAAACCCGTCTCGGCTGAGAGCCTTATTCCCGCCGTTCGGAGGGCTTTCGGTATCCTCTCTAAGGAGAGCGGAAAAGAGTTTGAAATCACGGACGAAATATGCAGAAAAATTTCTTACGGCTGTGGCGGAGATGTCCGCAAAGCTATAAACACCGTCGAACTGTGTGCCATGTGTGCGGAGGAGCGTGACGGGAAATTTTTTATAACTGAAAATTCTCTTGAAACTCTCTCCCAGAGGAGCAATATGCGTTACGACCGTGACGGCGACCAGCATTTTGACATTCTCTCGGCTTTTCACAAGTCCGTGCGTGGTTCGGACGAAAACGCTGCCCTCCACTACGCTGCGAGACTTATTGAGGCTGGAGATATTATTTCACTTTGCAGGAGACTCCTCTGCATAGCCTGTGAGGACGTGGGGCTTGCGTACCCAAACGCAATTCCCATAGTAAAAGCCTGTGTGGACACCGCTTTGCAACTCGGTCTCCCTGAAGCAAGACTTCCCATAGCCGACGCTGTCATACTCCTTGCGACCGCACCAAAGTCAAACAGCGGTTACTTGGCTATAAATTCGGCTCTTGAGGACCTGAAAAACTGCGACACTCTCGATTTTCCACGCCATTTGCAGAACGTCCACTTTGACGGCACGGGTGCAGAAGTATACGGTCAGCACTATCTATATCCGCACAATTTCCCGAATCACTATGTCCGGCAGCAGTATCTCCCGGACGCTCTTGCCGGACACGTCTACTATAAATTTGGTGACAACAAGAACGAACAGCTTGCTTGGCAGTACAGGGCTAAAATTCTGAGGGAGTCGGAGAAAAGATAATCTGAACAGACAGAAAAATCCCGAATGTACACACATTCGGGATTAACACGATATTCAATTTTAGAGCAACACTAACCACAAGCCGAATCACTCGCACCGCCCTGTACTTTGAACTTCAAAAGCCCGTCAGACAGGACAGAAACCACGCATTCTCATTGGAATCACCTTTCAGAAATATAATCAGTTGGCTTAGTTTTCAGACGACCACAGTGGACAACCGCAGTCACCTCTGGGAAAGTACACTTTTCACCGGAATCATACCTTTACAGAATATTTTACATATATCTAAAGACTCACGTCGAAATTTCAGATAATCCTGTATCCAAATGGAGCTTAGACATGAAACCGTTTCAAAACCAGCAATACGTCCGCATCATAACCGAATCCAAACATCTGCATCTTCATTCATCGGAACAAGTCACAAAGAACCTAAATTCCCTCTTTACAAAATTCAGCTAATCAGCAAGCCCGTCGGCTTCACGCTGCTGTTCAATAGTTTCTTCCATCGGACTCACTCACCTTTCCGCCTGAAATAATTTACATTGAGGATAAAACCACAAACCAAGTAAATTCAGCTATCGAGCTATCACCTGCTCTTTATCTTGATATTATGATACCACAACTTTCATGAAAAGTCAATAGTATTTTTCAAAAAAATTCCGAATTTAAGTATATTTTGTACACTTTCACAAATTCGAGACTATTTATTGTGCAGTTTCAACATATTTACGTTCCAAAGCGGTAAAATATTGCCGTAATTACTGAACTTTCCACTTGATTTTTCCGAAAAAAAGTTGTATAATCAGAAATATAACATGGCTTTTGCCGGATTGGAGTTTGAATATGTCTGAAATGAACGAATACACCCCCGAACTTATGGAACTTGTCGACGAGCACGGTGTCAAGAGGTGCTTTGAACTTATCGACACTATGGAGTTGGGCGGTGAACAGTATTTCGCCTTCATAATTTCCGAGGAGGACGAGAATTTTATCTTTGACGAGGGCGGAATTGTCATTCTGAAAGCCGTCGAGGAGGACGGCGTGGAGTTTTTTGACTCCATTGAAGATGATGACGAGTTCAACGAGGTCTACGAGGCTTTTCTTGAACACGAAAAATTTTCCTCCACCCTTGCGGAGTGGGAGTCGATGTACGAGGACGACTTCTGAGAAAATTTTTTTACATAAAAATTTCCCCCGTTCACGGAAATTTCGTACGCAAAAAATTTTTTCGGAAAATTGTACAAAAACACTTGATTTTTCAAAATTTGTGTGATATAATATAATCACAAAATAAATATCTGCCTTGTTCGGGTAATTATAGTTTTTATAATCCAACACATTTTATTAGGGAATGTTGCTCCGTGTGCAGATTGCAGACCTCCCGTTTTTCGGACGAAGGGAGCGTGAAACACATGGGCAGATACCCACCTGCTTCGTGCGGGTTTTATAGTCTATATGACGGCAAGGCGGATGTTTATTTTTATTTTTTTGACTTGATTTAAGTTCTGTCGCATAAATAAAAAAGCTGTTGCTGACGTGCAACAGCTTTTTGTTTATATTTTTATTTATTATTATTATTTTATTTATTTAATATTATTGAGACTCCTCTGATTCAAGTTTCAGCTTGAACGGTGCATATCTCCTGTAAGACGCATTGTTTTTGTCTATCACTATCTGGTCGGCAAGTCCCTGCATATAGTCCGAAAATTCGTCATAATAACGCAACTGCAAGAGCTGGTCGATGTAGTCCTGTGACCAATAGTCGTCCTCTGTCATACGCTCTCTGAGGTCTCCCCTGACTATTACATATATAGTGTCCTCGTCATAGTCGTAAACCTGTGCCTCGTCAAGCGGGAGTTCATTGAACACATACTCGTTGAACTCACGGCTTGCTCTCGCGGCATCGTCCTCTGTCGTTGTAGTCTGTGTCTCTTCACTCTCATCACTCGCTACTGTGGTAGTCTGTTTCTGTATGAGATTTTCGTTTGCATAGGGGTCTGTTGTAGTGGTCTCGGTCTCCTCCTCTGTCTCGACAGTGGTGGTAGTTGTTGTCTCGGACTCCTCACCCTCTGCGGCAGTCGTCGTCACAAGGGATTCTTTATACTCGTCATAGTCTTCACTCACTTTGTCGACTTCCCACATCTTGTCCATCTCATTGGACTTCTTGTTTATCTGCTTTGCGTAGTCCTCGGCTTTCTTGCGGAGTTCCCTCTGCTGGTCTTCGTCCACAAGTTCGCCCTCGTCATTTGTCAGATCAATTGTGAAATACTTTACTCTCGCAAAGTTCTCGTCAAAGTAGTCTTTGAGTTCCTCCTCCGTACAGCCCCTTTCACCGTCAAAGCCGTAGTAATACTTGAAAATGTCCTCCTCTTTGTAGGTACTTTCCGCTATCTCTTTCATGGTCTGCTCACCTATGCCGTTTTCGTCATAGAGAGTGTTCATGCTGTAGTAGTAATTTCCCATCGACTCAGCCTCTTCAAGCTCCTCATCAGTGAGGACTATGCCCACATTGTCAGCCTCTTTGAGTATGGAGAGGTACTGCTGACAGTACTCCGTAGCCTTGTTCTGTATCCAGTCCGAGGAGTCCACCTCGTCTATACGGGCTTTTTTCACGTCGTCAAGAGTGGGCGACTCCACTCCCTGCTCCTGAAGTACGGAAACAGCGTCATTATAAGCCTGCAATGTGTAGTAAATGAAAATTCCCGCTCTGACACTGTAATTCTCCGCATTCATAGCTTCCTGCGTACCGCTTCCTATTGTGGGCGTACAGCCGAACATCGTGGACGCAAGAGTAAAGGACGTGAGAAGTGCGGAAATCTTTTTTAACTTTTTCATTTTCATCATAATATTCCTCCGATTTTGTAAAAATTTCAGATACCATATTATTATACTACTTTTTTTTCGGTTTGTCCATAGGAAGAGAGAATTTTTTTCAGAAATAAATATCTGTTTTTTTCCTTGACTTATCCGCCGAAAAATGTTAAAATAAAAGTGTATGATTGTACTATAGAATTTTTTTGGAGGAGACATTATGAAAGTCATTCTGATTTCACACACGCCCGAACCCGAAAAGCTCATAGCTTCTTCCGCAAAACTCTGCTACTCCGACAGCGATATATCCGATATACGTGATTCCCTCACGCCCGAAAAAATCAGGGATTTTATAAATATGCTTATCTCCGTCGGTCATGAGAGCGTTCTCGAACACGTCAGCTTTACTTTCGGCATTGAGGGCATATCAAGAGCCTGTTCCCACCAGCTTGTCCGCCACAGAATTGCCTCCTATTCACAAAAAAGTCAGCGTTATGTGGACGAGAGGGACAGTTTTGAGTATATAACACCGCCCGAAATTCTGGGCACTCCCGACGCAAGGGAAAAGTACGATAAAATTATCGCAAATATTGCGGACGGCTACTCCGAAATTGCCGATATTCTCACCGAAAAACACAGGGAGAGACTGCTGTCGGAGGGTGCGGACGAAAAAACTGCAAACTCAAAGGCACGCAAACTCGCCATTGAAGACGCTCGTTTTCTGCTCCCGAATGCCTGTGAGACCAAAATAATAGTCACAATGAACGTCCGCTCACTGTTTAATTTTTTCAGGCTGAGATGCTGTAACAGGGCACAGTGGGAGATTCACGCTGTCGCCGACGAGATGCTCAAACTCTGCATGGAGACCGCCCCCGATATTTTCAGATATGCGGGACCCTCCTGCGTTTCGGACGGCACTTGTCCCGAGGGAAACAGAACCTGCGGAAAAATTTGTGAAGTCAGGAAAAAATACAGGTCTTGAAGTAAATATGACGAAAAATCCCCGATTTTTGAAAACGGGGATTTTTTATTTTTTATTTTTTATTTAATTATTATTATTATTATTATTATTTTACTGTTCAAGATTTTTTCTTATGACACTTCCTGCGGGGAAACTTTTGTCGGACTTAAAAGAAAACCGCATCATAGCGTGGTTTGCGGTCTCAATCTCCCGACCCTCCTCGTCAAAAAGCCTGTCTATTTTAATCTCGACAGGTTTTTCGGAGGGTGAGAGAATTTCAACCGTATCCCCCGCAAAGAACCTGTTCCGCTGAGTGCAGTACACAGAACCGTTTTCAAAGCCGTCCACAACAGCGACAACGTCATAATTTCTTATGTAACCGCTGTTCTCGTAATACTGGGAATTTTCAGGCACTCCAAAGAAAAAGCCGCTGCAGTACTGCCTGTGGCTCACTTTGAAAACCTCCTCACGAATCCAGTCGGGGAGGGTAAAATTTTCGGGATTTTTGTAGTACTCGTCCACCGCCATTCTGTAGGCGTTTGTCACGACCGTCACATAGTATGCGGACTTCGCACGCCCCTCTATTTTGAGACTGTCCACGCCTGCCCGTGCAAGCTTGTCAATGTGTTCAATCATGCAGAGGTCTTTTGCGTTCAGGATAAAAGTACCCCTCTCGTCCTCAAATATGGGGAAATACTGTCCCGGACGCTTTTCCTCCATGAGGTAGTACCCCCACCTGCAAGGCTGTGCACACTCCCCGTGATTTGCGTCACGGTTCACAAGGTACTGTGACAGCAGACACCTCCCTGAGAACGAGACACACATTGCACCGTGTACAAAGCACTCTATTTCAAGTTCGGGACTTGTTTTAGCTCTTATTTCGGAAATTTCGTCAAGGGACAGTTCCCTTGCAAGGACAACTCTCTTTGCACCCATGTTGAAAAGTTCACGGGCTGTGGCGTAATTAACAATTCCCGTCTGGGTGGAGATGTGTATTTCCATATCGGGAGCAAATTTTTTAATTAAAGTCATGAGACCTATGTCGGCACATATGAGTGCGTCAACTCCCGCCTCGACTGCTTCACGGACAAATTTTTCAAACTGCGGAATTTCGTTATTTCTGGGGAGGGTATTGCAGGTCAGGTAGACTTTTACACTTTTTTTGTGCGACTTTTCAACGGCTGTACAAAGATTTTCAAAGTCAAAATTTGCAGGAGCTGAACGCATACCGAACTGTTTCCGTCCGAGGTAAACAGCGTCCGCACCGTACTGCAAAGCGGAGTCGAGACGTTCCATATCCCCGACGGGTGCAAGGACTTCGAGTTTGTTACAAATCATAAAAAAACTCCTCTCTGAGAATATCAGCCGTGAGCTTTTTTAGCTTACGGCTGACAAATTCACAATAATTTCAATAATTTTCGGGAATTACTCCCCTTCTCCTGCACCGTCACTTTCGGCTGCGTACTCCTGATTTATTTTTTCCTCATTTGCATAGTGTTCCTCAAGAGTCTCGGCAAAGAGCGTGACACCCGTGTTGATATTTGCGATGAAGTAGAAGTAGTTGGACTGGTAGTCATCAAGGACTGCATCAATAGCCTCAATTCCGGGGTTGCATATTGCACCGGGTGGCAGACCCGGGCTCTTGTATGTGTCGTACGAATTGACAATAGTCTCGTCAACGACTTCCATATTGGGTCTGACAACGTCATTTGCATAGTTTGAAGTCGGGTCGGACTGCAAGAGCGGGAACACGTCTGCATTTCTCAGACGATTCCAGAAAACAGAGGCAACAAGTGTCATAGTACCTGTTGTGGCAGCCTCTTTCTGTACGACAGATGCAAGCGTAATCATCTCATCAAGACTTATTCCGAGGTTGTCGAGCTTTTCAAGTCTACCCTCAGTCATCTTGTCATTGAAGTTCATGTAAATTTTCTGGCAGACCTGTTCGGGATCCATATCCAGATAGAAGTAGTAGGTATCGGGGAAGAGGTAGCCCTCCATACGCATGAATTTGATAGACTGGTCTGTCGGCAGTCTGCTCTCAAAATCGTAACCAAAACCGCCCGAATTGAAGTAGAACAGGAAATCATCAGCGGAGCAGACACCGTTCTCCTCAAGTTCCTTTGCAGCGTCTATAAGCGTTATGCCTTCGGGGAATGTGACTTCCACGGATTCGTTTATCTCCTCCTCCTCAATGGTCGTGAGTTCATTTATTATAGTCTCATAAGCCATATTGGGTCTTATGAAGTGTTCACCCGATATATAGGGCTTGTCGTTGTTTCTGAGCCTTGTGAAGAGTGAGAAAAATTTCGGGGACTTTATAATTCCGTCCGTTTCGAGCATAGATGCCACTTCCTCCGTCGAGGCGTTTTCGGGAATTATTATCAGGTGAGTTTTGTCGCTCTTGCCGATGCCGAACATATCCTTGCCGTAACCTATAATTACAAGTGACAGTATAATCGACACACCAAATATAAAAGTGGTGAGTATAAGTATACCGGGTACTCTGCTGCGGCGTTTTTTCTTTTTCTTTTTTTTGCGATTTCCTGTACTCCGTCTCTGTGGCGGAGGTGGATAGGCAGGCGGAGTGCTGTTGTAAATCGGTTGCTGTTCAGGGGGAATTTCCTCCGAGGAGTACTCCTCGGGAGGGTTTTCCTGCTGAGACGGAGCTGTATATTCCGTATCGGGCGACTCATTGAGTTCGTCCGCATACTCATTTGGTTCGTTGCTCATTGCAGTATATCTTCCTTTCATTTGTTATAATCATATTTATTTTCACGTCAAAATCGCTGACGGGGAGCGAATCTGTCACGGACTCCTCATATGCAAGGGCGACTGTGAACACACAGGGATTTTTTGCGAGAAATCTGTCATAGTAACCGCCGCCGTAGCCGAGACGGAAACCCGAAACCGTGAGGGCAAGGGCAGGTACAATGCAGACCGTTTTATTGTCAATTTTCGGCTGTGGCAGGGAAATATCGGGTTCGGGAATGTCCATTTCACTCTTTTTCAGCTGTGACAAATCCGAGACAGTGTGAAAAGTCATGAAACCGTCCTCACCGCACACAGGAAACGCAATTTTTTTGTCTCTGTGAATCAGATTTTCGGCAATATTCCGAGTGTCCACCTCCGACCTGAAAGACGCATACAGCAGTACGGTTTCGGCGTTCAAAAGTCTCTCAACAGTTAGAAGTCTCTCCGCTATGGCGTTATCTTTTTCGGGAGTCTTTGCCTGTAAACGTATTTGGGAAAATTTTTTTCTTAAAGTTTTTTTCTCAAAGCCGAAATCTTCCATAATTATCTCTCACACATTATTGCACCAAACTGTCTCTCACTCTCCTGCTTTGAAATCAGTACTTCCACAAGTTTAAGACCAAACTGCACGGCAACTCCCGCACCCCTTGCGGTTACGATATTGCCGTCAACAGCAACGGGAGTTTTCAGAACTTCCGCACCAAGAAGCTGTTCCTCAAAGCCCTCATAGCAGACGGCTTTTTTGCCCTGCAAGAGATTTTTGTGACCAAGTATTGACGGTGCTGCACATATCGCACCTATGAACTTGTTGTTCTCAACACAGTAGTCTATAGCGGACTGCACAATTTCGGACTTCTCCAGATTGAGAGTGCCCGGCATACCTCCGGGGAGGACTATCATCTCAAGCTCATCGCTGAGGACAGCTTCTTTGTCAATGGTATCCGTGACAACCGTCACGCCGTGTGAACTTGTCACAACGTTGTCGCCTATGCCGACTGTCACGACTTTTTTTCCGCTTCTCCTCAGTAGGTCAATGGGAGCAATAGCTTCTGTCTCCTCGAATCCGTTTGCAAGATATACATAAATCATGATAAAAAATCCTTTCTGTTTTTTATTTTATTTATTTTAATCTTAATTATTTTAATGGACAGGACTCCCCGCCCCATTTTTTTACTTCACAACTATCTTCTTGAACGCCTTTTTGCCCTTTTTGATTATAACGTCCTTGTCAAGTTTTACCTGTGCTTTCGGGTCGGTTATCTTTTCGCCGTCAACGGAAATTCCACCCTGTTGAATAAGTCTCCTCGCCTCCGATGCGGACGGTGCAAGCTGTGACTTCACAAGAAGAGTGATTAGTCCCATTGAACCGTTTTCAAGTTCCTCCGAACTTATCTCCGCCACGGGCATATTCTCGTCCGAACCAACTCCGCCAAAGAGTGCCTTTGCGGAATCCTGTGCCTTTTTAGCCTCTTCCTCACCGTGGACGAGTTTTGTAAGCTCAAACGCAAGCAGCTCCTTAGCCTTGTTGAACTCCGCACCCTCCATGTGCTTTTCCATCTCCTCAATTTCCTCAATCGGCACAAAAGTCAGCATTTTAAGGCACTTTATAACGTCCGCATCCGCAACATTCCTCCAGTACTGGTAAAATTCATAGGGACTTGTTTTCTCCGCATCAAGCCACACCGCACCCTTTTCGGTCTTTCCCATCTTCCTGCCCTCCGAATTTAACAGAAGAGTTATAGTCATAGCATAAGCGTCCTTGCCGAGTTTACGCCTTATAAGCTCCGTACCGCCGAGCATATTCGCCCACTGGTCGTCACCGCCAAACTGCATATTACAGCCGTAATCCTGAAAAAGCCTGTAGAAGTCGTAGCTCTGCATTATCATGTAGTTGAACTCAAAAAACGTCAAGCCCTTTTCCCAACGCTGTTTGTAACACTCATGTGACAGCATTCTGTTCACCGTGAAATGCGGTCCGACTTCACGCAGAAGCTCCACATAGTTCAGGTCAAGAAGCCAGTCCGCATTGTTCACCGAAATCGCCTTTCCGTCCGAGAAGTCAATAAACCTGCTCATCTGTTTCAGAAAACAGTCAACGTTGTGCTGAATCGTCTCCTTTGTCATCATCTTACGCATATCGGACTTCCCCGTCGGGTCGCCAATCATTCCCGTACCTCCGCCAAGCAGCACTATCGGCTTGTTTCCCGCCATTTGCAGTCTCTTCATCAGACACAGTGCCATGAAGTGACCAACGTGCAGAGAGTCGGCAGTCGGGTCAAAACCTATGTAAAAAGTGGCATTCCCCGAATTTATAAGCTCCTCAATTTCCTTTTCGTCCGTGAGCTGTGCGAGAAGTCCACGCCTTTTGAGTTCCTCAAAAATAGTCATAATATTTACTCCTTGTTTTTAATATTTTTATAATTTTTAATATTTTGATTATATATATTTATATATTTTATTAAATTATAATTTTAACAAATTATATCGTTCTCGGAAATTTCGGAGTAGTCGGTCTTATCGGCAAAAACCCCCGAAATTCTCATATACTCCTCAACGAACATTCCGACTTGATAACAGTCAAGGCGGACTTTGATTTCAGAACCGTCCGACACCTTTATAACGGCGTAGTGTCCATACCTGTCGCCCGTGTAGATATAATCTATATACTCCTTTTTCCGCTCCACAAGCCTTGTGACGGACTGCACCGAATTATAGTCGACAACTGTCAATCTGCCGTTTTTTATAACAAAAATATGCTCCCTGCCGAGGTTTACACAGTCCGACTTGTACGACAGAATCTGTCCGCCCATGTAGGAAATTTCAAGCTCCCGAAATCTATCCGCATTCTCCCTCAGCCACTTTTTTACCGCAAGACCCGTGTACTCCCGAAAAAAGATATATGTTGCAAACATGAAAAAAGGTACACAGATCACGATTACGGGAAGATTTTTGTCGGAATTACCGCCGTCCGAAAATTTTTTTATAAAATTTTTTATTATTATAAAAATTTCCCCGAGAGTGAACGCAAGGCACAGCAAAAATTTTGAGAGAGACCGAAAATTCCGACAGCGTTTCAGCATATCGTACTCCGTGCCCTTGGGGTTCGGACGCTCAAATTGGTGTTCCATTGAATAGCGAATCTGCTTTTCACGGTGGACTGCCGTGTCAAAAGCAAGTCCGCCCGAAATTTTTTCCCTTATATTCTCGGATTTTCTATCGTCACGGTATTCTCTGAAAAAAGCCAGAAACACAAAAAGGGGTACCGCAATCCCGAAAATTTTCTCTATTTTTTCGTCCCCGAACACAAAACACAGCAGAAATGCACCTGCACCGAAAGCCGTGACCGTCCAAAACAAAATTTTTCTGTCGGGCATCTCGTCACCCCCATGAACCTATAATACTACATTTTCCGAAGATTGTCAAGTGCTGAACTCAGAAATAGTCTCCCGACTGATTTTCGGCTCAGAATAGCGGATTTTGAGACGTTCATAGAGCATTTCCGTCTGAAATTCGTCAAGCTGAACGATAAATCTTTTTCCCGAATTGGTAAAAATATCAAGATACCACTCGTCACGAATGCCATTGTAAATGCCGTTCCCGTAGTACTTTTTTCGCAGAATACGGCGGTTTACCTGCGAAATATCGCCGATTTCAAACGCACTTATATTATTATTTTTATATATAACTATATATTTCCCGATATTGACACCGCAAAATTTGTACTCGTCTGAAAATTTCTCACGGTGAAAAATTTTTTCACCATACATATAGGAATTTTCTATATCTTCAATATTTCCCGAATATTCGGCAAAAAATTTCCTCACGGGAGTCTTTCTTATTTTGTTTATTCCAAAAATCACAGAAAAGATTCCTCCGCAAGCTATGAAAATTTTCTCAAAAACGTCCTCAAGCTCAAACAGAACGGCGACTGCAACTAAAAAAGTTCCCAAAATTATATAAAATATTGACTCGGGTTTGAAATATATTTTATTCAAATCTGCTCTCATGGACTTCGATTTGACCCTCTTAAAACCGTGTTTTCGGCTGTACTCCGAGTATTTGTAAATTCTCTTTTCGTCTGTGAAGTACTCCCCGTTTTTAATTTATTTGACAAAATTCTCGTCACGCTTTTTTTGAACGGATTTCCGGAACAGTCGCAAAAGTCAGCAGTACCGCACTCAGAACAGTCAAAAAAATATTCAGCCAAAACGGAAAATCCATAAAAAACATGACTGTAAAAAACATAAGAACTCCCAGAATATAGCCGAAAATTCTGTTTTTCAAAGGCGGTAAATCAATTTTCACAAAACTCCTCTCGACTTGTTATAGAAAAAAAATATATCTCTTTCTATTGACTTTTTGAAATTTATGGTGTATAATAATTGTTGTTGGTGCTGATGTGGCACAGTCGGTAGCGCAACGCCTTGGTAAGGCGTAGGTCGTCGGTTCAAATCCGATCATCAGCTCCACGCTTTGGAACGTCCTCTTTTCGGGGACGTTTTTTATTATCCGTAACTTCAAATTCAGGCAGATTTTTCTGAAATCTGCCTGAATTTTTTTATTTTTATTTTAATTTAACTTATTTAAGCCACTTTTCGAGAGTCTCCGACAGCTTCGGTATCTCCACGGGCTTGGAAATGTGGTCGTCCATTCCCGACTCTTTCGCCTTGTAAACGTCGTCCGAAAAAGCGTCCGCACTCATTGCGATAATCGGTATCTTTTGCAAATCCTCACGCCCCATAGCCCTTATAGTCCGTGTAGCATCGTAACCGTTCATGTTCGGCATTTGTATGTCCATGAAAATCAGGTCGTAATAATTTTCGGGCTTATCTCTCACCATGTCGACAGCTATCCTGCCGTCAAAAGCCATCTCCACTTCAACGCCTATCATGGTCAGGAGTTCGCCCGCAATTTCACGGTTCAGCTCGTTGTCCTCAACAAGCAGTATCCTCTTGCCGTTGTACTGATTCTGCGTGAAATCATCTATCTTTATCGCCTCGGTCTCCACGGGCACGGGCGAAACGAGTGATTTCAGCACATATATAAGACGTGAACGGAACAAAGGTTTCGCTATAAATGCGTTCACTCCCTTTTCTCTTGCTTCCTGTTCAATGTCGGTCCAGTCGTATGCGGAGAGTATTATTATCGGCACGGACTCACCGACTTTTTCACGAATTTCCGCTGTCGCCTGAATGCCGTTCTTGTCGGGCATCTGCCAGTCAAGAATTACCGCCGAAAAATCATTTCCCGTGTTGTGGTGGGCGACAACCTGCTCCACGGCTTCCTCTCCACTCAGAACACTCGTTGCATCCATTCCTATACTGCTGAGAATCTCCCTCGTGTTCTCGGCGGCAACTTCGTCGTCGTCCGCAACAAGAATCCTCAGATTGTCCAGACACTTTGCATCTGTCTCGGATATATTCTGTATAGTGAGGTGCAGTCTGACCGTGAACTTTGAACCCTCTCCGATTTTGCTCTCGACTTTTATATCTCCGTCCATCATGCTGACTATGTTCTTGGCAATGGGCATTCCCAGACCTGTACCCTCTATCTTCATAGAATCGGGGTTTTTGGAACGTGAAAACGGCTCAAAAATCTCCTCTATGAAAGACTGCTCCATTCCTATACCCGTATCGGTGAAAACAAACTCGTAAAAAGCCTTGCCGGGAATGTGGGAGTCAAGCTCTTTTATGTCGAGGGAAATACTTCCCCCGTATGGCGTGAACTTCACCGCATTTCCCATTATGTTCACAAAGACCTGTCTAAGCCTCAGAGTATCGCCTATAACGTCCTCGTGAATGACATTTGAAGTACCTATGCTGATTTTCTGGTTCTTTGCCTTTATCTGCGGGTGCATGATCGTGAAAATGCTCTCCGTCATCTCCGCAAGGTTGAAAGGCTCTTCCGAAAGCGTTACCTTGCCGCTCTCTATCTTTGACATATCAAGAATATCATTTATCAGTGCAAGCAGGTGACGGCTTGAAGTCGTGATTTTGTTCAGACAGTCCACAAGACGCTCCTTGTCGTCAATGTGCATTGCCGCAACTGCCGTCATACCCATCACCGCATTCATGGGAGTCCTTATATCGTGCGACATTCTCGACAAAAATTCACTCTTTGCACGGTTTGCAGCCTTTGCGGAATCAAAAGCGTTTTTCAGTGCTATACGGCTCTCAAGCTCCCTCTGTTTCAGGTCTGTTATGTTCTGCACCGCACACAGGACAGAGACAGGCTTTCCGTCGTCGTCACGCCTAAGACATATTATAGACACATTCTCCCACCTGTCAACTCCTCTTGTTATGTGGTACTCATATTGCAGGTAACTCGAATCCCTGTCAAGGTGTTCTCTTATGTGTTCGGGAGATATAAGTTCCTCCATCGGGACGGTGTCCTCCTCGTCAACATAAAACTGACTTATATATTTAATCAGGTCTGTGTACTTTCCCTTTGGCGGCATACCGTCATTTTTTGCGACATAGTAATAGGAATCGTTTTCAAGGTCCACGACCGCAAAACGTGCGAAAAGTTCCGTGACACTCTCGACAATCCTGTTTATCTCCTCATTTTCGTTTATCAGGTCTATCTCGTTCTTTCTCTTTGTAGCCATAAGGAAAATTATGTAACTCGCAAACGCAAACACTATACACCCGACAAGTATTATCCCTGCATTGTCGGACTCCTGCCGCATTGCAGATGTCACCTCGGAGGGAAACGCCTGTATAAGAACCCAGTCGCTGTAATTGAGTGCCGAAATATAGGCGTTTGTCGTGACTGAATTATTCCTGAAACTGAACGATGCGGACTCGTGATTTTCAAACGCATTCATAAGAGTGTCAAGGCTGTCGCTGTCTATCATGTCGGACTTTTTGACAAGTTCTATCATATTTTCGGGCGGATTGTCGTCCCCCGATGACGTTATGACAGTGCCGTCCCCCAGACATAAATAGGTCTTTGCACGGACACCGAAAAAGTCGTTCGATATTACCTCCTGCATACTCGAATCCCTGTAAATTCCGCACAGCACGCCTATTATCTCCCCATTATAGTAAACAGGTGAATAGAACGAAAACATATGTGAAGTTGTGAGTTCACTGTCCGCAATAAGTGTGACACCCGTCTTGCCCTCCATGCCGTTTATAAAGGCAGGTCTGTCGGACAAATCAACCTCCTGACCCGCAGTCGTGGTTATGTGACCCTCCGCAGGCAGAAACTGAAAAAAATCAAACCTGTTTTCTCCGCTGAGCTGTTGTATTTCGTCCGTGTCCACTTCAGGAGACTCAAGGCTGTTGCTTGTAAAAGATGCAATTGTGTATATGTAGTTCAAAGCGGTCTCTATCCTGTCGTTGACGTGGCTCGCAGACAGCTTTGTCGCATCAACTATATAGCTCTCATTCTGTTTCACAATACGGCTGTTGTTGTTCCTCAGAAAGAAGATGAGCGATGCCACCACAAACAGAGTAATGGCAATTGAGACGAGAATGTGTGTACCGATATTCCTGTTCTTTTCCCGCATAAATCAAAAACTCCTCTGCAAAACCGTTACAAAAATAAATTACAAGATTTTTATTATATTATATTTAATTATATTATAAATATATTTATAAAATTTATAAAACTACTCCTCGACATTGTTTCTGACCTGTCTGCCTATGCTCTCATAGTAACGTCTCTTTGCCTCGTACATCCTCTTTTCGGCAGTCTTTATCATGTCGTTCACGGACATATCCGATTCACAGACACACAGTCCCGATGACACATGATAGTCATTTTTTTCAACTTCGGAGTGTACCTTTTCAAGAAGGCTCTCCAGTTCCGTCTGTGTCTTTTTCTTCTGGAATACCACAAATTCGTCACCGCCTATTCTGTAGACGGTGTCCTCTCCAAAAACGGATTTCAGGGAGTCCGCAATAAATCTGAGCATCTGGTCTCCTGCAAGGTGTCCCATAGTGTTGTTTATCTCGTGCAGACCGTTTGCGTCTATATATATGCACGCAACACCCTTGTTTCTGCCCTCCAGTTTTTTGCAGTATATCTCATAGCGGTTGCGGTTCTGCAAGCCCGTCAGAACGTCTATATTAGCCTGTTTTTCGGTGTTTGCTATCGAACGCCTGTTGCTGTACATTATCCAGAGAAGATACGCAAACAGCAGAATTGCCCCTGCCGTCAGGAACATAGCCATCGATTTTCTCATCTCGTTTGCGGACGAAAAAACGTCCTCCTCTCCTACTGCGACTATTATCTCCCAGCTCTCTATCTCCATAGGCATATACGACACAAATTCTCCCGTGACATCCATCTGGACAAATCCCGTCTTACCGCCGAGCAGATCTTCAGAGAGACTGTCCGAACCTAAGTCCGAAACGTTCTTCATATTTTCGTCCCAGCTGTTTACAAGAAAGTCGCCTGTTGCCCTGTCTATTATGCAGAACGATGCGGAATTGTCGTATATTTCGGGAGACCAGGAATTTGCAATCGCTTCGGAGTTCATCTCAAGAAATAGCATTCCCACTATCTTGCCGAGTTTTTTTATCGGCACAAAACTCCTCATCAGCGTATTATTTGAAGACGACGACGAGAGAGGTGTTTGCAGACCGCTTATGTGTTCTCCGAGACTTTTCTCCTCTTCAAAGTCCATAACCGTGTTGTTTTCAATATTTCCGCCCCTTATCTGCACGACAGTGTTGTCGGCTGTCAGTATTGCGACATTCGATATGAGACTGCTTACGTCATAAGCCGTCAGGATCTTATTCACTTCTCCGGAAGTCAGGTCGTCGTGCTGAGCGATTATTCGTGACAGAACTCTAAGTGAAATGCGGTCACTTGTAAAATTGTTTTCTATATTTCCGCAAGCCTCCTCCGTTGAAAACGTCAGAAACTCGTAACACTGTTCTTTCGTCAGATAGTCTATTCTTATCGTGAGAAGTATCGAAATCACAGCTATACACACAAAGAGCACCAGCGTTGAAAGCATTCCCTTTGTCCGGAATAAGATACTTTGTTCTCTATTTTTTGAATCATTCATTTGGAGTCACCTTTGAACAGAAATATATAGTACCATGATGTTCAGAACGTTGAAATTATTCGGTAGTATCGTCCTCTTTTTCCTCTGCACCTGTATCTGCATCTGCATCGGAAGTTATTCCCTCCTGTGCAGCAGCCCATTTTTCATTCCAGTCAGCCATTATGTCGTCAAAGGTCTCGTCACCGCTCATAGCAGCGTCCACTATCCTTATGACGTGTTCGGAGTCGGACTGTAGCATAAGTCCCGAACCTTCGTTGACTATTGCATAGGCGTTTGTCTCTCCGTCGGGTACGGGCGAGTCCATAATAAGTTCTGCATCTTTGAAGTCAAGGAGTACGTCGGGCAGTTCTCCACCCTTTACAACGGATATACCGCCTTGGTCTTTGGAGTAACTCGAATTTTCCACCATGAATTTTATAAATATCTTGGAGGCGAGTTTTTCGTCATCCGTACCTTTTATATTTATTCCGTATGCGTAGTCCCCGACAGTCGTTGCGTACTGCACCCCGTCCACGGAAATCGGGAAAGGCATATATCCTATGTCATCGGAATTTTCGCCCGCACCCTGCATTTGCGGAATCGCCCAGCTTCCAAGCATCATACAGCCTATTTTGCCGTTGTTTATGTCGGCTTTGCAAAGCTCCCAGTTAGTTGTTGTGGGGTCGTCCTCAACAAGCCCCTCGTCAACCGCACGGTAGAGTATGTTGTACACTTCATAAGGACCCGTTCTCTCCTCATTTTGCGTAAAGGGAGCAGGGTCATACGGCATTTCAAAATTCATGT
Organism: uncultured Ruminococcus sp.; assembly: GCA_947627625.1. Lineage (GTDB taxonomy): Bacteria > Bacillota > Clostridia > Oscillospirales > Ruminococcaceae > Ruminococcus. The sequence continues at coordinate 158,496 of CANQWR010000001.1, read as the reverse complement.
ACTCCGTGTCACCCGTCGCACCACAGAAAGCGTAAACGTCCCACGCACCCATAGTCCACCTTGCGGCGTAGTTTGTATATAATGGTATCGCATCTGTATTTTCCTTTATAGCTTTCAGAGCGTCAATAAAGTCGTCGGGAGTTTTGGGAATCTCCGTTATTCCCGCCTCCTCAAAGACCTTTTTATTGTAGACCACTCCCTGTGCGTTTGCGGAGGACGGTATGCCGTACACCGAACCATCTTCATCGTGGGTGACAAAGTTGTAATTCGGCAAGTCACTATACTGGCAGACGGGTTCAAAATAAGTCGGGTATTCAGCCATAGTCAGGTTTGAGGGTATAAAACATATGTCCCAAGTTCCCGAATTGAGACGTGTGGTCATATCAACATCATATTCCGTAATGCCCTCGAAAACCACATTGATATTCGGGTACATTTCGTTAAACTCTCTGACATAGTCGGTGTAATCCCTTATATCGGGGTTCTCGGCGACAATGTCCGTACGGCACGTCATAACGGTCAAATCTGCACTCAAATCTGTGTAGTCGGTTCCGATTTGAATATCGGCGTAACCCTTTGCGGACTGCTCCCCCGTGGAATTTTCCTTACCCGAATCGCCCGTGTCGCCACAGGAGACACCTGCGAACATCGTAATTGCAAAAACAACAGCCATGTACTTTTTCAGCTTGTTCATAAAAAAACCTCCATATAACATTATTTATTAAGTCAAAATGATACATACGGCGACGCATAATAATAATAATAATAATGCAGATATTAGTACACCTGTAATTATATCATATTCCCATGCAAATGTCAACAGATTTCATACATTGTTAACAAAAAGACTGCCGAATCCCGCTCCGACAGCCTTTTTTTTTTTTTTTTATTTAACAAAATAATATGCACTACGCAATCTGCAAAAGTATAACCAAAGCACGGGCTGTCAGTGCCACACACCACGCAAGGACACACTGAAACAGGACAAGTCCGAAAGCCCATTTTGTGCCGAGTTCACGCTTTACCGCCGCTATTGAAGCCATACACGGCGTGTAGAGGAGCGAGAAGACCAGAAGTGAAACCGCCGAAAGTGCCGTCATTGAACCCGCAACGTCCCCCGAAAAGAGTATGCCCAACGTCGACACAACGCTCTCCTTTGCCATAAATCCGCTTACAAGTGACACACATATCCTCCAGTCTCCCAGACCTATAGGTCTCATAACAGGCACTATAACTCCCGCTATCACGGCAAGTATACTGTTTTCGGGTGCATTTGTCATATTCATGTGAGTGTCGAAACTCTGCAAGAACCACACGACTATTGTCGCAAGCAGTATCACGGAAAAAGCCTTCTGTAGGAAATCTTTTGCCTTCTCCCAAAGCAGTCTCAGGACGTTCCCCGCTGTCGGCATACGGTAGTTAGGCAATTCCAGTACAAACGGCACGGCTTCCCCCTTAAAGACCGTGTTTTTGTACATAAGTGCCGTGAGTATTCCCATAAGTATTCCCAGAAAATACATTCCCGTCATAACAAGAGCCTTGTAACCAGTAAAAAATGCGTCCACAAAAAAGGCGTATATCGGGAGTTTTGCCGTACAACTCATAAAGGGTGTCAGGAGTACCGTCATCTTCCTGTCACGCTCACTCGGCAGTGTCCTTGTCGCCATAACCGCAGGGACTGTGCAGCCGAAACCTATTAACATCGGTACTATGCTCCTGCCCGACAGACCTATTTTTCTCAGCAACTTGTCCATAAAAAACGCCACTCTCGCTATGTAACCGCTGTCCTCAAGGAGCGACAAAAAGAAAAACAGTGTCACTATTATCGGCAGAAAACTCAGCACACTTCCGACACCCTCAAAAATTCCGTCTATGATAAGGCTGTGCAGGGCGGAGTTCACATTTGTCGCCGTGAGAATGCCGTCCACAATATCCGTAATCCAGTCAACACCCTTTTCAAGAAGTCCCTGCAAATACGCCCCTATGACACCGAAAGTCAGGTAAAATATTAAAACCATTATTGCGATAAAAGTCGGGATTGCGGTATATTTTCCCGTGAGAATCCTGTCCAAATTCCTGCTCCTGATGTGTTCCCTGCTCTCCGTCGGCTTTGTGACGGTCTCGTCACAGACTTTCTGTATGTAAGAAAATCTCATGTCCGCAATTGACGCACTCCTGTCAAGACCCCTCTCGCTCTCCATCTGTAGGACTATATGCTCTATCATCTCTTTTTCGTTGTCGTCAAGCTGTAACTGCTCTATTATAAGTTCGTCGCCCTCCGTCACCTTGCTTGACGCAAATTTCAGCGGTAAACCCGCCTTTTCGGCGTGGTCCTCTATCAGATGACTTATTCCGTGCAAGCACCTGTGTACAGCTCCACCGTTATGAGTTTTACCGCAAAAATCCTGTCTCAGAGGTTTTTCCTGATAGCGTGCTATATGCAGAGCGTGTCCGACAAGTTCGTCAACACCCTCGTTTTTTGAAGCCGAAATAGGCACTACGGGAGTACCAAGCATTTCCTCCATGCGGTTCACGTCAATACTTCCGCCGTTTGCCGTAAGTTCGTCCATCATGTTCAGTGCGACTACCACGGGAATGTCCATTTCAAGCAACTGCATTGTCAGGTATAAATTTCTCTCTATATTTGTTGAGTCAATTATATTTATTATAGCGTGGGGCTTGTTTTCAAGTACGAAATTTCTCGAAACTATCTCCTCGCTGCTATAGGGCGACATTGAATATATTCCGGGCAAATCCGTTATAATTGTATTCGGGTGATTTTTTATCTCACCGTCCTTTTTGTCCACTGTCACCCCCGGGAAATTTCCTATGTGCTGATTTGAACCCGTCAGCTTGTTGAAAAGCGTGGTCTTTCCGCAGTTCTGATTGCCCACAAGTGCAAATTTCAGCACTGTACCCTCGGGTAGAGGGTTTCCCGTGCCCTTTGGGTGAAACTTTCCCCCCTCGCCGAAACCCGGGTGTTCGGAGGGCTTTCTGTCCTGTTTTTTTACAACAGTCTCCGCTTTTTTGTCCACGGGACTTACTTCTATCTTTTCAGCGTCCGCAAGTCTTAGTGTCAATTCATAACTGTGTATTCTAAGCTCAACAGGGTCTCCCATCGGAGCGTACTTGACGACCGTTATCTCAGTACCCGGTATTATTCCCATGTCAAGAAAATGCTGTCGCAGCGAACCCTCTCCGCTTATCTTCTCAACCCTGACAGTCTCCCCCGCTTTTACTCCTTTTAGAGTATTTTTCAAAACCTTTTCGGATTCACTTTTGTTAATAGTCTCCATTTTGTCTCCACACTCCGTTCTGTTCCCGTTATTTTTATTTTTTATTTTATTATCTTATTATTTTTATTTACATAATATTCCGTCTGCAACAGACAAAACCGACAAGGTGCAACTCCCCCCGTCGGCTTGTCCGATTGATTAAAAGTTATTACCCGAAATATGCCACTCCGCTCTCAAATATCATCTGGTCCTTGTTGCCCTCGACGTTCTTTGCAATGTAACTGCCCTTACGCTCGGAGTGTCCCATTTTTCCGAAAACTCTGCCGTCGGGGGAAGTTATACCCTCGATAGCCTCGGCTGAAGTGTTCGGATTGAAGTGAATATCCATAGAGGGATTGCCTTTCAGGTCGACGTACTGTGTGGCTATCTGACCGCTGTCCGCAAGTTTCTGTATAAGGCTTGGCGGTGCGACAAAACGTCCCTCGCCGTGCGAAATCGGAACAGTGTGGATGTCCCCCACTTTGCAGTTATAAAGCCACGGAGACTTGTTTGAGGCTATTCTCGTGTTCACCATCATGGACTGGTGTCTCGCTATCAGATTAAACGTGAGAGTTGCCGACTCGTCCGTCATGTCCGTAATCTCTCCATACGGCACAAGCCCTAACTTTATAAGTGCCTGAAAACCGTTGCATATGCCCAACATCAGACCGTCACGGTTTTTCAGCAAATCGTGAACAGCGTCCTTTATAGCGGGATTTCTGAAAAATGCCGTTATGAACTTACCGCTGCCCTCGGGTTCGTCTCCGCCGCTGAAACCTCCAGGAATCATTATCATCTGAGACTTCCTCACAGCTTTTTCAAAATATTTAACAGAGTCCTCAATGTCCCCTGCGGACAGGTTTCTTATCACGAATACCTCCGCATCTGCCCCCGCCTTTTCAAAAGCCCTTGCCGTGTCGTACTCACAGTTAGTACCCGGAAATACAGGTATTACTACTTTCGGACGTGCAATTTTTATCTTTGCGGAAGTCCTCTGCTTATTTTCATAGCTGTACACTACAGGTCTTGCCTCTGTTGTCTTTATCCTGCACGGGAAAACAGGTTCAAGTTTATTCTCCCAGACTTTCTGTAGCGTGTCGAGATTTATTATATAGTCAAGAGTTTTAACCCTGTAGTCATCGGTGGTCTTTCCTATGACAAATTCACCGTCAGACGGTTCTCCGTCAAGCTCTATTATAAACGCTCCGTAGCAAGGTCTGAAAAGTTTAACGGAGTCAAGTCTCTCCGAAAACTCAAAGCCGAGCCTGTTTCCGAAACACATCTTTGTTATGCCCTCTGCGACACCGCCATAGCCTATAGTCCAGACAGCTTTTGCCCTGCCGTCAGAGATAATTTTCTCAACTTTGTCAAAACATTTTCTTACACTCTCAAACACGGGAAGTCCGTCTGAATCGTATTCGGGAGCTATAAATATAACGCTGTCCCCTGCGTTTTTGAACTCCGTGGAAATCACCTTGTCCGCCTGTGCCGTTGAGACCGCAAAAGAGACAAGTGTCGGCGGAACGTCTATATTTTCAAAAGTGCCCGACATGGAGTCCTTACCGCCTATTGACGCACATTTCAATTCAAGCTGTGCTGTGAGTGCTCCGAGAAGTGCGGACAGAGGTTTTCCCCAACGTTTCGGGTCGCTCTGTGTTCTCTCAAAATACTCCTGAAAAGTCAGCCAACATTTTTTGTAAGAACCTCCTCCTGCAACGACTTTCGCCACGGACTCTATGACCGCAAGCATTGCACCGTGATAGGGGCTTTTTTCGGATATGTCGGGATTGAATCCCCAACCCATAAGCGAACAGGTGTTCGTCTCGCCTTTGAGTACGGGGATTTTTCCCGCCATAGCCTGAGAGGGTGTCATCTGGTGTACTCCTCCGTAAGGCATGAGGACTGTTCCCGCACCGATAGTTGAGTCAAATTTTTCAACAAGCCCTTTTTGTGAGCAGACATTCAGATTTGACATTGTTTCTATCCATGAATCAGCTGAATTGCTTGCGTACTCTTTTATATCAATGTCGGGGTTCTCAATTTTTATATCTGTGTGTCTTGTCGCACCGTTTGAGTTCAGAAAATCTCTCGACAGGTTCACTATTGTGTTGCCGTTCCAAATCATTTTAAGGCGTTTTTCCTCCACAACGTCCGCAACTACCGCACATTCAAGATTTTCCTTTTCCGCCTCCGCAAGGAATTTTTTCAGGTCTTTCGGTGAGATAACAACAGCCATTCTCTCCTGCGACTCCGAAATAGCTATCTCCGTGCCGTCAAGACCTTCGTATTTTTTGGGTACTGCATTAAGATTTATTACAAGACCGTCCGTGAGTTCTCCCACAGCGACAGAAACTCCGCCTGCTCCGAAATCGTTACACCTTTTAATCATCTTTGTGACTTCGGGATTTCTGAAAAGTCTCTGTAATTTACGCTCTTCGGGGGGATTTCCCTTTTGCACCTCCGCACCGCAAGTGTCAAGGGATTCAAGTGTGTGCGACTTTGAAGAGCCTGTTGCTCCTCCGCAACCGTCACGTCCCGTTTTTCCTCCGAGAAGTACCACTATATCCCCCGCAACGGGTCTCTCACGCCTTATGTTCTCCGACGGGGCTGCTCCCAGTACCGCACCTATTTCAAGTCTCTTTGCCATATAACCAGGGTGATATACCTCCGAGACGTGTCCCGTGGCGAGACCTATCTGGTTTCCATAAGAACTGTAGCCGTTTGATGCTCCGAGAGTTATCTTTCTCTGTGGGAGTTTTCCTGCAATGGTGTCCTCAACAGGCACAAGGGGATTTGCCGAACCCGTCACACGCATAGCCTGATACACATATGAACGTCCCGAGAGAGGGTCACGAATAGCTCCGCCGAGACAGGTAGCCGCACCTCCGAAAGGTTCTATCTCCGTGGGGTGGTTGTGAGTCTCATTTTTGAACATCAATATCCAGTCCTGAAGCTGACCGTCAACATCGGCTTTTATTTTAACCGAACAAGCGTTTATCTCCTCACTCTCGTCAAGGTCGTCAAGATAACCGTCCGCTTTCAGTTTCTTTGCACCTATTGTCGCTATGTCCATAAGAGTTATGGGCTTGTCCTCTCTGCCGAGTTCCTTTCTCACGTCAAGGTACATATCATACGCCTTTTTTATATACGGCGTATCTATGTCGACGTTCTCTATATTTGTCAGAAAAGTGGTGTGGCGACAGTGGTCGGACCAGTAGGTGTCTATCATTCTTATTTCTGTTATAGTGGGGTCACGTCTCTCTTCGTTGCGGAAATAGTCCTGACAGAATTTTATATCGCCATAGTCCATAGCAAGACCGAACTTGTCCACAAAGGCGTGAAGCCCCTGTTCGTTGAGCTTTATAAATCCCTCCAAAGTCTCGACAGTTTCGGGAATGTCATAGTCTGTGTCAAGTGTTGAAACTCTGTCAAGGGAAGCCTCTCTGCTCTCGACGGGGTTTATTATATATGACTTTATGCGTTCAAAATCGCTGTCGGAAATAATTCCCTCAATAATATAAACTCTCGCATTCCTTACTCTGCACCTCTCGCCCTGACAGAGTATCTGTATACACTGCTCACAGCTGTCTGCTCTCTGGTCAAACTGTCCGGGCAGGTACTCCACCGCAAATACTCTCTGACCGTAACTTATTTCGGGGAGTTCACTGTAAACCACGTCAACGGCAGGTTCCGAAAAGACCGTGCTGATAGCAGACCTGAAGTGTTCCTCTGAAATTCTGTCGGCATCGTAGCGGTTCAGTATTCTCACGTTGTCTATGCCTATTCTGAGTGCCGTGCGTATGTCGTTGAGAACCGCCTGTGCCTCGACTGCATACTCTTTTTTCTTTTCCGAATAAATTCTGAATACGGACATAATTAAATCTCCATTCTCCGCAAGGGAATTTTTTTATGATGTTGTTATTTTTTGGGGGACTTTGCCTTGTGGGGGGCTTCGCCCCCAAACCCCCATTAGAACGATTTGAGGCAGGGGGCTTTGCCCCCTGAACCCCCATTGGGGGCTCTGCCCCCAAACCCCCGTCGGGGGGAAGAATCCCCCCGAACCCCCATGACAATTCTACTGCTTTAATTCCGGCAGCTCTGAGATAAAGTCCCCAAATGTTTATTAGTCCACTCCCTTTTCAACTGCTCCGATACAAAAATCGGAACAGCTCTCTTTTATTGTAACATAAAAAATCAGATTTCGCAAACTTTTTTTCTCATTTTCACGCAAAATTTTCACAACAGTATAATCGGGGGCGTGTCCCTGATGATATTTCGCACTCCTCTCCCTCTCAAACAGCACGGGGACTGTCCTCCCGACCTGCTTTTCAAGGTGATTTTTTTTGAGTTCGGAGACGAGATTTTTCATAATATCAGCCCTTTGAGACTTTATTTCGTCCGAAATCTGCTCCATGCGTGAGGCGGGAGTTCCCGAACGTGGGGAGTACTGAAAGACGTGTGCACCCGCAAAACCTATTTTTCTGACAAAATCAAGCGACTCCGCAAAATCCGTATCCGTTTCACACGGAAATCCTACCATTATATCCGTCGTAATCGCACAATCGGGAAAAATCCTCCTGATTTTTTCAACAAGTCCTGCGTAATCCTCGGGGGTGTACTTCCTGTTCATGGCTTTCAGAGTTCTCCCGCAACCGCTTTGCAAGGACAGGTGAAACTGCGGACACAGTTTTTCAAGTTCCGAAAATCTCTCTATATCGCTGTCAAGCAACATTTCTGGTTCAATCGAACCAAGTCTCACACGCTCTATGCCCGAAACTCCGCAACAGGTCTCCACTGCATCCGCAAGTCTCAAGCCGTACTCCCTGCCGTAAAATGCAAGATTTATTCCCGACAGCACCACCTCTTTACAGCCAGAATCCGCAATTTTTCTGACTTCCTGCTCTATAACTTCAATCGGCTTTGAACGGCATCTCCCCCTTGCGTAAGGTATTATGCAGTACGAACAGAACGAGTTACAGCCGTCCTGAATCTTGACAAAAGCCCTTGTCCTGTCGGGCGGAATGGAGTAATCCTGAATTTCAAAACTCTCCGCACCCGTGTACTTCTCAACAGCAAAAATTTTCTCCCTGTCCCTCAAAACTCCCTCCACAAGTTCGGGGACGGCTTTTCTGTCTTTCGTACCCGTTATTATATCGGCTTCGGGAGCAATTTTCGCTATGTTCGGGTTGCTCTGCGGCAGACAGCCCGTCAGGACTATGACCGCTTCAGGGTTTTCCTTTCGGCACTTTCTAAGTGCATACAGGACTTTGCTGTCCCCCGAACCCGTGACCGTGCAGGAATTTATTATCACTACATCTGCTCCGGACACACTTTCCGCAATCTCAAAACCTCTCTCCGAAAAATCCCCCCTCAGACAGTCCGTCTCGTATCGGTTGACCTTACAGCCGAACGTCATTAAAAACACTTTGTTCATATCGCTATGTCTCCACTCCTTCTGCACTTATGGACAAAAATTTCCCATAAATACCGCAAAAAAGCGTCCACAGACTTTTTTTGCGGAAATTTGTTATCGTTCTGAATAAAATCTTCCCACCAAACCATATTTATATTATACTAAATTAACGAATTTATTTCAACCCCTTGACAACAGAAAATTTATGTGATATTATATATATGCGGTACGGGAAAGCCGCAGAAAAAGAAATAAACGAGAAAAAAACCACACGCCACGCCTATTTGAATAAGGAGGTAACATTTTATGACAAAAGCTACTATTTCACTTCAGGCTATCAGCGATGTAAAGGACTTTGTCAACATCGTCATGAAGTACGACTACGACATCGACCTCATCTCGGGAAGATACGCCGTTGACGCAAAGTCTATCATGGGTATTTTCAGTCTCGACCTCACAAGACCTATTGAACTGACTGCCCACACCGATGATGCCGAGGCTTTCTTCAAGGAGATCGACAAGTACATCGTGAAGTAAAAAAAGTCGGTTGCATAAACATATTCTCTGAAACGCTCCTCAGATACGGGGAGCGTTGTTTTTTAATATTTTGAATTTTTTAGGGGAACGATAGGAGACGGAGGGTTAACCTCCATATTCTTTGACCGAGGTATTGCCCCCTGAACCCCCATTGGGGGCTCTGCCCCCAACCCCCCGTTGGGGGGTGATTGAAAATGGGGACACCCCATACCCCGCCCCCGCCCCCCATAATAATTCTACTGTTTTAATTTTGAGGTACGGGAAGTAAGTCCCAAAATTTTAAGAACGATTAGGGGGCAGGGGGCTTTGCCCCCTGAACCCCCACAAGGGGCTCCGCCCCTTGACCCCGCTGGGGGGAAGTATCCCCCCAGACCCCCATGATATTCTAACGCTTTAATTTCGGAAACCCAAGGTGAAACACCCCCTGCTCCATAATTGTCCTAAAATAATTTAACAAAAAGGAGTCCCCAAAATGAATAAAAGTGAATTTTTTATAACTCCCGAATCGGAAAAACCTCTCCTCCACACGGCTGTTTTTTCTCCCGACAATCCCCCCGTTGCGGTTTTACAGATAGTCCACGGCATGAACGAACACAAGGAGAGATATTACCCCTTTGCCGAATTTCTCACGCAAAACCAGATTGCGGTTATCATATCCGACACAAGGGGTCACGGACAGAGTATATCCCAACCCGACGATATAGGCTATATGTACGAAAATCCCGCTGAAAACGCCGTCCGTGACGTTTTTACCGTCGGGGAACACGCAAGAAAAATTTTCGGTGAAGTTCCGCTGTTTGTAATGGGTCACAGCATGGGTTCTCTGACGGTCAGGTGCTTTCTGCTTTCAAGAGGTAACGCTGACGGCATAATACTCGCAGGTTCGCCCTGTTTTATGAGATTTTCGGGCATTGCGGGCTTTATAGAGTCCGAACTTGCAAAAAAACTCGGTGAGAGACACAGAAGCCGACGTATAGCCGAAATGTCGGAGAGTTTCCTGAATATGGGTTTCGGCGACTCTGCACACTCCTGGATTTGCAGTAATCCCGAAGTTGTCCTGAAATTCAACAACGACCCTTTGTGTAGTTTTATATACACTCTCAACGGCTATGAAGCTCTCGTCACGCTCATAAAGCGAACCTATTCGGAGGAACTCTGGAATAATTTCACTCCCGAAAATCCCGATATTCCCGTACACTTTATTTCGGGAAAAGACGACCCCTGTCTGTTCTCGGAGGAAAAATTTTTTGATGCGACAAGATTTCTCGAAACAAGAGGTTTCAAGAACGTCACGCACAAGCTGTACCCCGATATGCGTCACGAAATCCTCAACGAAACGGACAAAAATACTGTCTGGGAGGACATAGTTTCAAAAATAAAACAGTCCCTAACATAAAAAAAGCGAAAAAAGGTTCCCCCGTGGGAGAACCTTTTTTCTTATATCATTATATTTAGGGGTATCTGGTTGTCTTTTGTTTTAGTTTTATTCACATCACTTTGTCTCGGGGAGTGAACTGATTACTCCTGCATCGAGTTTCTGTATCGAAAGTGCGTCCTCGGTGTTTACACCGTCACCGACGTTACAGCAGTCGGCATTTGTGAGGGCATCACCTTTGAGACCGTACTCATCGGAATTTGCAAGGTACTGAAGAATTGCAACGCTGTCAGCTATAGTGACATTTCCGTCAAGGTTTGCATCTCCGCAACTTGAACTTCCAGACGGAGTTGTTGCCGTCTCAGCGGGCTTTGTGGGTTTGTCGGCGGGAGTCGTCGTCTTGTCGCTCGGAGTTGTTGTATTGTCGGGAGTCTTTGAAGTTGTGGGAGCGGGTGTTGCAGTCGTATCTCCGCCCTGTGAAGAGCCTTTCTCCGAGTAAACCATGTAGAACATATTGAGCGAATCGCCCTTTGTAATCTTGTGAGCTCCTGCTTTGAGTTCTATAGCAGCTATACCGGAAGCGTCTGCCGTGTACTTCTCACCGTCAACCTTTACAGCACCGCCCTTGTCAAATACGAGTGTGAGCGTACCGTCCTTGTCGGCTGTAAATTCTATTGAAGTGGAAGACTCCATTTTGAGAGCCTGTGTGAGTTCCTTGCCTGCATAGTTCACAGTACCCTTACTTGTCGAGAGATTACCCGTAATTGTGTAGAAAGTGCTGTTCTTGCCGTTTGCTGTGAAGTCGTGAACGTAACCGCCTGCGGAAGTCGGGTTTACTTCAGGAGCTTTTGTAGATGTAGTCTTTGTCTCGTCAGGCTTTGAAGGAGATGTGGGAGTTGTCGGAGTCGTTGCAGGAGGAGTTACCGACGAACTGCCGTTTGACATATGATAACCTACACTTGCGTATGTTCCGTTTGAGACGGTCTCCGCAAAACCTGCGGGATTGGGTGAACCGTCCGCACCTCTCCAAGCCGTGTGGAAGTCCGTACCCATTGCGGGAACGCTCAGGCTTATGAAGTCCGAATCAGAGGGAGTTATAATGTCACCGACTTTTGCACCGTTTGTCATGGTCTCACTCTTTGCGTAGTAGTACTTGCTGTTGTAGTAGATAGTGTTCTCAGCCTTGCCGACCAGTTTATCATTGGAGACCTTTATTCCGGCTGCTCCCACATCGGAAACCTTGCCCGTGCTGATATACGACATAACGTCCGTGAAGAGAGTAGTCGTATCTGTGCAGCGGTAGCAGGAAACATTGGGCTTGCCGTTTCCGCCGACACCGTTGTTATAAGCTGTGCAGTCCGTGAGACTTCCGAGTTTCGGGTTGTTGTTGTCCGTGAAACCGCAGTTGAGGTTCTCAAATGCAAGGCAGTTCACAACAACGTGTGCAGAACCTACTCCCGAACCACCGAGTTTGAAGCCGTTTCCGTCACAGTCGCCGTAGCCCTCTCCGAACTCCGTGAAACCGTTCCTGAAAGCTATTGAATTTTTTATAGTAACGACACCTATCGGTCCTGTTTCGGACTTTGCAAACAGATCCCAGCCGTCATCGGAGTTGCAGTAAGCCATACAGCCGTCAAATACGTTACCCTCTCCGCAGGTGAGTTTTGCGGCAAATCCGTCCGCATTCTCCATTGTAGCGTCGTCGCAGTTGTTCTTTGATGTGCAGTTGAGAATAAGGTTATATGAGGGCCAGTCTGCAATTGATGCGGCACTTGTGTTGTACCTTGAAACCTGAAGTCCCGTATCCTGATTGTCGTTGAATACCATCATCTCAATCTTGTTGTTGTTTCCCGACAGGAGCATTCCGTTGTCGGCAGCCTTTGTAATCTCAAAGCCGTAGAAGTGCCAGTAGTCACCGTCGAGTGTGACACCTCTCTTTGAGCCGTCAGCAGCACCCTGTCCCGAGAAGTCCCAGACAACCTTGTCACCGGGATATGCGGAAATCGTCTTGTAATTGCCCTCTGTACCGCTGTTTGAGGAGTCTATCATAATCATCTCACTGAACTTATAAGTTCCGCCGAGGAGGTATATTGTACCGCCTGCCTTGACACTTCCTATAGCCGTGAGAACGTCTGTCGGTGTGTCCTTGGTCTTTCCGTCACCCTTGCCGTCGGGAGAAGCATATATAACGTTGTCGCCCGTCACGGGAGTAGCTGTTGTTGCGGGTAGAACGGGCTTTGTGGGAGTAGCTGTCGTCTGTGTTGCGGGAGTATCTGTCTGTACGGGAGCAGTAGTCGTGGGGGGAGTTACCGTACCCGAATCCTCCTTGAATCCCGAACCTATAGCTACTATTGAATCATCGTAAGCTACTATTGCGTCTTTAAGTGCCTGATTTACCGCATAACTTGCATCGTCAACGGAATTGTCAAAACTCCACTGGAAGTCGCCGCCGTCAACACGTCCTGCCTTTGCAGTAACCACAGCGGGAACGTCCTCTGCCTTGTCGGGGGTGTAGGAGTAGAAATCTCCTGCCGTATCAAAGTTGTTGTAACCTGTACCGCCCTGTTTTGTCTTTACGGAAGACGGAACCTGTTCGTCTCTTGAGGAAGCCTCATATGCGTCAAATTCGGTACCGTTGTCCTGATATGTCACATAAGCCTTTTCGCCCTCTATATAGTTGCCGTAGGACTTGATGATACCGCCGTCCTCACCGGAGAAAGTACCCTCGCCCTCTGCAATGTCACTGCCCTGCATTGAAGCAAGCATAGGATATTTGCAGTTCCTGAAATAGTTGTTTTCAACGAAACAGGACGAACCCATTGTCACGCCTACACCGTATTTAGCGTTTCCGTCAAAGTAGTTGTTGTAAGTGTGGACCGTGCAAGTCCTTATTCTGGGGTGACGTGAGTCGGAGTGGTCATACCAGTTGTGGTGGTATGTTATGTAGTTCTCCGTGGACTCGCTCTTCATACCCTGCAGATTGCACTTTCCGTTGTCCCAGAAGTGGTTATAGGAGTGAGTTACATATGTGGAAGTCTTTGTGTCGAGTGCACCGTCACCCTTTACCTGGTCGGCATCCGAACCTGCATCGCCGTAGAAGAAATCGCAGTTGTGAACCCATATGTGGTCATTTTTTTGCTGGAGTCCGCAGTCATCACCCTCAGAACTGTCACAGTTCATAAAACCTATATTTCTTGCCTCAACGTTTGAACTGTTTTTCATGACAAGTCCGAAACCGTTGAAAGTAGTGTCATTTCCTATACCCTCAATTGTGAGACCGCAAGTAACAGCGTCTACATAGAGGTCTCCCTTGCTCATTCCGTCGGGGTCTGTGATATTTCCTATAAATCTTATTGCAACAGGTCCGCACTTCTCGTTGCTTTTTAGACCTGTTATGATAGCCTGAACGCCTTTGAGTTCAACATCGTTGCCCTTCTTGTCGGGGAGTGTCACGCTGACGGAATCCTTTGTATCATTTGTAACATAAACTACAGTAGCATTTGCTTTAAGAGTACCGTCATCGTTGTAAGCACCTGAAGAACTGCCATTCACAAATCCGAAACCGCTTCTGTCGTGTGCATAAACGTCCGCTTTTGTTTCAGCCTGTTTTGAGGTGTCCTCTTTACCGCCTGTAACGGGTACGATTGTCATAGTGTGACTTCCCGCTTTGAGTCCGACCATATCGGCTCTGAAATAGCCCGAATACTGTCTTATCAGCATTGAGTCTATCTGTGTGCCGTCAACGTAAACATTGTAGCCGTCAGCACCTGTCACGGGAGACCATGTTGCATACATACCCTCTCCGTATCCCACCGATGTGAGGACTTTTACACTGCTCTCCGCAGCGAAAGAAGTTGTCACGCCTGCTGTGAGGACTGCTGTCATTGCAGTTCCTGCCGCACCTGCTATACCTGTTACCGACATCACTGTCGCTGAGAGAAGAGCAGTTATTCTCTTCTTCATGAGTAAATTTCTCATTTTTTTACCCTCCAAAAAATTAAAATATGAAATATAATGATACGCTTTGCAGTGTACCCTGTGTACACCGCCTGTTTATTCTGACAGTATTTATTATAAATCATGAAATAATTTTTGGCAATGATATATAATGCTTAAAAACTGATATTTTGTGCTTTTATATTGAAATCATGCGGACGATATGTCATAGCAGGTAAAAAAATTTCCCTCACACGCTGAAAACCGTCATATTTATGTGTTCACAGCAACGCACAAGCATATTCCACGTTCCGCTGTCAACTTTGCCGTTTTCGGGGAGACCGCTCCACTTCTGGAATCTTTTGACCGCTTCACAGGTAACTTCATTGAAATTTCCGCAGACCGTCACATTGGGGGTGTTGTCGTAGCAAGTTCCCACACTGTGCAACATAGCCTGTATTATATAAACAAGCTGTCCGCTGTCGCCCGTGACCGCCGTGTACCCTGCTGACGGAAAAGCCGAATAGGCGATAGGTTCCGCATCGAGGTAACTCCTGTACACTTTTACTATCATATCCCAAGTTTCGGGGTCTGTTTTTCCGGTGTCTTTTAGTCTGTGTTCACGCTGAAAAGCCATAACCGCTATTGAAGTCTCCTGTCCGTAAACGCCGTCGGGAATGACAAGCGGTATTTTATTGTCCATCAAAGATATAGCGTGCAGATAGGTCTGTAACTCAAAAATATGCTGTCTCCTCTGAATGTCGCTGTAAGGCATAAAAAATCACTCTCCCTTTTGCTGTTTTTTCAGGTAATCGTGTAACCGGGGTTCTGGTAAGGTCTCTTGTCAAAGCCGAATTTCAAATCTGAGTAAACTTCTGCGATCTTATCCCATGTCACCGCCCCGACAAGCCCTGTGGGGTTTATCCCGAACTGTTTCTGAAATTCCGTGACAGCCTGCCTTGTCAGAGGACCGAAATAGCCCGTGTTGTTTACGGCGGGAATATTGCTGTAAGTGTTGTGAATCAGACTGAGATACTCCTGAATTATTCTGACAGACTCCCCCGAATCGCCCTCTTTCAGGACTATTCCCGGATATATCGCAACTGCCGTGTACTCGGGTTTAATAGTGTCTGCAATGCCCCTGTACGCCCTGTACAAATCGTTTCTTGTTGCACGGTCTACAATTCCCGTCTGGGGAAGTCCGAAAACCCTCTGGAATGACTTGACCGAATTTTCGGTCTGCTCTCCAAAATATCCGGTTATCTCCACAGGCTCAACCGCTTCATAGTAAGCCCCTATGACCGCAAGATAATACTGCACTCCGCTGACTTCTATCCCCTGCATTCCTATACTCAAATCCTCCGCAAAGACAGGCGTTATCTCCTCAAATCTCACTCCCTCCGAATCGAGTTCCGCTATCCTCTTGACACTTGTGTAAATATATGCTATCCTGTACCATGTAGCCTCGTCAACTACTCCCGTCGGCTCAAGTCCGAAAACGCTCTGGAAAGTCCGCACCGCCTCCTCCGTAGCCGAATCGAAAACTCCGTCCGCAGAGGGAATTTTGGGTATTGCAGGATAGTTTCCCGATATTCTGTTCAGATATATCTGAAGTGACCTGACATCATTTCCGACTGCTCCGAGTTCAAGAGGTATATCGGGATAGGACGGCAGAGCTGTTCTGACGGGTGCATCTTTCACTATATCTATATCCTTTCCGTAATAATATTGGAGTATCTCGTAAGGCGTGAGACCTTGATTT
This sequence comes from uncultured Ruminococcus sp., assembly GCA_947627625.1. Lineage (GTDB taxonomy): Bacteria > Bacillota > Clostridia > Oscillospirales > Ruminococcaceae > Ruminococcus. The sequence goes on along the minus strand of CANQWR010000001.1, from coordinate 142,198 downwards.
GCAAGGTCAACAGTTCCCCACTGTGAAAGACCGTCACAGGTGACAGTCGTGCCGTTGCAAAATGACGTGAAAAGCGGTTCGACACTCCCCTGACGGCGTACATAGTCGTTGAAAAGTTCGTCAACAAGATAGCTGATATTCTGGAAGTACTCCCTGCCGTTTATGAACTTCTGGTCATACTGCGTGACTGACGTTATGTCAAAATCGTATCCCCTCGACCTGTACCACTCCGTGTATATCCTGTTCAGTGCAAAACTGACTATTGCGTATATATTGGCTCTCAGAGCGTTTTCGGGCCACGTCGGGAATATCTCGCTCGATGCCACATTTTTTATATATGAATTGAAGTCCACCGTCACATTGGGAGCGTCCGAATCGGGACTTCCAAGGTGTACGGTTATTGTCTCGGGGATATATGGCGTACCTGTCAGCATAAAATTCTCCTCTCTGTTTTTTTTTGAAAATTAAAAAAATTCCCGAAAAACTGTTCAGGCAAAAGGCTCCTGATTGAAATACGTCACAGTCTCGTCATTTGACTTCATCATAAACGGCACGGGTATCATGCTGAAATTCTGTATTGAGACCGTGTCCGCAAAGACGGGTACGTCCACACTCCTCGCATTGAAATAACCCTTTGCAGTCACCGAAACGTCAAATAGATTGTACGGTCTTGACGACGGAGACGGTCTCTGTGAAAGGCTGTACTCGGGGGCGGGCAGACTGAATTTCGGGGTTGTGCCGTTCTCGTCCGTGACACCGCTTGCAAGTATCATTCTGTTGCCGTCCACTATCGCCGTGACAAGTACCACTGCACCCACTACCGCTGTGGACTCGTCACCCGCCCTTGCGTTCACTATTATGTAACCCGTGGCACTTCCGAGACTCTCCTCCGAAATATATTCGGGGGGATTGTTTGTCTCCTCTGACGGGAGTGTCCCCAAATCGCTCTCCAGTTCCGAAAAATCAATATCGGGATAGCGTTCGCTGTAATCGACTGTCTCCGAACCGAAATTTTCCTGCAAAGGCTGTTCCTGCTCCTGTCCCTGAATTTCAGATTTGTCAAAAGTCTCCTCTTGACTTTTAATATCTCCGTCTGCCCGTACATTCTCCGTCTTGACATTCTCCCGCAAAGGCTGTTCCTGCTTCTGTCCCTGAATTTCAGATTTGTCAAAAGTCTCCTCACGATTTTTAATTTCTCCGTTCACCTGAACACTCTCCCGCAAAGGCTGTTCCTGTTTCTGCTCCTGCACTCCCGATTTATTGACATTCTCCCCTTGACTTTTAATATCTCCGTTCACCTGAACACTTTCCGCATTGACGTTCTCCTGCTGTGAAATTTCCTCCGGTTTTCGCCTGCTGTAGAGTTTCATCATCTCTCTTTTGTATTTTTCAATATCCATATTCAAAAAACCTCCCGAAATCGCATTGAGGGGTAAAAAATTTTTCTCCCCCGTACTGTTTGATTATATTCCTCCGCACACATGATTATTACAAAAAAACGGCGTGACCGTACCGTCACACCGTTCAATATAATATAATAATATTTACTGATTTTTTATTTTGAGATTTCTGTCTATCTCCCTCTTTGCGTCACGCCTTGCCATATCTGCTCTCTTGTCGTAGAGTTTCTTTCCCTTGCAAAGACCGAGCTGTACTTTTACTTTTGAGTCCTTAAAATACAAGCTGAGCGGAATGAGCGACAGACCGTCCTGCTTGAGAGTGCCATATAACTTGTTTATCTCTCTCTTGTGCATTAGCAACTTCCTCGGTCTGAGGGGGTCACGGTTGAATATGTTCCCCTTTTCGTACGGCGATATGTGCATACCCTTGACAAAAATCTCGCCGTTTTCGATTCCGCACCAGCTGTCTTTGAGGTTCACACTACCCTGTCTTATGGACTTGACCTCCGTGCCGACAAGTTCTATTCCCGCCTCATAAGATTCAAGTATAAAATACTCGTGTCTCGCCTTTCTGTTTTCGGTGATAGTCTTTGTACCCTTTGAACGCATATAGCTCTCATCTCCTGCTTTATTTCTGATCTGATATTTATTATACACCATAGTTTCCCGAAAGTCAATATATTTTCGTCATTATGAACAAATAAAATTCTTGCTGTCGATTGTGTATGTTGAAAACTTGTCGTCAATATGCACAAATATTGCAACCCGTTATTGTGAAGATTGTGATTGATTTGCAAAAATTTTTCATTTTTGCAGAAAATACTTGAAGTTTTTTGTGAAATGTGATAGAATATATTGATACTCGAATATGACTATAAATTTCACGGAACATTGATTTGTGGGCTATTGGGGGCTTTGTCCACGAACTCCAGAAAATAATTTTCTTAAAATTATATTTTTTTGGAGATTTTTTTGACTTGCGGGCTGTTGGGGGCTCTGCCCCCAACCCCCCCATTTAAGTCTAAGAGGCAGGGGGCTTTGCCCCCTGAACCCCCATTGGGGGCTCTGCCCCCAAACCCCCGTCGGGGGGTGATTTGAAAATGGGGACACCCCATACCCCGCCCCGAACCCCCATAATAGTTCTATTGTTTCAATTTTAGGAATCCGCAGAAATGTAAACCTCCCCCCACGATTAAACAAAAACTTGAATAATAGCAAGACTAAAAATATCTAATTACGGGTTTCCAAAGGGGGTTTCCCCCTTTGGTAGGGGGCTTGGGGGGCAACGCCCCCCACAAAGCAACGATAAGGGGCAGGGGACTCTGCCCCCCTGAACCCCCATTGGGGGTTCAGCCCCCAAACCCCCGTCGGGGGGAAGCATCCCCCCGAACCCCCCATGATGGGCTTAGGCAAGTTCTACTGTTACTCAAATAGCGGGAAAACTAAAAATGTTTAATCACGGGTTTCCAAAGGGGGTTTCCCCCTTTGGCAGGGGGTGTGGGGGGCAGAGCCCCCCACAAAGCAGAGCTCCCCACAAAACCCCCGGTTTATGATAAAAAATCAAGAGAGGAGAAAACTATGGCTAAAACAAAAGTTGCTGTGATATTCGGCGGTGTATCAAATGAACACAATCTCTCCTGTGCGACCGCCGTCTCGGTCATAAACAGCATTCCGAAATCTTCATATGACATTGTGTGCATAGGCATAACTAAAAAAGGCAGGTGGCTTTATTTTCCGGGTGACACGGACGAAATTATAAACGGTCGGTGGGAACAGAATCCCGACTGTGTCTCCGCTGTCCTCTCGCCCGACCCCATTCACAGGGGTATAATAATTATTGAGGACAAGGAAGTTTCCATCAGAAAAATAGATGTCGTTTTCCCCGTACTTCAGGGAAAATTCGGTGCGGACGGCTCTCTTCAGGGCTTGCTTGATATGTCGGGAATACCCTATGTCGGCTGTGGACTTCTTGCGTCGGCATCGTGTACGGACAAGTCGCACACCCACATGGTTCTTGACGACTACGGCATAAAAACCGCAAAGTGGAAACTCATAACGCAAAGGGAGATAAATTTTCTTGACGAAAAGTGCAAAGAGATTTCAAATCAGCTCGGATTTCCTCTGATAGTCAAACCTGCAAACAGCGGCAGTAACATCGGGAGCAATATTGTAAAAAGCAGTGACGAAATGCTCAAAGCCGTAAAAATGGCTTTTTCAAACGACAACAAAGTTATCGTGGAGAAGTACATATCGGGCAGGAAACTTGAAGTTGCCGTCACAGGCTACGAAAATCCCGAAGCTTCTTGCGTGGGGGAGATTTCATTTCCAGATATGGAGTACGATCCGACAAAGGCGGGAAACGGCAAGAATATAATCATACCTGCGGATATTCCCGAAAATTTGCGGGAAAAAATAAGGGAGACCGCCGTCAATGCGTTCAAAGCCCTCGGCTGTAAGGGTATGGCAAGAGTTGAGTTTTTCCTCACGGCTGACGGGGAACTCCTCCTGAACAAGATAATAACCGCCACAGGTCTCAGACAGACAAGTATATTCCCGAAACTTATGGACTTTTCGGGTACTCCTCTCCCCGAACTCACAGACCGTCTTTTACAGCAGGCTATCGAAAATTCGGAGAGAACGTACTGAACCCGTGAAAAAATTCTCATTACAGAAACAGGAGGGATAATTTTTGAAGACAAACGCAACAGTGTCTCTCATAAGCGTTATAAATGACGAAAGCGGTGAGAACAGGACGGAGCTTGTGACAAAAGCTCACGTTTCGTCAAGAAACAACCGCTACGAAATTTCATATGAGGATACGGAGACTACGGGCTTTGAGGGCTGTATAACTACAGTGACGGCAGACGGCTGTCGGTCTGCGTCCGTTGTGAGAGACGGCTATGCAGGTTCGGTACTCGTACTTGAAACAGGCAAAAAGCACTACTGTCAATATGACACGCCGTTCGGGACATTTCAGCTCGGTGTGTCAACTCAGGTAATCAAAAATACTCTGAACAGCAACGGCAGACTCTACATGAAATACAGTCTCGATGTAAACGCCTCGTATCTCTCCGACAACGAGATTATAATAACCGTAATGAGAGATAAAAATAAAACCCCGAAAGGAAAAAATTGAACTATGTCGGATATGATAAAATACGCCTCAGACCAACTTAAAAAAATAATAGACGGTGCGGTCTCACAGATTCTTCCACAGGGAGTTACCCAAATTCCCGACTACTCCATTGAGATACCTGCGGACAAGTCACACGGCGACTTCGCCTCAAATATAGCTATGGTCTCGGCAAGGACTTTCAGAAATGCACCCATTAAAATAGCAGGTATGATTGCGGAAAAAATAAATCTTGAAAATTCGGTCTTTGAGAGATTTGAGACTGCGGGTGCGGGATTTATGAACTTCTTTCTAAGCAAGGACTGGTTTTCAAAAGTCATTGAGAGTGTACTCCAAGAGGGCGACGATTACGGCAGTACAGACACGGGTGCGGGAAAGAGGATTCTCGTTGAATTTGTCTCTGCGAACCCTACAGGTCCTATGCACATCGGAAACGCAAGGGGCGGTGCGATAGGTGACTGTCTCGCAAGTGTCCTCCAAAGAGCAGGCTACTACGTTGAGCGTGAGTTTTATGTCAACGATGCGGGCAATCAGATTGAAAAATTCGGCAAATCCCTCTCTCTGAGATATATGCAGATATGCTCCCCCGACGGTCAGGAAGTCCTTGAAAAGTTCCCCGAAAACATAGAAAAAATATGTGCGGAGATATATAATCAAAGTGCAGAGGGCGGTAAGTTCGCAATGCCCGACGATGTCTACCTCGGAACTGACATTATAGAACACGCTCTCAACTACTACAGAATAAACGGCGATTCACTCGCAAGTCTCCCCGAACAGGACAGAAAAAATGCTCTCGTTGACTACGCTCTTCCGATAAATATTGCAGGTCTTGAGCGTGATTTGAAAAAATACAGAATAGTCTATGACAACTGGTTCAGGGAGAGTACCATACACGAAAAAAATCAGACTGCCGAAATTGTAAACAAATTACTCGAAAACGGCAAAGCTTATGAACTGGACGGTGCTGTATGGTTCAGGGGTACGGACTACGGTCTCGACAAAGATTTTGTCCTCAAAAGAAGCAACGGTCTTTACACATATATAGTGCCCGATATTGCGTACCACTGCGACAAACTCGTCACAAGAAATTTTGACAGGGCTGTCAATATTCTCGGTGCGGACCACCACGGCTATGTTCCCAGACTGAAAGCCTGCCTTGACGCTCTCGGTGTGGATTCGGGGAAACTCGATGCTGTCCTTATGCAGATGGTCAGACTTGTGCGTGGCGGTGAGACCGTGAAACTCTCCAAGAGAAGCGGAAAAGCTATCACTCTTGTCACTCTCCTCGACGAAATACCCGTGGACGCTGCAAGATTCTATTTCAATCTCCGTGAGGCAAATTCACAGTTTGAGTTTGACCTTGACCTCGCCGTTGAGAAGTCCTCACAAAATCCCGTCTACTATGTCCAGTACGCCCACGCAAGAATTTGCAGTCTGCTCGCCACTCTCAAATCGGACGGCGTGGAGATTCCCGAAAGTGCAGATTTTTCGCTCCTATGTGACACCAAGGAAATCGAGCTGATACGCCATATAGCCTCCCTGCCACACGAAACAGATTTGTCAGCGGAAAACTATGATCCGTCCAGAATGACGAAATACGCTGTCGAACTTGCAAGCCTTTTCCACAAGTTCTACGACTCCTGCAACGTCAGAAACGCAGAGTCCGCCGAACTCAGGAACGCAAGGATACTCCTGTGTGTGGCTGTGAGACAGGTAATGCGGAACGTTCTCACTGTCCTCAAAATAGAACAGCCCGAAAAAATGTGAGTTTTTTAAGAGCTGATTAAGAGTAAATTACTGAATGGTTACAATCTGAATTGAGAATTTAGTCGATTCAGACAATTATAAACACTAAAATATAGTAAATTTTCGGGAACTTCAAAGAAAATTAACAGTTTATTCATAATATGTTCATAATTATATGTTACAATCTGTAATAAATGCAGGGGATTTTTTCTCTTGCCCTGCTGTGATTCTCTTTGAGATCCTGAGAATATATATTTTTATAATTTATAAATTTTTATAAAATTTATTTATTATTTATAAAAATATCTCAAAATATTAAAACTTTAAGAGAAGGGTTGTATTTATGTCCAACAGATTATTTCAGGGTTTAGTTCATCAGATGCGTGATACAATTGACGCAACTATCGGCGTTGTTGACGAAACTGCAAACATAATTGCGTGCAGTGACCTCACAAGAGTCGGTACAACAAACGAGTTTGTCTCGCTCGATTTGAGCGACTCACACGACATATTTATAAGGGACGGCTTCACCTACAAGCCTTTCGGCTCAAGAGTAAAGCCCGACTATGCCGTATTTGTGGAGGGAGTGGACGATGCTGCCGCAAAGTATGCAAGTATCCTCGCCATAACTCTCTCAAATATCAAGCAGTATTATGATGAAAAGTACGACCGCAACAACTTTATCAAGAATGTCATTCTTGACAACATTCTCCCCGGAGATATAGTCATAAAGGCAAGGGAACTCCATTTCAATGCCGAAATAAGCCGTGCTGTTTTCCTGATAAGGATAGTGTCCGCAAACGACATATCCGCATATGACGTTATCCAGAACCTCTTCCCCGACAAGAACAAGGACTTTGTTTTCAACATAACGGAGATGGACATTGTTCTCGTAAAGGAGCTGAAAAGCACTGTCGATTCAAAGGACCTTGAAAAGCTTGCACGTTCTATAGCTGACACTCTGAGCAGTGAGTTCTACACAAGGGTGAACGTCGGTATAGGAACGCCCGTTGTCGGTGTCAAGGAGCTTGCACGCTCTTTCAAAGAGGCTCAGATGGCTCTTGAAGTCGGAAAAGTTTTCGATACGGACAAAGTCATAATAAGCTATGACAATCTCGGTATAGCAAGACTTATCTACCACCTGCCGACTACCCTCTGTGACACTTTCCTGCACGAGGTCTTCAAAGTCGGAAGTATAGACTCCCTTGACCACGAAACTCTGTTCACTATACAGAAGTTCTTTGAGAACAACCTGAACGTGTCGGAGACTTCAAGAAAATTATTTGTACACAGAAATACTCTTGTGTACAGACTCGAAAAGATAAAGAAACTCACGGGGCTTGACCTGCGTGAGTTTGACCACGCAATTATTTTCAAGATAGCTTTGATGGTAAAGAAATATCTGTCTGCAAACCCCGTAAAATTCTGAAAGACAATCTCAAAACCGGTCTGTCGGAGCATTACGCTCTGCGGACTGGTTTCTCACACCAAAAACAGAATACCGCTGAGGTTATCTCATTTGTAAATATTGTAAATATCAATATGAGTATGTAAGGAAGGTGAACCCAAGTGGTAGAGTTTCAGAATGTCTCCGTCACCTACGCAAGCGGTGTTGACGCTCTGAACAACGTCAGCCTTAAAATAAATGACGGCGATTTTGCTTTTGTGGTAGGCTCGTCGGGTGCGGGAAAGAGTACCATGATAAAACTTATTCTGAAAGAGATAGATGCGACAAGCGGTACCGTGACCGTGAACGGCTACGACCTGAACACCCTGAAAAAAAAGCAGATCCCCGAATTTCGCCGTACTCTCGGCTTTGTTTTTCAGGATTTCAGACTTATATCCTCTATGACCGTCTACGACAATATCGCCTTTGTACTGAGAGTTATAGACTCTCCGCCGAAACTCGTTAAAAAGAGGGTTTCATACGTCATAAACCTTGTCGGACTTGATGACAAGATAAACTCCTACCCCGATGAACTGTCGGGCGGTGAAAAACAGCGTGTGGCGATAGCAAGGGCACTTGTGAACGATCCGCAGATGATAATTGCCGATGAACCTACAGGAAATATAGATCCCGAACTGTCCTATGAAATTGTGGACCTGCTGAAAGGCATAAACGACCGTGGGACTACGGTCTTAATGGTAACTCACGAACACGACCTTGTAAGGCGTTTCGGAGGCAGAATAATAAATATAACCGACGGTGAAATAGTGTTCGATGAAGTCATAACGGGAATGGACGAAATGCCCGATGATGAGTTCTTTGAAAACGGTATAAGTGCGGGACAGATGTCCGAAAATGAATTTCTCCGTGAGGAGGAGACGCTCCCGCCCGACAGCTATGACAGTGACGATGACAGTGCTGAGGACGTTTTCATTCCGCCCGAACAGCAGGCGGAGGAAACTACAGTCTCGGAAAACGGTGACGAAAATCCGCTTTGTCTGTCCGAAGACGCTATGCTTGACGAAATTCTCGCCCATATCGCCGACGAAATAGGACAGGGTGAAAAACAGGCGGAAGATGTCCGAAATACCGATGAGGAGGAGGTCGGAGAATGACTACAAACGGCTTCAGATACCTCACAAGACAGGGCATTGAGAACATCTGGAAAAACAAGATGATGGCTTTTGCGACTTTCTGTGTACTGCTTATATCGCTCCTCCTTGTGGGGACTGCCTCACTTTTTTCAATGAATATGAACTCCATGATAACGGGTCTCGGAAATCAGAACGAAATAGCAGTCTATATAGAACAGGGTACGCCGTCCGAACGTGTTGCGGAATTTCAGGCTGAACTTCTTTCAATTGAAAATGTAAACAATGTCAGCTATATATCCAAACAACAGGCTCTTGAAAAGGTGCAGGGGGAGATTTCCGAAAAGGGACAGGCTATATTCAACTATATTGAGGACTATGAGTTTATGCCCGACGGGTTTACGGTGACTGTCAAAAATAATGACGAAATAGAGAAGACCGCCGATATTATCTCCGAGTTTGACGATGTTGACGAGGTTTATGTCTCAAAAGAGGTCACGCAGGTCTTAAGAGACCTGAGAAATATTGTGACGGTTATAATGACGGCTGTTATGATTGCACTGATTGCCGTCTCAATAATAATGATTTCAAACACCACAAAGGCAAGTGTCTACTCAAGGCGTGAGGAGATACAGATCATGAAGTATGTCGGTGCGACTGACTTCTTTATCCGCACCCCATTCTTTATAGAGGGAATGGTGACGGGGCTGGTCGCAGGAATAACCGCCTTTTTTATAACATGGGGGATTTACAGCTCCGTCTATGACCTTATGCAGGAGACCGAAAAACTTGTGACAGCTGTCGGCAGGAATAGTCTCATACCGTTTTCGGAAGTGAGAATACCCGTCGCACTGTGCTATATTCTCGCAGGCTCTCTGCTCGGAGCGGTGGGAAGTGTCATAAGCACAAGAAAACATCTTGACGTGTAACTTATTACAAATTTAATAAATTAAAATTAACCGATTAACTATTATGAGAGGAGACAAGGCGTTTTTTATTCGCCGAATTGAAATGAAGAAACTGCACATAGCGGAGAGAGTTCTGTCTTTTCTGGTGTGTACCGCCGTTTCAGCGGGTGCTGTTGTGTCGTATGAGTGTGTAAAGGACGACAGCAGGAGCGTGTCCGCAAGGTCTGTCGTGGATATTCAGGAACAGCGAAAGGACAATGACGAAAAAATTGCCGAACTTGAAGAGAAAATCTCTGCACTTGAGGGCGACAAGGACGAGGAAGTTTCCTATCAGCAAAATCTTCTTGAACAGATAAAGCTGATTCAGGACAATATTTCTCTCCTGAACGACGAACTTGAAAAAATTTCAGATGAGATATATTCCGCACAGGTCAGCATAGATTCTCTGACTGCCGATATAGAGTCCCAACAGGCTGATATAGATGAACACATAGAGACTTTCAAACAGCGTCTGTGTGAGATTTACGTTTCGGGAAACGAAAACACAGCTTCGATACTTCTCGGCTCTTCAAGTTTCTATGACATGATGTCAAGAGCTGTAATGGTCAGCAGAATGTCCGAACACGACGAACAACTCATAACCGAAATCGTTGACGAAATAGACAGGCTTGAAAAGTCTAAAACCGACCTCGAAACCGAAAAAAACGCCCTTGTGACAAAACAGAACGACCAGCAGAAAAAGCGTGACGAAAAAGATGCAGAAATACAGACTCTCAACGAAAAAATGCAGAAGACCTCAGAGGAGATAGACCGCATTGCAAAAGAACAGGAAAAACTCGGTGCGGACAAGGAGGAACTCGCAAAGCAGAATGAGGCTCTTAATGAGGAGTACAACGACATAGTTGCCGAAATCGAAAAGAATAAGGAACTCGCACAGAAACGCTATGAGGAGGAACAGGCTGCTATTGCCGAACAGAAGAGAAAAGACGCTGAAGAGGCTGACAGAATAGCTGAGGAGAAGAGAAAAGCTGCGGAAGAGGCTGAAAGACTCGCTGAGGAGAAGAAAAAGGCTGAGGAACAGGCAGAGCGTGAGGAGGCGGAGAGACTTGCACAGCAAGCCCGTGAGGAAGCCGACAGGGCAAAGCAGGAAGCTGAGGAAGCTCAGAAACAGGTTGATGAGAACGAGGAATCCTCCTACACTGCTCCTACATCCGATTTCATATGGCCCGCTCCCGGTTTCAGCTATATTTCGAGTCCGTTCGGTCTCAGAGACCTTGCGGGAAGTACCGACCACAAGGGTATGGACGTTGGCGATGCGAACATAGCAGGCGGTACTGTCGTTGCATCAAGGTCGGGAACTGTCGTCTCGGCTAATAACTCCTGCACTCACAACTACGGAAAAGACGACAGCTGTGGCTGTGGAGGAGGTTACGGAAATTATGTTGTTATCGCACACGACGGCACTTATTCGACACTTTACGGTCACATGGCAAGTATATGTGTCTCTGTGGGGGACTACGTCCAACAGGGTCAGGAGATAGGCTATGTCGGTTCAACAGGCTGGTCGACAGGTCCTCACCTGCACTTTGAAGTACTTGAAAACGGTGTCCAGACAGACCCACAGAAATATGTAAGTCCCTGATAACACCATGACTGCAATATTATGCGGTTGCTTCTGCAACCGCATTATAATTTATACTGTGTTCCCGAAATAAGCGTGAACCCGATAACTCCAAATCTGCAAATTTGAAAGAGAGAGATATTTTATGAATAAAAAAATAAGTCTCGGTCTGGCTGTCAGTCTTGTCGCCATATCTATCGCTGTGACGTTTATACTGACTTCGTTTTTCTCGCTACAGAGTTTCAACAGAAAAGTCCTCGACGTGAACGAAAAGGGAAAGAAATACGATTCGCTACAGCTCCTTGACACATATGTCAGAGAAAATTACTACGGAGATATAAACGAGACAGAACTCACGGACGGCATTCTGAAAGGTTATGTCTCAGGTCTCGATGACAAGTATTCACGCTATCTGACTGAGGACGAGTACAACACCGAAAAAGAGGACAGTTCGGGAAGAGTGGTCGGAATGGGGCTTACTCTCGAACATGACGACAGCGGTTATATAGCAGTTACAGGCGTTATGGAGAACTCCCCCGCAAGCGATTCGGGCATTCAGGAGGGCGACATTATAATATCCGCTGACGGTGTTGACGTAAAAGATATGACGTTTGAAGAGGCTATGGACTTCATGCGTGGAAATGTCGGCTCTGAAATTTCTCTGACCGTTCGGAGAAACGGTATAGACAGGGATTACTCCTTTATCCGTGAGGAGATAGAAGTCGTTTCCGTGACGGGCGAAATGCTCAGCAATTACACGGGTTATATAAAAATAAGCAGTTTCAAGGAGAACACCACACAGCAGTTTATAGATGTTCTGGAGAGACTTACTTCAAACGGTGCAAAGTCTCTGATATTTGACCTGCGTGACAACGGCGGGGGGCTTGTAACGGCTCTTGAGGACTGTCTTGACCCTCTTCTGCCTGAGGGAGTTGTTGCGACTGCCGAATATAAAGACGGTCACTCCGAGACGATAGTCTACTCCGATGAGTCCGAAATCGAATTGCCTATGGTGGTGATAGTCAACGAAAATACGGCAAGTGCGGGGGAACTGTTTACCGCTGCACTCCGTGATGCGGGAAAGGCTGATATAGTGGGAGTGCAGACTTACGGAAAAGGCGTTATGCAGGTGACTTCCGAATTTGACGACGGCAGTGCGGTTGTGCTGACCGTTGCGGAGTACAAGACGGCTGTCTCCGATTGCTATGACGGAGTTGGTATAACTCCCGACTACGTTGTTGACAACTCCGACAGCGATATTGACGCACAGTTGAATAAAGCTATAGAAATACTACAAGCTGTGTGAGTTTTATTTAATATAAAATTTAATATAAATATATATAAATTTAATATAAGACAGGAGAGATTAAAATGAACTTTGAGAGACTTGAAAAAAATATAACCGACAATATAAAAGAGGCTCAACTCAAAATAGGCTTTGACAACAAGCCCGTGAGTTTCAACTATATGCTCAGCTCGCTCAGTCACCTGCTCGGCGAAAAACTCGATTTTGAACAGGCTGAGGAGATACTCAAAGATTTTTCGGAGTATTTCTGTGACCATCTCGGCGGTATCAGTTCTGAGAGGATAAAAAACGGTTTCTGCATAACTGTCCCCGAAAAGGGCGGTGCCTATGTGAACGGTCTTGACGGTTACGATTTTATCACGGAGTTTGTGGAGGCTGTCCGCAGGCACGGCACTACTATCCCCGAAATTCTCGATATTTTCAGAAAATACGGCGAAATAACAGTCAAAAAAGTAAAAAGTGAAGAGTTTGACTGCCTTGTCTTTTTCAATGACGGCAAGCCCGAAGAGTATTTTTACTGCCTTGCCGATGAGGGCGGACACGTCAGCTATCACAGATTCATAAAAGAGGATTACTTTGATTTCGGCTTTCAGGAGGACTCTGAATGAAAAAAATTGTCACAATTCAGGACATATCTTGTTTCGGGAAGTGTTCGCTGACCTCTGCCCTGCCCATAATCTCCGCCATGGGAATTGAGACTGCTGTTATCCCCACAGCTGTCCTGTCAACTCACACAGGCGGTTTCAAGGGCTATACTTTCAGAGACCTGACAGGAGATATTCCCCAAATTGCGGAACACTGGAAAAAACTCGGTCTTGATTTCAACGGTATCTATACAGGCTATCTCGGTTCGGTTGAACAGGTCAGAATTGTCTCCGATTTTTTTGACGATTTCGGAAATTCCGAAAATTTTATAGTTGTAGACCCTGTTATGGGCGATTCGGGAAAATTTTACGCAGGTTTCACCGAAAAATTTGTCCGTGAGATGAAAAAACTCTGCTCAAAGGCTGATTTTATAATCCCCAACATCACGGAAGCCTGTCTGCTGCTCGATATTCCGTACAAAGAGGACTACAGTCAGGAGAACGTTAAAAATATTTTAGTAAACCTCTCTGAACTCGGTTGCCGTGTACCTGTCCTGACGGGCGTGCAGTCGGGCAACAAACACGGTGCTATGGCTTATGACTCGGAAAAAAATGTCTTCTGCTCCTCCTTCAGGGAACACATTGACGGCTATGTCCACGGCACAGGCGATATTTTCGCAAGCGTTTTCACTGGGGCGGTCACTCTTGGGAAGTCATTGCAGGAGTCCCTTGACATCTCTGTCGGGTTTACTGCCGACTGTATCCGTGCCACTTTACCGTGCATGAAAGAAATGTGGTACGGAACTTGCTTTGAATACTGTCTCGGTGAACTCACGGACTACGCAAAAGAGAGCAGGAAATAAAATCAAAAGTTAAAAAATAAAAATATATCTTTTCCCCTTGACAAATCGTTCTCAATTTGTTATAATGAAATATATTGTATTACGGCACTACTGTCTAAGGGAACTGATGGGCTGTCAGTATACAACAAATAGTATTCTGAAAGAGGTGACAATCGTGAAAGAGGGACTCCATCCTGTGCTTTTCAAGACTACAATTACCTGCCACTGTGGCAACGTAATTGAAACTCTGTCCACAAAAGAGAATATCAAGGTTGAAATCTGCTCGAAGTGCCATCCGTTCTACACCGGTAAGCAAAAGCTCGTCGATACGGGCGGACGTGTTGACAGATTCAAGAGACGTTTCAATATGGGCAAGTGATTTACAGCCGGTCTTTCCTGACCGGCTTTTTTGCACAAAAGGTAAAAAATATGAATTATTTCACGATAGCTGAGGTCGCAAAGACCTCTTTTGTAGAGAAAAAATCCGAATTTATAGGCTGTATGGCTCCCGTCAGGACGAACGAACAAGCTGTGAATTTTATCGAGAGTGTCCGTGCGAATAACCGAAAAGCACGTCACAACGTCTATGCCTACATACTCCGTGACGACAATATTTCCCGATATTCCGATGACGGCGAACCCCACGGAACTGCAGGTATGCCCGTTCTGGAAGTACTCCGAAAAAAAAATCTCACGGACGTTTGTATAGTCGTCACAAGATATTTCGGCGGTATACTCCTCGGCGGAGGGGGTCTTATAAGGGCTTATTCTCACTCTGCGTCAATAACCTGCGACTCGGCAAAAATTATGAATATGTGTCTCTGCCACAGACTTGTAATCAGAACAGACTACAATCTCTATGGCAAGATAAACTATATTCTGCCTGATTTCAAGACTATAGTCGTAAATTCGGATTTTGGCGGGGAAGTTGTGCTTGAAATTCTTGTTCTAAGCGAACTTCTTGAACCTCTGAAAAAAAAGCTCTGCGAGATAACAAACGGCTCGGCAGATGTCACCGATATGGGCGAGAGTTATCAGGATTTCACATCGGTTTCTTAGTCGGATATGGGAGGATTTTTTATGAACGTCCGTGAACAGACTGAAAAAATTGAAAAAAATATTCTCTGTGAGTACGCCTGCAAGAGTGACGATGAAAAATTCACAAGGCGTGAGAGACAGGAGGAAAAGTGTCCCTACAGGACAGATTTTCAGCGTGACAGGGACAGGATTCTCTACTGTAACGCCTTTAGGAGACTAAAGCGTAAAACTCAGGTCTTTCTCGCCCCCGAAGGCGACCACTACAGAACAAGGCTCACTCACACGCTTGAAGTCGCTCAGGTCGCAAGGACTATTTCAAGGGCTTTGAGGCTCAATGAGGACCTGACGGAGGCTGTTGCACTCGGTCACGACATCGGGCACTCTCCCTTTGGTCACTGTGGTGAAGCTGTCCTGAACGAAATCTGTCCGCACGGTTTCAGACACTATATGCAGAGCGTGAGAGTTGCCGAAAAAATCGAGAACAACGGTGAGGGGCTGAATTTGACTTTTGCTGTCAGGGACGGCATAGAGTGCCACACAAATATGACCGCAAAAACCCGTGAGGGGTGCGTTGTGAGACTTGCCGACACTATTGCCTATCTGAACCACGATATTGAGGACTCCATGCGTGCGGGAGTTCTATCATATGACGAAATTCCCGAAAGTGTCACAAGGGTACTCGGGAAATCAAAGTCGGAGAGAATTACAAGTCTGGTAGCGTCTGTCGTGGAACACGGTGCGGAAAATATAGACTTCATGCCCGAAGTCCGCAAGGCTCACGATGAACTCAAAAGTTTCATGTTTGAAAAAGTCTACTACAACCCATCCGCAAAGGGTGAGGAGGGAAAGGCTGAAAATCTCGTGAGAAGTCTTTACTCGTATTTCAGGGAGAACGTCTCCGAAATGCCCGATGAGTACCAAAAAATCGCTCGGGAGAGCGATGTTGACTGTGCTGTGTGCGACTACATATCGGGTATGAGTGACGAATATGCGATCAGACGATACTCCGAAATTTTTATACCCAGACCGTGGAAGTGATACAGAATGGATAAGAACAGCGATTTTATACAGAGACTTAAAGAGGCAAACCCCATTGAGGAAGTCATAAGTTCTTACTGTAAAACCGAAAAAAAAGGTCGTCTGTACTGGTGCAGTTGTCCTTTCCACGGCGGTGACGACACGCCGTCCCTCGCCATATACCCCGATGAAAACAGATTTTTCTGCTATGGCTGTCAAAAAAGAGGTGACGTTATAAATTTTGTTCAGGAGATAAGCGGTCTCGACTTCAAGGAGACAATCACCGAACTTGCAAGGCGTTCGGGGCTTCAAATGCCCGTGTACAGCAAAAAAGAACAGTTACTCAGCAAGAAAAAAGAGGTAATATATGAACTGAACCGTCTGAGTGCGAATTTTTTCTACAAAAATCTCTACAGCAGAGAGAACACTGCAGGTGCGGAATATCTTACAAAGAGGGGAATACGGGCTGAGACCGCTAAAAAATACGGTCTCGGCTACGCCCCCGATTCGTGGAATTTGCTGACGGACTATCTCCTGTCAAAGGGCTACTCGGAGGAGGAAATAACAAGTGCGTGGCTGTCGGCAAAGTCCGAGAAAAACGGCAGGCTCTACGACATTTTCAGAGACAGAATTATGTTCCCGATAGTCGATCTGAACGGAAAAGTGATAGGTTTCGGCGGGAGGGCTCTGAAGGACACCGAAAGGGCTAAGTATCTCAATACTGCCACGACACCCGTATTTGAAAAGGGTACAAATCTCTACTCAATGAATTTTGTGAAAAAATCGGGAATGAAAAATATAATCCTTTGTGAGGGCTATATGGACGTAATTGCGGTAAATCAGGCGGGATTTGAAAACGCAACCGCAACTCTTGGCACTGCAATAACTCCACAGCAGGCAAAACTTATAAGCAGGTTTGCGGGGGAAGTCATTATTGCATACGACAACGACAGTGCAGGTCAGCAGGCTGTCAGAAAAGCCGTCAGGTATCTCTCCGAATATGACGTATTTTCAAAGGTTCTCGTTGTGAAAGGTGCAAAAGACCCCGATGAATTTATAAAAAAATACGGGAGTGAGAATTTCGGAAAACTGCTTGAGGAGTCGGAGGACGCTGTTGTGCATATGCTGAGACAGTGCGAGGACGAAATTGATATGTCCTCCGAATACGGAAAAATAAATTATCTTAGGAAAGTTTCGGAAATAATAGCCGAGATAAAATCACCCGTTGCAAGAGATGTCTACATATCGTCATGTGCGGACAGGTGCGGAATACCCTCCCACACTCTTAGAGATGCCGTGAATGCGAGAGTTGAGAGCGTACGGAAGTCGGACAGACCGCTCCGTACCGAAAATTATGGCGTGACCGAATTTGACAATCGGGAATATCGGGATAACTACCCCGATGTTGACTTAGAAAAGATGATAATATCATTTCTTATCTCAAACCCGTCAAGCGTTTCGGAAATAGAGAGGGAGTCCCCCCCAGCTAATTTTACAGACCCGTTCAACAGAAAAGTCTACACGGCAATTGTCGACAGAATAAAAAAATTCGGAAATTTTTCGCTCTCTCTCCTTGATGACGAATTTTCTCCCGCCGAACTGGGCAGAATAAGCGGAATAGAGACTAAAAAATGCGAACGGCAGACATTTCTGCACTGTGCAGAGATGCTGAGGAAGAGAAACTTATACAGTGCAGACGGAAAGAATGCAGATATTTCCAATGAGGAACTTCGTTCCCTTTTCAATTCAAAATCAGGAAAAAAAGGAAAACTTTAAGGAGGAACAAAGATGGATTCAAAAAAGAATACTATCGACGCCCTGCTCGAACAGGGAAAGACAAGGGGAAAACTCACGACAAAGGAAATTTCCGATGCACTTGAGGAACTCGATTTCGATGTCGACCAGCTGAACAGTTTCTACGACAAGTGCGAAAACCTGAACATTGAAATCATAGATGATGTGAACTCCGACGGCGATAAGGACATTGAACACAATCTCACCAATGACCTCGAAATGGCTCTCTCTACGGAGGGAATTGCCATTGACGACCCTGTTAAAATATATCTCAAAGAGATAGGCGGTGTCCCCCTCCTGACAACAGACGAGGAAATTGAACTCGCACAGAGAATGGCTGAGGGAGATGTAAACGCCAAAAAGAGGCTCTCTGAAGCCAATCTGAGACTTGTTGTCAGCATAGCTAAGAAATATGTCGGAAGAGGTATGCAGTTTCTTGACCTGATTCAGGAGGGAAATTTGGGTCTCATAAAGGCTGTTGAAAAATTTGACTACACAAAGGGTTTCAAGTTTTCAACATATGCAACTTGGTGGATACGTCAGGCTATAACAAGGGCTATTGCCGACCAGGCAAGGACTATCAGAATACCCGTCCACATGGTTGAGACCATAACTAAAGTCAAGAAAGTGTCAAGTCAGCTTCTACACGAAAACGGTCACGACCCAAGTCCCGAAGAGATAGCCGAGAGACTCGGTATGCCCGTTGACAAGGTGCGTGAGATAATGCGTGTCGCACAGGATCCTGTTTCGCTTGAAACTCCCATAGGTGAGGAGGAGGACAGCCATCTCGGCGACTTTATCCCCGATGACGATGCTCCTGCTCCCGCTGAAGCCGCTTCCCACACACTTCTAAAAGAACAGCTTAATGAAGTCCTTAATACTCTCACAGACCGTGAGGCGAAAGTCCTGAAATTGCGTTTTGGTCTTGAGGACGGCAAGTCCCGTACACTTGAAGAAGTCGGACAGCGTTTCGATGTCACACGGGAGAGAATAAGACAGATTGAGGCAAAAGCTCTCAGAAAACTCCGTCACCCGAGCAGGAGCAAAAAAGTAAAAGATTTTCTTGAATAATATCTCACGTCAATATGCACTGTTTTTTCATTTTGTTTTTGTGCATAGTGCCAAAAGATATAGCGAAATTGTGAAAAATTTTCAAATACTCTTTTCAAATTCAGAAAAAAATGTTATAATTGTACTATATTTTTCCCCACAGGAGGTATTTTTTCTATGAAAGAAACTGAACTTTATAACCTCTGGCTCGAAAATGTCAAGGACCCCGAACTCAAAGCGGAACTTGAGAGTATCGGAGATGACACCGAAGCGGTCAAGGACAGATTTTACAAGGACCTTGAATTCGGTACGGGCGGTCTGAGAGGTGTAATTGGTGCAGGTACAAACCGCATGAATATTTACACGGTAAAGCGTGCCACACAGGGGTTTGCCGACTATCTGAATCAGGAGTACAAAAATCCATCGGCTGCCATATCTTACGACAGCAGAAATAAATCGGATGTCTTTGCAAAGGCTGTTGCGGAAGTCCTCTCCGCAAACGGCATAAAAGTACATATCTACTCCGAACTTATGCCTACTCCGTGTCTCTCGTTTGCCGTCAGAAACCTGAAATGTCAGGGCGGTATAATGGTGACGGCAAGCCACAACCCTGCAAAATACAACGGCTACAAGGTCTACGGTGAGGACGGCTGTCAGATTACTCTGAGAGGTGCACAGATTATCCTCGACAGGATAAATTCCCTCGATATGTTCAATGATGTCAAGTCGGCTGATTTTGACGAAGAACTCGCAAAGGGAAATATAAATTATATCGGTCAGGACGTTATAGAGTCCTTCTATCAGCACGTTCTCGCTGAGGGCATAAACACCGATTTGTGTGCGTCAAGCGGTCTTAAAGTGGTCTACACTCCTCTCAACGGCACGGGCAACAAGCCTGTCCGTGAAATTCTGAAGAGAATAGGAATTACGGACGTTACTGTCGTAAAAGAGCAGGAGAACCCTGACGGAAACTTTACAACTTGTCCATATCCTAACCCCGAAATAAGAGAGGCTCTCGAAGTGGGTCTGAGATACTGCAATGAAGTCAAGCCCGATTTGCTTCTCGCCACAGACCCCGACTGTGACCGTGTGGGAATAGCAGTACCGGACGGTGACAATTACGCTCTTTTTACGGGAAATGAAGTCGGTGCAATGTTGCTCGAATATATCTGCACACAGAGGATAAAAAAGGGTACTATGCCCGAAAAGCCCATAGCTGTCAAGACTATCGTAACAACAGATATGGTGAACGCCATCGGAAAAGAGTACGGTGTTGAGATTATTGACGTCCTCACAGGTTTCAAGTTCATAGGCGAACAGATTTTACTCCTTGAACAGAAAGGCGAACAAGATAGATACATTTTCGGCTTTGAAGAGAGTTACGGCTATCTGTCGGGCGGTTATGTCAGAGACAAGGACGCTGTGAACGCTTCCATGCTGATATGCGAAATGGCTGCATACTACCGCACACAGGGTATAACCCTCATTCAGGCAAGGGAAAACCTCTACAAAAAATACGGTATGTTCTACCAGACACTATACAGCTTTACTTTTGAGGGCGAAAGCGGTATGATCAAAATGGACTCCATTATGACGGGGCTGAGAGATA
Organism: uncultured Ruminococcus sp.; assembly: GCA_947627625.1. Lineage (GTDB taxonomy): Bacteria > Bacillota > Clostridia > Oscillospirales > Ruminococcaceae > Ruminococcus. The sequence continues at coordinate 121,612 of CANQWR010000001.1, read as the reverse complement.
ATCCCCCCGCATCTGTGGGCGGTCTGAAAGTCGTACGCTTTGACGACTACAAGACGAGTGTCTCCAAAGACATCTCAAACGGCAAGGAGACCGAAATAACTCTGCCCAAGTCGAACGTTCTCGCCTTTTTCCTTGAGGGCGGTTCAAAGGCTATTGTGAGACCTTCGGGTACAGAGCCGAAAATCAAGATTTACTTCACCGCAAAAGCTCCCACACGTGCAGAAGCGGAAGTTCTTGAGAAAAAACTCCACGACGATTTTGCAGAGAGTTTCAAATAAAAAATCTTAAATACGCAAAACAGGCAGGTTCTCCGAATTAAAAACGGGGAATCTGTTTTTTTGTTTTCCCATATTTTACATCTGATTATCGGCTTTGTTACGGGTAATAATATCCCTATAGACATTTTATGGGAGATATTATTTATGGCGTACAATAAAGTTGTTATTTCGGGTATAAATACTTCCGAACTCACCGTTCTCAAAGAGGAGGAGAAAATTGAACTCCTGAAAGAAATTAAAAAAACCAACAGCAAAGAGGCTCGGGACAAACTTATAAAGGGAAATCTGCGGCTTGTGCTGAGTGTCATACAGCGTTTCACGGGGCGTGGAGAGGATATTGACGACTTGTTTCAGATAGGTGTTGTCGGACTTATCAAGGCTATCAACAATTTTGACCTATCCAAAGAAGTCAGATTCTCGACTTACTGCGTTCCCATGATCACGGGGGAACTCCGCCGTCACCTGCGTGACTACAGCCATGTAAAAGTTAGCCGTTCCCTGCGTGACCTCGCCTATAAAGCCATTCAGGCTAAGGAGAGACTGACTTTTCTTAATCAGCGTGAACCGAATATTGATGAAATTGCAAGGGAAATAGGCGAAAAGCGTTCGGACGTTGTTATTGCTCTTGAAAGCATAAGTGACCCTGTTTCGCTCTATGAACCCGTCTACTCCGATTCCGAGGACACTCTCTACATTATGGACCAGATTGGTGACAAAAATGACGTTGAAAGCTGGATGGACGAACTCACCATACGGGACGAAATTAAAAAACTTGACGAGCGTGAGAGAAATATTTTATATTTAAGATTTCTGAAAGGGAAAACTCAGGTGGAAGTCGCCGAGGAAATAGGTATCTCACAGGCACAGGTTTCAAGAATTGAGAAGAGTGCAATAACGAGAATAAAAAAGAGTGTACAATAAATAATAATAATAATAATAAACAAAAAGCTGTCGGACTTCCCCGACAGTTTTTTTATTCCGTCAGCTTGTCACGGTGTAAAAAATATACTTTACAAGTCGGACAAAATCTGTTATAATAATTATATAGTAAGAAAAAAGAAACGGAGGAATAGCTTTGGCTAACGAGAAAATCAGAAATTTCTGCATAATTGCACATATAGACCACGGCAAATCTACTCTTGCGGACAGGATTCTCGAAAAGACCGAGACTGTGGCGATCCGTGACATGGAAGACCAGCTTCTTGACAATATGGAACTCGAAAGGGAGAGGGGTATAACTATAAAAGCCCGTGCGGTGCGACTTAAATACACCGCAAATAACGGTGAGGACTATATTTTCAATCTTATCGACACTCCAGGTCACGTTGACTTTAACTATGAAGTATCACGCTCCCTGACAGCCTGTGAGGGTGCTGTGCTTGTCGTTGATGCTTCTCAGGGCATTGAGGCTCAGACTCTCGCAAATACCTATCTCGCAATTGAAAACGATCTGGAGATTCTGCCTGTAATAAATAAAATAGACCTGCCCTCTGCCGACCCAGACAGAGTTTGTGCGGAGATTGAAAACATAATAGGCATACCTGCGGAGGACGCTCCCAGAATTTCCGCAAAAATGGGTATAAACACAGAGGAAGTCCTCGAAAGGATTGTCACGGACATTCCCGCCCCCGACGGAGACCCCGAAAAACCTCTGAAAGCTCTGATTTTTGACAGCTGTTATGACTCCTACAAAGGCGTTATAATCTATGTGAGAATAAAAGAGGGTACGGTAAAAGTCGGCAACAATATAAGGCTTATGTCAACGGGTGCGGTTTTCACGGTCACGGAGGCAGGCTACATGGATGCTGTTTCACTTGTGAACAACGGCGTACTCACAGCGGGAGAAGTCGGCTATATAACTGCATCTATAAAGAGTATAGGGGACACACGTGTCGGAGACACTGTTACAAATGACGAAAACCCCTGTGACGAACCGCTTGCGGGTTACAAAAAAGTAAACCCGATGGTGTTTTCGGGAATTTACCCCGCTGACGGTGCAAAGTACGGCGATTTGCGTGATGCTCTTGAAAAATTGCAACTCAACGACGCTTCGCTCTCCTTTGAACCTGAGACTTCTATCGCTCTCGGATTCGGTTTCAGGTGCGGTTTTCTGGGACTTCTCCACATGGAAATTATTCAGGAACGTCTTGAAAGGGAGTACAACCTTGACCTGATTACTACTGCACCGTCCGTTATATATAAAGTCACGCTCACGAACGGTGAAGTAAAATATATTGACAATCCTACAAACTACCCCGACCCTGCCGTTATACAGTGTGCGGAAGAACCTGTTGTCAAGGCAAGTATCATGTCACCCTCTGAGTTTACGGGCAATATTATGGAACTCTGTCAGGACAGGCGTGGAGTTTTCAAAGATATGAAGTACCTCGATGACACAAGGGTTGAACTTGAATATGAACTCCCCCTCAACGAAATAGTCTATGACTTCTTTGATGTACTCAAATCCCGCACAAGGGGCTATGCCTCGTTTGACTATGAAATGCTCGGCTATGCTCCCTCCAAACTCGTGAAACTCGACATAATGCTCAACGGTGAAATAGTCGATGCTCTGTCTTTTATAATTCACTCCGACAAGGCTTACGGACGTGCAAGGAAGATTGCCGAAAAATTAAAAGAAAATATCCCCAGACAGCTGTTTGAAGTGCCTATTCAGGCTTGCATTGGCGGAAAAATTATAGCCCGTGAGACCGTAAAAGCTATGCGAAAGGACGTTCTCGCAAAGTGTTATGGCGGTGACATAACCAGAAAGAAGAAACTCCTCGAAAAACAGAAAGAGGGCAAAAAGCGTATGCGACAGCTCGGAACCGTGGAAGTACCGCAGGAGGCTTTTATGAGTGTCCTACGCCTTGACTCTGATTCGTGAGGAAGTGGATTTTCAATATGGATATAAAATTGCTGTATATAGCGGAAATTTTGCTGATCGTCGCAATTTTTTCACAGATTTTCAGACAACGCCGTGAGTACATTCTGCTTGCAGTCGCTTTTGTTGCGGTGGCGGTGACAGACGTATTTCTGCAAACTCTGAATATACCGTTCCCGTTTGCGTTGATAATTTCAATAATTATCGTGCTTGTGTGCTGTGTAATTTTCCGTGCCGACAGGTTTTTTCACATCAAAAAATCTCTGAAATTAAAAGCCATAAGAAACAGGGCAAAGACTGTGAATTACACTAAAAAAATAACGAAAGAGTGCGGAAAATCGGGACTTGCAAAAATTCTCCCCGAGACGAAAATCTGCAAAAAATGTGAGTAAGGAGATAATGTAAAAATATGGACAGTATATACAAATGTCCTCACTGCGGTGAGAAGACTTTCAACCCGATAAAAAAGGCTTTTGCCGGACAGCTAAACTCCCCCGGAAAAGTCTGCATGAACTGCGGAAGACGGTGCGTGAACGGAAAAGGTGCGACTATTTTCAATGCGGTATATTCTGTAATTGTATTCGCACTTATAATTATAATATACCTCAACGCACCCAAAACTGCGGGTACTGCCTACAGCTGGATAGATGTCTACGAACTATATATAAATATGGGACTTATAGTGTCCTATTTTGTCGTGCCGAAACTGGTGAACGCCTTCTTTTTCAGGCTTGCCCCTGCTATAAGGAGTCCGCACTGATGGACGAAAAAAATACTCTCGGAATATATATACACGTTCCCTTTTGCCTGAGAAAGTGCAGATATTGCGACTTCTATTCCGTGGGATACTCCAAAAAGCTCCTCGAACTGTATGTCAGGGCGGTTGTCAGAAATCTGAAACATTACTCCGACAAATCAAGAGTTACCGACACTGTTTACTTTGGCGGGGGCACTCCCTCGCTCCTCACTCCCCTGCAAATTGCCGAAATAGTGTCCAATATAAAAAAATATTACAATCTCAGCGACATTCCCGAAATAACTCTTGAAGTAAACCCCGACACCGTGAACCCTCAAAAGCTCGAAAATTTTCTTAAAGCAGGCGTAAACAGAATTTCAATCGGGGTGCAGTCCCTTGTTGCGGAGGAACTTGAATTTCTCGGAAGAACTCACTCCCCCGAAAAGGCTGTAAAAGCTGTACTCGATGTGTATTCAGCGGGATTTGTAAATATTTCCTGTGACATTATGATCGCACTCCCGAACCAGACCGCCGAAAAGCTGAGATACTCCGCAGAAAAAATATGTCGTCTGCCTATAAGGCATATCTCCGCATATATTTTGAAAGTTGAGGAAAATACGCCCTTTTTCTCCGAAAATATTCAGGACATTCTCCCCGATGACGACGTGACCGCCTCTTTTTATACCGATATGGTCGATATTTTCAGCTCAAACGGCTTTTCACAGTACGAAATTTCCAATTTTTCAAAAAATGGATCTGAGAGCCGTCACAACTGCCGTTACTGGAAATGTCTCGACTATATCGGCATAGGTCCCTCTGCACACTCCTGTCTGAACGGCAAGAGATTTGCCGTAAAGCCCGATATTCAGGACTTCATTGAAAGTCCTGTGCAAAATACGTTCATAACGGACGAAAACCCCTGTACTTTTGAGGAAATCGCCATGCTGAGGTTAAGACTTGCCGAGGGGCTGTGCCTTGACGATTTCCCCGAACACAAAGACGATATACTCAAAAAAATCCCCCCCTATATAAGAGAGGGATTTGTTGAGTTAAAAAATAATACAGTCTCCCTGACACCAAAGGGCTTTCTGGTCTCAAATGAGCTTATAAGCCGTATTATTTTTAATAATCTAAATTTAATTTTTATTTAATTTAATTTTGATTTAATTTCACGTTATACTCTCAAGTTTCACTCTCAGCTTCTTGATTATCTTCTTTTCAAGCCGTGATATGTAGGACTGCGATATTCCGATTATCTCTGCGACTTCTTTTTGCGTCTTCTCCTTGCCGTCAATCAGCCCGAAACGCATTTCCATTATCTCACGCTCCCTGTCGCACAGTTCCGATATTGCCCCCAAGAGAATTTCCCTCTCCGCTTCGGTCTCAATGCCCTTGTTGACTATATCGTCATCAGTGCCGAGAACGTCCGACAGAAGCAGTTCATTGCCGTCATAGTCTATATTCAAAGGCTCGTCAATGGACAGGTCATTCCTGTACTGTGAGGACTTCCTCAAAAACATGAGTATTTCGTTTTCAATACAGCGTGACGCATATGTTGCAAGTTTTATATTTTTAGTCGGACAGAACGTGTTCACAGCCTTTATAAGCCCGATTGTGCCAATAGAAACAAGGTCTTCAATGCCTATCCCCGTTGACTCAAATTTTTTCGCTATGTACACGACAAGTCTCAAGTTATGCACTATCAGCATATTTCTCGCATCTCTGTCGTCCGAACCAAGACGGCTGAAAACCTCCTCTTCCTCCTGACGTGTCAGCGGTGGGGGAAGTGTGTCCGAACCGTTTATGTAATATACCTCCTTTTTCAGGAGGACTTTTTTTATAGTCTCGATTATTTTTCTGATATTCATTTCTATCTCTCCATTCTTGTTTTGTTATGTGATTTTTTGAAACTTTTTTATTAGAACGATGAGGGGCAGGGGGCTTCGCCCCCTGAACCCCCATTGGGGGCTCTGCCCCCAAACCCCCGTCGGGGGGAAGAATCCCCCCGAACCCCCCATGATAGTCCACTGTTCTGATTTTGGGAGCTTGAGGATAACGCTCCCCCGTTCCAAATCAAAGCAATATCTCGGGATTGAATATTGCTCTACCGTTGCTGTTCCCCGCACCAAGCATGACGTTCACCTTTTTTGTCTCGCCCGTCAGATTGTTCCTGATTGTCACCTCGTCAGGACGAAAAACAGGTATCAATCCATCTGCTGAGACGGTCGAACAGGGCAACAGTCTGAACCCCCTCGGCACACTGTCACCGTCTCCGCTGTAGCCTGTTAAAGAGGAAAAGTCCTCCCGACTGCATATCATTACAGGCACTCCCGTAAAATAGTCTCTTAGCGAATTTCCCGTGTCGGCAAGTCCGTTCATAACTCTCTCCCTGCCGTCATAGCGGACAATTACTGTACATTCTTGAATATCTCTCCCCGAAAAGAAATATTTCAGTATACTTATCAGAAAATAGAGAAGTGCAGTTGTAATTATCAGGACCGTCATTGAGAAGTCAATGTAGACCCCAAAATTTGACGTGTAGAGAAATTCGGGTTCAAAACAGGAGTAAACCGCATAGACTGCACCTGCAAATATGAAATTCACTCCCAGAAACACAAGCGTATTTTTTAACAGTCCTTTCAGACTTTTCACCCCGAACGCAACCGCTGTTATACTCACGCAAGCGACCGTCTTTATAAATAAATTCAAAAAAGTATTTAACTGCGGTGCAAGTATGAGTAGTGAGAACAGACTCCCGTAAGCCGATGCAAGAATACACCTCCTCTTGCGGAGCGGCGTGTGGGTAAACTGCGAAACTGTGAGGAGCAGAAAGTAGTTTATGTAGATATTCAGCACTATCAGGACATCTATATATATGGTCCGCACAGAACACCTCCTTTTTAATCGGGGCTTGGGACTATATGTCCCTCACCCGTCCTGTTTAATTATAATGCACAGCTTGTGCAAAATATGTCAGATTCTGGAGACAGGCAAAAAAAATCCACAGGCTTTGAAACCTGTGGCTTTTTAGTGGACTTTTTTTATAAGACGTTCAGGGGGAAGTTGTCCCCTATTAGAACGATAGAAGACAGGGGTGTTGCCCTCTGAAATTTAATTAGAACGATTAGGGGCAGGGGGCTTTGCCCAAAAAATAATTTTCTTAAAATTATATTTTTTTGGAAATTTTTCTATCAAAATAATAGTCGAACGGATGCAGTTCCCTCTAAATATTTGAACGATAAGAGGCAGGGGCTTCGCCCCCTGGACCCCCGTCGGGGGGAAGCATCCCCCCGAACCCCCCATGATTATTCCACAGGGGAGACACTCCCATGATAAACAAAAACTTGAATAGTCGCAAAACCAAAAATATTTAATCACGGGTTTCCAAAGGAGGAGTCCCATTTTGACGGGGGTGGAGGGCGGAGTCCCCCCAACACCAAAGGCGTAAGCCTTAATAATTTCAGAAACTTCTACCGCCGAAACCTCCGAAACCGCCCTGATTTCCGCTTGAAGTTCCCGCTGATACGGCAGTACCGCCCGAAATAGTGCCGTTTGTGTAGACTTCCATAGAGTCATCGGTGGTGATCAGGTCAGCACCGCCCGAAATCGTACCGCCTGTGTAGCATTTGAGACTTGTGTTATTCATCGACGGTGAACCCATAGCCTGCATAGTTGTGAACGAGACAATCACATTTCCCGATTCGTCAGCGACTGTGAACTGTGTACCCGCCTGAATTGAACCTGCTCCCTGTGACGAACACTCAACGATAGTACCGCCTGTTATATTCTCGCTGTAGCCGTCTCCGCAGTCAATAGTCTCCTGACCGTTTGCGATTACGATACCGCCTGTGATGTTCACGTTTCCGTTGGAGTCTATGCCGTCATGGTCTCCGCTTGCGGACTGCACAATTACGACACCGCCGTCAATTTGGAGGATATTTCCGCTTGAACCGCCCATTCCTCCGCCGAACCCGCCTTGTCCCCAGCCCATGTTATTTCCTGAGCCTGAGTTATCAGCACCGCCGGCAGCGTTATAGCCGTCATCGTCCGATTTTACCACTACAGTACCGCTGTACTGGTAAATATTATTTCCCTCTACGCCCTCATAGCACTTTGTGACGTAAATTTCAAAATCACTGTTCGCACCGCCCTCTTCACCGAGAGTAAGGTCGTGGTCGGAGTGGACAGCATCGTCTGCCGAGGCGAGCAACAGCTTTCCTCCCTCAATTTCAATTTCACCGCCTGCGTGAATTGAGTCGTCGGAGGAGTCTATCTTCAGATTTCCGCCGAGAATTTCAATGTCTCCGCCGTCCTGCCATGTTGTACCCGTTGAGTCGTAAACTCCGACAGCTTTTATTCCCTTTGCAGAAATTTCAGACTTGTTGGAATTGCCCTCCTGCATTCCACCGCCGAAACCTCCGCCAAATCCGCCGAACTGGTTTCCGCCTGTTGAACCGCCTACCGTACCGCCAAAGGTTGAACCCTCATAGGTATATATTGTAACGTCTCCGCCGTTCATGACAAACTCCTGTTCTGCCTGAATGCCGTCCGCATAGGAATTTATATTGACAGTTCCGCCGTTTATTTCAACTTCTCCCTCTGCTTTTTCGGCGGTACTCTCCTCGTCGGAAGTGGACTTTATGCCGTCACCGCTCTTTGTGTTGACAGTGAGTTTGAGCGTGCTGTAGTCCACAGCAGAACCGTCAGCTTTTTCGTCATTGCCTATTATAACGCTGTCCTTGCCCCTTATGCCGTCATTGACAGCGTTCACCGTTATATTGCCGTTGTATATCTTTATATCATTTTTGCATACCACAGCGTCGTCCGTGTTGCCGTTTATCGTGAGATTTCCCGTACCCTTGAATTTTATATCATCACGGGCAAAGACTGCACCCTCAACGGTGTTTGTATTGCCGTCCGAATCGGTGTAAGTCTGCGTGTGGGAAGTGCCGTCCGAAATAGCGTTCTCCGTGCCGCTCTTTGCGACTATCTGCACTTCGTTACCTATTGAAGATACATATATAGGTGCAGTCGTGTCGTTTGAGATGTCCGCACCAACAAAGTCAAGTTCAACAACAGCATCGGGATATGTAGTCTTGTCAACGTTTACTTCTATCTGGACATTCTTTGCCTCACCTGAAACTTCATAAACTCCCGCCTTTGAAATAGTCGCTACACCGTCTTTTACCGTAACTCCGTCAGCAGAAGAGCTTATTGAAGTACCCGAAAGTGCTATAGCGTTTGCACCTGTCGGGGTGTCGGTGTTTCCACCTGTTGAACCCGAAACGCCTGCGGGATTCACTTCATTGTAGACCGTCACAACGTCTGTCTGTGAAAACTCCGCTCCACCGCTGTGCTGTACGGAATTACCGCTTGACTGGTTCGTGAGTGTGTACTTGCTTCCCGACTTTATACTTGCGTCACTGAGAATTACATATCTGTACTTCTTCATCCACTTGTACGCTTTTATGTCTCCCGTTGTGATGGATTCAGCCTTTTTCCAACAACCGTCTGTCTCGGAGGACTCAATGCAGTTCAGGAGCATTGTACCCTGTGTAGTTCCCGACATGAGTGTTAAATCGGTCTGTTCGTCCGTTGCAGTAGCTATTACCGTACCGCCTGTTATGTTAGTACCCGTCACGGAAGTCAGACCCTCGTCACCGCCTGCAATTACAGTACCGCCAGAAATGTCTATAGTAGTCTCCGCCTGTATTGCGTCGTTACCTGCTTTTATGTTCAGCAGACCGCCCTGAACCGCTACATTTCCCTTGCTCGACTTAATTCCGTCACCCTCTGCTTCAATGTTGAGAGTACCGTCTTTTACAGTCACGGACTTCTTGCCCTTTACAGCGTTATTTTCGTCAACAGTGTTGAGAGTAGTTATTGTCGTGATACCGCCTGTGAATTTAATATCATTGTTGCAGACAATGCCATCTTGTGTATTTGCAGTTATGTTGAGGGTGCCTGTACCCTCTGTACCGCCTTTTATTGTTATATCGTCCTTTGCTTCGATTACCGCACATTCAAGCCAGTCTCCCGAATAGGCAGTATCGCCGTCAGAGAGTTTATTTTCCGTGCCGTCAACAAGGTTTATGGAAGTGTTTTCAGCGTTTTCTACATATATAGCAGGTGCGGACTTTCCCGTTATATTCACACCGTTGAGATAAATTTTCACTGTTTCAGCGTCAACAGTTTCGTCGGGGACACTCACTTTTATCTGACCGTCCGAGAGAGTGCCGTCAAGGTAGTAAGTTCCCGAATGGATTATAGTCACAACGTCTCCCGACACCGTAGCGTTGTTGCCGTCCACTGTCGTCTTTCCGTCAGCAAGGTGAATGTACGTTATATCAGCCTGTGGAGTGTCCGAATCTGTTGTAGTTGTGGCAGTTCCCGAACCGCCTGTTGTAGTGCCTGTACCCGTCTGTCCGCCGTCAGCCCACGACTCGGGGAGTGTCTCTATAACTTTCGCATCAAGTTTCTGTATTGCGAGTGCGTCGCTTGTGTTGACACCGTTTCCCCTCAGCTCAACATCAGCGTTGTCAAGAGCCTGTGCCGAGAGACCATATTCGTCCGAATTTGCGAGGTATTGGAGGATTGCGACCGAGTCGGCAATTGTGACTTCACCGTCAAGATTTGTGTCACCATAGACAGTCTCCGTCTTTGCCGTGTCAGCGGCGTACACACCGCCCGTGATTGACGGTACTGCCGATGTCAGTACGCACACCGACGAAATTCCTGCGATTATTTTTCTGCTCAGTTTTTTCATAGTTAAAACTCCTTATCAAAAATATTTATTCATTTTCATTTAACAGCTTTTTGTTTACTGCGGTTATGATTATAGTTTACGTTTCTTAAAATAGTCTTAAAAATTCCAAAAATAATTCGGACCGCCCTATTTCTGTCGCTGTGCATAAATTCTTTACAAAAATTTTCCAAAAACTGTAGATTTTTTTCGGAAAATAGTTTATAATAAGAGAAGCAAACGATTCATTTGGGGCTTCGCCACCAAACCCCCGTTAGAACGATTAGGGGCAGGGGGCTTTGCCCCCTGAACCCCCATTGGGGGCTCTGACCCTTGACCCCGCTGGGGGGAGATTTGAAAATGGGGACACCCCATACCCCGCCCCAGACCCCCATGATTATTCCCACAGAGGAGATACCTCCCACCCCCCGTTAGAACGATTAGGGGCAGGGGGCTTCGCCCCCTGAACCCCCATTGGGGGTTCTGCCCCCAAACCCACGTCGGGGGGAAGAATCCCCCCGAACCCCCCATGATTATTCCCACGGAGGAGACACTCTCGGCTCCAATAAACTTGAATAGTCGCAAAACTAAAAATATTTAATCACGGGTTTCCAAAGGGGGTTTCCCCCTTTGGTGGGGGGCTTGGGGGGCAAAGCCCCCCAAATCCCAATGCCGTAAGGCAGACGTTTGCTTTTCAAAAATTAAAGAACGGAGAATTTTTAATGCTTATTCAGGAATTTATAAACGGTATATCAAACGGCAGTTTCGACACTCAGATGAGGACTCTTTACGGAAAGTCCGAAAAAGAACTGCTCAGGCAGAAAGTCAGATATATGAGCTGTGCCGAAAAATTTTCAAAACTCTACCCCGAAAACGGTGAAGTATTTATATTTTCGTCACCCGCAAGGACGGAAGTCGGCGGAAACCACACAGACCGTCAGCACGGCTGTGTACTCGTCTCGGCTGTAAATCTCGACATAATCGCATTCGCCTCCCCCAATGACGACAACGTGATAAGAGTGAGGTCGGAGGGCTATCGCTCTGACGAAATATCCCTTGACAAACTCGATATAGACGACTCCGAAAAGGGTACATCTGCGTCACTGATAAGGGGAATTGCATCTGCATTTATACAGTCGGGAATAGACGTAAAGGGCTTTAACGTCTATGCTGTCTCGGAGATAAACAGCGGCTGCGGACTGTCGTCCTCGTCCGCCTTTGAAGTGCTGATAACTCTGATAATTGACAATCTTTTTAACAATGGTGAATCAAGTGCAGAAGAGAGAGCGAGAATTGCCCAGTTTGCGGAAAACGTCTACTTCGGCAAGCCGACAAGTTTAATGAATCAGATGGTGTGTTCGGTGGGAGGATTTGTCTGCATTGACTTCTACAATCCGTCAAATCCAAGTATAGAGCCTGTCAGGTTTGACTTCTCCGAATCGGGCTACTCCCTCTGTATCACCGACACAAAGAGTACAGATACAGATTTCAGTGAGGAGTACATATCTATCTCTGAAGAAATGCGTTCTGTTGCGACAGCTTTGGGCAGGGAAACTCTCCGTGATGCCGATGAGGACGAATTTTATTTCCGACTTCCCGAACTGAGACGCTCCTGTTCCGACAGGGCTATTCTCAGGACTGCACACTTCTTTGCCGAAAACAGACGTGTGACTGCTCAGGCGGAAGCTCTTGAAGTGGGTGACACGGAGGAATTTTTCCGTCTTATGAACGAATCGGGCGAATCGTCTGCAATAATGCTCCAGAATCTCTACTCGTCCAAAAACCCCGAAAATCAGCAAATTCCGCTTGCAATTATGCTCAGTAAGAGAAGGCTTGGCGGGAGCGGTGCGGTAAGAGTCCACGGAAACGGCTTTGCGGGAGCGGTTCAGGCGTTTGTGCCGACTTATCTCGCCGAATATTACGCCGATGAAATGAACGCCGTTTTTGGCGAAAACAGCTGTCAAATTCTGAATATAAGACCCGTGGGAGCTGTTGAAATAAAATCAGGAGAATAAATTTAATTTTTTGGACTTTTTATTTGGGAACGATAAGGGGCAGGGGGCTTCCGCCCCCTAAATCCCTGAACGGGGGTCACCCCCCACCCCCCATGATTATTCCCACAAAAGAAAATATCAGGGTGAACGATTAAAAGAGAACGATAAGGGCAGGGGGCTTTGCTCCCTGAACGGGGGACTCCCCATGATAGCCCACTTTTTTAATTTTGGTGAACCGAAAGACAGTGTCTCCCCCCACACAGTCCCAAAAACCAAAGCAATAAAAATATAATAAACTCTTGACTTTTTTTTCGGCATGGTTTATAATATTTCTATCTGATAAATCAGGAAAGGTTGATTGGCTTTGGAAAAGATGAGAATTGCCTCGCTCGCTATGGCGGTCATAGCAGGTTTGCTCGTCATTATGGCGGGAAAAAGTTGCACCGAGGACGCAAAAATCAAAAATAATACTCCTCCTCTGCGTACTCCCGAATATGTAAAGCAGACCCCCTCTGCCGAAAATGGTGACGCTCGGAAAAATAATTCCGAAAATCAGGTCTCTGCCGAGGAGGAAACCACGTCCGCCGAACAGAGTTTGCAGTATGTGTACGACGAGGAGGGAAACGTTGTCGGTGCAGTCTATCCCGACGGAACTGTCGTCAATGTCGTCACCGTGACAGACGAAAACGGTGAAATAGTTGAACAGTATATTCCCGGAATAGAGACCGAGACTGAGACAAAATCCGTGCTTGAACAGTACCATGAAAACAAAGAGGAAAACGGCAATAATAAAATAAGCGGTTTCAACCACTCTGACAAATCGGAAAGCAAGGTCAACAGCTATGAAGATGCGACTGTCCCGTCGGACTTCTCAATAGTTCTTGACTAAATTTGTGATTGAAAATTCGGAGGTAAACTATGGTAATAATTGAAATGCAAAACGGCAGACAGATAAAAATCGAACTCTATCCCGAAATCGCACCCATATCGTGCGAAAATTTTGAAAAGCTTGTGAAAGACGGCTTCTATGACGGTCTGACTTTTCACAGGGTCATTTCAGGCTTTATGATTCAGGGAGGCTGTCCAAAGGGTAACGGCACAGGCGGTCCGGGTTGGACTATAAAGGGAGAGTTCTCCGCAAACGGTGTTGAAAATAATCTCAAACACACAAGGGGCGTTGTGTCTATGGCAAGGGCAAGTCACCCGAACTCCGCAGGCTCTCAATTCTTTATAATGCACGCTGATGCACCCTATCTTGACGGTCAGTACGCCGCTTTCGGAAAAGTCGTTGAGGGTATGGACGTTGTGGACGAAATCGCATCTGTCAGAACCGATGTCAATGACAACCCCGTCCTGCCACAGGTCATAAAAAGGGCTTATATAACTGATTAAAGAGGGGAGAGACTGAAAATGCTCTGTATAGGCTGTCACCTGTCCGTCTCGGGAGGTTTTCTGTCAATGGCTCGTCAGGCTCAGAGCATAGGTGCGGACACTTTCGCATTTTTTGTCAGAAATCCGAGGGGCAGTTCCACAAAGTCAATAGACCTTGCGGATATTCAAAATTGCAGAAAATTTCTGATTGAAAATAATTTCGGCAAACTCGTCGCCCATGCACCTTATACTATGAATCTCTGCTCTGCCGATGCAAAAGTACGCCACTTTTCAAAACAGGCGTTGCGGGAGGACATTCAAAAACTCGAAAATCTCCCCGAAAATTATTACAACTTCCACCCCGGCTCCCATGTTAAACAGGGCGTTGAGACGGGTGTTAAACTTATTTCACAGCAACTAAACAGCGTACTCACCGAAAAGCAGTCCACTATAGTACTGCTTGAAACTATGGCGGGAAAAGGTTCCGAAATCGGTGGAAATTTTCGGGAGATAAGAGACATAATCGACAGAGTTGAGCTGAAAGACAAACTCGGTGTCTGTCTCGACACCTGCCACGTCTGGGACGGCGGTTATGATATAGTAAATTCTCTTGACAAAGTTCTTGAGGAGTTCGACAAAATTATTGGTCTTGAAAAACTAAAAGCTGTCCACTTAAATGACAGTCTCAACCCGTGCAACTCCCACAAGGACAGACACGCAAGAATTGGTGAGGGTCACATAGGCTCGGAGGCTCTTGTGAGAATTATAAATCACTCCGCACTGAGAAAACTCCCGTTTATTCTCGAAACTCCCAACGATATGGACGGCTATGCCCGTGAGATAAAATTTCTTAGGGAAAATTATAAGTAAATCTCACCGAAATTGTGAAAGAAAGGACTGGTTTGTGTGAAACACACCGACATAAAAGAGATAGTCAAATCTCCGCAGGAGTGGCTCGGAAAGGAGGTCACTGTCTGCGGTTGGGTGAGGACTTCCAGAAACTCAAAGAGTGTCGCATTTGTTGAACTAAATGACGGCACTTGCCTTAAAAATATCCAGATAGTCATTGACAAGACAGAGGGCTACAAAGAACCAAGAGTGGGAATGTCCCTGAAAGTCAGCGGAAAAATTGTGGAGGGCAGAAACGGTACTGCCGAAATAAACACCAACCCCGACAGTATAACCGTACTCGGTGACTGTCCGACAGACTATCCTCTACAGAAAAAAGGTCACACCCTTGAATTTCTCCGCTCCGTACCGCATTTAAGAGGTCGTTCAAACACTTTTAACGCCGTCTGGAGAGTGCGTTCCGTGCTTGCCGATGCGATACACTCATATTTCCAGAAAAATAATTATATATATGTGAACACCCCTCTTATCACGGGTAGCGACTGTGAGGGTGCGGGAGAGATGTTTCAGGTGACTACTGTCGGCTTTAACCCCGATTTCAAAACCGAAGAGGAGTACTATTCAAACGACTTTTTCGGCAGAAAAGCAGGACTTTCGGTTTCGGGTCAGCTTGAGGGTGAAGTCTCCGCTATGGCTATGGGAAAAATTTACACTTTTGGACCGAGTTTCCGTGCAGAGAACAGCAACACTCAAAAGCACCTTGCGGAGTTCTGGCACATTGAACCCGAAGTCGCTTTTGCCGAGCTTGATGACGTTATAGAGATAGCCGAAGATATGATCAAATCGGTCATAAAGACTTTTCTTGAAAAGTGTCCCGATGAAGTGGACTTCTTTGAGGCTCACTTTGAAAAGGGTTTAAGAAAAAAGCTTGAGGACCTGATTTCCCACGATTTCGGCAGAGTTACTTACACCGAAGCTATTGAACTTCTCAAAAATTCGGGTGAAAATTTTGTCTATCCCGTTGAGTGGGGCTGTGACTTGCAGACCGAACATGAGAGGTATATTGCCGAAAAAGTTTTCAAAAAGGCTGTTTTTGTGACGGACTACCCGAAAGAAATAAAGTCCTTCTACATGAAACAGAACCCCGACGGAAAGACTGTCGCTGCCGTTGACCTGCTCGTCCCCGAAGTCGGTGAGATCATAGGCGGTAGTGAGCGTGAGGCGGACTATGAAAAACTTGTCTCCGCTATGAAAGAGAGAAACATGAATCTTGATCTGTACTCCGACTATCTCGATTTGAGAAAGTACGGCTCTGTTCCGCACGGCGGTTTCGGTCTGGGCTTTGAGAGACTTATCATGTACACAACAGGTATGTCAAATATCCGTGATGTGATACTCTACCCGAGGACTGTCGGCTCTATACGCTGAAATTTTATTATAAATTATTTTAACAAGAAAGGAATGATTCCTATGTCAAGTTCACTCTATATTCCCGAAAATTACAAGTCTGCACTCTCTCTGAGGGAGACTCAGCACGCCATAAAGTACATAAAAGACGTGTTTCAACAGGCTCTCTCGTTCGCTCTCACTCTCGACCGTGTGTCCGCTCCGCTTATAGTAAGGCACGGCAACGGCATAAATGACGACCTGAACGGTGTTGAGAGAAAAGTTGACTTTGATATAAAAGAGACGGGTGAGACTGCCGAAGTTGTGCAGTCTCTCGCAAAGTGGAAGAGAATGGCTCTGTACAGGTACGGCTACAGTGCGGGTGAGGGCATCTACACCGACATGAACGCTATACGCCGTGACGATGACACCGACAACACCCACTCCGTTTTTGTAGACCAGTGGGACTGGGAGAAAGTCATAACCCGTGAACAGAGAAACGTTGAATTTCTGAAAAATACTGTAAAAGACATTGTGAAAGCGATAGTATTTGTCAAGAGAAAAGTGAGTCTCCGCTATCCATGTCTGAAAATGCCGATTTGTGAGGACGTATTTTTTATAACAACTCAGGAACTCGAAAATATGTACCCCGACAAAACGCCCCGTGAGCGTGAGAGACTTATCACCAAAGAACACAAGACTGTGTTTATTATGCAGATCGGCGGTAAACTCGCAAGCGGTGAAAAACACGACGGCAGAGCTCCCGACTATGACGACTGGGGTCTCAATGGCGATATTTTTGTCTGGGACTACGTTCTCGACAACGCTCTTGAAGTCTCCTCTATGGGTATAAGAGTGGACAGCGATTCCCTTGCAAGACAGCTCAAAGAGTGCAATGCTGAGGACAGAATGCAGTACGACTACCACAAACTAATTTCGGACGGCACTCTTCCGCTCACAATAGGCGGTGGAATAGGACAGTCCAGAATATGTATGTTGCTTCTCGAAAAGGCACACATCGGTGAAGTACAGTCCTCTATATGGAGTGACGATATGACAAAAAAGTGTGCGGAAAACGGCATAACACTTCTCTGATAAAAATTTTATATTTTTTATAAAAATTTATAAATAAAAATCCTCTGATTTCCTGTCGGGGGATTTTTTGTAAACTCTCACAATAATATGCGAATATATTTGTGCATTCCTACAAAAAAAAAAAAAAAAAACTTCGTCTTTTTTTGTCTCTGCCGTCACTTGTTTATAGAAACTCAAAAAGGAGGAATTTTTATGAAAAAATTTTTATCAATCATACTCCCGACAATACTCCTCTCGGCTCTGGTGTCCTGTGCAGAAGTGGACAACAACAGCGACAGCGAGAGCGACAGTTCTTCCGTCACGGAGAGTTCCGCAATTGAGTACACCGAACAGGGAAAAATTGTCGTGACTGTCGGTATGCCCGGAAAAAATGAACTTATCATATCGGTAATCAGCAAGTTCAACAACAGTCAGGACAAGTACGAACTGAAGATAGTGGACTATTCCGAAATTGTGGGTGAAGAAACAAATGGTGTGTCCGACAGGGCTGTCAATCAGCTCAATCTCGACATAGCAGCAGGAAAAGCACCCGACATAATAGCTGTCGCACCCACATATATGTCCAACTATATCCAGAACGGTATGTTCGCCGATATGTACTCCCTGATGGACGAGTACGGAAGTATCAGCACAGATGACTTTCTGCCGAACGTGATAGAGGGCTTTGAAGTGGACGGCAAAATTCCCGCAATATCGCCGAATTTTGACATAGGGACTGCTGTTGCAAAAAAAGAATTTGTCGGTGACGCTGAAAACTGGACTTTTGAGGATTTAGTCGCCCTCTGTGACAGTCTCCCCGAAGGCACAAGGCTTTTAGATGCCAGAGCAGAAAACGCACCTGAGAGAATCTGCGACTTTATCACAGGAAAACTCTACTCCGACTGTGTTGACTTAAAAAACTACTCCTGCGATTTCAGCAACCCCACTCTTGTCTCCGCACTCGATTTTGTACAGCAGTACCTACAGGACAATATGCAGGATTACCAGTACAACTCTGACGACAGCCTTCTTGACAACTACGGTCTGACCTCCACATACGCAACAAACAGGACTGTTGTGCGTACCGTAGGAATAAACGGTTTTGAACAGGGAATTGCAAACCAGATAAACTGGGATTTCGGCGGTGAAGATATAACCTATGTCGGCTATCCCTCAACAAACGGCTGTGGTGCTGTCACGGGTTGCAGGTGGATGTACGGCATTTCGGAAAACAGTCCCGTAAAAGAGGGAGCGTGGGATTTCATTGAATTTATGCTGACGGACGAGGACTATCAGCACGAATGCAACGAAACCACATCGGGTTTGCCCGTTCTGAAAAAATTTCTTGACGAGTATCTCAACTACAAGGACACTGATGATCCTGTATCTTTCTATTATCTGAATCCAAATGAAAACCTCTCTGAGGAGAAGAGAAATATACCCGTGTCGGACGAAAAGGCTCAACAGCTCTATGACTACATTCTCAGCGTGGATTTTGACCCATATAGCGACTACACTGTCAGCAGCATTGTTGACGAGGAGTGTCAGGCGGTCGTAAGCGGCGAACACACGGGAAGTGAGTGTATAGAAGCACTCCAAACCCGCATTGAAGTTTATCTCAGTGAGAAAAAATAGACAGACAAAAGTCGGAGTTCTCAAAAAACTCCGACTTTTTGTTTTTTATTCTAAAATTATAAAATTCTGAAATTCTAAATAAACAGAGTGTTCAGGTTGTGTTCCCTCGCATAGCGTTCGGCTTTCTGCCTGTTGACCTGCCTGAAAATTTTATATGTCAGTCTGTGACCTTTCCTCTCCGCATCGGGGCTTAAATGTTCATCTCCCTCAAATTCGGCTATTTTGACGTTGTAAATATTTTCGCACCCCGAAAAAGCGTCCTCCCGTATGTCTCTTGTAGTCAGACTTATCGTCACCGTGACAAGGCTCTGACAGCCGTAAAAAGCCCAGCTGTTTATCGTCCTGACAGAGGACGGTATGACTATCTCCTCAAGAGATTTGCACCACGAAAATGCACTCTCCCCTATTGACGTGACCGAATTTTTTATTGTGACTTTTTTCAGACCGTAGCACTCCGAAAACGCTGAATTTCCTATTATCTCAACGGAACTCGGTATCATTATCCGTGAGAGACTTTTGCACGAAAAAAAGCACAGGTCACTTATTTTTTTCAGGTCTTTCGGGAAAATCACCCTTTTCAACGTTACGCACTTTCCAAACGCTCCCTTTCCGAGATTTTTCAGAGAGTCGGGGAAACTAACCTCTTTGAGCTTCTGACACTTCAAAAAGGCGTTGTCACCTATGGTCTCCAGATTTCTTGAAAATATTATCTCCTCCAGATTCGGACAGTGTGCAAATGCGAATTTGTCAATCATTTTAACGGAGTCGGACATTATTATTTTCTTGACGGTCTCGTTGCCCCTGAAAGCGTATTTTCCTATTGAAGTTATATTGTCGGGTATCATTATTATTTCCGTCGAACCTATATATTTTATCAGAGTGCTGTTTTTTCCGACTGCCATGTTGTTTGTGTCGTCAATCTCAAAAGCCTCTTCAATTTCGATGTTCTCCTCTTTGAACATATTTTTCAAATCCGCAACAGCCTTTTCCCTGTCAATTTCGGGAAAAGCTATGTCCTCAATCATAGAACCCGATTTTTCAAAGCCGTCCCCAAGTGAGGGAATTTGAGGAGCTTTCAGAAAAGATTCCGACAGCTCAAGCGGAGAGGTGTCGGGTTCAATACCGCACATATCCGCAACAGGCATTTGGGGAGTTTCACTCTCCGCACTCTGTTGACCGTTCTCCCTCTCCCTGCTCAGCTCAGCCATAACATCTTCGATACTGCTGAACTTCCCACGCATATCTTCGGGAATTGCGTTCATTATTATATCGGCGAGCTCTGCGGGAGTCTCCTGCACCTTGCCGCTTGTCGTCTTATCAGCCGTCTTTGCCACTTTGACTTTTACTGCCTTTACCTTAACAGGCTTGTTTTCGTCTGTCGTTTTCACATATATCACCCCGTAATGTTCTAAAAAAATATTTCAATTATAATTATATCACTTTTCAATTTGAAAATCAATAAATCCGATATATTGAAATTGATTTTTGTGCATAATATCCAAATTATCATGGCAATACCTGTCATAAAAGGCAAGAAAAAATTTTACTTCACGTCCGCAACGGTCACTCCCCCCGAAAAAACTATTTTCTCCCCCGACACGTCTATCTTTATCTTCTCCCCCTTCTTTATCCCCGAACTGATTATCATTCTCGCAAGCTCGTTCTCTATCAAGTCCGTGACCCTCCTCCTTATGGGTCTTGCACCATATTTTTCGGTCTCCCTTGCAGAAGCTATTTTCTCAACCACTTCTCTTGAATATTCAATCTCTATCCCCAGTGCCATAGCCCTGACTCTCAGATTTTCAAGTGTCCTCTCACTTATTTTTATTAAATCCTCCGACGACAGTTTCCCGAATATGACTATCTCGTCAATTCTGTTTGTGAACTCGGGAGTAAAACAGCTGTGTACCCGTGACAGGACTCTCTCGCTCTCCTGCGTGTGGGGATTGCCGCCAAAGCCAAGGGAAGTGCGTGTGCTTATCTCCTCCGCACCAACATTTGAAGTCATTATTATTATAGCGTTCCTGAAACTGATTTTTCGCATTGAGGAATCCGTCAAAATGCCCTCATCAAGAATCTGTAGGAGTATGTTCAGAACGTCCGAATCAGCTTTTTCTATCTCGTCAAACAGGACAAGAGAGTAAGGTCTGCGTCTTATTTTCTCGCAAAATCCGCTCTTTTCCTCGTAACCCGCATACCCGGGAGGTGCTCCGATCAGCTTTGACACCGAATGCTTTTCCATGTACTCCGACATATCAAGTCTTATAAGATTGTCCTCTGAACCGAATACAAGTTCAGCAAGTGCCTTTGCAAGTTCAGTCTTTCCCACTCCCGTAGGACCTGTGAACAGAAAAGATGCCATAGGTCTGTTGCCTGCTCTCAGCCCCGACTTAGCCCTGCAAACCGCTGATGTGACTTTCTTTATTGCCGTGCTGTGACCTGCTATTCTCTCCGAAAGTCTCTTTTCAAGCAGACTGAGCTGTTCCGCTTCACGAATATTTATCCTGCTCAGCGGTATACCTGTCTTTATTGAGAGTACCGATATTACGTCCTCTTCCGTCACGGGAGTGTGTTCAGTCCTGTTTATTATTTTACTCAAATTGCTCAGTCTCGAATGGGAATTTCCAAATCTTATAAGTTCCGACTCACAAGAAGTTATCCCCGAATTTCTCCTTATTTTAGCCCTCGCACAGGCTTCGTCAATGACATCTATAGCCTTGTCGGGCAGAAACCTCTCGGGTATATACCTCACCGACATCTTGACCGCAAGTTCTATAATATTGTCGGGTATCTCCACGCCGTGGTAACTCTCGTAATTCTCTTTCAGTCCCTTTATTATCTTGACACAACCCTCCACATCGGGTTCGCTGACCTGTATAGGCTGAAATCTCCTCTCAAGTGCGGAATCTTTTTCAATTGATTTGCTGTACTCCTCAAAAGTTGTCGCACCTATGACCTGAAGTTCTCCCCTTGCAAGCTGTGGTTTCATTATGTTTGCAGCGTCTATAGCACCCTCTGCCGCACCCGCTCCGACAATTGTGTGTATTTCGTCAATAAATAAAATTATATTTCCTGCGTTGACGGCTTCCTCTATGCACGCCTTTACTCTCTCCTCAAAATCTCCCCTGTACTTCGCTCCCGACAGAAGTGCCGTAAAATCAAGCGAAAATATGAATTTATTTTTCAGAGAATCCGGCACAAGATTTCTCACAAAAAGTTCCGCCGTACCCTCTACTATAGCGGTCTTTCCCACTCCCGCTTCACCTATCAGACACGGGTTGTTCTTGTTCCTCCTTGCAAGCACCTGCAAAACTCTCTCTATCTCCTTGTTTCTGCCGATCAGAGGATCATTTTTCTTTATCAGCGACATATCTGTCAGGTTCTTTCCGTACTTGAAAAGGTTCGGCAGATTTGAAGGTTTCGGCTTTACCGCTTCATATAACCTGTCGGCTACCTGTTCGGACGATATTATATTCAGTCCGCTGCATATGCCGACGAGACTTCCCCCGACTTTTTTTATTATCGTACACGCACTGCATGACGGTTCATTTATTATCCCCGCAAGAATGTGTTCCGCAGAAGCCTGTCTCTTGTTGTCGCTCACCGCAATTTCATAAGAATTTTCAAGTATCTTTTTTGCAGATGACGTGAGATAACGCTGATTCAGAATTGACGGCGAACCCTGTCCGACAAGCTGTATTATCTCTCTCCTCAACTCGTCATATGAAACGCCGTTCTCTATCAGTATCTCAGATGCATTTGTTGTACCGTCTCCCGAAACAGACAGCAGAAGGTGTTCGCTCCCGACATAGGTGTGACCAAGTTCAGATGCCGCACCTATAGCACCGTTTATTATCCTGACCGCCTTTTTGGTAAACTTCTCTGTGTTTATCATCGTAAAAACTCCTCTCCCATGTTCCAAAAATGTTGCAGAAATTTATACGTCCATTTATTTCAACTTCCTCTTGTTTTGTCCTATGTTAATTATTATGCCACTATTGATATGCGATAACAGTCGAAATAAATAAGCGACAAAAAAATTGTAACACTTTTTTTGCTTTGACATATTATGTACTATGAAACGACAGAAAAAGTTCTCCGAACCCATTTTTCAGCGTTTCAAATACATTATCAAAGGAGTTTTTTACTATGTGCAACAATATGTTTGAGGGAAATAGCTGCTGTTGGATAATCCTCCTCATCCTCCTGTTCATCATCCTCTCCTCGTGCTGCGGAAACAACAACGGCTGTGGCTGTGGCTGCAATAACAACAACAACGACTGCGGCTGCGGATGCTGACTTGACTGTGACATCGCTGACACAGTGAACAGGTAAAAAAATAAACCGTGTGCCGACTGTCTCCGTCTTGAAACAGATTCAGTCGGTGTACGGTTTTAATTTTTTATTTTTATTTTAATTAAATTTAATTTTAATTAAATTTAATTAAATCTTAATTACCTGTCTCTCACAAGTTCGGGTTCTGTACCGTTCACAACACAGTCCGCTGTTATAACTACTCTCTCTATGCTGTCATCGGATGGCACGTTGTACATGGACTTCATGAGTATTCCCTCCATTATGGAGCGGAGTCCCCTCGCACCCGTTTTCTGTGCAATAGCTTTTTTCGCTATCTCAATCAGTGCATCGTCCTGTACTTCAAGCTCAATCTTGTCGTAGCTGAAAAGCTTTCTGTACTGCCTTACAAGGGCATTTTTCGGCTCTGTGAGTATTTTTACAAGTGAGTCCTCGTCAAGTTCGTCCAGAACCGTTATAACGGGCAGTCTGCCCACAAATTCGGGGACCATTCCGAATTTTACCAAATCTTTCGGGACAACCTGACGGAAAATGTTTTTCTTTTCCTCAGTGCTTGCCTTTACTTCACCGCCGAAACCTATCGGTGCTTTTCCTATCCTCTTCTGTATCTGTGCCTCAAGACCGTCAAAAGCTCCACCGCATATAAAGAGAATGTCCTTAGTGTTTATTTGCAGAACCTCCTGATTCGGGTGTTTTCTGCCACCCTGCGGAGGTACGTTAGAGACAGTTCCCTCGATTATCTTAAGAAGTGCCTGCTGTACTCCCTCACCGCTTACGTCACGAGTGAGAGAAGTGTTTTCGGACTTTCTTGCGATTTTGTCTATTTCGTCAATATAAATTATTCCCTTTTCAGCCGCCTTTATATCGTAGTCGGCAGCCTGAATAAGTCTCAAAAGTACGTTTTCAACGTCATCGCCCACATATCCTGCCTCGGTTATCGTCGTTGCGTCCGCTATCGCAAACGGAACGTTCAAAATTTTAGCAAGTGTCTGTGCGAGAAAAGTCTTTCCCACTCCCGTAGGTCCGAGCAAAAGAACGTTGCTCTTCTGGAGTTCAACACCGTCTCCCTTGCCGTCTTTCGGCTCGCTCTGGCTCATTATTCTCTTGTAATGGTTGTAAACGGCTACAGAGAGCGATATTTTCGCATCGTCCTGACCTATTACATACTCATCAAGAAACTGCTTTATCTCGACAGGTTTAAGAAGCCTTATATCTCCCGACTGCTGTTTGTCTGTCGGCTTTGAGGCTTTTTTCTGGGCTTTCGCATATGCAGGACCATAGAGAAGTTCAAAGCAGTAGCACACACACTCATCACAGATGTTGTTCTCCCCTGCTGAGAACATATTTCTTACCTTGTCCTCACTCTTTCCGCAAAAACTGCACGACTTTTTATTTCCAGCCATCTATCGGATTACCTCTTTTCGATAACCTTGTCTATAAGACCGTATTCAAGTGCCTGCTGTGCGGTCATATAGTTGTCACGCTCTGTGTCCTGTTCAATCTGCTCCAAAGGTTTTCCCGTGTTGGCAGAGAGTATCTCGTTCATCTTACGGCGTGTTCTGAGAAGGTGGTCTGAGTGTATCTTTATATCGGTACACTGTCCCGAAAGTCCCCCTCCGCCTATAAGGGGCTGATGGATCATTATCTCACTGTTCGGCAGGGCGATACGTTTTCCCTTTGTTCCGGAGGAGAGCAGAAACGCTCCCATAGATGCAGCCATACCGATACAGATCGTGGAAACGTCACACTTTATATAGTTCATAGTGTCGTAAATAGCCATTCCGTCTGTTATCGAACCGCCCGGACTGTTTATATAAAGCGAAATATCTTTTTCGGAATCCTGACTCTCCAGATAGAGAAGCTGTGCCACGACAAGACTTGCCGTAGTGCTGTTCACATCTTCCGAGAGCATGATTATTCTGTCATTCAGCAGGCGTGAGAATATGTCATAGGACCTCTCACCCCTACCTGTCTGTTCAACAACGTAAGGTACCAAACTCATACATATATCGCCCTTTCTTTCTGTAATTCTCATTATTTTCAAAGACTGCCGTTTAGTGTTTCAAAGACGGCAGTCCTGATTTGATTATTCAGCGTTTTCTGTACCCTCAGCAGGAGTTCCCTCCTCAGCGGGAGTTTCCTCCTCAACGGGTATCTCCGCAACGGCGTTCTCTTTCACAAGTTCAACAGCTTTCTGCACTCTCAAATCCTCTGTGTAGTCGCCAATGGGGATAAACCTCTTGATTGTCTCAACGTCGACATTGTTTGCAGCTGCGACTTCCTCAAGTCCCTTGTTGAGTTCCTCCTCAGAGATCTCTATATTTTCAAGTTCAGCAATCTTTTCAAGAGCAAGCCTCAGCTTGACTTCACTTACTGCCCTCTCCCTGTAGGTGTCTCTGAACGAATCCTCGTCCATACCCGTGTACTGGTAGTAGAGTTTTAAGTCCATGCCCTGCTGACGGAGCTGCTGGTCAAACATATTTACAAGAGCGTCTATTCTCTGCTCAAACATACAGTTCGGGATAGGTGCGTCAACTTTCTCTATGAGTTTTTCAAGAATTGCACTCTCAAATGCGGACTCGGACTGTCTCTTTGCGGACTCCTCAAGCTTTGTCCTTATGTCAGCTCTGTACTCCTCAACAGTGTCAAAGTCGGTAGCATCCTTTATGAGTTCGTCGTCTATCTCGGGGAGTTCCTCATATGTTATCTCTTTGAGACTGCACTTGAAAACAGCGTCTTTTCCTGCATAGTCAGTCATCTGGTAGTCCTCGGGGAAAGTGACATTAACGTCAAAATTGTCACCGACATTGTGTCCGACTATCTGCTCCTCAAAGCCTGCAATAAACTGACCGCTTCCCAGACGGAGGGGGTGGTCTTCACCTTTACCGCCCTCAAAAGGCTCGTCCCCGAAAAATCCCTCAAAATCTATGACAACTTCGTCGCCCATCTGTGCGGGTCTGTCGTCAACAGAAACTATCCTTGCATTTTTCTTTCTGATTATATCTATCTGCTCGTCAATGTCGGCATCGGTAATCTCCTTGACGCTTCTCTTGGGAACTATCATTCCCTTGTAGTCGGAAATCTCTATCTCGGGCTTTGTCACGCATATCGCCTTAAATTCAACACCGTTTTCCTTGTCTATTGAATTGACCTCAACGCTCGGTCTGTCAACAAGGTTGAGACCTGTCTCCCTGACTGCGGAGTCTATCTCGGGACCTACGAGTGAATTTATTGCTCCCTCATAAAAAGCACCCTCTCCGAAAGTCCTCTCTGCGAGCTTTCTGGATACGTGACCCTTTCTGAAGCCCTTGATAACGATATTTCTCCTCTGACGCTGATACTCCCTCTCGACTGCCTTCTCGAAAGTCTCCGCATCAATAGTCATAACCAGTTCGGTTGTGTTTACATCTGTCTTGTTTGATGATTTTAAGCTCATGATAATCCTCCATTATTATATAACATACTTGGTATATTATACCACATTCAAAAAAATATTTCCACAAAAATTTACGAGTTCTGCATTTTGCACAATCTCATTTGACTTTTTCGGGAACAAACTGTAAATAATCACCTGAAACAAGGTGAAAATTCAAGCCGTCGGAACTGCCCGTCACGCACAGGTTGTGTGCGGAACGCCCGTGTATATGACCGTAGTAACAGTCGCTCACGCCGTATTTGTAGAGTATGTCGAGTATTCCGTAATTCACACCCGATGCGAAAACAGGCGGATAGTGTATAAAGACGACGGGTTCAAGATTTTCCGCAAGTGCCGAATTTATGGAACACTCAAGTCTCTGCTCCTCACGTTTCAGAACTTTTTCGTCCTGAACCTCCCCCGATATGCTCACCCAGCCCCTTGTACCGCATATGCCGATATTTTCATATCTGTAGTGGTTGTTGTGGAGAATTTTTACACTCTCTATGTTGTGGAGTGCAAAAAAATCCTCCATCTTCTTTTTAGTAGTCCACCAGTAGTCGTGATTGCCTTTCAGGACTATTTTACTGCCCGGAAGTTTTTCTATAAACTCAAAGTCGGGCAGAGCCTGCTCAAGAGACATTCCCCAAGAAAAATCTCCGACAATGACTACCGTGTCACCGTCCTTGACAGTCTTTTTCCAGTTCTCCTCAATACGCTCCTGATAGTCCTCCCAACCCGAAAATATACTCATAGTCTTTGACGGCACGCCGAAACACAGGTGCAAATCCCCTATTGCATACAAACTCATGGACTATATTCCGAGTTTTCCGAGGACGTACTCTTTTTGCTCCGACTTGTCTATTGAGTCGCTGAATCTCTCAGGCTTGTCTTTTAATTCGGAAAGTGACGTGGGGACAGGTATCCCCGAAAGTTTCGCTATGCGGTCTACTTTTCCGTACTCGTCCGCAACAGTCTCCCCGCCCTCTATAGCTTCAAGAACTGTGTCGCTGAACTTGTAGGGGCTTGCCGTTGACGCTATGACAGTCTTTGTCCTGTCGCCCGTCTGTGCAACGTAGTCCCCGTACACTTTCACCGCAACGGCTGTGTGAGTATCGCAAGTGTAGGAATACTTCTCGTATATGTCGTGAATAGTCTTTTTTGTCTCGGTGTCGTCACAGAAACCTGCCCAGAACTCCTCCGACAGCTTTTCTTTGACACTCTCACTCACTTCATATCTGCCCTCTGTACTCAGTTTTCCGAACCACTCTCTTATAAGGGAATCATTTTTATCTGTCAGGAGATAGAGAAGTCTCTCCAGGTTGCTCGAAATCAGAATGTCCATAGACGGCGAAACAGTCGTGTAAAACTCCCTGTTTCTATCGTAGACACCCGTATTTATAAAGTCCGTGAGAACTTTGTTTATATTTGACGCACATATCAGCTTGTTCACGGGTACTCCCATGTGCTTTGCGTAGTAGCCCGCAAGAATGTTTCCGAAATTCCCCGTGGGTACGGCTATGTTTATCTTCTCGCCCTCCGAAATCTCGCCCTTTTTCAGGAGTTCCGCATAGGACGACACATAATAAACTATCTGCGGTACAAGCCTGCCCCAGTTTATTGAGTTTGCACTCGAAAACATCATGCCGTTACTGCTTAGAGTCTCTTTGACCTCCGAATCCGTGAAAATCGCCTTTACTCCGTTCTGGCAGTCGTCAAAATTGCCCTTTATAGCACATACTCCGACGTTTGAACCCTCCTGAGTTTTCATCTGTCTCTTCTGCATGGGGCTTACTCCGTCCTGCGGATAGAAAACCAGAATTGAAGTTCCCTCAACGTCTTTGAAGCCCTCAAGTGCAGCCTTTCCCGTGTCGCCTGAAGTCGCAACGAGTATCACTATCTTCTTGTCAAGTTTCGTCTTTTTGACGGAAGTCGTCAGAAAATACGGGAGTATCTGCAAAGCCATGTCTTTGAACGCACAGGTCGGACCGTGCCACAGTTCGAGCATATACGCCCCGTCAAAGAGCTTTACAAGTTCGGCTATATTCTCCGTGTCAAAATTTTTTGTCGAATAGGCGTTATCGGTGCAGTAGTGTATTTCAGTCTCCGAAAAATCCGTCAGGTACTTTGAAAAGATATAAAAAGCCCTGTCGGCGTACTTCATATCACCTATCTTTTTTATATCATCGGCTGTAAGTTTCGGAATGCTGTCCGGCACAAACAGTCCGCCCTCAAACGAAATTCCCTGTATAATCGCCTCTGCGGACGTAACTTTAACGCTGTTGTTCCTTGTGCTGTTGTAGAACATAGAATCACCTCAGAAAATAAAATCATAGCCTGTAGTATCATAGGCATTAAAAATATAGTCAATATCAAGAACTACCCCATTCCCGACAGTAACCTGTGCAATATCAAATCTCGGCTGTAAATCCGTAGGATTTTTCCTGCAATAGTCGCAGGCTGTCTTTATTATAAGTCCCTTTTTTCTCTCACCGACAGCTTCAAAACCGCTGACAAGGCTGTCCGGACGGCGTGACTTCACCTCGACAAACGCTATAAACTCGTCATTTTCAGCGATTATGTCTATCTCACCGCCCCTTATGCGGTAATTTCTCGCAAGTATGCTGTACCCCATTTCTTTGAGATACCCGCAAACATACTCCTCGCCAATTTTCCCTGTCTCAGCATTAGTCATCGCTGTCACCAAGAATCTTTTTCAGAAACGTCTTTCTGTGAACATCAAGAACGCCGTGCTTTTCAATCATCTCATAGTGAAACTTTGTCGGATAACCCTTGTGTCTCTCAAAGCCGTATTCGGGGTACTTCTCCGCAAGTCCGCACATATACCTGTCTCTTGCGACTTTTGCAAGCACGGAAGCCCCTGCAATCGATGCGGATTTTGAATCGCCCTTGACTATGCACATGACTTTGCACGGCATATTTTCGGGGATCCTGTTGCCGTCCACAAGAGCCATATCGGGAACTACTCCCAGACCATCTACTGCCCTCTTCATTGCAAGCATTGTCGCCCCGAGAATATTCAGCCTGTCTATCTCCTCAACACTCGCTGTCGCTATGCAGTACGCAAGGGCTTTTTCCTTTACTGTGTCAAAAAGCTCCTCACGCCTTTTTTCGGACAGCTTTTTGCTGTCGTTGAGATAGTCAATCAAAACTCCCTCTTCAAAGACGACTGCCGAGGCGTAAACGTCCCCCGCAAGAGGACCTCTGCCCGCTTCGTCCACACCGCATATAATTTTGTTCTCCCTCCTGATTTCGCTGTCAAAATCAAAAAGCTCCCTGTGCAGTACAGTTTTACTCATCAGGTCAACCTCTCTTCTCAGGCAATTCGAGAGTTATACGCCCCAGTTTACCGCCCCTGAACTCGTCAAGGACTGTTATAGAAGCTCTCTCCGTGTTTACCTCTCCGCCCGATATTATCATACCCCTTTTTCTGCCGACTTTTTCAAGCAGTTCAAGACCTGTCTCCTGTCCTGAAATCTCAATTTTATAGCGTGTAGTGAGAGAGTCGGGATATTTTTCGGCAAGAAAAAGCAGCAACTTCATAGCAAGGGTTTCCGTGTCGAGAATGTCGTCCTTTATAGCACCCGTAAAAGCGAGTTTCAGTGCAACACTCTGGTCGTCAAATTTGTGCCACAACACCCCAGGCATATCGAGAAGTTCAGCGTTGCTGTTCTCTATCTTCACCCACTGCTTAGTGCGTGTGACACCAGGTCTGTCGCCCACTTCCGCACGCTTTGAACCCGCAAGGCGGTTTATCAGTGAGGACTTCCCGACATTCGGTATCCCCAGAACCATAAGTCTCACAGGCATACCCGTCATGTGGTTTTTACTCCTCTTCTCCATCAGTTCCCTGAGAACGTCATTTGTGAGCGTGGGCATTAGTTTATTGAGACCTTTTCCCGATTTGCAGTCAACAGGAATTGCAGAAATGCCCCTGTTCCTGAAATAGTTTATCCAAATTGAAGTTGCATTCTGGTCGGCAAGGTCGCACTTGTTCATCAGGAGTATTCTCGGCTTTCCTGCCGTGAGAGAGTCAATTTCGGGGTTCCTGCTCCCCATTGGCACTCTTGCATCTATCACTTCCGCAACAGCGTCCACAAGTTTCAGATTTGACGCTATAACACGTCTTGTCTTAGCCATGTGTCCGGGAAACCACTGTATTGGTTTCATGTCAATATTTTCCATAACATCCCCCATTCACTCGTGTGGTCTGAAAAGTACAAACATCACCTCTCCGACTATGCTGTCCTCCGAGATAAAACCTATCTCCGCCGAACGGCTGTCCTTTGAACCGCTCCTGTTGTCACCCATTACAAAATAATATCCATCGGGGACGGTCACGGGGTAGTGTCCCGTAAAAGCACCGCCGTCCATGTGTGTCAGACCGTTTTCAAGATATTTTTCGTCAAGGACAACACCGTCCACACGGACAGTCCCCCTTGTGAAATCTATGTCAACGGACTGTCCGCCAGAAGCTATAACACGCTTGACTATTGTCTCACCTATTCCCCTGTTTTCGGTCAGATTTCCGCTGTCGTCAAGAGTAAAAGAACGCTCGGCGTTTATAATGACTATGTCGCCCTGTGCAAAATCTCTCGACAGCATATTGACAAAAACCCTGTCGCCCGAACAGAGAGTTTCTCTCATGGAGTCTCCCTTTACCGTCACGACACTGAATATATAGGTGAAAATCATTACTGCAATGAAAATTGATATGATGAGTGTCTCTGTAAATTCCGAAAATCTTGAAAATTTTGAGTTGGACTTCCCTGCGGAATCAGTCATTTGCGGACTCTTTCCACGAATTAGTTAAAATATGAAATCTCTCTATCGGTGAGTATCTCACAATTGCCTTTCCGTAAACCTGACTCTCGCTGACAAGTCCGACTTTAGCATCACGGCTGTCGGAGGAGTGATTTCTGTTGTCGCCCATTACAAAATAGTACCCCTCGGGAACGGTAAACGGATACTGTCCGTCAAAAGCACCAAGGTCATAAGTAGTCGAACCTGTTGCAATGTAGGGTTCTTCAAGGACTTCACCGTCCACTATGACCTGATTGTCCTTTATATCTATAGTCTGTCCGCCTGTCGCTATAACTCTCTTTATTATACACTCGTTGAGCGGAGTGACATCGTCGGGGACGTAAGCCTGTCCGTTTTCGTCAATCAGATGTGTCTCGTGGTTGTCTATTACAAGTATGTCACCGTAGTCTATCCCGAAGTAGACAGTTGACATGAAAACTTTGTCGGAACTCTTGTCGTCAGGGTAGTTGTTGAGAGTGGGGTACATGGAGTGTCCCACAATATTTACAGGGTGCAGGAGATACGTGAAAATCATAACTATCACAAATATGGTAATTAGTGTTGACTCGACAATTTCTATGAAGTCTGTGAAACTTATCCGTGCCTTTTCGCCTGAGTCCTCGTCCTCCTCATCTTCATCTTCTGCGGTCTCCTGAGTATCTTTCGCTTCCTCGTCAAGGACATCGGACTTTTCATTCTCGTCCACAACAGCACCGCCTTTCATATTATATCAAAAAAGGGACGAAAAGTCCCGTAATTTTGCAGAAGCAGGGAACAGATGCTCCGAACAGAACGTCCCGACGGACATCTGTTCCCGAAAAAATTTCCGACAACCCTCTTACTTGCGAATCTGTTCCTTTACCTTTGCAGCCTTGCCCACTCTGTCTCTGAGGTAGTAGAGCTTTGCACGGCGTACTTTACCGTGTCTTATGACCTCTACCTTGTCAACAGCGGGAGAGTGAACGGGGAAAACTCTCTCGATACCACAGCCGTGTGCTACACGCCTTACCGTGAAAGTCTCACTGATACCGCCGTGTTTCTTTGCGATAACAGTACCCTCGAATACCTGTATACGAGACTTGTTGTCGCCCTCTTTAATCTGAACGTGTACCTTTACGGTGTCGCCAACGTCAAATTTCGGAGCATTTTCCTTCATGCTCGACTGGCTTATTAGTTTGAGTGCATCCATTTTTAATTCCTCCTAAAATTTCCGAACATTCTTGCAATTTGTGAGATAATATGCAGAGGACTGTCCGATTTAATGTCTTACGGCATTAACTCTCACCTGCCTTGTAAAAAGCAAGCGGATTTCAAATGCCTTTATATAATAACACACTTTTCCGAAAATTGCAAGTGTTTTTCAGAAATTTTTTTCATGATTTTCCGAAACGGCAGAACCGTTGAAAATTCCGTAAAAAATTTTTCGTCAAAAAATATTTTTTTGTGGATTTTTGCTATATAATATAACTCTCGCTTTTCGTTTTCTGTACAGAAAGGCACTGAGGACTTCACTCCCAAGCCCCCGTTAGAAAGATTAGGGGCAGTTGTCTCCCGCACTGTTGGGGGCTCCGCCTCCAAACCCCTTTTAGAATGATAAGGGGCAGGGGGCTCTGCCCCCAGACCCCCGTCGGGGGGACGTATCCCCCGAACCCCCTGTGATGGAAACAAGAAATTTTTCAGTGAAATCTTTTACCGTCTCCGCAGAAAATTCCTATACGACGTATTTTAGCCGTTTCAAAAGGAATAGCCGACACTTTTTTCAGTGCGTCAATGAAAAGCATCGGATTATAGTTTGTCTGAGTTCCCGCAGGCAAGCGTATCACCATATCAACTGAACCGCTTGTGAGTTCACATGATACGATTTCCACATCACCGCTTATGTCAATTGTTTTAACGCCTTTCTTTGTTCTTTTTTCAACTAAAATTTCAGGCTCTGCAAGGAGTTCCATAACAGCGTCATATATTTCCGTTGAATCTTCCGAAACAAGTGAAAAACTGTATTCTGCTTTTGTTATGGCGGTTATTTTCCTCACCTGCTCCGAAATTGATACTATCCGCATTCCCTCGGGCATTACCTCGTTCAGGCGGTTCTGAATCTCCTCGTGTGTCATATTGTCGTCCGTTATGTTGAAATCAATTATTTCGCAGGAACTCTCGAATCCCAGTGACAAGGCAAGCGGAAAACTATAATACGGGTGCGGATTGAAGCCCTCCGTGTACCATATCGGCAGTTTTGACCGCCTGAAAGTCCTAAGCATACAGCGGTTCAGGTCAAGATGTGATATATATTTTGCTCTCCCGCATTTCTCAAATACTGCTCTTAATCTTTGCAAAAACACTCTCTCCCTACTTTTTTATTTACTCCGCAGCCTGAACACCTCTCACGGCAATTCGGAGTAGTCTTTTCTTTGTGAGCCGTCATATTCTCACGGATAAAAAATTTCTTGTCTACCAGATAATCAAGAATATCCCACGGCAGGATCTCATCATAATCAATTCTGCGGTTTGCGTAAAATTCAGGGTTCACACCGCACTCCTCAAACGCTTCAAGCCACTTTTCAAAGTCAAAATACTCGCTCCAGCTGTCGAATTTACAACCCATCTCCCAAGCCCTGTATATGACTTTGCAGAGCCTCCTGTCGCCCTTTGCGAGTACAGCCTCAAGCATACTGATATTTGAGTCGTGATAGCTGACTCTTATCTTCTTGCTCTTTACGGAGCTAAGCAGAAGTTTCTGTTTTCTGTCTATCTCCGCACGGGTGTCCTGCGGTTCAAACTGAAACGGCGTGAACGGTTTCGGCACAAATGTCGCACAACTCACAGAAACCTGTACGCTCTTGCCCTTTGGTCTGTTCTCCATACTGTAAAATAGATCAACTATACGCTGTGCAAGTTCCGCTATGCCGACAATATCCTCGTCTGTTTCTGTCGGCAGACCCATCATGAAATAGAGTTTTACAGACGTATAACCGCCCTCAAATGCCACACGGCAGGCGTTCATTATCTCCTCTTCCGTGACGTTCTTGTTTATCACGTCACGGAGTCTCTGCGTACCCGCTTCGGGGGCGAAAGTCAGCCCGGACTTGCGTACTTTTTTTATTTTTTCAACAAGTGATTCGGAAAAATTGTCCACCCTCAGCGACGGCAGAGAGAGATTTATTTTTTCGTCAACTGTATAATCTATTAACTTATTCAGCATAGGGTCAATATCGGAGTGGTCGCTTGTGCTTAGTGATATAAGCGAAACTTCGTCATAACCCGTATTCTCACAGAGATTTTTTGTCTGCTTATAAATTTTTTCAACGGATTTTTCCCTGAAAGGTCTGTAGATAAATCCCGCCTGACAAAACCTGCAACCCCTTATGCAACCCCTCAGCACCTCAACGGACGCTCTGTCGTGGACTATCTCCGTAAACGGCACTACAAAATTTTCTGGATAGTAAACGCTGTCCATATCGTCTATAATTCTCTTGCGTACAGTCTCGGGAACACCCTTTTCGGTTTCGATTCGGAGTATAGTCCCATTCGGATTATATACGGGACCATAAAATTCGGGGACGTAAATTCCCTCTATCTGCGATGCCCTGCGGAGAAATTCTCTCCTGTTTGCACCCTGTTTTTTCATTTCAAGGTACAAGTCTATGAGTTCAAGATTTACTTCCTCGCCCTCACCGATTATGAAAATGTCAAAGAAATCCGCAAGGGGTTCGGGATTGCACACGCACGGTCCGCCTGCTACCACTATCTGCGTGAGCTTTTCCGTCCGCTGTTTGGCAAGTATCGGTATTCCTGCCAAGTCAAGCATATTCAGTATATTTGTATAGCACAGTTCATATTGGAGGGTGAAACCTATGAAATCAAAATTTTTAACAGGGTCAAGGCTCTCCAGTGCATAGAGCGGTATGTCGTTCTCACGCATTATCTTTTCAAAGTCCTCAGACGGTGCAAAACACCTCTCGCACCAGTAATTTTCACGCTGATTTGTGAGTGAATAGAGAATTTTCATGCCCAGATGTGACATACCTATGTCGTAGGTGTCGGGAAAGCAAAAGGCAAATCTCACGTCCACTTTGGACTTGTCTTTCATTATGCTCCCGACTTCACCGCCTATGTACCTTGACGGCTTCTGCACTTCAAGCAGATGTTTTTCTATTTTTGTTTTAATATTTTCCTGCAAAATTAGTCCCCCATGCAAAGTATTTTCTTAATCTCGTCACTGACGGGATACTCCGTTTCTTTTGGCAGTTCCATAATATCAGCCTGTCCGGAGTCTCTCAAACTCTTCAATTTTTTAACTTCCTCTGTAATATCAGTTATATTTATTATCCACTCGTCAACATATCTGTTTACAAATTCCCCACGCAAACCGAGCTGTATAGCCCTGATTTCAAGAGGATTCCCGTAAATATCCCTGTCGGGATCAAACTGACAACGAACCTGCGACTTCTCAACTCTCTCTTTCCACTCCTCACGGGATTCGCCCTTTTCGGCGTGATAACTGGACAAAACAGCGTTTTTTAAGATTTCCTCAAAACCCTCTCTTGAAATGTCCACCGCAAGAACTCTCTCCTGATTTTCCTTTTCAGCCCAACCTGAGCGGTACATCATCCACAAAAATGACGGTTTTATCCAGGTCATTCTGCTCCTGCTGAAACTCTTCCCGAATTTTCCCAGTCTGACAGCTTCGTCCGCAATTTTTGCGTTAAAAGCCTGATATACTCTTATAGTCTCCTCCGTGTAGACAGCGTTTATTTTTTTAATCATCGTCTTTTCCTCCCGATTCAACCATGGTGTCCTCCGTGAACCTGAACGGCAGAAGTTCCGACAATTTGTACTCCCTGTCCGACAGTATTATCCTGAAATCATCTCCGCAAAATTCGCTCAAAACCTGCAAACACGCTCCGCACGGGTAACAGGGTTTGTCGTAACTGTCCCCCGCCGTACCCGCAACAGCTATAGCCTTGAACTCGGATTCTCCCTCCGAAACCGCCTTGAATACAGCAGTCCTCTCCGCACACATCGTCAGCGAATAGGAGACGTTCTCTATATTGCACCCCGTGTAAATTTTTCCCGACTTTGTCAGCAGACACGCTCCCACTCTGAAACCCGAATAACCGCTGTAGGAGTTTTCGGAAGCCTCTATTGCCATCTCATAAAGCTGTGAGTTGTCCATCATAATCGTTCACCTCTTTCTCTCAGCCTTGTGTCTCTTGCCGTCGGGAGTCTGTATATATGTATTCTCCAGAATTGATTTCAGATTTCCCGTCACCGCAAACCTGTACTCGTTCCGCAAGGCAGTCTGTTCGGCTTTTTCCTGCTCCGTCAAGCCCTCTGTCTTTGACTTCCTCGCAAGTTCGTTTATCCTGTCGATTTTTTTCTTGTCCATTTTTAACTCCCCCATAAAAATAATTACACACTGAAATTATACCACAAATAAAAAATCTTTGCAAGGTGTGCTATTGATTTATTTTTCGGCGTGTGATATAATATTTTAAGAAAGAGGGTGCAGAAATATGCAGAAAACTGCTCTCGTGACAGGCGGCTGCGGAGGGATAGGCAGTTCCGTTTGCAGACAGCTTGCAAGGGACGGCTATTTTGTCTATGTAAATTATTTTAACTCAAAACAGAAAGCCGAAACCCTTGCAGACGAAATACACGGAAAAGCCGTTAGATTTGATGTCTCAGCCAGTACACAGGTCAGGGAATTTTTTAACAGCGTTGACGGGTTAGACCTCCTTGTGAACAATGCGGGTATCTCCCATATAGAACTCTTTGACCGTGTGAGTGACGAAATTTCACGGAAAATATTGGGAGTAAATCTTGTCGGTACGCTGAACTGCTCCCGTGCGGTCATTCCCGCTATGATAAGAAAAAAATCGGGAGTTATAATAAATATCTCGTCCATGTGGGGACAGTGCGGTGCTTCCTGTGAAGTGGACTACTCCGCATCTAAAGCAGGTGTGATAGGCTTTACAAAGGCTCTCGCAAAGGAAGTCGCCCCGTCGGGTGTCCGTGTGAATTGCATAGCTCCGGGGTTCATTATGACCGATATGAACAAAAATTTCTCTCGGGAGGATTTGAATTTGATTCTTGAAGATATTCCGCTTGGTGTGTTCGGGAAACCACAGCACATAGCCGATACAGTCTCATTTCTTGCGTCCGAAAAAGCGGAGTACATAACGGGACAGGTCATAGCCGTGAACGGCGGAATGGTGATATAGAGTTTGTTAAATTAAAATAAAAACATTAAAAAGGGAGTGTTTTTTTCTATGATAAGCGACAGACTTCAAAAACAGCTTGAATTTATGATTGAACTCGACAAGATGAAAAATCTCTACAGGCAGACTTACGTCCTGCACGAGGACAGAAAGGAAAACGATGCCGAACACAGCTGGCATTTGTCACTTATGGCTTTTATGCTTGCGGAGTATTCAAGCGAACCCGTTGACGTTACGCACGTCATGAAAATGGTAATCCTGCACGATGTTGTCGAAATTGATGCAGGGGACACTTACTGCTACGACACGGAGGGTTACAAGTCAAAAGCCGAACGTGAGGAGAAGTCCGCACAGCGTATTTTCGGACTCCTCCCCGACGACCAGAGACAGGAATTTTATGGTCTTTGGCGTGAGTTTGAGGACTGCCAGACACCCGACGCAAAATTTGCCGCACTCCTCGACAGATTGCAGCCTCTTCTGCTCAATTACTCAAAGTCGGGAATTTCTTGGAGGGAACACGATATATCACAAAAACAGGTCACTGACAGAAATCTCGCCTATTTTGACTCTGCTCCGGAACTCGGTGATGTAATAAAGCAGGTTATAGAGGACGCTGTTAAAAAAGGTTGGCTGAAGTCCTGATTAAAAAATAAAACTGTACGGAATTTCTCTCTCCGTACAGTTTTTTATTATTTAGTTTAATTAAATCAAAAAATCAATTCTGCTGTGCATTTTCGGGATCTTCAAGGGCATTCTCCGCAAGATTTTCGTTTTCGTCCTGCAAAGTGAGTGCTATATCCATATCCTGCCCCGCCCTTGTAATCGTGAGAGTTATAGTGTCCCCCGCCTTGTACCTGTTCTTGACGGCGTTCAGCTCTTCATTTGTCGTGACGGGTTCGTCCTCAATGTCAATAATTACGTCACCTATCTGTATGCCCGCCATCTCGGCAGCACCGCCCTCCTGAACACTCTGGACGTATATTCCCATTGGGATATTCAGATACCTCGAATAAGCCTCCGTAACGTCAACGGCGACTATTCCTATCTGGGGTCTTCCCGTGACGTGACCGTTGTTTATAAGGTCGTCTATTATGACTTTCGCCTCGTTTATCGGTATCGAAAAACCAAGCCCCTCGACACTTCCCGAACCGTAATTTGATGACATCTTTGCGGAATTTATTCCTATGACCTGCCCGCAGCTGTTCAGCAGAGGACCGCCCGAATTTCCGAAATTTATCGCAGCGTCCGTCTGAATGAGTCTCATCTGTCTCTCATTTATTGAAATCTCCCTGTCAAGAGCGGAGACTATCCCGCTCGTCACAGAGCCGAAAAGGTCAAAGCCGAGAGGATTTCCGACAGCTATGACAAGTTCCCCGACACGCAAATCGTCACTGTTGCCAAACTCCGCAGGTTTCAGACCTGTTTCGTCTATTTTCAGAACAGCTATATCGGTCTCCACATCATAGGCAATAATCTTGGCATCGTGTTCCGTCTCGTCACTGAGAAGCACCGAAACCGTGACTGCCTCCCCGCAGTCGTAATCACTCGAATCAAAGACAACATGAGCATTTGTCACTATATATCCGTCATCGGTCATAACTATTCCCGTGCCCGTACCCGTCATTTCCTTTCGCTCCTCCTCGGGCTGTATACCTCCCCAACCCCACAGGCTTATCCTGTTCACATACTCAAACGTTGCCGAAATTCCCACTACAGACGGCATTATCTCGTCAACTATGTCGGGCAGATACTTTGCGTCCTTTCTTGAAGCTATATCTATAAGACTTGGTATATCGGAGACACTCTCACGGGAAATATTTTCCTCCGTCTGCTGTTCTGTCCCCTCCTCGGAGTGGTCAATTTTAGGTGTTGCGTAACTCTCCTCAAAACTGTCCTCCTCATCGGACACAATGTCAAAAGGGGTATCGTTCATAAACTTCACGCCCTGATATACTACTCCGCCCACTATTCCCAGACAGAGAATTGAGACTATTATCTTGAGACCCGTGTGTTTAGAGGGCTTTTTGTCTCCCGAATCGCCGTCAGAGCCTGAACTGAAACGGACTTCATCGCTGAAATAATTAAAATCATCTGGCATGAAACAATCCTCACTTTCTATAGACTCGTTAAAATCTATAAAATATTATACCCGTTTTTGTGATAAATTCATGATAGCCCATAGAAAAATTGTAGAATAGTTTTACCAATAGCGTTTATAATTTGTGTAAGTTTTTGGAAATTTTTTCGGAAGATTTTTTATTGGGAACGATTAGGGGCAGGTGCTTTGCCCAAAAAATAATTTTCTTAAAATTATATTTTTTTGGAAATTTAGTATTTTAATTAGAACGACAAGAGGCAGGGGGCTTTTCCCAAAAAATAATTTTTTTAAAATTATATTTTTTGGAGATTTAGTATTTTAATTAGAACGATAAGGGGCAGGGGGCTTTGCCCCCTGAACCCCCACAAGGGGCTCCACCCCCAAACCCCCGCTGAGGGAAAGTATCCCCCCAGACCCCCCATGATAATTCTACTGTTTTAATTTTGGGGGTCAAGGGGGACAAAGCCACCCACAAAGTAACGTCCCCGTACTAAATTATAATTTTTTACTCAAAGCTTTCTGCGTGAATTTCTCCCCGTAGACCAGAAAACGCTTGTGCAAGCCCTCTCCGATAAGACCTGCACTGTCATAAGCCCTGACGGAAAAGACAAATTCCCTGCCGTTTACCTCCGTGAGTTCAGCTTCCGCCCTGACTTCAAGCCCTTCAGGAGTTGCCGAAACGTGCTTTATATTGAGTTCCGTACCGACAGTAGTCTCGTCACCCTCAAGGTACTCCGCAAGACAGTTGCACGCCGACTTCTCCATAAGCATCACCATTGCGGGTGTCGCAAAGACTTCAAGACTTCCGCTGCCCACATTAACCGCAAGGTTCTCCTTTTTGACGGCAATTTCCGCCGTGCCCTTTATTCCCGTAGAAATTTCTCTCATAAAAAATTCTCCTGATTTTATTATTATTATTATTATTATTATTATTAAAATTAAAAATTATTCTTCCTGCTCACTGCTTGTGAGTTCCCCCTCCGGTATCGGACACGGCGACATCACTTCCCCGA
Source organism: uncultured Ruminococcus sp. (assembly GCA_947627625.1). GTDB lineage: Bacteria > Bacillota > Clostridia > Oscillospirales > Ruminococcaceae > Ruminococcus. Next base: position 80,784 of record CANQWR010000001.1, on the reverse strand, counting down.
TAACACGGTCATAAGTGAGTACGTCAAGCTCCTCGTTGTCGGGAGTAGTGCTGTCGTAGTCGCTCGAATACACCGGCAGAGTCTCCATAAAATTCATCATTTTTTCTATAAATTCATCGTGCGGAGCGTCTATTATATTCATCAGCACATACGGCATATAGAAAAATGACACTTCATTTTTCGGAACTTGTGAGTAGTCCGCATCGTAATTGCTCCATATGAAATATCTCTGCTGATAGAGTATATCGCAGTTTTCGCCGTTTATGCCGAGTTGTGCGTAAACACTCGTCTCGCCCCTCATGGACGGGAAATGGTCTCCCACAAAAAAGACAAGTGTCGGCTCGTCAAGTTTTTTAAGTTCTCCAAGGAAATCGCCCAGACCCTCGTTGCTGTGCTTTATCCACTGAAGATAGTTTCCAAACTCGTCATCGGGGTTCTCACCCTGATTGTAAGGCTGATGATTCTGCATAGTGGTGGTGTGTATGTACATAGGGGTATCATCGTTTTTTATCAAATCAAGAAGCTGATTAAAAACCGTGCTGTCGTCCACATAAGTGCCGTAATGCTCAACGGGTACAGTAAAATCGCTTTCACCCGTCAAATCGTTGTGGAAAATCATTCTGTCAAATCCAAACTGGCTGTATATCCTGTTTCTGTTGTAAAAAGTTTTTTGAAAAGGGTGGACATAGGCTGTGTCGTAACCCCAGCTTTTATAATACTGTGCAAGTGCAGGCTGTTCACGCTCCGCAAGCTCTCTTTGCGGCATATTGGGAGTATTTATTCCCCTGACAGGAAGTCCGAAGAGAAGTTCAAACTCCGAACGCACCGTCCAGCTTGCGTAAGTGGGAGTTATCGCAATTCCCCCGCAACCCTCCGCAACTGCACTGTCAAATTCGCTGTAAACATCGTCGTCAACGTCAAGCTCGTCAAAGGCACGGAAATCCGCATACGATTCACTCATTATAACTATCACATTCGGCTTTTTACCGCCGTTGAAATCCTCCGTCTTTTCAACGTCCACGTCCGTTATGTCCTCAACGTACTCCTCCGTATAGTTGTCGGGTTCAACAAGCCTGTTCGCAAAACTCTCCGACGCTGTCTCTATTATGAACGCAAGAAAACTGTTCTTTGTGAACTTTTCATTTAGCAAGAAAGCGTTTGTCGCTGATGTCGTATCAAGACTGAAAAAATTGTAGACGGGGTTGTAAAATGACGGCGAGACAACCGTGCAGACACCAACCGTCACACAACAAAGTGCAACCGCTGTCCTCTTAAGGGGAGATATTTTTGGTATTTTCGGGTTGAAATAGAACACCAGAAAAATAAAAACAAGTACCACAAGACAACACAAAACAAGGTGCGGAGTTATTTTTATATAGGCAAATGATTTAAGACTTTTGACACTCCGAAAGAGTTTCATATCGGACAGTATAAGGTGATTGCCGTTTGTGCCGTACTTAAACAGCTCCGTTATGCTGAGTGCCATGTAAATAACACTCTGGACCGCAACGGCTATCCAGACTTTTCGGAACAGTGCGAGAAGAAACAGAAAAACTACCATAGCAACAACTGCGTCAAAAACCACTACCATAGGTCTGTCAACTACAAAGCCGAAAAATTTTCCTGCTCCCTTGAACTGATTTGTCTCCGCCATACCTATTATGAAAAACGGGAAAAATATCATGAGGAATAAGCCGAGACCTCTGAACTTCTCAGAATTTTTATCCCGTCTTTCGTTGAATTTTTTTAGTCGCTCCAAAAGGGTGAGTTTGTTTTTTTCCTGATTTTCCGTACTTTTCTCCTGTACTTCCGACATTGTTATCACCTGCTCCTGTAATGATATTTTCTAATATAAATATATCACAACAATTCAAAACATTCAAGACAAAAATCCGAATATCACGAATTTATCACCAATTTCGGCGTTTTTGTAACAATGCACAGAATTAAGTGGCAATATTTGTGTATTATCACAATATGCTCCCGTCATATCACCCGTATGGTTTTTCTCAGTTCTATTGAGTATATACTCGCCTCTTTTACCTTTCTGCCCATTACCGTCTCCACAGCACTCTTGTAAAGGCGTAGCTGTGACGAATATCTCTCTTTTAACTGTTGTGCCGTCACACCCCTGTCGGACTTGTAGTCTATTATCACAGTGCCGTCTTTTTCGTGGAACATAAGGTCTATTATTCCCTTTATCATTCCGTCCGACTTTTTGAGTTTCTCCATAATATCGCTGTCAATATAAAGGTCTCTCACCGATACCATGAATTTTTTCTCCCTCTCGTAAGATTCGGCAGACATTATCCGTTCATAGAGTTCGCTGTTGAAAAACGCTTTTATTTTGCTCTCGTGTATGGAATCAGCCTGTGCTTTTGTGATGTAGCCGAGTTCAAGAAGTCTCCCAAGCTCCTCCGTTGGGGAGACAGACGCTTTTTCAAAATCACAGTACTGGAAAAAAGTGTGGAGAGCCGTTCCCCTCTCGGAACCTGTGAGCCTGCGTATTCCCGATATAAACTTGGGTCTTTGAAGTCTAAGGTCTATATTTTTTGTCGCCATTTTTTGAGTAATCTGCGTGACACTCAGCTTTGAGGGCATTTCGGACAGCGACTTGTCATAGAAATGTGATATTATAGCCGTCAGTTCGTTCACGGTCTTTGGGTCGGGAAGTGCGGGGACAAATTTGCTGTCCTCTTCGGACTGTTCTGCACTCTTTTTATCCCACACACTCCAATTAAACAGCTTTTCGCCCGATATTTCCGACGGAGAAACCATCTGTGCAGAAAAATCTCCTATCCCGACAGACTTTGCAATTTCGGGAAATTCAGCCCTGTCCGTCAGAAAATACCACAGCCAGTCCGCAAAACTTCCAGCACTCCAGAGCATTGAGGAACGTCCCGACATCAGTTTTAATTCAAGATTTTCAAGCTCCTTTTCGCCGCACCTGATATTTATAAACAACTTCTGTCTTGTCCTTGTAAGTCCCACATAGAGCAGACGCATTTCCTCACTGACCGTTTCAAGGTTTCTCTCCGATGAAATCACGCTGTACTGTGAAGTCTTATATTTTTTTACAAGTTCCCTGTCGTACAGAATACAGCCTGCTCTGCCGTCTTGAGAACATATGACTTTCGGTGAGTCAAACCTGAATCTGACATCTGTCTCCGCTATGAACACAAACGGGTATTCGAGACCTTTAGAGGCGTGAAATGTCTGTATCGTGACATAGTTTCCCGAGTATGCGGAGACTTTTCCCTGTCTGTAGTCCTGTGTTTCGAGAACCCTGTCTATGTGCCTGAGAAAACCGTTGAGACCTCCCCCCGATGACGAGACTTCCTCATAACTCTGAGCGTGCTGTATAAGTGTGCGGAGATTTGCCTTTTTCCTCTCACCGTCCGCATACAACTGCATTACGGGAATAAAGTCCGTTGCATCGTAGATTGAATTTATCAGTTCCCCGACAGTCAGTGTCACCGAATCAAGGCGGAATTTGTCCAGACTTTCAAGAAAATTCCTACACCTTAGTGCAAGTTCACCGTCACCGAATCCCGCAAGTTCATTTGCCGATATGTCACGGAGTACCGCAAAGAGAGGTCTCTTATTGTCAAAAGATTTTATATATGCTATATCTGCAATCTTGAATGTGTACATGGGCGAAGTCATCACGGCAGTCATGGGAACGTCAAGCAGAGGGTTGTTTATTATTCTGAGCAGATTTATCAGGACTGAAATCTCTCTTGACTCCAAATAACCCCTCTCCTCACTTCCTCTTGCGGATATTCCCATGTTTTCAAGTGCGGAGACGTAGTATTTTGAGAATTTGTGTCCTCTTATGAGTATACAGAAATCCGACGCTGTACAGGGTCTTTGTGTGCCGTCACCAAGAATGACGGGAGTTTTCTCCTGTATCATTCGGTGAATCTGCTGTGCGGTATACTGTGCCTCAACATTGATATTGCTGTTGTCGTCCTCTGAATCATCACCCGTTATAAAAGTTATCTGTGGCAGATTTTCCTCGTTCGCCCTGTAAAATTCCGCACCAAATACCAGCTTTTCATTTTCGTCGTACTCCATACCGATGTAGTCTTTTCTCATTATTTCGGTGAAAAAAGAGTTTATAAAATTTACGGTCTCTTCCGAACTTCTGAAATTTTTACTTAAATATACCACCTGATTTCTGCTGTCGCTCTCACTGTCGTAAACCGACGAAGATTTCAGTGTGGACATAAAATTTTTGGGGTTTGCAAGTCTGAAACCGTATATGGACTGCTTCACGTCCCCCACCGTAAAAACGTTGTCGCCGTACATAGGTTGATTATTTTCGTCATAGTGAAAATTTTTTGAGATAAGTTTGAATATCATGTCCTGCTTGTTGTTTGAGTCCTGATACTCGTCGACCATTATCATGTCATAATATTCGGCTATACGCCGTGCCGTTTCGCTCTGTCCGACTTTTCCGTCACTGTCTATATCGGCAAGCATTTCAAGGACAAGTCTCTCGCCGTCCTCGAAACCAAGAGCATTCCTGTCGACTTTTCTCTCCCAGACGAACTCCTGATACTTTCTGACGACCTCCGCAAGAAGTCCCATGACTTCGACAGATTCAAGATAGTCACTCTCTGCCCTCGGAACCATCATCGCTATGTTTTTGATAATTTTTTTAATTTTATCCCTGTTCTTGCCGTAAATTTCAAGCAGTTCGCCGTTGATAAACTCGGACTCCGAAAGCCTTGTTCTGGTCTTGAAAGAGACTGCCGTTTTTAGTTCACTGTCGTCGGGAAGCCTCCCGCTTAGGAAAATGTCCTCCAAAATTTTTATAGAATTTCCCTCTGCCGTACACTGTTCAAGAAATTTTTTTGCGTTCTTCACTTTGGAAAAATCGGGAATTATGTGCGGTATCAGCGACAAATTCTGCTGTGCAAGCCTGAAAGCCTCGGACGCTTTTCCTGCACACATATTCAGAAACGGTTCAAAATAGGGTGACTTTTCAAAACTCTCGCTGTAGCTTTGAACTGCACTGTCAAGCCACCTGTCACGGAATGCCACTGATGACAAAAAATTGTCCAGATTTCTTACAGCTTCTATTAAACTCTCCTCGTTTTTCACACAGAATTTGTCATACAGGAGCGATATTTTGTCATACTCCTCTTTACTGTACCAGTCAAGTAAATCGTCCATAGCCTGCCTTTTCAGGACGTTTTCGTCGGACTCGTCAAGCACGCTGAAACCCGAAGTGATACCCTGTTCCGATATGTTGTCACGCAGAAGTTCAAAACAGAAAGCATTTATTGTAGATATTTTCGCACTCTGTAGAAGTGTCTGCTGTTTTATAAGGTAACTGTTTGTCGGGTCTTCATTTATCCTCTCCCTCAGCTTGCTGTCAAGACGCTTTTTCAGTTCGGCAGACGCATCATTTGTAAAAGTGACCGCAATTATCCTGTCCGCACGCACTCCCGATTCGGCATCGGAGAGAAGTCCGACTATCCTCTCTGTCAACACCGCTGTCTTTCCGCTTCCCGCTCCTGCCGACACTATCAGTGACGAATTTCTCGCACATATCGCATCATTCTGTTGCTTAGTCCATTTCATTTTTGATTTTCGTCTCCTCTCTCTGTTTTATCCTTTTCGGAACTGCTTTTCATGTTGAGTATCTCTTCAGCCTCCCGCATTTCGTTTTCGTCAGGAGAGCGTTTTGCTCCTATGTCCGCATTGTTGCATATGTGTCCATATTGGCAGTAATTGCACGGACTGTCGTTGCCGTTCACCATTGGCACGGCTTCCGCATTGCCTTCCCAGAGACCTTCTGCCATTGTTATAATTTTCCTGTATGTGAAATCTTTTAGCCTGTCCATTCCCTCGGACGATATACAGCTCGATTTTCCGCTTATACTTCCGTCCTTGCTGAACTGTGCGGGAATGAATTTCCCCTCACTGTCCGCACCCATTGCTCTCAACACTTCCTTGTCGCTCAGGAGAAGTCCGGTAGCTTTGAGAGATATATCCTCCATACTCTTTTTAGTGTCCTTTATGTCCTCCGTGCTGACATCTGAATACTGTACAGGCAGATAGAGTACGCCTGCGGGGAGACAGTCCCCGAAAAGACCGTTTTTCTCGGTGACAGCAAAGAGATATAACAACATCTGCATATTTATTCCCGATGCGAGAGTAATTTTATTTATAAATTTCTTGTTGCTCTTGTAGTCGATTATTCTGACATATTTTCTGCCGTCTATCGTACAAACGTCCGCCCTGTCGATTATTCCGCCGAAGTTTAGAATATTTCCGTCCGCAAACGGCAAGACAACAGGCGTACTCTTTGTCAGGTCGTGTTCAAACTTATCGGGAACAAAGTCCGTCACTGTGAGCGATTTTTGAGTGTGGAGTACAACACTCAATATACTGTCAATCAGCTTGTTGAATATCAGTCCGAATTTCGGAGTTTTACCGAAATTTCCACCGAGATTTTTGCTCTTGTAAATATCCGCACAGGAAATTATCTCCCTCCTGATTTGCTCAGGACTCATGTTTATAAACTCGTCCTTTGTGTGATTTTCGAGAATGTGGTGCAGACAGTCGTGCGTCAGATCACCCGCAATTCTGCTGTCGGGCTTTACTTTCTCACGCACACGAAGTCCAAGGCAACTGTGGCAGAAATACATAAAGTGACACTTGTTGTAATTTTCAAAAGCTGTCGGGGATATTGACAGGGGTGAAAATTTTTTGAGTTTCTGCATTACATATCTGTCTATGTGGTACTCCTGTGCAAAGTTCGTCTTTTTCAGCACAGCTTCCACTCTCTTGCTGTATTCGGGCTTTTCAAGCAGTATTTTTCTTATTGAAGACACAGAACTGCTGTTCATGCGGAAATTCTGCATATAGTGGTAAAAAGCGGAGTGTAGTGTGACCGCATAGAAATCGGGTTCAAGCTGACCCTCAGTCGTCCGCATATCGGTGCTCCCGAACATCTTAAATATCTGGTCTATGACCTGTGCGGGATACTTAGCCTGTCCCGACAAATCCGACAGCGGATAGGTCACGAATAATTTTTCCGAACCCGATGACAGCGACTTGTAAACTATAAGTCTCTCCGATGCAATCAAATCCGACAGGGGACGTGAGACTTCTATTTCGTTCTCATAGAGTTTCTGCTTGTCGGTCTCCGAAAAAAGCCCGTAAAGCTGTACACGGTTCGGGAAATCTCCGTCCGTACAACCCATAACAAATACTACTCTCGGAGCGTTAAGTCTCGCTGTGCGTGCGGAGGCTACTATGACAGAATCAAGAGTCTGTGGCGGTACGGAATAGGTCACTGTACCCATCATGGACTTCATTATTGACGAAATCTCCGCAAAAGTCACCTCTTGACAATCAAGTGTCTGTGCAATACTGTCGAGAATGTCCATAAGACAAGCCCACAGCTTTTTAAGCTCAGAAGCGTAGTAATCCCTGTTCTGCCTTATTAAACTCTCCATAAGAAGTGCAATATTCTGCTCAGCACTGCAATCACAGAGATAGTTATATATCAGAGTACATATTTCAATTGCCGTCTTGCTCTCGCCCAACTTGTTTTTAAGTTCCATTACAGGCATTACCGTTTCAAGACGTATTTTTTCAAGTAATTCAAGATTTTCGTCCTCAGCCGTGAACGGTGAGAGCCACATTTCACCCTCTACACTCCATTTGTAGCAGTAATTTTCAAGGAGCGACACTTCCGTTACGCCGACACCTATTACTCCACATTTCAGAAATCTGAATATCTGTTCGGAGCGTATTCTTGTTGACGACAGAATTTCCAGAAGAGAACTGAAAAACACCATGACGGAAGTGTGCGTGACGGGCTTTTCGGAACTCAGAAAATAGGGTATTTCATACCTTGCAAACGCTGATTTCAGAACGTCCGCATATGGCGAAACGTCACTGACAAGTATCGCAATATCCCTGTAGTGCAAAGTCTCGTCGGCGTATATCATTCTCTTTATACTCGCACAGACATATTCTGTCTCGCTGTACATATCCCTCGCTTCAAAAATTTTTATATTTTCGGGTTCGGGGGCAGTCTCAGGCTTGTACCTGAAATTTCGCATGATGTGTTTGCTAAGATATTCAAGGTCATTATATTTGAAACGCCTGATTTTTTCGCACTTTGTCACCTTGAAATCTGTCTGACAGTCACGGCATATTGAGGCAATACTCCTGAAAGTGCGGTTTACTGTCTCAAAAAGGGTGAACTCCCCCGCATGAATATCTTCCGTTTTCAGTGTAATGACCACATTGTCGGCGGACTCTATTATCGCTCTGAGCATATCTGTCTGGTCGCCCGTAAAGCTGTCAAACTCGTCAATATAAACGTCAAATCCGTCAAAATACCTGTTCTCAACGGCAATTTTTGATGCAATGCGTACATTTTCAAGGTGGTCCTTGAAACCGTACTCGTTCATAAGTCTCTCATATTCAAGGTATATTTCCGCAATATCTCTGGTCTTGTCGGCGAGTTTTCTGTCCATCTGGTCGGACTTCTGCATGAGTTCAACAGGGTCTGTTCCCGAACGCTTCAGGTCTTTTATCAGCTTCAGAACGTCCTCCGCAAAACCGTTCCTCACGCTCTGCTTGCGGAAACAGCGGAGGGAGTCGGGATTTTTTCTGACCGTCTCTATAGCCTGATGTATCAGTATCACGGATTCAAGCTGTCCCGCAAACTCTCCCCTGCGGAAACAGTCGCCGTAACTCTGGAAAATCTGTCTTGCAAAACCCGTGAACGTCAGGGACAAAATTCTGTTGAAATTCTCTGCTCCGAGAAAAGAGTAGAGTGTTTTGTCAAATTCGTAAGAGTACTGCTCGGGCACGAGGACAAGCTGTTTTTTTCCGCCTGCCGAATTTTTCTTTATTCTCTCGAACATAAGCGTGGTCTTTCCGCTTCCCGAACCGCCTGTTATAAATTCTACCATATTTTCTCCTTTATAATTAAATTTTTAGACGGGAGCGTTGCCCCTCTTATGACTGAGGGACGCTGTCCCACAGACCCCCTTGACTCCCAAAATTAAAACAGTAGAAGATTGTCATGGGGGGTTCGGGGGGATTCTTCCCCCCGACGGGGGTTTGGGGGCAGAGCCCCCAATGGGGGTTCAGGGGGCAAAGCCCCCTGCCCCTTGTCGTTCTAATTAAAATTTGCAAGAAGTCCCCAACAGTCCGCAAATCAAAGAAACTTCCAAAAAAATATAATTTTAAGAAAACTATTTTTTGAGACAAAGCCCCCTGCCCCTTATCGTCCTAAAATAAAATACTAAAATTCCAAAAAAATATAATTTTAAGAAAATTATTTTTTGAGACAAAGCCCCTGTCGTCCCGCATTATAACCAAAAGCACATACCCAAATTATCTGCGGTATGTGCTTTTGTTCCACCTCACTCTCCAAAGAAAGAGATTCAGAAATTGTTAAGATGATTAAATGTCATTATCGAGGGATAACGCTTGTAACAGCCACTCTCTCCGACTGTACCCTCAACTCCTGCGACACTTCCGTCATCGGCATACTGCCACATTCCGTAGTCACGGAAAAATGAGGGCTTCTGGTCGCCGTAGCTGACTATCCAGACATCGTAAAGCTCAAATACGGACGGGTCCATGTTGTACTTGAAGAGGTTCTCGCTTGCACGTATTCCCACAAAAAACTTATTTCCCTCTATGTAACTGCAAAAAGTTTTAGCAAGCTGTGCCGTCTGCTCGGGAGTCATATTGGAGTAAACACTGTCCGTCATATCAAGATATACGGGGTAATCAAATTTAGTGTCCTTTATCTTGCTGTAGAAATACTCCGCCTCTGCCTGCATAGCCTCTGTTGTGACAGCTTTGCTCTGCCAGTAAGCACCTACTCCGAGACCTGCCGACTTTATTTCCGAGAGATTTTTTTCAAAAGCCGTGTCAAGTGTGGGAGTGCCGTCTTCACCCGTGTAACCAAGTCTTGCTATGGCGTAGTGAACTCCGTCCTGTGAGACCGTCTTCCAATCTATGTCGCCGTCGTTTTCAGAGACATCTATTCCCCTCAGAGGAAGAGCGGGGAGAGTCGTTGCGGCAGTCGTCTGTGTGGTCTGGACAGCAGCAGTCTGTGGGGGTGCAGTCGTGACAGCCCCCGCCGTGTGGGGATTTGGTGCGACTACAGCGGGGTAGTCAAAATAACAGTGGTTCAGGTCAACGTTACCGCTTATTCCGCTCACTCTGCCCGTGCTTGAATACTGCCATATTCCGTATGCACTTCCGTAAGCAGGACTTGATGCTCCGAAATGTGCAACCCATATCGAATACTTGTCACGTACATTCTGGTAGATTTTACTCGACAGGAAAAAAGCCGAACTGTAAACGCCTACATAATAGCCCTTTGCTTCAAGAGTTGAACAGAAAGCGTCAACCATTGCGGAAATAGTAGCCGTCGAGAGATACTCCTGTGAGGGGTCTTCTATATCGAAATAAATCGGGAACTCAAAACTGTAGTCCTTTATGACCGAATAACAAACTTCCGCTTCCTTTTTTGCGTCCTCGACAGTCTTTGCGTAACTGTACCAGTATACACCGACGTTAATTCCGTTTGCCTTTGCGTTCCGGACATTCACGTCAAAACAGGGGTCTTCCTGAGAGGCGGAACGTCCATATCCCGCACGGACTATCGCAAAATCAACCCCCGCTTGCTTCACCGCACTCCAATTTATATTTCCCTGCCACTGTGAGACATCTATTCCCCAAGTCTCTTTCATGAGAGGGTCTGATGCAGGAGCTGCCGTTGTCGTCTGAGGAGGTTCAGTCGTTGTAACAGTCGTCGTCACTGTCGGTGCAACCGTTGTCGTCACGACGGGAGCTGTTGTCACAACGGTCTGCTCTTTGTAGGCATCGTAAATTTCAAATACGTTAAACGGGGTCTCGTAAGTGTCACCTATGTCAGGGTCAGCCCACTCCGAAAAACTTCCCTCTTTACTTTCCGTGATTTCTGTGTTATCATAAGATACGGCGGAGACATTCACGACTGCCACAGACGGAACTGCCGACACACACGCAAATGCACACGCCAGAAACGCAGAGAGTAATTTTTTTGATAAATTCATTATTATTTTCCCTTCTTTTGAAATATTGGTCTTGCGAAACAAATCTTAAACAAAAATTACAAATTTATTACAATCCGAAAATCATTATAACACAAACCGTGCATAAATTCAACCCCTCAGACAAATTTATTTTTTATTTAATTAAAAACTTTGGTTTTCGTCACAAATGCACAGAAATAAATATTTTTTTTGTTGAATATATACATAAAAGGAGTGTACCTGATATGAGAGAGTTTTTTATAGGTAAAAATGACGCAGGACAGCGAATTGACAAGTTTGTCCTCAAAGCGATGCCCGAAATGCCCAAGAGTATGATGTACAGGCTCATAAGAAAAAAGGACATAAAAATAAACGGCAAACGCTGTTCCGTCTCCGATATTCTCAAAGAGGGCGACACCGTGAAAATTTACGTCCCCGATGACCTTTCGGGCAAAAAGTCTCCCGACACCGTTTTTTTTGGTGCGGGAAATATTCCCGAAATAGTCTATGAGGACGAAAATTTGATAGCAGTCCGCAAGCCGAAAGGGCTCGACTGCCACTCCAATCAGCAAAGCAGTTCCGACACCCTAATTGACCGTGTAAAGCTGTACCTGTATAAAAAGGGTGAGTACTCCCCCGATTCGGAAAACTCTTTTTCCCCTGCACTCTGCAACCGTCTCGACAGAAACACAGAGGGGATAGTCCTCACCGCAAAAAATGCCCAGTCTCTCCGTGAGATAAACTCCGCAATAAAAAACGGTCTTACAGAAAAAATCTACCACTGTATAACTGTCTCCGCTCCCCCCGAAAATTCAGCTATAATGACCGCCTACCACCACAAGGACGAAAACAGAAATATCGTGAAAATCTCCGACACTCCTCTTGACGGTTTCAGGGAAATAAAGACGGGCTATAAAGTTCTCAAAGAAAGATCGGGGCTTTATCTCCTTGAAGTGACGCTCTACACGGGCAGAACCCACCAGATAAGGGCTCACCTCGCACACATTGGCTGTCCCGTACTCGGTGACGGAAAATACGGCGATATATCCGCAAACAAGCGTCACGGCGTTTTCACACAAGCCCTCTGTGCGTGCAGTCTGAAATTCAGATTCGGGGAAAACTCTCCCCTTAAATATCTTAACAATATTGAAATCAAATGTGACGACGGGTTTGAGAAATATTTTAATTAAAATATTTTAATCTATCTTAATTAGGCTGTCCGACCCTGTGCCTTATGTTGTCCTCTTTGAGTTTCCTGCCCTCCGCTATAAGTCCCGACATAGTTTCATAATCGCTGTTTTCGAGTGCATCCCTGTACTTTCTGAGATTTTCGAGAAGAGTGTCAAGTTCAAACAGAAGATTTTCCCTGTTCTGCATGAAAAGTTCAGTCCACATTTTTTCGTTCATAGTGGCGATTCTGGTCATGTCCTGAAAACTTCCCCCGCTGAAACCGCATTCAAGCAGTAATTCGGGACTCTTTACATACGCACTTGAGACTATATGTGCAAGCTGTGAGGTGTAGGCAATCATTTTGTCGTGGTTGTCGGGGGAGGTCACGACTATCTTTCCCGCACCGAGTTCGACAGCTAAATTTTTCAGGATTTCAACGTCCTCCCGACTGTCCTGCTCCGTTGGTGTGACAATAAAATTCGCACCCCTGAAAAGGTTCGGCGTGCTGTTGTGATAACCGCCGAACTCCTTTCCCGCCATGGGGTGAATGCCTATGTAACGCATACCGTTTCCGACTGCAAGCTCTCTCACTCTTCGTGAAAAATCGCCCTTTATTCCGCAAACGTCCGTCAGGAGAGTATTTTTGTCCATTTTCGCTATGTTCTCACGGAAAAATTTTTCGGAAGCATCGGGGAAAAGTGCTGTTATAACAATGTCAAGCCCCGAAAAACTGCCGTCAAAAACGCTGTCCAGAGCAACGTCACGCATAGCGGACTCCTCAATATCGTGGTTTATGTCAAAGCCCGTGACGGTGTGACCTGTGTACTTTTTGAGAGCCTTACAAATCGAACCGCCTATCAGACCAAGACCTGCAACGAGTATATTCATAAAAAAACACGCCTTTCAAAATCATATCTTCCGCAGTAAAGTATACCACTTTACAGCAAAGAAGTCAATACAGGGCGTGTATATTATTATTTTTTTACTAAAATACATGGTGCGGATAACAGGAGTTGAACCTGCATGAACTTGCGTTCACATGGACCTGAACCATGCGCGTCTGCCTATTCCGCCATATCCGCATCAACGTATTCCATTATAACACATAATTTCCGATTTGTCAAGGGGTTTTCCAAAAATTTTATTTATTTTAATATTTTAATTTATTATTTTAATATTATTTTAATTCAACTATCGTCACGCCGTCCTCGCCCTCACCGAAAACGCCAAGCCTGAATTTTTTGACGGACGGGTGATTTGCAAGTCTCTGATGTACCGCCTTGCGGAGTTGCCCCGTACCCTTGCCGTGAATGACGGTTACAGTCGAAATATGCGACATCACTGCACTGTCTATGAACGAATCAAGCTGATATACGCCGTCATCACAGGTACAGCCCCTTATGTCCAGTTCGAGACTTCCCCTTCTCTCCGTCTTTACGCCTACTTTTCCGGTGTTTCTCCTGACGGGACGTTTTTCGGTCGGAGCTTTTTTAACAGGTGTCTCGTCAAGCCTGAGCCGTGAGACGTTCAGCTTGGTTTTCATTGAACCCATCTGTACCATCACAAAACCGCTTCCGTCGGGCTCTCCGCTGACAACTCCCTCTCTTTTAAGGTCAACCGCATAAACCCTGTCGCCCTTTTTGAGTTCCCTCGGCAGTACATAGTCCTCATCATATCCGCTGCCAACGTCAAGAGGGTTTGCAGTGTCGTACATACTCCTGAAACTCTGCCTTATTTTTGACTTCATGCCCGAAACGTCCTTTGAAAAAGACTCTCTCTCCTTTTCACGCCTCAGCTTTTCAAGTTCGCCTATAAGCTCATTGGACTCCGCTTTTGTCTGTTCAATGATAGTCATAGCACGTATTCTCGCCTTTTCGAGTTCGTCCGCCTTTGAATTTTCAAGTCTCTCACGCTCTTTTCGGAGTTCCTCCTCGTGTTCCCTTGCAAGGACTTCAAGTTTTCTCACTTCCTCCCGTGTGCGTTCAAGTTCAATTCTCGCAGTCTCCAGCTTCTCTATGACCTCTTCAAGACGGCTGTTCTCACGGCTAACTCTTGATTTTGCGTCAATGATTATGTCCGCAGGCATTCCCAGATTTTCGGATATTGCAAAGGCGTTTGACTTTCCCGGAGAACATGTTATAAGTCTGTAAGTAGGTCGGAAATTCTCCACGTCAAACTCACAGGACGCATTTTCCGCATACGGACTGTCTATAGCAAAAACTTTTAACTCCTGATAGTGTGTTGTCACCATGAGTTTAGCCTGACTGTCAATAAGCCTGTTTATGACCGCAACCGCAAGTGCAGAACCCTCCACGGGATCAGTACCCGAACCGAGTTCGTCAAGCAAAATCAGAGAATTTTTGTCGGCTGTATTTATGATTTCTATGACCTTGTTTGTGTGTGCGGAAAAAGTGGACAGATTCTGTTCAATACTCTGGCTGTCACCTATGTCCGCAAGAATATGCCTGAAAACCGAAATCCTGCTCCTCTCCGCAACGGGGATAAGAAGTCCGCACATAGTCATTGCACACAGAAGCCCTGTTGTTTTCAGTGCGACAGTCTTTCCGCCCGTGTTCGGTCCTGTTATGATCAAAGCCTGATAGCTCTTCCCGAGCGATATATCTATCGGAACTGCCTTTTCCCTGTCAAGAAGAGGATGGCGGGCTTTTTTGAGATCTATAACACCGTCATCAGCTATTTCGGGCATTGTGCAGTGCAGGACCGCACCAAAATTCGCCTTTGCAAAATACAGATCGAGTTCCGCACAAGTCCTGTAATTTGAAATGATACTGTCGGCATTATCTCCGCACTCCCTGCAAAGCTGACGGATTATCCTCTCAATTTCGTCCTGCTCCTGACCTTGTAGTATTCTTATATCGTTGTTAGCTTCGACTACCGCTATAGGTTCGATAAAAATGGTCTGCCCCGTTGACGATGTGTCGTGCACAAGACCGCTGACCTGATTTCTGTACTCCGATTTTACAGGAAGTACAAATCTGCCGTCCCTCATTGTGACACTTGTCTCCTGCAAATACTGCTGAGTAGTCCTGTTTTTCACCATCTTGTCAAGAGTGTCTCTCAGGTGCATTTCTGCCCTGTTTATTTTTCTTCTTATAGTAGCAAGTTCCGCACTTGCAGAATCGGCTATCTCGTTTTCGGAAACTATCGAATTTTCAAGCCTGTCAAGAAGATAGTCGTTAGGCGAAAGCTGTGAAAACAGATAGCTCAGTTCGGTCTCAACGTTCTCACAAGAGCCGTACCACCTGTGCAGGTCGTGTACCTGACGGAGCATTCCCGCAATGTCAAGCAAATCACGGAGCGAAAGGACTGCCCCCGACTTCGCCCTTGCACAGGCGGAGGAAATGTCCTTAAAATCCGTAAAAGGAGGCGTTCCGAACCTGACAGACAGTTCAAGAGCCTGATTTGTCTTTATATTTTCGTATCTCACTCTTTCAAGGTCACTGTCGGGACGGAGTGCAAGTGCCATTTTTCTTGTCTCGTCATTTGAGGCGTGCTGTGCAAGTCTCTCAAGAATTTTGTCAAGTTCAAGTGTTTTAAGATATTTGTTCATATTAAATTCCCTTTTGAAGTAATTAGTGATTTGTAAAAATCGAGAGTTCTGAAACTTCTCTCCGTACGGCTGAGAATGTATCTCTCCGAAAAATCCGAGAGACTTTTCTGTGTCCTCTCCGAGACACGGAAGTTATACAGCTTTTCAAACTCCGAAAAAACTATGTGTCTGATTGCCGACAGGACACCCGCATTTACTTTCATAAAATTCTCACTCTCACCCGAAAAGCAGTCTTTACAGTAAAAAACGCCGTCGGAAGTGCCTATAAAAAGTTCCTCGGGCTCAAAGCGTCCGCACCTGTGACAGGCGAGAATATCGGGCATAAAACCTGTCTCCGCCATAAACCGCACCTCAAATATGCTTTTCAGCATAGCCTCACCACGCCTGTCGTTTTCAAGAAAATAAAGCGTATTAAGCAGAAGTCTCAGGACATTTTCGCTGTCGGTGTTCTCCTGCACGCAGTATCTCACAACGTCCGAAAAATAGCAGGCGAGGGAGACTTTCGACAGGGAATTTCTCAGCTTGTAAAAAATGTGTACAGGTTCGGCACTGTTTATGTAAATATATTTTCCACGGCTTTGCAGACAGAAACGTGAATAGGCAAAGAGCTGTGAAGAGCTTGCCGTCTTTGAGTTTATTTTTTTGACTCCCCTGACGACAGCCTCCACAACTCCGCTATCCCTTGTGAGAATGTCAACAAATTTGTCATGTTCCCCTACAGTACGCTCTTTCAGGACTATTCCGTCCACTATCGTCATAATTTTCACCTCTGAGAGCAGAATAAGCGAGATAATCCGCCACCGAACCCGTAGCCGTGAACTTGTTCCACAGGGCATTCAGACTGCTTTTTTTGTCGTGATCTTGTGCCATATACAAAACATCTCCCGATATATTTTTATTATAATAATTATATTTTTATTTTATTATAACTATATTTTTCTCACAAAATGTCCTGTTATAAGCGGAAATTGTTTGCACAGAATTAAAACAGTAGCCCATCATGGGGGCGAGGGGATTCTTCCCCCAAAAAATAATTTTATTAAAATTATATTTTTTTAGAGATTTAATATTTTTTAGTTTAGAACGACAGGAGGCAGGGGGCGTTGCCCCCTGAACCCCCATTGGGGGCTCTGCCCCCAAACCCCCGTCGGGGGGAAGCATCCCCCCGAACCCCCCATAATTATTCTATCGATTTAATTCGGGGCTTTGGGGTTTATTCCGACAAACCGAAACTCCTGATTATTCCCTCTCTGTTCCGCCAGTCCTCCTTGACTTTCACCCAACACTTAAGGTTCACCTTTATGCCGAAAAATTTTTCAAGTTCAAGTCTCGCCTGTGTGGAGGCTTTTTTCAGCATACTACCGCCTTTCCCAATTATTATTCCCTTGTGGGACTCCCTCTCGCAATATATGACCGCATATATGTCAAGAATGTCGCTGTTCTCCCTCTCGGACATCTTCTCAACTCCGACAGCTATTCCATGGGGTACTTCATCACGCAGAAGCTCAAGAAGTTTCTCCCTTATCATCTCCCCCGCAAGCACCCTCTCGGGCTGGTCCGTAATCATGTCATCGGGGAAGTAGTGTACTGATTCGCTGGAGAGTTTCATTATCTCGTCTATAACTATGTCCACGCCGTTTTTTTCCTTGACGCTCACGGGAATTACCGCTTCAAAATTAAATTTTTCCGTGAGTTCGGATATAACGGGGGCAATGTCGCTCATGCTTTTCAGCAAATCTATTTTGTTCAGGACGAGTATCACGGGTATTCCCGATTTGCTCACAGATCCGAGAAGTTCAGTCTCCTGCTGTGTTATCTCCCTTGTGCAGTCGCTCACAAAGACAACACCGTCAATATCGCTGACAGACTCCCTGACCGTATCAAGCATATGACTGCTTAGTTTATTGACGGGCTTGTGCAGACCGGGAGTGTCAAAAAACACAAGCTGTACATCGTCAATATTTTTTATACCTGTTATGCGTGTCCTTGTGGTCTGGGGTTTACTGCTGACAGACGCTATTTTCTCCCCCACTATCGCATTGAGAAGTGAAGATTTTCCCGCATTGGTCCTGCCTGCGATCGTTATGAACGCTGTTCTTGACATTATTCGCCGTCCCCCTGATTTACAAACGTCACATCTCTTGATATTCCGAGTTCTTCAAGGACAGACTCCTCTTTCTCACGCATTATTCTCTGGTCAAGCTGGCTTGTCTCGTGGTCGTATCCGAGCAGATGGAGCATTGAGTGTACCGTCAGAAAACCGATTTCCCTCTCAAGGGAGTGACCGAAATTCTGTGCCTGTTTGACGGCGGTCTCCAGAGATATGACTATATCGCCGAGCTGTATCGCACCTGTTTCGGGATTTATCTCCTCCTTGCCGTCCTCACCCGTCAGCGGGAACGACAGAACGTCCGTAACAGCGTCCTTTTTGCGGTATATCTTGTTGAGATTCTTTATCTCTTCATTACTCACAAAAGACACGCTCACTTCTGCCGACTTGTCAAAATTTTCGGTTATAAGGACTGCCTGACAACATCTTCTTATCAGCAGTCTTATCCCCACGGGAACTTTTACTTCCGTCTGGTTGTTCTTTACATATACTTTCAGTTTCAACATAATTTTTATTTTTTCCTTTCACTATATTTTTCATACGCCCTTATAATATCCTGAACAAGACTGTTTCTCACAACGTCCTTTTCCGTGAACCTGTGTATAGCTATATCGGGTACTCCTCTCAGGACTTTCATAGCCTCAACAAGACCCGATTTTTTGTCCGCAGGGAGGTCTGTCTGAGTTATATCGCCTGTTATAGCCATTCTGCTCTCGTTGCCGAGTCTTGTCAGGAACATTTTTATCTGTTCGGAAGTCGTATTCTGTGCCTCGTCAAGGATAATAAAAGCCTCGTCAAGAGTTCTTCCCCTCATATAGGCAAGCGGAGCGACTTCTATAACTCCCTTTTCCATATATTTTGAAAAGCTGTCCGCACCGAACATATCGAACAGTGCGTCATAGAGCGGACGGAGATAGGGGTCTACTTTGTCCTGAAGGTCTCCCGGCAGAAAACCAAGTTTTTCTCCCGCTTCAACGGCAGGACGTGTCAGGATTATTTTCCTGACCTTGTGTTCCCTGAAAGCCTTTACCGCCATTGCAACGGCAAGGTATGTTTTGCCCGTACCCGCAGGACCTATCCCCAAAACTATCGTATTCTTACGCATTGCGTCTATATAGTCCTTCTGTCCGACAGTCCTCGGACGGACTATCTTCCCCGAAGACGACACACAGATACCGTCCCCGCCGAGGTCTGCAAGACGGCTCTCCATGCCGTCCGCAACCATTGTATTGACATACCTTAGAGTCTGCTCATTCAGGGGCTGTCCCTTTACGCTTATTCTCAGGAGTGCCTCCATAGCCTTTGAAGCATCACTCACATTCGGCTCGTCACCTATTATTTTTACATTTCCGTCCCTGCTCACGACTTTTACGCTGTACTGGTCCTGTATTCTGCTTATGTTTATATCAAGCTGTCCGAACAGTGTGGAAAGCTGTTCGCTGTTTTCAACAAAAATTGTCCTCTCTGCCATCGGGAAACTCCATTCTCAATATTTATATAAATTTATATAATATTTATATAATTATATATTATAATATAATAATTTTAATATTTTATCTGACTTCACAGGGGAACGCTCCTGCCTTTGCAAGATTTGCGTTTGAGTACTCCTCAACCCCCGTAACTTCGTCTATTATCCGTATTGTCTCGGGAAAAAATATCTCCTGCTGTTCATTTTCGAGTTCAAGTTCAAGTATAGCAAATTTTTCCGAAAACGGGTAGCAATCGAGTTCAAAGAGCTGTCCTCTGTACAGAAAACAAACTCTCCTCTTGCGGACGGGTTTCAGATTATTATTTTTCTGCATGAGAAGTTTTTCATACTCCCGTCTGTCTATCTCGTATTCATTTTCACGTCTCACGGACGGAGTTATAAATATTTTCTCCGTGTAGGTGAACTTCACACCGTCCTCCTGCTCTATGCACCTCACACGCCTTTGTGAGTGGTTCACGCCGTTTGTCAGGTAGGTCTGCGTTATGGATAAACTTCTGCGGACATCGAGTTTTTCAATATCAGGCATAGCCACGAGAAATTTTCTCTCTATCTCAAGATTTTCCGACATATCTTTTCCTTTCAAAATATATTTTGATATATTCCTAAATACCGCCGTGTACACACGGTACATATTATACTGCTTATATTATACAACATTTTTTCGGCAATGTCAACAAAATTTATAAAATTCCTCAAAAATAAACTGACAACTCTGTATAAACACTCCTAAAAGCCGTCTCATATATATTTTTTGTCTGCTATGTCACACAGCATCACGTTGCTGACGGAGTACATACCCGTCTGGCGTTTTATGTTCTTTGAGGAGAAAACATTCGAGCATTCAAGACACGGAATGTGCATATCGACAGTACCGCCCGAAATTGACACGTCCCCGCCCAGTGCGTCGGCAAAGATAAAATTCATCTCCATGAAATACTTGTCATACAGGTTTGAACCGTACTCAATAAAGAGTGAACCCGATTTATAGTCGACAAAATCCCTGTCCGAAACCATTTTTATGTCGAACACATCGTCCGACTGACTACACGTTATGTCGACTTTTTTGGACTCAGACAGAAAAGCTCTCCTGACTACCGACACTATCATCATTTCAAGCAAGTCCAAATTTGACTTTAACCCCGATATATTGCCCGTATCAAGTGAAATCTCCATACGCTTGCCCAACAGCGACCTGCAATCACCGACCACGCCGTCCATGAAACTCTTCAGGTCAAAGGCAAAAGATAAAATACTGTCCCCGTTCATTATGTGTTTCAGAATGTAGCCCGTCTTTGACACACGGACTATCTCCTGACACTCGTGTATTATGCCGTTCAGGTTTTCCATAGCGGCAGAGTTCCTCTTGACACAGCCCGCTATACTCTCGCACTTGGACACTATCACCGATGTCGTGTAACTTCCCACGGTGTCATAGAAGTCGAAAAACTCACTTCCTATTTTCTCTTTGAAACTCTCAACGTCAAAATCGGATTTTTTCAAAACAATTACCTCCATATTGAACTTTTAATTATAATATATAACAATTATAATCTCTACTGCAAATGCAGTATTTTTACTATATTCTTAGTATACTTTAATTTTTGAAAAATTGAAATAGGAAATTAAAAATTTCTATATGTCAAAATAGACAATTTTTTCACCCCGAATTTGTCCGCAATGTACATTTATTGGTAAATCTGTTATTTTTTTCCTCAAACACTTGCAAAATGAAATCTTTTGAGTTATAATATAAATATCATATTTCTTAGGAGGTAATTTTCCAATGTCAGTTAAAGTTGCTATCAATGGTTTCGGCCGTATAGGCCGTCTCGCCTTCAGACAGATGTTTGGTGCTGAGGGCTACGAGGTTGTCGCTATAAACGACCTCACAAAACCCTCAATGCTCGCACAGCTCCTCAAATACGACACGGCTCAGGGCGGTTACTGCGGCAAAATCGGTGAAAATCTTCACACTGTAGAGGCTGACGATGAAGCCAACACTATCACGGTTGACGGCAAAACTCTCACAATCTACGCAAAGGCTAACGCTGCCGAGCTTCCTTGGGGCGAAATCGGCGTTGACGTTGTTCTTGAGTGCACAGGTTTCTACTGCTCAAAGGCTAAGTCACAGGCTCACATCGATGCAGGTGCAAAGAAAGTCGTTATCTCTGCTCCCGCAGGCAACGACCTCAAGACTATCGTTTACAGCGTAAATGAGAACACTCTCACGGCTGATGACACTATCATCTCCGCTGCTTCATGCACAACAAACTGCCTCGCTCCCATGGCTAAGGCTCTCAACGACTACGCTCCCATTCAGAGCGGTATCATGAGCACTATTCACGCTTACACGGGCGACCAGATGATTCTCGACGGTCCTCACAGAAAGGGCGACCTCAGACGTGCAAGAGCAGGTGCTGCAAACATCGTCCCCAACTCGACAGGTGCTGCTAAAGCTATCGGTCTTGTTATCCCCGAACTCAACGGCAAACTCATCGGTTCTGCACAGAGAGTACCTGTTCCGACAGGTTCAACAACTATCCTCACCGCTGTTGTAAAGGGTGCGGACGTTACAAAAGAGGGCATTAACGCTGCTATGAAAGCTGCTGCTTCCGAGTCGTTCGGCTACAATGAAGACCAGATTGTCTCCTCCGACGTTATCGGCATGAGATACGGTTCACTCTTCGATGCTACTCAGACTATGGTTGCAAAGATTGCTGACGACCTCTATGAGGTTCAGGTAGTTTCATGGTACGACAACGAGAACTCTTACACATCTCAGATGGTAAGAACTATCAAGTACTTCGCTGAACTCGGCTGATTTTTTCGCCGTACAAGCTGTATTTTCTGACAACAAGGGGGCAGTTTTTCCCGAAAAACTGTCCTCTTTTTTAGTTTTTAATTCTAAGGGAGTATGATTACTATGAACGGATATATAACTTATTGGTCAAAAGAATATGTCGGCGAACTTGCGAAAAATCACGACACAGGTCCTATGTGTGTCGTTTATGGCAGTCGACACATCAGAATGCCCTATATTTCCTCACTCAAAATCGGCGATATTGTCTACCCCGTGACCGTTCAGAATAAAAAATTTTACATAATGTCGAGACTTCCCATTGAAAAAATCGAACCCGCTTTTGACTATCTGATTCGTGAGACGGGCAAACCTCACAGCTGTCTCCTGCCCGACGGAGTTTTTATAAAGTCTCCCGAAAAATTATCAAATATCGGGGAATTTTTCCCGAAAGACAGCAAGACGGGCTATCCCGCCGAAATTTTTGAAAATGGTCTTATTTTTATAGACGAAAACGGTCTGACGGACATTCCGCACAAATTTCACCAAGAACCTGTAACCTGTTGTGCAGATATATCCGCAAGCGGTGTCCACGGGAGCGAGATATTCCCCAGAGAAGTACCCCGTGAACTCCTGCAAAAAATGCGTTTCGGGAAAACTCCCAAAACACAGAAACCTTTACACTTCGACAAAGACGGTTTCCCCACAAGCATTTCACTAAGTGGTTTTATAAGAAAGATGAGTGACGAAACTCTCAAAATATTTGAAAATTTTTTTAATTAAGATTAAATAATATTAGCTGAATTTCCCTGTAATATTCTCTTCAAGCCGTGCCATAATACTACCACGGCATCAAAATTCTTATTTCACTAAAGGAGAACTTTTATTATGAGTAACAGTAACAATAAAGGCGTAATGACTGACAAAGGCAGGGAGACTCTCAACAGATTCAAGATGGAGTCCGCCCACGAACTCGGTATAGACCTCAAGCAGGGCTATAACGGTGACCTCACTTCCCGTGAAGCAGGTGCAATCGGCGGTAACATGGTCAAGAAGATGATCGACTCCTACAAGATGCAGTAATCTTTACTCCTTATCTTGTTCTGAATAACAAAGACGGCTGTCGGGAGAATATCTCCCCTCAGCCGTTTTTTTATTTTTTATATTATTTATATTATTTATATTTATTTATTTTATTAAAATTTTCAGACTTCCTGAAACTGCCCCTCTATTATGAAATTGGGATCATCATAGGACTTGTCACACATCAGTTTCAGAAGTTTATTGCACATCGGCTTGAATGTCGCAAATGTGAGACCTCCCGAAAATACTGCTCCTATAACGGGTACTGCCTTTGAAACTCCCTTTGCAAAAATCTGTTTAGTCATTCTGATACCAAGCTGTTTTGCCACACTCTTTACAACGGGATAAAAAGCCGTTTTTGTGAGAGCCTTTGCAGCTATGGTCTTTTCGGCAGTCATGGCTACTCTTGTGCATATTACCGTAACTGTCTTTTCTGCCGCCTGTACCCCTGACATTGCACCGAGAAAAATCAACAGGACATCTTTTGTCTCAGCGTCCATATTGCCTATGTCGTCCCAGCCGTAAAGATACATAAGCTCCTGAATAACTCTCAGAACATGGGCATAAAACTGTGCCAAATCAGCGGGGACAGTTCCGAACATGGCAAATCCTCCGGGAATGCCTGCCGCTGCCGAAAGAGCTGTCACTTTTGTTGTCTCAAAATTTATGACACCCTCCGCAATTTTCTTTATGTCCCCTTTGCTCACTCCTGCTTCGGAAGGTCCTTTTCTGAGAATATCGTCAAGTTTCTCCCTGTACTTCGGGTTGCTGAACTGCTCTCTGAGAAAGCTGTCCCTCTCGATACGGACTCCCGGGACTTTGACCGCCCCGTTGATTACGTCCATAATGTCAATTTTTTTCTTTTCCGTCATCTTCATTTTTATCAATTCCTCTCTGTTATTTTGTTATTTGTTTTTTCTCCTCACAAGCACCGCCACAACGTCGGGACCTATGTTTGCGGAGACAACTGCACCTATCGGGTTGTACATCTCCGCCTTTCTGCCTGTCTTTTTTATCAGTTCCTTTTCGACCTCCTTTGCAAGGGAAATATCCTGTCCGTGGATCATTATATAAGGTGTCTGGGGAGTCATATTTTTCTCCACGCATTCGACAAGTCTCGGGACAATATTTTTCTCGCCCCTTATCTTGTCAATCATTTTTGTGGTGTTGTCAGCGAACATTATTATAGGTTTCAAGCCGAGAATTTCCCCCGCAAAAGCCTTTGCAGCGGATATTCTCCCCGACTTCCTTGCATATCTGAGAGTGTACGGGACTGCATATATCGCACATATGTTGAACCAGTCTTCAAGATATGCGACGATCTCCTCCGCCTGTGCACCCCTCTTGATTTTTTTCATGGACTCCATAACGGGATAGCCGTAAAAAATAGTGTAGCTTTTGGAGTCTATATTGAATATCCTGATTTTGTCCTTTGCATCGGGGTTGTTCTCGAAAAAATTATTTTTTCCGATATTTGCGTTGTTGAAAGTCCCCGAACCCTCGCTGTTTATGGAGACCGTTATAATATCGGTGTACCCCTGACCGAAAAGTTCGGAATAGGTCTCCTCGAAAGTGACGGGTGAGATCTGGGAGTGTTTCGGGATTTCGTCTGTCTCGGACATAAGTTTATAAACGTCCTGAGTAGATTTGTCAAAAATCTCTCTGAAAGTCTCTCCGTTGACGGTCAGTTCAAACGGCAGGACTTTTATACCAAGCTCGTCAATGACCTCTTTTGAGAGGTCGCAACCGCTGTCTGTTACGATCATTATCTTAGGCATTTTTTACCTCCATATTTATTTGATTTTTATATAATTAAATTTGTGAACGATAAGGGGCAGGGGGCGTTGCCCCCTGAACCCCCATTGGGGGCTCTGCCCCCCAAACCCCCGTCGGGGGGAAGTATCCCCCCGAACCCCCCCATGATTATCCACAGCGGAAACACTCCCGCCACCATTATGGACTCAGTCAAGTTTTACTGTTACTTGAATAGTAGCACAACTAAAAATATCTAATCATGGGTTTCCAAAGGGGCTTGGGGGGCAACGCCCCCCCAAAAATCCTAATGCCGTAAGGCATTATAAATTATTTTGGGAACGATAAGGGGCAGGGGGCTTTGCCCCCTGAACCCCCATTGGGGGCTCTGCCCCCAAACCCCCGCTGGGGGGAAGTATCCCCCCAGACCCCCCATAATTATTCCCACAGAAAAAACAATTTGCACAGGAGTGTTTTACAGTCTACCGTTTTAATTTTTGGGGTCAAGGGGGGCAAAGTCCACCACAAAACAACGCCCCTCAATAAAATCTAAAACTGCGTGAGTTTCCCCTCGCCCGAAAGTTCGGGATAGTCCCACTGTCTGAGTACCTCGTAAACTCCTATCGCAACGGAGTTTGACAGGTTAAGGCTTCTGAGTGTCGGACGCATAGGTATTCTCACACATCTGTCGTAATTTTCAAAGAGAAGTTTTTCGGGAAGTCCCCTGTCCTCCCTGCCGAAAATCAGAAAACAGTTGTCGGGGTAGGAAACTTCACTGTGAATATTTTTTCCCTTTGTCGTAAAATAAAAAAATTCGCCGCCCTGATTTTTCCGAAAGAAATCTTCAGAGCTGTCGTAATACGAGACATTCAGCTTGTCCCAGTAGTCAAGCCCCGCACGCTTCAGATGTCTGTCGGTTATCTCAAACCCGAACGGTCTGACAAGGTGCAGACTCGCACCCGTGACAGCACACGTCCTTGAGATATTCCCCGTATTCTGGGGAATTTGCGGTTCAATAAGAACTATGTTAATATAAGGCATTCTATCACCATGAATAAAATTTAATATTTATCAAAAAATAATAAGGCTGAACAAAAAGTTCAGAAAAAAACAGAAAGAAGGTAAAATATATGAACATGAAATCTGTTGCAAAGGGAGTCGCCACAGGTGCAGCGGCAGGACTTGCCTGCTATGTAATCTCCTCCTGCACACCTTCAAAAAAGAAGTCCATCAAAAAAGATGCCGGAAAGACTTTCAGGGCGATGGAGTCTCTTCTTGAAGATATAGCCTCAGCTTTCGCCTGATTTGGGTTTACTCTCTCCGGAATTTTTTCTGTAAGCAAGATAGCTCTCCAGAATTATGACCGCTGAAACTGCGTCCACAACAGCTTTTCGCTTTTTTCCCCTCGTATTCGTGACATTCAGATAATTGTGGGCGGTCACGGTAGTCCGTCTTTCGTCCCACAACTTCACGGGACATTCGAGAAGTTCACCGAGTTTTTCGGCAAATAATCGGCACTTCTCCGCCCTCTCCCCGACAGTTCCGTTCATATTTTTCGGATAGCCCACGACGACTTCCTCAGCCCGCTGTTCTCTTGCAAGAACAGCGGTTTTTTCTATGCACTTCTCAAAATCTTTTTCCTGTATGACACAAAGCGGTGAAGCAAGAAGTTCACTCCTCCCGCACACCGCTATCCCGGTTCTTGCGTCACCAAAGTCCACTGACATTATAATCATAATTTTTTCACCACGGTTTAACTGTTCCGACAATATCCCTGACGGAATCTATATTTTTCCTGTTGAGAAACTCGTCAATTTCGGAAATTATTCTGACAGGTGCAAAGGGGTCCGAAAAAGTGACCGCTCCGACCTGCACGGCACTCGCCCCTGCCATCATCATTTCAATAGCGTCCTCACCTGACGAAATTCCTCCCATTCCTATGACGGGAATCTTCACGGCATTTGCAGTCTGCCAAACCATTCTCACCGCAACGGGGAATACTGCCGGACCGCTGAACCCTCCGACATTGTTGTGGAGGACGGGTCTGCGTGTGTTGATGTCGATACGCATTCCCATGAGAGTGTTTATAAGTGACACAGCGTCAGCACCCTCCGACTCCACAGCCCTTGCAATTTCGGTTATATCCGTGACATTGGGCGACAGTTTCACAATAAGGGGCTTTGTAGTGGCGTTCCTGACACTCTTTGTCACCTGTGATGCCATTGAACAGCTTGTTCCGAATGCAGCTCCACCCTGTTTTACGTTCGGACAGGATATGTTCAGTTCTATCATGTGTACCTGCGTACCCTCCAGTTTTTCGGCAATCTGTACACACTCCTCAACATCTGCCCCCGCTATATTGGCTATTATGACAGTATTTTTAGTGAGAAGATATGGCAACTCCTCCTCAATAAAGTGGTCAATCCCGGGGTTTTGCAGTCCGACGGAATTTAACATTCCTGCGGGTGTCTCCGCTATTCTCGGCGGTAGATTGCCCGTCCGCTTTTTGAGAGTAGTACCCTTTACGGATATTCCTCCCAGTTTTTCAAGTGAAAACAGATGTTCGTACTCCCTGCCGTAGCCGAAAGTCCCCGAAGCGGGTATCACGGGATTTTTGAAATCAACTCCGCATATATTCACAGACAAGTCTGCCATCACCAAAGCACCTCCTCAGCGTTGAAAACAGGACCGTCCTTGCAAACATGGGCAAAGACTTCCTCTCCGTTTTTCTTGATACGGCACGCACAGCCCAGACACGCTCCCACTCCGCAAGCCATTCTCTCCTCAAGCGAAATCTCACAGGGAATATTTTTCTCCCTGCATATTTCGGAAACTTTTTTCAGCATAGGTGCAGGTCCACAGGCGTAAACCATGTCAGCACCGTTTTTTTTCAGAATTTCCGCAAGAGGTTCAGTCACAAAGCCGTGTACGCCTGCCGAACCGTCGTCCGTACAAAGAACAGTCTCTGCACCCGTTTTTCCGAAATCCTCCTGCAAAATGACTGCACCCGAATTTCTGAAACCCGTGATAACGGTCGCCCTGTCTCCGTAAATTTCCGCAAGCGGTAACATCGGCGGTGTACCTATCCCGCCTCCTATGAGGACAACTTTTTTATAGTCCCGATTTACTGTGAAACCGTGACCAAGCGGAGCGATAATGTCCATAAAATCGCCCTTATTTAGCTGTGACAGCTTGTCCGTACCCTTTCCACGGACTTCAAAAACTATCCTCAGCAAGCCCTTTTCCCTGTCAAGACCGCATATCGAAATTGGTCTCCTAAGCAAAAAGCCGTCCGCTTTTATGTGGACAAACTGCCCCGCACAGGCAATTTTTACCACTTCGGGACACTCTATCCGAAAGCTGTAAATCTGCTTTGCAACGGCAGTTTTCTCCGTTATAAAAAATTTCCCCTGAACAAAATTCATAGAATCTCCTCTTGTTTTTAGTTTGAATTTAATTTAATTTGATTTAATTTGA
Source organism: uncultured Ruminococcus sp. (assembly GCA_947627625.1). GTDB lineage: Bacteria > Bacillota > Clostridia > Oscillospirales > Ruminococcaceae > Ruminococcus. The sequence goes on along the minus strand of CANQWR010000001.1, from coordinate 52,260 downwards.
TTTGAATTTAATCTATTATTCTCAAATCTTGCATTTTTATGCACTCTCTCCGCACGACAGGCATTTTCTGCGGAATACTCCTTTCAGCTTCCCTCCGCAGTATATGCACCTCCCCGCAAGACTTCTCTCCCGAACGACATCGCAACAGTTTATATTGTCCCTTAGATTTTTCCACCTGAAATTTACATACTCGCTACAATTGCTGAAAATATCGTGAGGGAGTGCCTTTATCCTGTCGCTGACCGTGACAGAGACAAGGTTACTGCACCCTGCAAATGCGTTTCTGCCTATGTCCGCACGAAATTCGCCGTTGAGACCTGACGGGAGTTCGACCGACACAAGCCTACTGCACCCGTCAAAGGCACTCTCCCCTATATGCCTTATGCTTTCGGGGAGAGTTACCTCGGTGAGCCTTATACAGCCGTAAAAGGCAAAAGACTCTATACTTCGGACAGTTTCGGGAATGTGTACCGAAACTATGTCGACACAGTTTCTGAAACAGTCCTTTCCTATCACGGTGGCGGATTCGGGTATGTGTACGTCCGTATTATCGGAGGAGTATTTCCTGACAACGCCTTTTCTTATGACAAAATCCGAATTTTCGGAAATGCCCTGTCCGCTGTCTCCGGAGTTGAAAAGCTCGACAGCTTTGCTCACTATGAACGGCTCTCCGCACAGTTCACACACCCACACATCTCTTTGAGTGTCAACCGCAAGCATTCCACTACAGTGAGGGCATTTAGCCTGAACAAAAGACATACCTTTTTCTCCTCCGACAATTGAAAAAATTGAAAAATATGAAAATAAGTATTTAATGGTAGTATTTATTATTTTTATTATTTATTATATATTATGTATAGTCCTTATCCGCACCGCAGTCCTTGCACTTCTTTCCCTTGAAAAGCACCTGCTTGAACTGTCCTCCGCAATACTGGCAGAGCTCGTTGTTTATGAAGTAATTGCGGATGCACCTGTGTCTGAAAACTTCCTTTGCGTCAAACTCCTTTTTCGGCTGGACACCGTTGTCAAAACAGATTTTGCCGACACCCGTTCCCGTGCCGTTCTTGTCGATTATGAAAGACGGATTTGTGGAGTCGCTGACAGTCTCCCACCTTGTGTCCGCACTCTTGAACGTTATTTCTCTAAGTCCGCAGCAGAGAGAGTTGAACATTATCTCGTCAACGGCGGGGGGTATAACTATGGACCTGAGATTTTTACAGCCGTTGAAAGTCATGTAATTTATCTTTTTAAGTCCCGACGGCAGACTGACTTCCGTGAGTTCCGAACAGCCCTCAAATGCAGACGCACCTATAGCTATTACAGTGTTCGGAATGCTCACTTTCTGGATATATTTGTTATCCCTGAAAGCGTCCTCGTCTATCCACGTCACGCCGTTCGGCACCATTACAACGGGGGAATTGCCGTTGTACTTCTGGAGATGATTCAGATATATCTGAAATTCGGGGAGATTTTTTGGTCTTTCGGGATCTTTTATGTCGGGCATAGGAGCGTCGCCGTGCTGTTTCTTTTCAGCCTTTGACGCAACTGGCACATTCTCCTCCTTTGAGACATTACGTACAGTGTCCATCTTCTCGGACTCGTCAACCTTTTCGGGTACGGGTGCAGGAGCAGGTGTCACAGCCTTTGCGGTCTCCGCAACAGGTTCGGGTACGGGAGCAGGATTCTGATTTTCAACAGGTTTTTTCTCCTCCTTTTTCTCCTCGCCGTTGTGTACAAATCTTTTCAGAGCGTCTGTCTCCTCGGGAGCAGGTTTCTTTTCAAGTGTGATTTTAGACTCGGCTACGGGTTCGGGTTCTTTTTCCTCGACCTTTTCGGATTCGGGTTTAACTTCGGGTTCAGGCTCTTTTTCCTCAGCTTTTTCGGGTTCGGGAGCAGCTTCAACTTTCGGCTCGGGTTCAGTCTCGGGCTTTACTTCGGGTTCAGCCTTTGCGGACTCCTCCTCCGCCGTCTCCTTGACCTCCACGGTCTCCTTTACCTCTGCCACTTCTCCCGTACTGTCGGAGTGGTGAGACTTTTTCTTCTTCACAACAACCTGTACTTTTCTCTTCTCGGGCTCGGTCTTGTTTACGGCACTCTCGCCCTCTGCGGGTTCTGTCACCCGAAATCTCTCGCCACAGTGACCACAGTACCAGTATTCCATTCCGTTGTCGACACGGAGCTTAGCCCCACACTTCGGGCATTCTATTTTGATATAGGGTTTCTCTTTCATAGTTCCTCCTGTTTAGATTTATTTCAGCAGATAACTGCTGTATTGATTCTATTATAACACATAGCTGTGAAAATTGCAACATTTACACAAAATTTTTTTCTGTGTCGGAGATATTTTTTCTCTCTGATACAAAAAATCATGATTTATGTGTCTTGTGACATTGGAATTTTGGGGTGCGTGACACCCAAAGTCCACAAAACTAAAGCAGTAGAACATCATGGGGGGTTCGGGGGGATTCTTCCCCCCGATGGGGGTTTGGGGGCAAAGCCCCCTGCCTCTTGTAGTTCTAATGGGGGTCTGGGGGCGTAGCCCTCAGCGAGGGAGTCCATAAATCCTCCCAATTTTGACAATTTAGATATAGAAAAAAGATATATAGTTAATAAAATAAAATATATCAAAACCTATTGCAAAATTGAAAATAGTGTGATATAATAATCTCAGGTGATATTTTCAAGTGTTTCAGTAGCTCAGCAGGATAGAGCGACCGCCTCCTAAGCGGTAGGCCGGAGGTTCGAATCCTCTCTGGAACGCCATTCTGCCCCCGTTACTGAGTATCGGGGGCTTTGCCGTTTCTTTATAACCTAAGTATTGCCCAAAAATTATTTCCCCATGTGACAGAGGAGAGAGGAGCTTGTTTTTTTCAGTATGGATTTTATGAATTTGATGGACACAACTGCCGAGACGGTGACGGAAGCTACCGATGCTGTCACGGAGACTGCCGAACCCGTTATGACCGAGTTCGCAAGTGATGCCGTGGGAGCTATTCAGGAACAGGTCGACAAAGCGTCCGGATTTCTGACAAGTACGGCTGAATTTTTCAGAAAGGCACTCCCCTACATAATAATCGCAATCCTGACGGCTACAGTCGGGATTATCGTTGTGAGACTTGTCATAAGATTTGTGAGAAAAGCCCTCTCAAAGTCGAACATGGACACGGCAGGGGAGAATTTCATAGTTTCAGTTATAAAAATAGTTCTCTATGCGGTAGTTGTGATGATGGTGCTGTCAGTTTTGCACGTCCCGATGTCGTCGGTGATAACGATTTTTGGTGCAGTCGGACTTGCGGTCAGCCTTGCCCTGCAAAACTGTCTCTCAAACCTGTGCGGCGGATTTATAATACTGTTTTCAAAACCGTTTTCCGCAGGGGACACCGTTGAACTTGACGGAACTGTCGGGACTGTCGATATAATAAGTATTCTCTACACAAAGATAATTACTGCTGACGGAAAGACCGTCTTTATACCAAACGGCAAGATTTCGGAGGCTAAAATAATAAACTACACCGAAACGCCTTTCAGACGTGTTGATATGACTTTTGATATATCGTACAGTGCCGATTACCAAAGGGCAAGAAGTCTGATACTCGACATTATAAAAAATAACTCCCTTGCTCTTGAATCTCCCGAACCAATAGTGAGAATGGGAGGTCACAAGGAGAGTTCCGTTTCAATAGACGTTCTTGTCTGGACAGAAAATGAAAATTACAAATCTCTCGGCTACGACATGATGGAGAGAGTCAAGGAGACTTTTGAGAAAAATAATATAGAAATCCCTTTCAATCAGCTCGATGTGCATTTTGTGGGAACTCCCGATAACTGAGAGGGGATATGATTTATGAACAAAAGAAAAGAAAAAGAGAGAAAAATAAAAAAGAGACGCAGACGTATTGCACTTTTCCTGATGATATGTGCAGTTTTGCTGTTTACATGGTGGTTCAACAATTACACTCTCAAAATAAACAGTTTTGAGATAAAATCGGGGAAACTGGAGACTCCCGTCAGAATAGCGGTCATAGCAGACCTGCACGCCAATCCCAACGGCATAGACAATGACACTATACTTAAAAAACTCAAAAAAACAGAACCCGATGCAGTTTTTATGCTTGGTGATATGTACACAAGAAAGAGTCCCGTTGAGATAATGCAGATACCCGTCAACCTGACTGCAATGATAGTTCAGGACATATGCCCTGTGTACTTCGTGACAGGCGACCACGATACGGACAAAAATTATCTCGATGCGATTTCAAAGACGGGTGCGGAAGTCATGAACTATCGCTGTGACGATTTTCTTATAAACGGAAATAAATTCAGGATAATGGGTATAGATAATGTCTATTACAGTCCGACTTTTGACCTGCACAGCGAATTTGAGACAGACCCCGCCGTTTTCAATATACTTATGGCTCACATTCCGAATTACGAAAAATTCGCCGATTTTGGTGCAGATTTGACACTATGTGCCGACACTCACGGCGGTATGATACAGCTGCCGTTTAACCTCGGACCTGTCATTGATTCAAGTACAATGAAATATCTCCCGGAGGTCTTTGGCGACGAGACCGTATATGACAAGGGCTTTTTTGATTATGACGGCGGAACGATGTTTATAACTTCGGGAATAGGGGACTCCCCCTACCCTGTCAGGTTCAACAACCGTCCCGAGATAGTTGTGATGGATATTGTGCCTGAGTGATATTTTTGTGGATTGTTAGGGGGACTTCGCACAAAAAATAATTTTATTAAAATTATATTTTTTGGAAATTTAATATTTTAATTTAGAACGATAGGAGGCAGGGGGCTTCGCCCCTTGACCCCGCTGGGGGTTAAAAACCCCCAGACCCCCATAATAATTCTACTGTTTTAATTTTGTGAAGTCCGTGGGAAACGTCCCCCAAAAGTCTGAAATTCGGAAAGGAGAATTTTGTTATTATGATTGACATTGCAGTCGTAGGCGGTGGTGCTTCGGGTTATGCCTGTGCAATTCAGGCGAAGCTCTCCAATCCCGCTCTTGAAGTCGCCGTAATTGAGAGACTGTCCAGAACGGGCAGGAAAATTCTCGCAACGGGTAACGGCAGGTGCAATCTGAGCAACACAAGCATATCTGCGGAAAACTACCACGGCTCTGTGAACGTCATGGACATAATAGAAAAAACTCCCGACTGCTTTGATTTTTTCGGGAATACGGTCGGTCTTGTCTGCACAGTCGGGAAAAACGGCTGCGTGTACCCGAAAAGCAACAGTGCGTCTTCCGTTGTTAATTTAGTCAGAATGAAAATGACTGCAATGGGAATTAAAGAGATATGCGACTATCAGGTCACGGATATAGTCCCCAAAGACGGTTTTTTTGTACTCAAATCGGGTGATATGTCTCTCACTTCAAGGAGGGTGGTAATATGTGCGGGAGGGTGTGCGTCGCCCTGTTTCGGTACGGACGGCAGTATGCTGAAAGTCCTTGAAAATCTCGGCTATACCGTCACGAAAACCTGTCCCGCAATAGCACCTTTGAAAGCAGACAAAGTTCTTTTGAAAGGTCTTGGCGGTGTGAGGGTACAGGGGAAAGTCACTGCACTGTCGGGTAAAAAAATTCTCAAAAAGGAGTGCGGAGAGATACAGTTCAATGACGAAAATATATCGGGGATATGTGTCTTCAATCTTGCGTACCTGTGGCAGGAGTACGGCAAAAATCTCGCTCTGAAAATAGACCTCGCTCCCGATTACACCCACAGACAGCTTTTTGAATATTTAGTAAATATAAAAAATATGTTCGGGGACTTCCCCATACAAGATATGCTCTCGGGGTTACTGACAAAAAATCTCTCCGTATATATTGCAAAAAACGCTCTCGGTTACAATATGTCCGCTAAAATAAAGACGGTCTCGGACGGCGATATTAAAAAGATTTGCGACAAAATAAAGTCCCTGAAATTTGACATAACGGGGTGCAGTCCGTGGAAAAACGCACAGGCTACATACGGAGGAGTACACGCCGAATGTGTCGGCACAAATCTTGAATCGAAACTCCACAGGGGTATGTACTTTTGCGGTGAAATTCTCGACACTGTCGGGGATTGCGGAGGATATAACCTACAGTGGGCGTGGTCGTCGGGGATATGTGCAGGCAGAGAGTGTGCCGTCTGAAATTATAAAAAACTCGGAGATAGATAATGATAAGAATAAATGATGTCGGAGTACCTCTTGATTTTTCTTTTCGGGAGGACGATTTGCGGAAAATCTGTGCGGAAAAACTGGGTATTCGTGAGAAAAATATATTGTCCGTGAGACTTGTTAAAAAATCCGTTGACGCAAGGCGAAAGAGTGACATTCACTTTACAATTTCGGTTGAACTTGAAGTTATCAATGAAAAAAATGTCCTGAAAACGGGGAAAGCCGTCGGGGTGCAGGAGTACAGCTATAATATAAAAAATGTCACGGAGACGGAACGTCCCATTATAGTGGGATTTGGTCCGTCGGGTATGTTTTGCGGACTCGTTCTCGCTATGGCAGGTGCAAAGCCGATTATACTTGAGCGTGGCGGTGACATCGACAGGAGGGTAAAATCTGTTGAGAAGTTCCGCCGTACAGGTACGCTTGACACGGAGTGCAATGTGCAGTTCGGGGAGGGCGGTGCGGGTACTTTCTCGGACGGCAAGCTGAACACGGGTATAAAAGATTTCCGCATAAGGTGGATTCTTGAAAAGTTTGCAGAACACGGTGCACCCGAAAATATACTCTACCTTGCAAAGCCCCACATAGGTACGGACAAACTGAGGGAAGTTGTGAAAAAGATACGTGAGGAGATAATTTCTCTCGGCGGGGAAGTCCTTTTCAACAGCCGTTTTTGCGGATTCGATACGGACGGCGACTGCATAAAGAGTGCAAAATATACCCGTGGCGGAGTGGTCAGAGAAATTGAGACAGAAAATATTGTCCTCGCCACGGGACACAGTGCAAGAGATGTTTTTGAAATTTTGAGGGATAAAAAAGCGTTTCTTACAAGAAAGCCCTTTTCCGTGGGAGTCAGAATAGAACATCTCAGAGAGGACATCAACAGGGCTATGTACGGCAGTCTATACCGTCATCCTGCTCTGGGTTCGGCTGATTACAAACTTGCCGTACACCTGCCGAACGGGCGTTCACTGTACACTTTCTGTATGTGTCCGGGGGGATACGTCATAGCATCGGCATCGGAGAAAAACGGTGTAGTTGTGAACGGCATGAGCTGTTACAAGAGAAACGCCGAAAACTCAAATTCCGCACTTCTTGTGAACGTAAACCCGCAAGACTTTCACGGTGATGACCCTCTTGCGGGGGTGTATTTCCAGAGAGACATTGAACAGAGGGCTTTTCTTGCGGGCGGTGGAAATTACGTTGCACCTGTTATAAAGACAGGCGACTTTCTGAGCGGAGGTCTCACGGAAAATTTCGGCAGAGTGAGACCGTCTTATACTCCCGATACGGCTTTTGCAAGACCCGAAAAATACTTGCCCGAATTTGTGTGCGAAACTCTTAAACTCGGTATTGTGAGCATGGGAAAAAAGATAAAGGGCTTTGATGACCCCGATTCACTTCTTACGGGTGCTGAGACAAGAAGCAGTTCCCCCGTGCGGATTGAGAGGGATTCCGTCAGTATGCAGTCTGTGAGTTTCAGAGGTCTTTACCCTTGCGGAGAGGGTGCGGGGTACGCAGGCGGTATAGTTTCGGCAGGCGTTGACGGTATGAGAGTTGCGGAGAAAATTATAGACAGACTGAGGGGAGAGGTTTGATTTGCACAGACTGACCGATATTTCTTTTATAAAGGACATTCTCACAAGAAACGGTTTCAGCTTTTCAAAGGGGCTTGGACAGAATTTTATAATAAATCCCGATATATGCCCTAAAATAGCGGAGTACGGCAATGCACGCCACGGCTGGGGAGTTCTTGAAATCGGTACGGGTATAGGAGTTCTCACGAGAGAGCTTGCCCTCAGAGCCGAAAAAGTTGTGGCTGTCGAGATAGACAAGAGACTTATGCCAATACTTGACGAAACTCTCTCCGAATTTGAAAATGTTAAAATAATAAACCAGGACATAATGAAGTGCGATATTGCCGAAATTATCCGTGAGGAGTTCGGAAATCTGAAAGTTGCAGTCTGTGCGAATTTGCCGTATTATATAACTTCTCCCGTCATAATGAAAATTCTGGAGAGCCGTGTGCCTGTGCAGTCCGTCACGGTGATGGTTCAGAAAGAGGCGGGGGACAGAATATGTGCAGAAGTCGGCACAAGGGAGGCAGGTGCCTTGACAGTAGCGGTGAACTATTACGGCAGTACAGAACGTCTTTTCGGTGTCCCGAGGGGAAACTTTATGCCGTCTCCTAAAGTGGATTCGGAAGTTATAAAAATAAATATAAATAAACAAACTCCCCTTGACAGTGAGAGTGAAAAAATATTTTTCAGAGTGGTCAAGTCGGGTTTTTCACAGAGGAGAAAGACACTTGCAAACTCTCTCTGCAGCATGATGGGAGTTCCGAAAGAACAGACCGCCGAAATACTCCTGTCAATGGGACTTCCCGAAACTTCCAGAATTGAACAGCTGAATATGGAAAATCTTATTGAATTTTCCGAAAAACTCAAAAATCCGAAATCCGAAAGCGGAGAGTGAACCATGCAGAGCAGATATGTCTACAGGGGGAGCGAAAAACTAAGGTGCGGATACACAACGGGTTCTTGTGCCTGTGCAGGTGCAAAGGCTTGTGCGGAGGGACTTCTGTCGGGGAGTGTACCCGAACAGTGCGTTATAACTCTCCCGAACGGGGAGACTGTCACCCTTGAAATAAAAAATATTGTCAGGGGGGAAAATTTTGTCTCCTGTTCGGTGGAAAAGGACGGCGGTGACGACCCCGACGTGACGAGCGGACTTGACATATATTCTAAGGTCAGACTTATTCCCGATTCCGAAAAAATATTTATAACAGGCGGTGAGGGCGTGGGAGTGGTCACCAGAAAGGGGCTTGACCAGCCTGTCGGGGAGTACGCTATAAATTCTGTCCCCAGAAAAATGATAAAGTCGGAACTTCTCAAAACTGCCGAAAAGTACAACTACAAAGGCGGTTTCGGTGTAGAGATATATGTAAAAGGCGGTGAGGAGACCGCAAAAAAAACCTATAATCCACGCATGGGAATAGTCGGAGGTATATCAATTCTCGGTACTACGGGGATAGTCGAACCTATGAGCAATTCCGCTATTCTGGACACAATGCGTGCAGAGGCTTCAATGCTGAAAAGTGAGGGAGTCGAAAATCTTGTAATCAGCATGGGAAACTACAGTGACAGCTTTATTGCGGAGAATATGAATATCCCCCTTGAAAAAACTCTCAAATGCAGTAATTTTGTGGGCGATGCCCTTGATATGGCAGTCGAATACAAATTCAAATCGGCGACGGTCGTCGGACACATAGGGAAAATGGCAAAACTCGGTGCAGGCATTATGAACACTCATTCAAGTGTTGCGGACGGGCGTATGGAAGTTATTATAACTTGCGGACTTCTTGCGGGTGCGGACCGTGAGACACTTTTGAAAATTCCCGAATGCGTGACGGTAGATTCGGCACTTGATATTCTTGAAAGTGCGGGAGTTCTGCAAGAGACCGTTCAGGTGCTGTCGGAGAGGATAAATTACCATATTTCGCAGAGAGTAAAGGGGACTATAGAGACGGGAGCGGTCTTTTTTTCGTATAAGCATGATATTGTAAAATATATAATTTAATTCTGATTGTGACGGGGATTGTTTGAGTTATGGTTCACTTTGTTGGTGCAGGCTGTGGTGCTGTAGATTTGATAACGGTCAGGGGTATGAAACTTATTGAGAGTGCGGACGTAATAATATACGCAGGTTCTCTTGTAAATCCCGAACTGCTTAATTTTGCAAAGCCCGATTGTGAGATTTACGACAGTTCAAAAATGAATCTTGAACAGATTATAAATACTATCGAAATTGCGGAGAAGTCGGGGAAAAATACTGTCCGCTTGCAGACGGGTGACACCTCTCTCTACAGTGCCATGAGGGAACAGGCTGACAGGCTTTCGGAATTGAATATAGAATTTGACGTTTGTCCCGGAGTAAGTTCGTTTTGCGGTGTCGCAGGTGCATTGAAAACAGAGTACACCCTCCCCGATGTGTCACAGACTGTCATAATAACGAGAATAGCAGGGCGGACACCTGTCCCCGAATTGGAGAGCATTGAAAAGCTGTCCTCTCACCGTGCAACAATGGTTATATTTTTGAGTGCGGAAATGACCGAAATTCTGAGTAAAAAGCTGATTTCGGGAGGGTACACCCCCGATACTCCGTGTGCCATAGTTTATAAAGCAAGCTGGGCTGACGAAAAAATAGTATACTGCACTGTCGGGAGTCTTGCCGACTCCGCACGAAAAAACAATATAAATAAAACTGCACTGATAGTTGTGGGGGATTTTTTAGGTGACAGATATTCTCTCTCAAAGCTGTATGATGCGGAGTTTGAGACGGAGTTCAGAAAGGCTGATAAAAATTGAAAATTGCGGTCATATCCGTCACACGGGAGGGCTTGAAACTGTCTTTGAAAATTGCAAAAATTCTTGAAAACACACAGGTTTTGTTATATTTTCCGTCAAAATACTCTGAAATTTGCGATTTCCCCGAAAATATTCAGGTCAGATTTTTTGACAGCATTTTTGTTCTGACCGAAAAAATTTTTAACAAGTACAATGCAATAATTTTTGTCTGTGCGTGCGGGATAGCGGTGAGGGCGATTGCCCCGCACGTCCACAGTAAAATTTCAGACCCTGCCGTGATAGTTGTTGATATTTCGGGGAAATTCTGCATATCGCTCCTGTCGGGACACCTCGGCGGTGCAAACAGTCTCACCGAAAAAATAGCTGTCTCAATAGGGGCAGTCCCCGTCATAACGACCGCCACGGACACGGGGGGAAAATTCTCCCCCGACAGTTTTGCAAGGGCAAATAATCTCGTCATACAGGACATGAATATTGCAAAGGAAACAGCCTGTGCGGTTCTGAGAGGTGAGAAAATCGGCTTGGTTTCGGACTACATTTGCAGAAATATACCCCGTGAAATTGCCTGTGATACGGACTGCCACAGCGGTATAATAATTTCGCCGTATATGGTAGAAAGTCCGTTTGAAGTAACTCTCAGGCTTTTCACAAAAAATATAATTCTTGGGATAGGCTGTAAAAAAGGCGTTCCCTGTGAGACAATAGAGAGAGTTGTCTACAGGGTGCTTTCCGAAAATAAGATAGCTGTAGAGAGCGTCTGCGGTATCGGCTCTGTTAGTCTTAAATCGGAGGAAAAAGGTCTTCTCGATTTCTGCGAAAAACTCGGCATAAAGCCTGTTTTTCACACTCCCCGACAGCTTATGGATTTAGAGGGCGATTTTACTCCCTCCGAATTTGTCATGAAAACAGTCGGTGCGGATAACGTCTGTGAGAGGAGTGCCATAGCTGCGGGGGGGGACAGACTTATCACAAGGAAATATTCGGAAGACGGCGTGACAGTCGCAATAGCAGAAAAAAATGTGGATATAGATTTCGGCAGAAAAATATATTAAATAAATTAAGATTAAATTAAATTATATTAAAAAGGACGGTGAAATTTTTTTGAAACTCTATACTGTTGGGTTCGGGAGCGGTGACAGGGATTGCATAACCAAAGAGGCTGAGAGGTGCATCGTTGAAAGTGACGTTGTGACGGGCTACAGGACGTACATTGACATTCTGAAAAAAATATATCCCGATAAAAATTATATATATTCGGAAATGCGTCAGGAGAGACAGCGTGTGCAAAAGGCAATTGAAATTGCAAGGTCGGGAAAGACGGTCTCAATAGTGTGCAGTGGCGACAGTGAAGTGTACGGAATGGCTTCGCTTGCGATTGAACTGTCGGCAGGTTTTCCCGAAATAGAGGTGAAAACGGTTGCGGGAGTAACGTCTGCACTGTCATGCGGTGCGGTACTCGGTTCGCCCCTCACAAATGACTTTGCAGTAATAAGTCTCTCGGACCTGCTTACGCCTTATGAAACTATAGAAAAAAGGCTTAGGGGAGTGTCTCTTGCGGACATGGTGACGGTTATATATAATCCCTCCTCGGCAGGCAGACCCGATTATCTTGAAAAAGCCTGTAAAATAATTTTGGAGTACAAACCGCCTGAGACGGTCTGCGGATATGTGAAAAATGTCGGCAGAGAGGGGCAGTTTTCAAAAATTCTCACGCTTGGGGAACTTGTTCACGAGAAAGTCGATATGTTCACGACTGTCTTTGTCGGGAACTCACAGACTGAAATCATAGCCGAAAAAATGGTGACTCTCAGAGGGTACGGGAAAAAATGAACAGAATTTTAATATTCGGCGGGACTTCCGAGGGGAGGATACTCTCGGAGATGTGCAGTAAAAATAATATAAAAGCTGATATTTCTGTCGCAACACAGTCGGGTGCGGAGTTTCTGAGCAGAAGCGGGAGTGTCAAAATTATTGTTGGCAGAAAAAATTTTAACGATATAAAAAGTCTGATAGAAAATAATTTTTACAGACTTGTCGTGGACGCTACCCACCCTTATGCGGTTGAAATAACCGAAAATGTGCAAAAAGCCTGTGCCGATACGGGTACCGAACTTGTCAGGGTAGTCCGTGAAAAAAGCAGTAATTACCCCGAAACAGCGGAGTTTTTTTCAAATATAGATGAAATTGTGGAGTATCTCAACTCACACAGCGGCAATGTCCTGAATACTCTCGGCAGGAAAAGTCTTGAAAAACTCAGGAAAGTCAACAATTTCGGGGAGCGTATATGGGTGAGAGCTATTCCGTCAGACAGTATCGCTGCGTACTGCAAAAATCTCGGCTATGACGTGAAAAAACTGATACTGAAAATGGGTGCATCCGATTTTGACGAAAATGTAACTCACATAAAAAAAAGCGGTGCTGAAATTCTCCTGACAAAGGACAGTGCAGGGGCAGGGGGATTCCCCGAAAAGATGAGAGCTGTGGAGGAGTGCGGAGTAAAAGCTGTCATTCTGAAACGTCCGTGCGAAAACGGTCTTAATTTGCAGCAGGCTTTTGATTATATAAAATCTGTGACAGAGGGGGATTGAATTGAGTTGAATATATATATAGTCGGCACGGGCGTGGAGTGCGGAAAAACTCTCACGGCAGAGGCAAAAAAAATAATTGACAGCTCCGAAATTCTGATAGGTTCGGGGAGGATTCTGGAAAATTTAATAAAATCAGAAAAAAAATGCTTCAAAAGCTATAATCCGACAGAAATTTGTGATATAATAAAATCGTATCGGGAGAGAGGTGCGGAGAGCTGTGCGGTGCTTGTGTCGGGGGACTGCGGATTTTTCAGCGGTGCAGGGGGAGTTATGAAAACTCTTGACGAAAATAAAATTGAATATAAAGTGGTGAACGGCATTTCAAGTGCGGTTTATCTCTGCGGAGTTGCGGGAGTCAGCTGGGAGAGGATCAAATTTTTAAGTCTGCACGGCGTGGAGAGCAATGTCGCTGTAAATGTTAAACTGAACAGAAATTGCTTTTTTACACTGGGAAATAGTCTCGATGCGGGACGTGTCTGCAAAATTCTTAGTGAATACTCTCTTGGGGAAAGTCACGTCTGTGTCGGGGAAAATCTCGGCTATGAAAACGAAAAAATAACCCGTGGAAGAGCCTGTGAACTTGTCAATATAATTACCGAAAAACTTTGCAGTATCCTCGTGACAAATGAAAATTTCCTGAGCGGTGTACCCTTTATAAATGACAGCGATTTTCTGCGTGAGAAGATACCAATGACTAAGAGCGAAACACGCTGTATAGCAGTTTCTTGGCTGAATATAGCTAAAGATTCAATCTGTTGGGACTTGGGTTGTGGTACGGGAGCTGTCTCTGTCGAAATGGCGTACAGGTGTCCCGATGGTGCGGTGTACTCAATAGACAAAAATCCCGATGCAGTCGATTTGACAAAAAAAAATGCGGTGAAATTTTCCTGCGACAATATACACGTCTCGGAGTGCAGACTGCCCGAAATTCCGAAAAATCTGCCTGTGCCCGACAGAGTTTTCATAGGGGGCGGTGGGGAGTGTGTGCCGAATATGATCAAAAAAATTTTTGAAATAAACTCCCTTGCGGAAATTGTCCTGACGGCTGTGACTCTCGAAACGCTGTGGGGAGTTTGCGAATATTTGAAAAAATCAGGATTTAAGTACAGGATAGTTCAGAATGCTGTCACGGAATTGAATAATGTAAATGCAAAATACACCATGTTTTCGGCTAAAAATCCCGTGTTTATAGTCCATATCAGAGGGGGAAACTTTAATATTTGAAAAATCTGAGAAAAATAATTATTTCGGGTACGGGGAGCGGTTGCGGCAAGACGACCGTCACCTGTGCCGTGTTGAGTGCATTTGTAAGGCGTGGAATGACCGTCAAGGCGTTCAAGTGCGGACCTGATTACATAGATCCCATGTTCCACAGTCACATAACGGGTACGGATTCGCACAATCTCGACAGTTTTTTCTGTGATAAAAATATTATAAATTATATTCTGTGTGAGAAATCAAAAAATGCGGATATTTCGGTCATAGAGGGAGTTATGGGCTTTTATGACGGCGGGGACGGAAGTTCCGACAGAATTTCAGATATTACGGAAACTCCCGCTGTAATAGTGATAAATGCAAGGGGAATGCGTGAGTCTCTGGGGGCAGTCGTCAAAGGTTTTCTGAGTTACAAAAAGAACAGAATAGCAGGTTTTATTTTTAACAATCTGCCCGAAAAGCTGTCGGGATTTGCAGAAGAACTATGTGAAAGTCTCGGTACGGAATATCTCGGCTTTATGCCTAAGACCGACTTCACCATTGAAAGCCGTAATCTCGGACTTGTCACGGCTTGTGAAATTGAAAATCTCGACGGGAAAATTGCGGTTCTGGGGGAGCTTGCCGAAAAAAATATAAATCTTGACAGGATTTTAGAAATTGCAAAATGCAGGGAGATTCCCCACACTGCACCTGTTTTGAAAAAAATTAAAATTGAAAAAACAGAGAGTGTCCGTGTAGCCGTTGCAAGGGACAGTGCGTTTTGCTTTATTTATCCTGATAATATTGACGTTCTGGAAAAGCTCGGACTTGAAATAAAATTTTTTTCGCCGATAAGTGACAGGAAAATTCCCGACGGTGCAAGCGGTTTGATACTGTCGGGGGGGTATCCCGAACTATATGCGGAAAAGCTGTCGGGGAACGTTTCAATGCTTGAGAGCGTAAAGAGGGCGGTACAGTCGGGAATGCCTGTAATAGCGGAGTGCGGAGGGTTCATTTACCTGCACAACTTTTTTGAGGACTTGCAAAAAAATCTGCACAGGGGTGTCGGAGTTATAGACGGAACTGCAAAAAAGACAGATAAACTTGTGAGATTCGGGTATATAAATATCTGTCCCGACAGCGACAGTCTTTTGTTCAGGCGTGGGGAGAGAGTTCCCGCACACGAGTTTCACTATTTTGACAGCACCGCAAACGGGGAGAGTTTAACTGCAATCAAAGCAAGCGGACTGAATTACAGGTTCGGACACTGTTCAGAAAATATGTACGCAGGTTTTCCGCACATATATTTTTATTCAAATATAAAAACTGCTGAGAGATTTGCTGCTGCCTGCGGAGAATTTGCAGAGGGGAAAAATTTTTAATACAAAAAAGTCGGGATTTTTGACCGACAGAGGGACTACGGAGGTAAGAAAATGAAAATGACAGACAGAATAGAAAATATAACTTTACCAAATAATTCGGCGAAAATAAAGGCTCATGAGGAGTGGTCCACAATAGCAAAGCCACTCGGAAGTTTCGGAAAACTTGAATATATTATAGAGAAAATTGCAGGTATACAGGGTACGGAATATGTCGATATATCAAAGCGTACAGCGGTCATAATGTGTGCGGACAACGGCGTTGTCGAGGAGGGTGTCTCACAGGTGACTTCTGAAGTCACGGCTATATGTGCGGTTGAAATAGCTGAGGGAAGGTCGAATATAAATGCCGTTGCGGAAGAGTTCAATATAGATGTCCTGACCGTTGACATAGGAATAAAAGACGACTACGATTGCAGTAAAATAATTGACAGAAAAATTGCAAGGGGTACAAAAAATATATGCTATAACTGGGCTATGTCCAAATCGGACGTGAACAAGGCTATATGTATCGGAATGGATATAATCAAGGAACTCAAAGAAAACGGCACAAAGATAGTTATAGCGGGGGAGATGGGTATAGGAAATACGACTACTGCGGCGGCGGTTGCGTCAGCTGTTCTTAATCTCTCTGCGGAGTCCGTGACAACAAGGGGTGCGGGGCTGTCCTATGAGGCTTTTGAGAGAAAGATAGACACTGTTGACTACGCTGTCAGAATGCGAAAGCCCGACAGGGATTCGGGTGTGGACGTTCTTGCAAAACTCGGTGGTTTTGACATAGCGGGAATGGCAGGGCTGTTTCTCGGTGGGGCTTACTACAAATTGCCTGTGATTATAGACGGTCTTATTTCTTCGGCGGCGGCAGTAATTGCGTACAAAATGAACCCGAAAGTGGCAGAATACATGATACCGTCACACTATCCCGGGAAGACGGGTAAACTTCTTCTGGAGTCAATAGGTCTTGAACCCGTTATAGACGGAGGTCTGCGACTTGGTGAGGGTACGGGCGGTGCCCTGCTTGTACCACTCCTTGACGGTGCACTCGCTCTCTACAGAAACTCCCACAGATTTGACGATATAAATATAGACAGGTACAGGGAACAACAATGACAATTCTTGTAACAGGCGGTTCAAAGAGTGGGAAATCAAGTTTTGCGGAGAGTTTACTTGACGGCTTTTCGGGGGAAAAAATTTACATAGCTACTATGAAACCCTACGGAGAAGAGGCTTTTTCTGCGATAGAGAGACACAGAAAAATGCGTAAGGACAAAAATTTCAGGACTGCCGAAAAATATACTGACATAGGAGAAGTCAAAATTCCGCTGGGGAGTGCGGTTATACTTGAGTGTCTGGGAAATCTCCTTGCAAACGAGATGTTCAAGGACGGCGGAGAGGTAAGAGAGTGTGCGGACATGGTTGAAAAGATAGTGGGAGACATTGAAAAACTCAGTACAAAATGCAGTAAACTTGTGATAGTTTCACCGTGCGTTTTTTCTGACTTTCGAAAATACACTGTTGATACTGCTGTGTATGTAAAAAATCTTGCGGAGATAAACAGGCGTATAGCTGAAATTTCCGGCTGTGTGTACGAATGCGTTTACGGTATACCAGTTTTTATAGGTGGAAAAAATGAAAATAATTTTTAACTCTCTTTTGTCGGCACTCCTTATGTACTCCAAAATACCTGTACCCGAAATTGAGTGGAGTGAAAAAAACAGGAGATATTCGCTGTGCTTTTTTCCTGTCGTGGGAGTTATAACAGGTCTGCTGTTTGTCCTGTGGTACGTCTTTTGCAGATGGCTCGAATTAGGGGAATTTTTGTTCTCGGCAGTCGGTGCGTGGATACCCGTTGCCGTCACGGGCGGTATACATCTGGACGGCTTCTGCGACACTTCCGATGCTCTGTCGTCATATGCCGACAGGGAGAGAAAACTCGAAATTATGAGCGATTCCCGTGTGGGGGCGTTTGCGGTCATAAAAATAATATTCTGCATAATTATACAGACTGCTTTTTATTCTGAGGTAGAAAATTTCCGACAGATAATTTTAATCGGGACGGGGTTTGTCCTGTCACGGTCACTTAGCGGAACGGGTGCAGTCCTTTTCAAATCGGCAAAAAAGGAGGGCAGTTTGCAGGACTTTGTAAAGCCCTCCCACAAAAAAATTACCGTGACAGTCCTCTGCCTTTGGACTGCTGTTTCGACAGGCACTATGATAGTTGTTATGCCGTTTGCGGGACTTGCCGTGTCGCTGATTTCGCTTGCGGTCTTTGCATACTACAGGCACGTCACATACAGGGAATTTGGTGGGATTACAGGCGATACGGCGGGGTGGTTCCTGCAAATCTGTGAGACTGCAATCCCCGTGGGAGTTGTGATAGCGGAAAAATTTTCGGAGGTGGTTCTGAATTGAAGATGATAACGGGCGGGGCTTTTCAGGGAAAGAGTGAATTTGCCGTGAAGAATATGAGTGTCTCTGAGAGCGAAATTCTGGACGGTGGGACTTGCGTTCCCGAAGAAGTTTTCAGTGCGGTGTGCGTGAAAAATTTTCACAAACTTGTCGGGAGAGTTGCCGAAAAAGGCGGAGATGTAATTGATTTTACGAAAAAGCTGTGTCGGGAGAACAAGGATATTATTATTATAATTGACGAAATAGGCTGCGGAGTTGTCCCCGTTCTGAAGTCCGACAGAGAGTACCGTGAAAACGTGGGGCGTGCAGGCTGTATTATTGCGGAAAATTCGAGCGAAGTCTACAGGGTTTTTTCGGGGATAGCAGTGAGGATAAAGTGAGTTATGAGGATAAATTTTATAAGGCACGCCGAAACTGTCGGGAATCTCCTGAAAAAATATATCGGCACGACAGACGAAAATATCTGTAGAGATGGTTCGGAAAATCTCAAAAAACACACCTACCCCGAGTGCGGTAAGCTGTATGTGAGCCCCATGAAGAGGTGCATTCAGACGGCTGAGATAATATATCCGAATGAAAATTACACGGTAGCGGACGGTTTCAGGGAGTGCGATTTCGGCGATTTTGAGGGGAAAAATTATGTTGAACTGGAAAAAAATCCGCAATATCGGAGGTGGATTGACAGCATGGGGAAAAGTGACTTTCCAAACGGCGAGTCTCCTTTGAAATTCAGGGAGAGAGTGGTGCATGAATTTATGAATATTATTCGGGGAAATGTGAATACTCCCGTGATAACTCTTGTTGTACACGGCGGTACTATTATGGCAATTTTAGAGAAGTTCGAGGAAAATCACGGGGATTATTACAGCTACAGGATTGAAAACTGCGGCTGCCTTGTGACGGACTTTGACGGCAAAAAAATAAGTATACTTAAGAAACTATGAACTTTTTTATTGCTGTTTTACCGCTGTTTCTGGGGTTCGCTCTGGACTGCCTGATAGGTGACCCCTACAATATGCCCCACCCCATAAGGGCTATGGGAAAGATTATTTCCGTGCTTGAAAATTATACAAGAAAAAAATTTCACAATTTAAGACTTGGCGGGATTTTTCTTGCCGTGATGACTGTTGCGGTATCGGTTATTATCCCGACACTGATTTTGATTTTATGTTATAGAGTAAATCTATTGCTTGGTTCTGTTGCGGAGGGAATTATGTGCTTTTTTCTGATAGCTCCGAAGTGCCTGAAAGACGAGAGTATGAAAGTCTACAAGGCTCTGAAGCAGGGCGACACCGAAAGGGCAAGGCGTGCTGTGTCTATGATAGTGGGGCGTGACACGGACGTGCTTGACAGGTCGGGCATAATAAGAGCTGCTGTCGAAACTGTCGCCGAAAACACCTCGGACGGGGTTACTTCACCGCTTTTTTATATGTCGTTTGGCGGGGCTGTCGGAGGATTTATATACAAAGCTGTCAACACGCTTGATTCAATGGTAGGTTACAGGGACGAAAAATACGCTGATATAGGGAGATTTTCCGCAAAACTCGATGACTTTGTGAACTATATCCCCTCAAGACTGACCGCAATTGTCATGATTTTTTCAAGTCTCATTCTCGGTCTGGACTACAAAAATTCCTACAGAATATGGAGGAGAGACAGGCGAAACCACGCAAGTCCAAATTCCGCACAAACAGAAGCCGTCTGTGCAGGGGCGTTGGGGGTACGTCTTGCGGGAGATGCGTATTATTTCGGGAAACTCCACAAAAAGCCGTATATAGGCGATAATTTGAGAGAGATAGAAGCCGTTGACATAAAAACCGCAAACAGACTTATGTACCTCACGTCATTTATATTTCTTTTGATTTCGGCAATTTTTAGAGGAATTTTATTCGGGGGAGTGTTTTCTTGACAAAAAAAATTTACAGGCACGGCGGAGATTTTTTTAGATACGGAGAAGTTATCGATTTTTCGGCAAATCTGAACCCTCTGGGAATGCCCGACAGCGTGAAAAAAGCAGTTATAAATTCAGTCGGACTTTGGGAGAAGTACCCCGACCCTTTCTGTACGGAACTTGTCGGGAAAATTTCGGAGAGGGAAAAAATAAATCCCGAAAATATAGTCTGCGGAAACGGTGCAGATGACTTGATCTTCAGGATTGTCCACGCTCTGAGACCGAAAAAGGCACTGATTGCCGTGCCGTGTTTCAGCGAGTACGAAAAAGCCCTTTCTGAGAGCAGAGGAACGGTCACGGAGTACTTTCTGTCGGAGGAGAATAATTTTGACTATAGTCACGATTTTGCGGACATGGCAGGCGGTCACGACATGGTTTTTATTTGCAATCCCAACAATCCCACGGGGAGAGTTATAAATCCCGAAATTTCGGGATATATTGCGGAGAAGTGCGAAAATAAAAAGACAATTCTTGTGTGCGACGAGAGTTTCATTGATTTTGTGGAGGGTGCAGAGAAATTCAGTGTAAAAAATTTTTTTGGGAAGAGTGTAATTATTATAAAATCTTTCACAAAAATATTTGCAATGGCAGGGCTTAGGCTTGGTTATGCAATTTTTGGTGACAGCGAAATTGCGGAGAAAGTGCGGAATACGGGGCAATACTGGAGTGTCTCCACCCCTGCACAGATTGCGGGTCTGACCGCTCTTAATGAAGAAAAATATATTTCCGAAACTGTTGAGTACGTCAGTCGGGAGAGGGACTTTTTGGAGAGTGAACTTGATATTCTCGGAGTGGATTATATAAAGTCCCACGCAAATTTTATTCTGTTCAGGTCTTTTCCAAATTTGCAAAAAAAAATGCTCGGAAAAAATATTCTGATAAGAGATTGCGGTGACTACCACGGACTTGGTGAAAATTTTTACAGGACAGCTGTCCGCACACACGATGAAAATAAAATTTTAACAAAAGCTTTACGGGAGATATACAACAATGGCTAAGTCAATAATGGTACAGGGAACTATGTCAAACGTCGGGAAAAGCCTGCTCGTCACGGCACTTTGCAGAATTTTCCGTCAGGACGGCTTTTCGTGTGTGCCGTTCAAATCGCAAAACATGGCACTAAACTCGCACGTCACGGTTGAGGGCGGTGAGATAGGTACGGCACAGGCTGTTCAGGCGTTGTCTGCGGGAG
The DNA here is from genome assembly GCA_947627625.1 of uncultured Ruminococcus sp. Taxonomy (GTDB): domain Bacteria; phylum Bacillota; class Clostridia; order Oscillospirales; family Ruminococcaceae; genus Ruminococcus. The sequence goes on along the minus strand of CANQWR010000001.1, from coordinate 31,003 downwards.
TTGACCCCTCGGTTCTTATGAACCCGATTTTGCTGAAACCCACAGCGGATTCGTGTTCACAGGTGATAGTCGGGGGGAAAGTCCTGAAAAATATGACTTCAAGGGAGTATTTCGGGTGCAGGAGTGATTTTATACCCGTCATAATGGACGCATACGGGGAACTTGATAAAAATTTTGACATAATAGTGATAGAGGGGGCTGGAAGCCCCGCCGAACTCAATCTTAAAAAAGACGACATAGTGAACATGGGTATTGCAAAGCTCACAAATTCCCCTGTTTTGCTTGTGGGGGATATTGACTGCGGAGGTGTCTTTGCACAGCTTTTAGGTACTCTTGATCTGCTTGAAAAACAGGAGAAGGAATTTGTCAAGGCTCTTGTTGTGAACAAATTCAGGGGCGACAGGAGGCTTTTTTCGGAGGGTGTGAAAATTCTTGAGGAGAAGTCTAATAGACCTGTTTTAGGCGTAGTGCCGTACACGGATTGCGACATAGAGAGCGAGGACAGCATTTCGGACAGGCTTGAAAAGAGAAATTTCACAGGTGAGATAGACATAGCGGTTGTGAGACTTCCGAGGATTTCAAACTTCACCGATTTTGACGTTTTCACAAGATACGAGGGCGTTTCGGTCAGGTACGTCAGAAATTGCAGGGAGTTCGGCAGACCTGATATGATATTCATTCCGGGTACTAAAAACACAATTTCGGATATGAAGTGGCTGAGGGAGACAGGTCTTGAAAATGCGGTAAAAAAGTTAAATTCACAGGGTGTACCCGTTTTCGGCATATGCGGAGGATACCAGATTCTTGGCAGAAAAATTTCAGACCCCCACGGCACTGAATGCGGTGGGGAAATTTCGGGAATGGGACTTCTTGACGGCGAGACTGTTCTGACATCGGTTAAAAAGACTTCCCACGCAAACGGTAAATTCTGCAATATCACAGGCTTTTTCGACTGCATGAGCGGTGCGGGATTCAGCGGTTACGAAATACACGCAGGTGAGACTTCTATGACTGAAAATTCACTCACGACTTGCGGAGGGGAGTACAAAGACAGCGTTGCGGGGTGCTATGTGCATGGAATTTTTGACGACAGTGCGGAGAAACTTCTGAAAAAGCTGTCCGAAAAAAAAGGGCTTGAAATGACTTTCAAAAAAGATGATAATAAAATTTACAGGGAGACACAGTTTGACATTCTTGCGAACTGTGTGCGGAATAATATAGACATGGAACTTTTATATAAAATTATTGACAAAGGAGTGTGACAGTGTGTCAGAGACCGAATTTGTAAAGCCAGAGGACATTGAAAAGAGGAGTTTCGAGATAATAGAGAGTGAAATAAAAAACCTGACGGGCGGGAGTGTCCCGCAGGATATAAAGCCGATTTTGTTCAGAGTGATTCACACTACAGCGGATTTTGACTATCTTGAAAATCTGTTTTTTTCGGAGGGAGCTGTCGAAAAGGCACTTGAAACAATAAAATCGGGTGCAGTCATAGTGACGGACACAAATATGTGTCTTGCGGGTATAAATAAAAACGCTCTGAAAAAAGCAGGCTGTGAGGCGGTCTGCTTTATGGCGGACAGTGAAGTGAGGGAATATGCACTCAAAAACAACACGACAAGGGCAGTGGCATCGGTGGAGCGTGCAAGGAGTATAAAAGACAGACCTGTAATATATGCTGTCGGGAACGCTCCCACGGCACTTCTGAAAATATCGGAATATATAGAAAACGGCGTTTTCAGACCCGATTTTGTGATTGGAGTACCCGTCGGCTTTGTGAACGTTGTGCAGTCCAAAGAGAGGATAATAAAAACGGGAGTTCCCTGCATAGTCGCAAGAGGACGAAAGGGTGGCAGTACCGTCGCAACGGCTATATGCAATGCACTTTTGTACATGATTGACGGATAATTTTTTGCAAAGTTGAATTTAATTGTGAAAAGCAACGAATTTGCGGACAGGGCTTGAATTTTCGGTGGAGTGTGCTATAATTAACATGGTGTGTACACTATGTAATACAACAAAATAATAGCGGACGGTGCTTGCCGTCACGGAAATTTTGCCGTGACAGAGTGAGTTAAAAGGGAAACAGGTGAGAGACCTGTACGAACCCGTCACTGTGAAAGGCGAGGACAATGCAGTTATCTGTTTTTAGTCAAATAAAAAACAGAGGTCACTGAGAAATCGGGAAGGCTCTGCTCTTGTCTGATAACCCTTGAGTCAGGAAACCTGCCGTCTTGCTGATACGGAAATCCCCTTACGGGATTTCAGGTCACGAGGTTATGACTGTATCGTTGCGATTTCTGCTTTTTTCAAAGCGGAAGTCTTTTTGCGATGCTCTCAATTGTTGAGGGCTTTTTTAGTCATGCCTTTCAGCGATTTGTTTTTGAAAGGACTTGATTTGATGAAGAAAAAAATTATATTTCTGACCTGTCTGTGTATGGCGGTCACGGGAGTTTTAAGCTCCTGTGGCGACACGGAGAGCAGTTCTGTGAGTGAGGGAAGTACGTCCGTTGAGGAGACTTCTGCGGAGGTGAGTACCGAAAAATCTGAAACTGTGGAGACTTCTGTTGAGGAAGTTACGGAGGGACAGTCGGAGACTGACGAAATTTCCAAAGAAGATGATGAGGAAAATTACAACACGGGTGACGCAAGCCTTGACGATCCCCGAAATCAGGACGAAATAGGCGAAAATGAACTTCTGGTAGTGAGTTTCGGAACGAGTTTCAACGACAGCAGGAGACTCACAATAGGTGCTATAGAGGACGATTTTGAGACGGCTTTTCCCGACTATTCCGTCAGACGTGCTTTCACGTCAAATATAATTATAGACCATGTGAACAGCCGTGACGGCGTACTTATTGACGACGTGCAGACGGCTTTACAGAGAGCGGTTGACAACGGTGTCAAAAATCTTGTCGTACAGCCCACGCACCTTATGAACGGCTTTGAGTACAACGACCTTGTTGACGAAGTGGCACAGTATGCGGACGCTTTTGAAAAAGTGACTTTCGGTGAACCCTTGCTTACAAGTGACGAGGATTTCAAAGAAGTCGAGCAAGCTGTCGTTGACTGGACGAGCGATTACGATGACGGCGAGACTGCTATCTGTTTCATGGGGCACGGCACGGAAGCCGACTCAAACGGTGTTTACGCAAAAATGCAGGAGATGCTGACAGCGGACGGCTACAGCAATTATTTTGTCGGCACTGTCGAGGCTGAGCCGTCTCTTGATGATGTTCTGAGTGCGGTACAGGCGGGCGATTACAAGAGAGTTGTCCTTGAGCCGTTGATGGTAGTCGCAGGAGACCACGCCAACAACGACATGGCAGGTGACGAGGAGGACTCTTGGAAAACTGCTTTTGAGAGTGCAGGCTATGAGGTGGAGTGCGTTATCAGAGGTTTGGGGGAGTGCGAGGACGTGAGAAATATTTACGTTGAACACGCACAGACTGCCATAGAAAAAGCTTCTGAGTAAAATATAAAATATAAAATATAAAATAAAATATAAACAGGGACTGTTTTCCCGTTTCGGAGGGCAGTCCCCTTTTTTGAGGAGATATTTATTGTGAAAAAATTATTTATATATATGCTGACTTCCCTGCTCCTGACATCGGTTTTTTCGGCTTGTTCGGCGGAGAATACTGCCGAACCCGTCAGCGGAGAGAGTTCACTGTCAACAGAAAGGGAATCAGCCGAAGGCACAGAGAATACGGAAAATTCGGAAAAAATCGCACAGGAGGGCGAGACTATTGCTCCCGAAACGGTCGGCTATGAGGGTATGACGGAGGTCACGGCTGATATGCTTGTTGACGGTGAGTACACCATAGACGTTGATTCGAGTTCGTCAATGTTCAAAATTTCGGAGTGTAATCTGACTGTTGATTCGGGTACTTTGAGAGTGAAAATGACTATGAGCAGCGACTCTTACAGGTGGCTTTTTCTCGGTACTGCACAGGAAGCCGTTGACGCTCCCGAAAGTGATTACATAAATTTCACGGAGGAAAACGGCGTACACATATTTGAATTTGATATAGATGCACTTGATAAGATCGTGGACTGCTGTGCGTTCAGTGAGAAAAAAGAAAAGTGGTACGACAGACAGCTTGTGTTCCGTGCGGATTCACTCCCGTCAGAGGCGTTTTCGGGAGGTCTTGGAGATAGTCTCCCAGAAAGCACAGCGGACGGAGTTTATAATATATCTGTTGAACTGAAAGGCGGTTCTGGAAAGGCAAGCGTTCAATCTCCTGCAAAGTTGACCGTAAAAGACGGAAAAGCCGTTGCGGAGATAGTCTGGGGAAGCAATAATTACGATTACATGGTAGTGGACGGCGAAAAATACGAGCCTGTCACTATGGAGGAGTTTTCTGTCTTTGAGATTCCTGTTGAAATTTTTAACTATGATATGCCAATTTCAGCGGACACCATTGCAATGAGTACCCCCCATGAAATAGACTACACGCTTTATTTTGACCTGTCGAGCCTTGAAAATCTGTCATGAAGAGAGTTTTTTTAATAATAGCGACACTGTTCTGTCTTGTTTCTTGCGGAGTTTCGGGCGGTGACACTGAAAACAAAACAGCGGAAAATTTCATAGGGCATATGGAACTTGACTATGCCGAACAGTTTTCCGTTGACTATATTTCGGAAAATATTTCACTTATTACCATAGGTGAGGAGAAATATATTCTCTTGCCAAAGGGGGAGGACGTACCCGAAAATTATTCAGAAAACTGCACGGTTATAGAAAAGTGTCCCGAAAATATCTACATGGCATCTTCCTCCGCTATGGACTTTTTCAGCGTTCTGGACGAGCTTGACAGCGTGAAATTTACGTCCACAAAGTCCGATGACTGGACAATTGAAGGTGTCAGGGAGAAAATCAAGTCGGGAGATATAGAGTACATAGGAAAGTACTCCGCACCCGACTATGAGAGACTTGTCTCGGAAAATTGCGGAATTGCAGTCGAAAACACTATGATATACCACAAGCCCGAAGTCAAAGAGCAGATCGAAAACTTAGGTATACCCGTCATAATTGAGCGTTCAAGTTACGAGAGCCACCCTCTCGGCAGGCTTGAGTGGGTGAAGCTGTATGGGCTTCTGACGGGAAATTTCGACAGTGCTGAGAATTTTTTTAACGAAAAAATCTCACAGCTTGACAATATTGAAGTTCCAAACGACAGCGACAGAAAGACAGTAGCGTTTTTTTATATAAGTTCAAACGGATATGTCAACATCAGGAAGTCGGGCGACTACATATCACGTTCAATAGAAATGGCAGGCGGTGAGTACGTCTTTACTGCCGATGACCTGAACACGGACGAAAATGCTCTGTCCACAATGAATATTGAATTTGAGGCTTTTTGTCGCAAGGCTAAGGACGCTGATATAATAATTTACAACGGCACTGTTGACGGCGGTGTTGACAGCATTGAACAGCTTGTCGAAAAGAGCGGTGTTCTGGGGGAGTTCAAAGCTGTAAAGAACGGTGAAGTCTGGTGTACACAGGACGATATGTTCCAGCAGACAAGCTGTTCGGCGGATATTATATACGAGATGAACAGGATCTTCAGCGGACAAGACGGACAACTCGAATTTTTCCGCAGACTGGAGTGATCTTATTTGCAACGGTGTGTAAAATGTTTTCTGTTGCTGAGCGTGCTTTTGGTTGTGCTGACAGCGGTGAACCTTATGTTTGGAAGTGTCAGTTACAGTCTTAGTGAGCTTTTCGGCATTCTGTCGCACGGCAACGGCACGGACAGCATGGTCATTCTGAAAATACGTCTCCCACGCACTCTCGCTGTCATTTTACTCGGTGGGGCGTTGTCGCTGTCGGGACTTCTCTTGCAGAATTTTTTTGCCAATCCCATAGCAGGACCTTTTGTTCTGGGAATATCCTCGGGTGCAAAATTTGCGGTTTCAATTGCAATGACTGTTTCACTGTCGGTAGGTACTGCAATAAGTTCAAGCGGACTTGTAATCACGGCTTTTATAGGTTCACTCGCTGCAATGGGTACAGTCCTTGCGATATCGGGGAGAGTTAAAAGAATGTCCGTCCTGATAGTGGCGGGAGTTATGAACGGCTATATATGTTCAGCACTAACGGAACTTGTTATTTCTTTTGCGGACGACTCAGACATAGTAAATCTGCACGGCTGGTCTGTGGGTACTTTTTCGGGTACGGACATGGATGAGGTAAAAATAATGGCAGTCGTGGTGATACCTGCACTTCTCCTGACGTTCATGCTGTCAAAACCTATGGGGGCGTACCAACTCGGAGAGGCTTACGCCTCAAACATGGGAGTAAATATAAAAAAATTCCGTGCTGAACTGATAGTCCTGTCAAGCCTTTTGTCGGCTTGCGTGACGGCTTTTGCGGGACCTGTCTCGTTTGTAGGCTCGGCAGTCCCGCACATGGTCAGGGGAATGCTCGGGACTTCAAAGCCGATAATAATTATTCCTGCATCATTTCTCGGCGGAGCAGTTTTCTGTCTCTTCTGTGACCTCATGGCAAGAGTACTCTTTGCACCCTCCGAACTGGGAATAAGTACAATCACGGCAATATTCGGTGCACCCGTTGTGGTGACAATAATGCTGAGGAGAGGAGACAGGCAGTTGTGAGCAAAATTGAGACACACAGTCTCTCGGCAGGATACGGGAAAAAAATTGTTGTTGAAAATGCTGAAATTGAAATAAAAAGCGGGGAAATAGTCTCCCTGATAGGTGCAAACGGAAGCGGAAAGTCAACAATTCTCAAAACAATTGCAGGACAGCTTGAAGCTGTTTCGGGTACGGTTTACATAGACGGCAGGGATATTTCAAAGATGAGTGAGAGCGAAATTTCCGTAAAACTCTCAATAATGACGACCGAAAAAGTCCGTGCGGAGCTTATGACGTGCAAGGACGTTGTTGAGAGCGGACGATACCCTTACACGGGCAGACTCGGTATTCTCTCCCAAAGAGACAGGGATATAGTTCGGGAGACTTTCAGGCTTGTTGACGGTGTTGAACTTGTAAATCAGGATTTCAACAGGATAAGTGACGGACAGAGACAGAAAATAATGCTCGCAAGGGCGATATGTCAAGAACCCGATATATTGGTACTCGACGAACCTACGTCCTATCTCGACATGAAACACAAACTCGAACTTCTGAAAATACTCCGCAAACTCGTCAGGGAGAAAAACACAGCCGTTATAATGTCAATGCACGAACTTGACCTCGCTCTCAAAATTTCAGACAGAATGATCTGCGTGAAAAATAATTTCATAGACAGGACCGGTACTCCCGAAGAAATTTTTTCGGAGGGTTATATCAGTGAACTTTTTGGTGTGGACACTCTCTGTTACAATGAATTTTTCGGCACTCCCGAACTTGAAAAAATTTCAGGAGAACCCGAAATTTTTGTCATAGGCGGAATGGGAAAGGGTATCCCCGTCTACAGGAGACTTGAACGCATGGGAGTACCGTTTGTCGTGGGGGTACTCCACGAAAATGACATAGATTTTCCCGTTGCAAAGGCACTCTCGTGCAAGGTCATATCGGAAAAAGCCTTTGAGCCTGTGAGTGCGGAGAGGGTGAGACAGGCAGAAAAAGTCCTACAAAAATGTCGGAAACTGATATGCTGTGTTGAAAAATTCGGGAGTATGAACTCGCTGAACAGGGAACTTCTCGAATTTGCAAAGCAAAAAGAAATTGAAATTGAACATTTACTTGTGGGGGGCTCTGCCCCCCACACCCCCCGCCAAAGGGGGAAACCCCCTTTGGAAACCCGTGATTAAATACTTTTAGTTTTTCCACTATTTAAGTATAAGCGAAACTGTTTGAGTTTCCATCATGGGGGTTCAGGGGGCAAAGCCCCCTGCCCCTTATCGTTTTAATAAAATTTCAGAAGACAACGTCCCCTGTCGTTCCGACTAAAATAAAAAAATATGTCCTCCTTATACTTGACGGAGGGCTTTTTTTGTGGTATTATATTAGTCATGAGAAAGTCAAACGGATGTTATATCGGAAAGGAAAAATATGAAATTCAGTGAGTTAAATATTTCAAAAGAAGTCCTCAGAGCTATATCGGATATGGGCTTTGAGGAGATGACGGAAATACAGGAAAAAACTATTCCGCTTCTTATGGCGGGAAATGACGTTGTAGGTCGTTCAAATACGGGTACGGGAAAAACCGCCTGTTTCGGTATTCCTGCGGTGGAGAGCATAACAATTTCCGACAGGAGGACTGTCGCTGTGCTTATACTCTGCCCGACAAGGGAACTGGCTGTTCAGGCTTGCGGAGAAATCGAAAAATTTTCAAAGTACAAAAGATCCGTGAGAGCCTGTGCTGTTTACGGCGGTGCAAGTATGGAGAGACAAATCAGAGAACTTAAAAACGGAGCGAACATAGTAATAGGTACTCCCGGGCGAGTCCTTGACCACATAAGGCGTGGCACTCTCTCCCTTGAAAATCTTCGGACACTCGTACTCGATGAGGCTGACGAAATGCTCCGAATGGGATTCCGTGAGGATATAGAGACAGTTATAAAACACGTTCCAACCCAAAGACAGACTGTTTTATTTTCGGCGACAATGCCGTCCGAGATACTCGCAATAACGGAGAAGTACCAGAACAACCCCGTACACATAAAAATAAAGTCCGCACAGAGAACAGTTTCGCTTGTGGAACAGTTTTACTGTGAAGTGCCGATGGGCAGAAAGACTGACGCTCTGAAACTGCTTTTGAGCTATCTGTCGCCGTCCTCTGCAATGATATTCTGCAACACAAAGAAGATGGTGGACGAACTTACGGAGGAACTGAGCCGTTCGGGCGTTGTCTGTGCAGGACTTCACGGCGATATGAAACAGTCACAGCGTACTCAGGTAATGAACAGCTTCAGATCGGGGGGAGTGTCTCTCCTTATCGCCACGGACGTTGCCGCAAGGGGAATTGATGTCAGCGGAGTGGATGCCGTTTTTAATTACGATATTCCGCAGGACTACGAATACTACATTCACCGTACAGGCAGGACGGGCAGAGCAGGTCACACGGGAAAGGCTTACACTCTTGTGTCGGGAAGACGGCAACTCGGTGAACTCAAAAATATTTCCGAATTTGTCAGAGCAGAGATAAAGAAAATTCCCGTGCCTATGGCGGTGGACATTGCCGAAAGGAGAACCGACAAAATTGTGGACGAACTGCTCGGCACAAAGGTCTCCGACAGAGACAGAACTTGCGAGATTCTCGAAAAGCTACTGTCTGAAGGTCTTGACAGCCGTGAAATTGCCCTGAGACTTCTGTCAAGGGAAATCGACACAAGTCTAAAAAATATCCCTGACTGTGAAATAACTCCTCCCGAAAGACACAGTATCGGCAGGAGGACAAAAATAATACTCGATGTGAACATAGGCAGAGACAGCCACATATCGCCGAATTTTATACTTGGTGCATTTGCAGAGGCAACGGGTCTGTCGGGTAGAGATTTCGGAAAGATAGACATATACGACCGTCACACCACTATAGAAGTGCCCGCCGACGAGTACACAAATATAATCTCAAAGACAAATCCCATGAAGATAAAGGGGCAGAATGTGGAAGTAAAACTTTTCTCCCCTGTGGTCTATGACAGGAAGTCAAAGCACGGCAACAGCAGAAAGCGTCCCGACAGAAAAAAGTGGGTTCGGGAGAAGTACGACAATTATGTGAAACACCGCAAGAGAGACGGCAGAAAAGGTGAAAGGAGGGGTAGAACGTGAGCAGCGGAAGAAGCGACAAGAAACTGTGGCAGAGGATAGTTGTGCTACTGATGGCAGTTGTCATGATAGTCGGATTCATAATAATGGCGTTTTTGTGAGAACTGTGAGAGAAGTGAGAAAAAATTTCAGTATTCTCACACAATTTCCCTGTTGACACTGTCACATAAGAATATTATAATTATAGTTATAATTATGATTATATTAAATTATATTAAATTATATTAAATATAAAAGACACGAACAGGAGGAAAAACATGAAAAAAGGACTTGTTTTCAGGGCTTTTGTCGGAACTGCCGTCATTTTCAGCATGATGTCGGGGGGGATGGTGTCGCACTGTGCCACTGTTGACGATGTTGTGACAGCGGCGAGGGCGTACGGCTACCCCGAAGATACGATACAGAACGCTCTGAATAAATATTACGAGGATCCCTCCCTCTACACATCTGAGGACATGGACATGGCTATACAGAAAATAGAGGAAGCGGGACAGCAGACTATCTCCCCCGTGCCGTACAACCCCGATGCGGAAGTCCCCACACAGGAACAGCAGAACGTCGGCAACGAAAATCCCGTCACTGATACAGGCGAAGAGGGCAATTCGGAAGTTGCCGCACCACAGACGGAAGAGGAGGTCTCAGACGGTATAACTCTCACAATGCCCGACGGCACGCAGTTTGAGCGTGTGAGCGAGGAGGAGTTCAAAAATTACTCCTATGAAGAGAGATTAAATTATTTAAGTAGTTTCCCGACAGAACAGCAACAGGTCATAATAGACAATCTGTCTCCTGAAGAGTACAAGGTCATAATGCAACAGTTGCCCGCTGAACAGAAAATGGAAGTCATAAACGGATTTTCGGAGGCCACCGAAAAACTCGGCGTGAACATAACAGTTGACGACATTTCAGACGGCAGTATGGAACTCTCTATGCGTGACGAAGAGGGAAATCTTGTCGGAATTTCAAAGGCGGGACAGATGGCTGAAAACACGGGTTACGACAGGAGAGGTATATTTGCGGTCTCGGGAAGTCTCATACTGTCGGCAATTCTGGGGGCTGTCTACATGATCTCAAAGTCTTTCGGACACAGGAGAAGTGTTGAAAAATGAGTGAGGAGAAAAAAAGCGAAAAGAGTGAGAAAGTTGGGAGCAGACTCCCCCTGTATCTGGTAACGCCTTTTCTTGTGTTCTCACTCTGTCTTGGAGTACTGCTTGTCGTGATGATAAAGCCGTATGACAAACTGAAAGTTTACCTGAATGTCGCATTTATGGACAATCTCAAATCAGACCCTCTTGAAGACAATACAGGTCTTGTTATAAAAAATAACGAAATCTTAGAGGAGTACAGCGGTGAGACAAGCGACACGGGGGAAGTCATGCACCCGTCTTTCGGGGAGCAATTCGCAATAATTTCGTCTGACGTTTTTGAAGTGGACGTACCTGTCTACTGGGGAAGCGAGGCGGAACTTCTTGAGCTTGGAGCGTGCCAGCCGTCGGGTTCGGTGGTGGTCGGCTCGGAGGGAAACGCCGTGATAAGTGCCCATGTGGACACGTTCTTTGCAAACCTGACCGATCTACAGGTGGGAGACAGTGTTCAAATAAAGACAAATTACGGAAAATTTGACTACAAAGTCAGTGAGCTTATTGAGTTCAAAAGCACTTCAAACAAATATCTCAAACCAACTGACGACACAAGGCTTACTCTCTACACCTGCAAAAAGGACGTTCTCGGCGGTTCTGATATGAGAGTAGGAGTTATATGTACTCCCGAAAAGAGTGTATTTTATAAAACCCAGGACGGAGGTGGACAATGAGGAAAATCACCACATATTTGCCGTCAATTATCCTGTCAATTGCACTCGTTTTCTGTATATTGGGTACTGCGGGGGTACTCCTTGCAAAGTCAATTTTAACTTCGGAGAGTGCCTATAAAGTCTACAGCGAAAACGGTGTGAGGGATATTATATCGGATTCACTCGGTTCGTACTACAGAGACAAGGCAAACACAACGGGTATACCCTCGGAAGTTTACACGGAAAATATTACGGGAGACTATATAGACTTAGCGGTAAAAGACTGCATTGACAGAGGGTTTGCCTCGGTCAGCGACAACTCCGAATTTCAGTTCACTCCCCCCGAAAACACCGCTCTTGAAACGGCAATAGACGATTTTTTTTCGGACTATGCGGAGAGTATCGGCTATACTCCCGATGAGGAGTACGAAAAAAAACTCGATTCCGCAAAGGATAACGCCTACAAAGTTATAAAGTCCTACTGCGATATTTACAAGATGGAAAGCCTTTATGAACACGGTGTTATGCAGAAAATCTCTTCTGTTTACGGCTATCTCGGAATAGTTTCCAAAATCGCTGTATCTGTGACGTTTGTGGTGCTTGTGCTGCTGTTTCTGGTGAATTTCAAAGAAATTTCGTCGTGGTTCTACTGGACCGGTGTCAGCTGTCTAATATCGGGAATAATCGGAGCTGTTCCCTGTGCGTACCTGCTCAAAACAGGCTATTTCAAGTCCTTTTCGATAAAAGAGCCACAGGTTTTTACGGTTTTCACGTCCGCTATGACCTCCGCAACGGAACTCTTTGAAAAGACTATGATTGCGGACTGTGCCGTTGGTGTGATGTTGATAATTCTGTGTGCAGCTACAATTATAGCGGGCAGAAGTAGTAAAAATAAAAAATAATTTACAAAATTAAAAGGCACGTTCTTTTCGGGACGTGCTTTTTTATATTATTTAGATTATATATTGACAAATTTTGCAGAATATGCTAAAATAGTTGTGTTTCAGACAAAAAAGTCATATAAAATATTATATAAAATATTATTAGGAGAATTATCATGAACGGAAACTGTCACTTTATATTCGGTGCTTCTGTGGGTACGGCTATTGCAATGAATCTCGACACGATTGCGGTCTCAATGCCGAATATAACAAACTCGCCTGAAATGGCAACGCTCTTTGTACTCGGCGGACTTGTCGGGGGAATTTTCCCCGATATAGACAACCCTGTCAGCTATATGGGCAAACTCACCGTCCCCATAAGCACATGGATAGGTGCACTCGGAGAACTTTTCGGCAAAACGGGTGCCATGCACAGAGGTATACTCCACGACCCGATTATATATATTCTCTTGCTGACAGGTTCATATTTTTTCTGTCCGTCACTGTGCGGTTTCTTTATGGGGTGTGTGTCTCACCTGTTTCTCGATATGTTCAATCCAAGGGGAGTGCCGTTTCTCTTAGGTGTGGCACACCTGAGACTCGGCAAAATAAAAAGCGGCAGTACGGCAAGTGTCATATTTACATGGCTCTGTGTCATTCTCACACTGACGGCGGGATTTTTGCTTTGAAGTCACACTGACAAAAAATTTCCCTGTCGCATATAATGACAGGGAGGTGATTAAATGGCATTCAACGGAATAGATGTCTCAAAGTGGCAGGGCGTTATAGACTGGAGCAGAGTTAAAACCGATTTCTGCATTATACAGGCGGGGTACGGCAGGACTTCCTCTCAGCGTGACCCACGGTTTGAGACAAATTATACAGGCTGTAAGGCAAACGGCATACCGTGCGGTGCTTACTGGTACTCCTACGCAACCGACTCTGCCGACGCACTTCTTGAAGCTGAAGCGTGTCTTGAAGTTATAAAAGGTAAAAAATTTGAATATCCTATATATTATGACGTTGAGGAGAGCAGTATTCTCTCGCTCGGAAAAGCGGAAGTCTCCGCAATAATAAGGGCTTTTGTCCAAAAAATGGAGTCTGCGGGGTACTGGGTAGGGCTTTATATGTCCGCAAACGCCCTCACAACATACGCCGATGACGATATAAGACGTGAGTACGCCGTCTGGGTTGCGAATTACGGTGTCAGCAAGCCCGACTATTCGGGACAGTACGGTATCTGGCAGAGGTCTGATACGGGTTCTGTTGACGGTATAGAGGGCAGTGTTGACCTTGATACGAGTTATGTGGACTACCCGACTGAAATAAAATCTGTCGGTCTGAACGGCTACTCCAAAGACCGCCCCGAACCCTCCTATAAATTTGTCACGCTGACTATTGACGGCGTGACCTATGAGGGTACTCTCACGGAAAAGCAGGACAATGTTTAGTATAATTTAGTTTAATATAAAACAAAAAATAAAAAAACGGTTCGGATTTTCTCTGAACCGTTTTTTGGATGATGAAAGGACTTACATCACAGGGCAAGTCACCGATGGGGTAAACGGTGACCGAAAAGCCCTGAAATTTATGGTCTGAGTGACGGGACTTGAACCCACGGCCTCTACCACCCCAAGGTAGCACGCTACCATCTGCGCCACACCCAGAACTGTAACCGCTCTCTCATCGACCTTAATCATTATATCACGTCTTTTTCGATTTGTCAAGGGGTTTTTGAAAAAAAATAGAAATTTTTTTCAAAAAATTTTTTCGGCGACTCCAAAACGGGGAAATCAGGGGAATTTTTGAGACAAATTCCCCCGAATGGGAGCAGTAAATTTTACTCCTCCTCGTCATCTTCCTCGTCAATACTCTCAGGCTTAGGAGGTTCAACAGGCTGACCTGTCACCGTTCGGGCAGTCTTGACATCGGGTTTCTCCTCCGATTTGTCCTTTACATCTTCCGCAACAGCGGGGGTCTCCTCTGCCTTTTGCTCATTCTTGACAAGCGGTTTTACTTTTTGTTCGGGCTTGGGCTCACTCTTTGTCTTTGCCTGCTCCTTGACAGGTTTTGCCGAATCGGGTATCTCAAGGAATCTGTAAACAAATGCCGAGAGCATTGCACCAATTACGGGTCCCGCTATGAAAACCCACAGGCAACTCAGCGGTTCGGTGTTCCCGTTTATTGCGGACGCTATTGCAGGTCCTATGCTCCTTGCGGGGTTTACGGACGTGCCTGTCAGACCTATTCCGAGTATGTGTACAAAAGTCAGTGTCAGACCTATGACAAGTCCGCCAAAAGAACCGTGTCCCGCTTTTTTTGAAGTCACTCCGAGAATAGTCAAAACAAATACAAACGTCAGGACTATTTCAACAACAAGTCCCGCCATTGAACTTCCGTTTATATTTCCGAGACCGTTTGAACCAAATGCACCCGTCTGGTCGGGTATGTCTCCGAGAATGAATATTACGGCGAGTATTCCCGAACCTGCAAGCGAACCAAGACACTGTGCCACTATGTAGCCCATGAGGTCGTCACTCGTCATTCCTCCCTTTAACCATACCGCCAACGACACTGCCGGGTTTACGTGACACCCCGAAATATTGCCTATGCTGTAAGCCATTGCGACTATGGCAAGACCAAACGCAAGGGCTGTCAGGATATATCCACCGCCTGCCCTCCAGTCGCACCCCACAAGCATTGCTGTACCACAGCCAAAGGTCACGAGGACGAGTGTACCAATAAATTCGGCGATGTACTTCTTGGATATGGACATTCTCTCCACTCCTTTCCACTAAAATTTGCCACTGAATATGGCTTGTAAATATTATATCACATTTTACATGAACAGTCAACAGAAAAACAAATTAAATTATTTTTTCAAGACTGTCCGATTTACTCCCTTTTGGACAATTTACTTGACATAAAATTCTCCCTGTGTTATAATACTAATATCACACTTTAGAAACAGGGGGATTTTTTTATGATTTCTTTCGATGAGGCTGAAAAACTTCTCACAGAATACGGTCAACAACACCTGCTGTACTACTTTGACCGACTTGACGATACCGAAAAAGACAGTCTTCTCTCACAGATACAACAGACGGATTTTTCCGTACTAAAATCGTTAAACAGAGATGACTCCGCAAAAAATGGTCTGATAGAACCGCCCGACACCGCTGTTACTTCAAAACAGGGTGAGAAATACAAAAAAACAGGTATCGAAACTATAAAAGACGGAAAAGTTGCCTGTGTACTTCTCGCAGGCGGACAGGGTACAAGACTTGGTTCGGACAAGCCGAAAGGTATGTACAATATCGGTGTCACACGGGAACTCTATATATTTGAGTGCCTTATAAACAATCTTCTCGATGTGGTAAAGCTGACGGACACCTGGGTTCCTCTCTATGTGATGACAAGTGAGGACAACAACAGGGATACTGTCGGATTTCTCAAAGAGAAAAATTTTTTCGGCTACAATTCGGAATATGTGAAATTTTTTATTCAGGATATGTCCCCCTGTCTTGATTTCAACATGAAAATTCTGATGCAGGACAGACACTCAATTGTGCTGTCTCCAAACGGCAACGGCAGTTGGTTCTCCGCAATGGTAAAATCGGGACTGATTAAAAATCTTAAGGAAAACGGCATTGAATGGCTGAACGTCTTCTCGGTTGACAACGTTCTCCAAAGAATGGCTGATCCCGTTTTCATAGGTTCGGTCATAGACATGAGCTATGAGTGTGGCAGTAAAGTAGTCAGCAAGTCAGACCCCTTTGAGCGTGTGGGGGTACTCTGCAAGGAAAACGGCAAGCCCTCTATAATTGAGTACTACGAAATGACCGATGATATGAAATCTCAGCTTGACAGCTCGGGGAAACTCGCATACAGATATGGTGTCACCCTGAACTACCTCTTCCGCACCGAACACCTTGAAAAACTCGCCAACGCAAGAATGCCCGTCCACCTCGCCGAAAAAAAGATACCTTTCATGAACAGAGACGGCGATTTTGTTATCCCCGACAAGCCGAACGGCTATAAACTCGAAACTCTCGTCCTTGATATAGTGAGAATGCAGGGGAACTGTCTGCCGTTTGAAATAGACAGGGAGACAGAGTTTGCTCCGATAAAAAATATGCACGGTGCTGACTCCGTTGACACGGCAAGGGAACTCCTGAAAAAGAACGGAGTGGAACTGTGAAAAGACTGCTCCCGTACCTGCGAAACTACAGAAAACAGCTCTTTCTCGGACCGATTTTCAAGCTGCTTGAGGCGGTTTTTGAACTGATAGTTCCCCTTGTGACGGCAAAAATTATAGATGTTGGAATTGCAGAAAATGACACGGGTTATATATTCAGAATGGCGGGTGTTATGGCTCTTCTCGGAGTATGCGGTCTCTGCTTTGCCCTGACCTGTCAGTATTTCGCATCACAGTGTGCTTTCGGTTTCGGTACGGAACTCAGAAATGCACTCTATAAAAAAATTGACTCCCTGTCCTATGAGAGCATTGACGAAACGGGGGCTTCCTCCCTTGTGAACCGCCTGATAAACGACACCAACACTGTCCAAAATGGCGTGAATATGTTCATAAGGCTTGCGACACGCTCTCCATTTTTGGTAATCGGTGCGACGGTTATGGCTCTAACAATAGATGTCAAACTATCGCTGATATTCCTGATAACTGCCCCACTTATCGCAATTTTTATAACTCTCGTAATGAAAAAGACAGTCCCCATGTACAAAAACGTACAGAAAAAACTCGACAGGGCTGTACAGCTGACAAGGGAGAACATTGACGGCACAAGGGTTATAAGAGCTTTTTCAAATCAGTCTGAGGAGACAGAGAGATTCGGCAAATGTGCAGGTGATATTGCCGACAGTGCAGAGCGTACGGGCAGAATATCTTCACTCCTGAATCCTGTCTCGTTCACTCTTATGAATTTGGGAATAACTGCCGTTATATGGTTCGGAGGTCTCAGAATAGACGGCGGTAGTCTCACGACGGGCGAACTGACTGCACTGATAAACTACATGACGCAAATTCTCCTTGCACTCCTCGTTCTCGCAAATCTGATAATAACTTTCACAAAGGCTCTCGCCTCGGCAGAGAGATTGAGCAGTATTCTTGAAATGGACTCCGAAACAAGCGACACCCCCGCAAAGGCGGAAATCCCCGAAAAACCGTGTGTACTTGAATTTAAGAATGTCTCTTTCGGGTACAAAAATTCCTCGGGGTACGCTGTTAAAAATATTTCCTTCAAACTCCAAAAGGGACAGCGGCTCGGCATAATAGGCGGTACGGGCAGCGGAAAAACTTCCCTCGCAAACCTTATCCCCTGTTTTTACAGGGCTACAGAGGGGGAAGTCCTTGTAAACGGTGTGAACGTAAACGAATATGACAAGTCGGAACTCAGAAAAAAAATCGGCATCGCCCTACAGAAAACAGTCCTCTTTTCGGGAACTGTCCGTGACAATATGAAATTCAGGGGTGAAAATATATCCGATGAGGAGATAATTTCCGCACTCAAAACCGCTCAGGGTTGGGAATTTGTCAGCAAAATGCCCGATGTCCTCGACACCTATATTTCAGGCGGTAAAAATCTCTCGGGCGGTCAGAGACAGCGTATTTCAATCGCAAGGGCTTTGGTCAATAGTCCCGAAATTCTGATTCTTGACGACTGTCTCAGTGCACTTGATTTCTCGACAGATTTGAAACTCCGTCAAGCTCTCCGTGAAAATATGGGCAGTTCAGCGGTTGTGATGATTTCCCAAAGGTGTACATCTTTGCAGGACTGCGACAACATAATAGTTATGGACGACGGGGAGTGTGTCGGAATGGGTACGCACAACGAGCTTCTTGAAAACTGTGAAGTGTACCGTGAAATTTACGAAACACAGATGAGTGATAATAATTAAAAATAATTAAAAAATAAAGGCGGACTTCGGTCCGCTTTTTTTATTTAGAACAATAATTAGAACGATTGGAGGCAGGGGGCTTTGCCCCCTGAACCCCCATTGGGGGCTCTGCCCCCAAACCCCCGTCGGGGGGAAGAATCCCCCCGAACCCCCCATGATGGAAACAAGAAGAAAGTTTAGGACAGGAGTGTTATACCCCATTATAGTCTACTGTTTTAATTTTGGGGTTTGGGGAAAGTGTCCCCAAATTTTCAAATATTATCTCCTGAACTGGCTCTCGTATAATTCCGAGTAAAAGCCCCTCTTTTCAAGCAATTCCCTGTGTGTACCCTGCTCGATGATCTTTCCGCTGTCCATGACAAGAATTTTATCGGAATTTCTTATTGTCGACAGCCTGTGTGCGATTATGAACGAAGTTTTGCCCTCCATCAGCTTGTGAAAAGCCTTCTGTATGCGGTGTTCCGTGCGGAGGTCTATTGAACTCGTAGCCTCGTCAAGTATCAGCATGGGCGGGTTCATGAGCATAACTCTCGCTATACATATGAGCTGTTTCTGCCCCGCAGACAGTCCACTGTTTTCGGATATTACGGTATTATAGCCGTCGGGCAGTCTCGAAATAAAACCGTGTGCGTGGACAGCCTTTGCCGACTCAATAATTTTTTCAACAGGTGCATCGGGTAGCCCGTAAGCTATGTTTTCGGCGACAGTACCCGTAAAAATCCAAGTCTCCTGCAAGACCATTCCGAACTTAGTCCGCATACTGTCAAGATTTATCCCTCTTGTGTCAGTACCCGAAATTTTTATCACGCCACTCTGTATATCGTAAAATCTCAGCAGAAGATTTATTATTGTGGACTTCCCGCAACCCGTCTTTCCCGCTATGGCAATTTTCTGTCCCGTTTTCACGTCAAGAGTGAAATTTTCTATAAGCTCTCTGTCGGGAGAGTAAGAAAAACAGACGTTTTCAAAACTTATTCTGCCGTCACACTTTTCAAGTTTCAGCTTGTCGGAATCGTCGGGGATTTCCCCCTCGTCAAGCAGGTCAAAAACTCTCTCCGCTGACGCAAGTGCGTTTTGAAGTTCGGCAAATACTCCCGAAATTTCGTTAAAAGGTTTAGTGTACTGGTTTGAATACGACAGAAAACTCGTGAGCCTGCCGACAGACATTCTGCCTATAAAACCCGAATAGCCTGTGACCCCCAATGCTCCCATAAGACAGACCGCCGTGTATATAAGACCGTTTACAAATCTCGTTGACGGGTTCGACAGTGAACTCAAAAATACAGCTCTTGCACCCGCTTTTCCGTACTCGCTGTTTATTTTTGCAAATCTCTCCTCCGCTCTCTCCTCGTAAACAAACGCCTTTATCACTTTCTGATTGCCGACAGTCTCCTCCGCAAGGGCGGTCATATCACCTCTGAGTTTGGACTGCTTCATAT
Source organism: uncultured Ruminococcus sp. (assembly GCA_947627625.1). Taxonomy (GTDB): domain Bacteria; phylum Bacillota; class Clostridia; order Oscillospirales; family Ruminococcaceae; genus Ruminococcus. Next base: position 11,237 of record CANQWR010000001.1, on the reverse strand, counting down.
AGGAATCGTGGGAGAGTCTCGCTATTCTCGATGCGACTACAAACGAAACGGGTGTCAAAATAACGACAACAAGGGCTATTTTGAAATTTATACTCACCATAAAAGCAAGAGTTCCTATTATAGTTGCGACACCGCTGAAAAGCTGTGTAAAGCCCTGCAAAAGACCTTCCGAAATAATTTCCGTGTCGTTTATAACTCTGTCCGTCAGTTCACCCCGTGAGTGAGTGTCAATATATTTGACAGGTACTTTCTGGAGTTTGTCAAATAAATCTCTCCGCAAGTCCCTTATAGTCAGGAACGACAGCCTGTTTGTGAACACCACGGACAGCCACTGAAAAAGTCCTCCCGCTATTGAGACAACGACAAGTTTTATAACTACTCTCCAAAGACCCGAAAAGTCAACTTTTCCCGCACCAACACAGCAGTCCACAGCTTCACCCGTAAAGACAGGCACGACAAGTGAAAAGGCAGTCCCGACGAGTGCGAAAAGAACCGTCAGTACAAAATAGAGAATATAAGGTCTTGCGTATGAAAAAATTCTCCTCAGAGTTTTCATTTAGTATATCTCCATATAAATTATAATTTACTGTAAGACTTGCGAATCGAGTGACACCCCCATTCCCTCAAAATGGAAACAGCAGTCAGTTCCCGCTAATCTTTGAGTTTTCGGTTAATCATGGGGGGTTCGGGGGGATTCTTCCCCCCGATGGGGGTCTGGGGGCAACGCCCCCAGTGGGGGTTCAGGGGGCAAAGCCCCCTGCCCCTTATCGTTCATGGGGGTCTGGGGGCGAAGCCCCCAGTTCAACACCCCGGTCCTAAAATTATAATTTATTTAAGTCTTATACCGAGAACGTCAAGGCTCGAATTGTCCACGGCAGACGGACACTCGCTCATCAGTTCGCTTGCGTTCTGGACTTTCGGAAAAGCTGTCACATCTCTCAAACTGTCACAGCCGCACATTATCATTGCAAGCCTGTCAAGACCTATTCCCATACCGCCGTGCGGAGGTGAAGCGTACCTGTAAGCTTCCACCAGAAAACCAAATTTTGCCTGTATTTCCTCGTCGGTCATGCCGAGAGACTCAAACATTTTCTGTTGCAACTCAAAATCAGTTATACGCATTGAACCACTTGAAAGCTCCGTGCCGTTGAGAACCAAATCCCACGCCTTTGCACGTACCTTTTCAGGCTCTGTGTCAAGATAGTCCATGCACTCCTCCATAGGCATTGTGAACGGGTGGTGTGCGGCAACCCACGTCTGCGAATCGTCGTCAAACTCAAAAAACGGCATTTCGGTTATCCACAGGAAATTGTACTGATTTTCGGGGATAATTTCAAGTCTCTTTGCACATATCTGTCTTATTGCACCGAGCGTTCCGAGTACTGTCTTGTTTTTGTCGGCACAAATCAGAATCAAATCTCCCTTTTCAGCGGACATCTCCGAACACAACTCGTCAAGTTCTCCCTCTTTGAGAAATTTCTTAAAAGAACAGTTCGGCTCGTCCGCCCACCTTATATACGCAAGACCTTTCGCACCTATTCCCTTTGCGTGTTCGATAAGCTTGTCTATCTCTTTTCTCGTGTAGACACCTGCTCCGTTCTTTACGTTTATAGCCCTGATGCTTCCGCCGTTTTTGATCGCATCGGCAAAGACGGGAAACTCAATTTTTTCGGCAGTCTCGGTTATGTTGCGTATCTCAAAACCGTACCTTGTGTCGGGTTTGTCCGTGCCGTACCTGTCCATAGCTTCACGGAAAGTCAGTCTCTGCATAGGCAGAGAAATCTCTATATCAAGCACATCTTTGAAAACTCTCTTTATAAAGCCCTCTACGCACTCCTGAATGTCTTCGGGTTCTACAAAGGACATCTCCAAATCTATCTGTGTGAACTCGGGCTGTCTGTCTGCACGCAAGTCTTCGTCACGGAAACACCTTGCAAGCTGTATATACCTGTCGTAACCCGCAATCATCAGCAACTGTTTATAGATTTGCGGGGACTGTGGGAGTGCATAAAACTTGCCGTTGTGTATTCTGGACGGTATCAGATAGTCCCTTGCACCCTCGGGTGTGGACTTCATCATCATCGGTGTCTCTATCTCGATAAAACCATTCTCGTAAAAATACTCCCTTGTCACTTTCGCTATCTCGTGACGCATGATTATATTTCTCTGCAACGGCTCACGTCTCAAATCAAGATACCTGTATTTCAGTCTCAGTTCCTCGTTCACTTTGGTGTCGCTGACTATCTCAAAGGGGGTAGTCTGTGCCTTTGAGAGTATCCTCAAATCATTTACAAAAATCTCTATATTGCCCGTGGGCATATTGGGGTTTTTGCTCTCACGCTCTATTACAGTTCCCCTCGCCATCAGCACATACTCACTCTTACAGCTCTCCGCCTTTGCGAAAATTTCAGGCTCTGTGTTGTGGTTAAAAGACAACTGTATAAGACCTGTCCTGTCACGGAGGACTATAAAAATAAGTCCGCCCTTGTTTCTCACCCTGTCGACAAACCCACAGACAGTTACTTCCCTGCCCATTTCGCTTTCAAGTCCTCTCACATCACCGCAGTAATGTGTCCTTTTCAGTCCTTTCATATTGTCGTTCATGATATATCACCATCTCCCATAAATGCAAATCTTGCGTCACTGTCCGAATTTTCGTCCATGAAATCGAGCATCTTGTTCAGATAAATTTCCTCAAAGACCAGCGGTAAATTGTCAAGGGAAATTTCGGTCTCCTCACCCGACTCCATATACTTGATACGGACTTTTTGCGTTTCAAGTTCGTTGTCACCTATCACCGCTGTGAAAACGGCACCTATTTTGTTGGCGTACTTCATCTGTGCTTTGAGTCCTCTGTTCATCATGTCGTAGTCCACACGATAGCCGTACTCCCTCAGCTGAATTGAGAGTTCCATAGCTTTCTGGAATGCCTTTTCGCCCATAGTCGCAAAATAGAGGTCGCACTTCTTTTCGTTGAAATAATCACAGTTCTGGCTGTCCATAACAAGCAGAAGTCTCTCTATACCCATTCCGAAACCGAGTGCGGGAACGTGCTTACCGCCAAGCTGTTCAATAAGACCGTCATAGCGACCTCCTCCGCAGATAGTACCCTGTGCACCTATCTCCTCCGTGACAAACTCAAAGACAGTCCTTGTGTAATAATCAAGTCCTCTCACTATTCGGGGGTTCACGGTATACTCCACTTTCATGTTGTCAAGATATTTTTTAAGTCCGTCAAAGTGTGCGGAGCAGTCCTCACAGAGATAGTCAAGTGTGACGGGAGCGTCTTTGCCGACTTCCTGACATGATTTCACTTTGCAGTCAAGAAGTCGCATAGGGTTCTTTTCAAGTCTCTCTAAACAAGTCTCGCAAAGATTCTCCTTTCTCTCCGAAAAATACTCCCTCAAAGCCCTGTGATAATTCTTTCTGCACTCGGGACAACCTATTGAATTTATATATAGTTTTATATTTTTTATATCAAGTCTGTCGAGAATGGTCTTTGCAAGAAGTATTACCTCCGCATCTGCACAGGGCAACTCACTTCCCGCCATCTCTACACCAAACTGGTGGAACTCCCTAAGCCTGCCCGCCTGCGGTCTCTCGTGCCTGAAACAGGAGAGTATATAGTAAACCCTCTGCGGCATAGCCTCGTTCATCAGACCGTTCTGAAGCATTGCCCTTATTGCACCTGCCGTGCCTTCGGGGCGGAGCGTGAAACTGCTCTCTTTTGCGGTAACTGTGTACATCTCTTTCTGTACAACGTCTGTAGTCTCCCCCACAGAACGCATAAAAAGTTCGGTGTTTTCAAAAGAGGGAGTTCTTATCTCGCCGAAACCGAAAGTCTCGGCAGTTCCTCTAACGATTTGTTCGACAGTGTGCCATTTGTACACATCTCTCGGCAGTACGTCCTGCGTACCGTTGGGGCGTGTGATATTCAAAGCCATAAAAATTCGCCTTTCAGTATTTTTTCTGCCTTACGGCATTTTTCTGCCTTACGGCATTGGAATTTGGGGGGCGTTGCCCCCCAACCCCCCTACCAAAGGGGCAAAGCCCCTTTGGAAACCCATAATTATTTTTAGTTTTGCGGCTATTCAAATTTTCGGTTAATCATGGGGGTTCGAGTGTGTTCCCTCTGTGGGAATAATCATGGGGGGTCTGGGGGCAAAGCCCCCTGCCCCTAATCGTTCTTAAAATTTTTGAACCAAGTCCCTCGACTCCCAAAATTAAAACAGTAGAACATTATGGGGGTCTGGGGGTTTTTAACCCCCAGCGGGGTCAAGGGGCGGAGCCCCTTGTGGGGGTTCAGGGGGCAAAGCCCCCTGCCCCTTATCGTTCTAACAGGTTTGGGGGCGTAGCCCCCCAACGATGTCGGGAACAATCTCCCTAAAAAAGTTCTCAAAAATAATGCACAAATAAAGCAGTGTCGGAGAATATCCACCCTCAGACACCGCCTTTTTTTCTATAAGGTCATATCCCCGGATTGCCTATTTCTCTCCAATCGAGGTCGCCTCTCTCAAGAGCAAGTATAAGAGCTTCAGCCGTGGCAATGTTTGTAGCCACAGGTACATTGTGTACGTCACAAAGTCTCAGAAGATTCATGTCGTTTACGTCTGTCGTCTTGGGATTTATGGGGTCTCTGAAAAACAACAGGACATCTACTTCCCCACAAGACAGCAGGGCGAGTATTTGTTCCGCACCACCTCTGCCACTCAGATAGCGTTTTATCGGGAGTCCTGTCGCTTCACTCACAAGCCGTCCTGTCGTATTCGTAGCCATAAGGGAGTGCTTTGAGAGTATACCGCAGTAGGCACTGCAAAACTGAACCATCAGTTCTTTCTTTGCATCATGAGCAATAATAGCAATTTTCATTTTATGTGTCCTTTCTCCGTAGTCGGATTATTTGCCCTTCACATGACATAAAGTTATTTTATTTTATTTTAACAGGGGCAGACTGATTTTGTGTCAGGACGTTTTGACCGTAAGGGGGATATATTCACCTAAAAGTCTCTTGGAAATAGCGTCAAAAGCCCTGAGAGCCATTGAATCGGTGGGAATGGGGTGTCCCTTTCCCGTTGCGACAGTCATCTTGAAATCATTCGGGATAACTCCTATGAGCTGAACACCGATTTTGTCAATAATTTCGTCAAGATTGTTGACAAGAGCCTCGCCTATTATTTTTTTGTCTATTTTATTTATTATAAGTCTCTGGCTCTTGTTTCCCCTGTTGTAGAACTCGTCTGACATCAGGCTTGCATCTCTTATGCAGACGGGATCGGGAGTTGTCACCACAAGGATGAGGTTTGCCTGTTCGACTATGTTGAATACGTGCGAGTTTATACCTGCTCCCGTATCTATTATTATGTACTCAAAATATTTTTTTATCGAACGGCATATTTCAACAATCTGCTCGGCGGTAACGCTCGTGAGAGTCTTCGGAGCACACAGAAGATTCAGATTGCTCGCCATCGGGACTTGCCCTATAGCGTCAAGAGCCTGTTTTTCGCCCCTGAGTACGTCACCGAGGTCGGACTTTATGTCGTTTTCCATGCCGAACATTATGTCAAGACATCTCAGACCGAAATCAAGTTCAATTATGAGTGTTCTGTGTCCCTGTTTTGCGAGGGTGTAGCCGAGACCGGCACATATAGTCGATTTGCCCGTACCGCCCTTGCCTGATGTAACTGCAATAATTTTTGCCATACAAAAAAGCTCCTTTCAAATATTCCGAAAAATGATAGAATATAGTAATTTGTGTGTCTCGGTAGTGTGATAAATCTTGAATTGAGATACTAACCTGACATATATTATACCACAGAGTACACAATTTGTCAAAGAAGTTTTCATCTGCGGAAATAAAATTGTGCAATATTGAGCATTTTATAAACATTTATTATGCACTATTCACAAAAGATTTCTCCCGTGACAGAAATTTTATTTATTTTATATTATATTATAAAAATAATTAAAAAACAGGAACTGTCCGCCTTGACAGTCCCCGTGATTTATATTATAATTTATATTATAAATTTATTATAATTATAATCATAATTTTTTTGTACTCAATGCCCTGATAGAATTTAGTACCAAAAGCATTGCCGTACCCGAATCCGCAAAGACCGCAAGCCATATATTCGGCAGTCCGACTACTCCCAGAACCAAGACAAATAATTTTACGGCAAGTGCAAAGACTATGTTCTGACGGGCGATTTTTGCAGTCCTGTCGGCTATTCTCTTAGCCTTTACAAAAGTCTCGGGTTCTGTGTTCATGAAAACTGCATCGGACGCTTCAAGTGCAAGGTCCGAACCCGTCTGTACCGCACCCCCGAAATCTGCTCCCGCAAGGACAGGACCGTCGTTTATACCGTCACCAACAAACATCACTGCACCCTTTTCGGCTCTGATTTTCTCTATAAATTTCAGTTTATCTTCGGGCATGAGACCGCCGTGGACTTCGTCCGCAAGTATGATTTTATTGGCAATTTCGGCGTTTTCCTGCGAATCGCCCGTGAGCATTGCCGTACTGATACCCATCGATTTCAGTTCCCGAATTGCCTTTGCGGAGGTCTTTTTAACTCTGTCGGAAATAATTATCCTGCCCTGAAATTTTTTGTCCACTGCAATATATATCTCACTTCCCGACTTCCCGCTCTTCGGGACTTCAATATTATTTTCACTCATAAGTCTGATATTTCCGCACAAAATCTCCCTGCCGTCAAGCACGGCTGAAACTCCCCTGCCTGCGTACTCCCGAACGCTCTCGGGCTGTGTGAGATTTATATTTTTCTCCTCACAGTACCTCACAACACTCTTTGCCGTGGGGTGGTTTGAACCCTGTTCACAACTGCCGCAAATCTTTATCAAATCTTTTTCAGAAATACTCTCCGCACACTCAATCTCCGTGACACTGAAACTGCCGTCTGTCAGAGTACCCGTCTTGTCAAACGCGACAGCTTTTACTTTCCCCAGATTTTCAAGCGAATCACCGCCCTTGAAAAGGACTCCTATTTTAGAACCTGCTCCTATTCCCGAAAAATACGCAAGCGGTACGCTCAGGACAAGTGCACAAGGACAGCTTATTACAAGAAATGTCAGTGCCGAATAAATCCACTTGCTGTAGTTGTGAGTTATCAGGCTTCCGAGTACTGCCGTGAGAAGTGCACAAAGGAGTACCACAGGCGTGTAAACTTTTGAGAACTTAGTTATAAACCTGTCTATTTTGGGCTTTCCTGCGGAGGCGTTCTCCACAGCTTCAGCTATTTTGGACAACATTGAATCGTCAACCGTCGCATTTGCGGTCATTGTAAAAGTTCCCGAGAGATTTATATACCCCGAAAAGACTTCTCCGCCTTTTTCAAGCACTATCGGCACGGGTTCGCCGTTTATAGCGGAAGTGTCTATTTCAGGCTCTCCCGTCTCTATTACTCCATCGGCGGGAACACGTTCCCCCGCTTTAACTCTCAATGTATCACCGATTTTTATATTTTCGGCGGGAACAGTCACAAACTCCCCGCCCCTCAGGACTTCCGCCGTATCGGATTTCATTCCCGCTATGGAAGTTATAGCCTTTCTGCTCTTGTTTACCGCATAGTGTTCAAAAATTTCGCCTATGTTGAAAAACAGGACTATTCCCACTCCCTCGGCGTACTCCCCCAAAATAAACGCTCCTATAGTAGCGACAGTCATAAGAGTGTTTTCGTCAAAGAAATTTCCCGACATGATATTTTTCACAGCTTTTTTCAGCACCCCAAAGCCAAGAACGAGATACGAAATTACGAAAAATATGACACTTACACCGATTTCCATGTGGTGGAGGACAAGCGAGACCGCAAACAAAACTACCCCCACAGAGAGTACCGCTATATCTTTTTTCATATCATCGTCTTTTTCAACACTCTCCGCACTTTCGGTCTCCTGCTCTTCGGACAGAATTATTTCAACTTCAGGCTCAATGGAGCGTGCGAGTTCATTCATAAGCATTAGAGTATCGCCGTCTATGTCGCCTTTCACTGTCAGCTTTTTAAGCGGGAAATTCAGTACGGCAGACTCAATTCCCTGCATTTCGGAGATTAAATTCTCTATCTTCCCCGCACAGTGGGCACAGTCAATATTTTTAACGGTATACGTCCTCTCCGTGACGGCTTTGACAAACGGGACAATTTCTGTCTCCGCCTCAATAGAACGTGCAAGCTCATTCATCAGCATTAACGTGTCACCATCTATGTCGCCTTTCACTGTCAGCTTTTTAAGCGGGAAATTCAGCACAGCCGACTCAATTCCCTGCATTTCAGAGATTAAATTCTCAATCTTCCCCGCACAGTGGGCACAGTCCAGATTTTTAATGGTATATGTTTTCTCCATATCATCACGACCTTTCGGAATATCACAAACATATGAGCAATTGTTCATATGTTAATTACAGTATATCACGTCTTTTCCAAAATGTCAATAGTATTTCTGAAAATTTTCAAAAAATAAGTTAGAATATACTAACAACTTTTTGAAATTTTTTTGAAAAAAGTTCGTCTTTTTTCGGTCCTTGTTTCACTTATATGTGAAGGCTTTCATATTCAGCAGTTCTGCACAAAAGACAAAATACCCTGCAATGTCAAAAAAATTGAAAGGAGTGAGTGACATGATTGCTGAACAAAAAATACTCGGAGGTGAATGCTCTATCCTACCCGCTTTTCAGACCGAACAAGAAAACAACTACGACACGCTATCTGTCAATGAACTGATTATGTCATGTCCGCAGTCAAAGGAGAGTCTGAGCAGGCTTTATGTCATGTTCAAAGAGAGCGTTTTCTCCATAGGTTTCAGTGTGACTTCCGATTACCACCTCGCTGAGGACTGTGTTGCGGAAACCTTTGTCCGTCTCACACAGGTCAGGAATTTCAACCCCGACAGGGGCGACGGCAGGGGCTTCATATTCACTGTTGCCCGAAACGTTGCAATGGAAATCCGCCGCAAGTACAAAAAAAGCTGTAACAACCCCGTCATACAGAGTTACGGTGAGGCGGACAAAACTGTTGAGGACAGCATTTTTATAAATCAGTTGCTCAAAGAGTTAAACGACAAACAGAGACAGATAGTTGTGATGAAAGTGTGTCTCGACCTCACTTTCAAGGAGATAGCAAAGATAATGAAAACCCCCGAATCCACCGTAAAATCAAGATACGCACGGGCTATCGCCATATTAAAGAAAAAGGCAGGTGCTGACAGTGAAAAATGAACAAAACGGAAATCAGGACTTTGAAAAGCTTCTGAGAGAGAAAATGGCTGAGTTGTCAGAGAGCGTAAACTGTTTTGACAAGATTTCCGCAAGAGCTTTTCCAAAGGAAGATGTGGATTTTACAGAGAGCGAGTTCACCGTAAGCGGTCTTGAAAACGTAACGGGCAGGGAGAGCCGTTTCAGAGTGCTGAAACGAATGACCGCTATAGCCGTTGCCGTACTTGTAATAGCAGTTCTCCCACAGACCACGCCTGTTCGGAAACTCCTTGCAAACCTTATGCCCGACAGGTGCAACAGGACTTTCTGCGACATGACAGAGGAAATCCAGACGGAAATGTCAAAAAATGTGTACACTGTCTTTGACGTTCCGCTTGAAGAGTATATAGAAAACGACCTTATGATAACCCCCATGGCGGGCTGTCCGTTTGAGGACTCGGGGCAGGAGGACGTGAGTGTCAGAATATATATCAGGACTATAGACAATATTTTTACAAATCAGGTCTATGCGGAGGAGTACACGGGTACTTACTCCGAGACAAATATAATGGCTGTCGCCTCCACCAAGGCAGAGTTCACAGATGACGACATAAACACAATAAAAAACGGCGATTATACAAATAACTTCCCCAGATTTGACAACGATGAAAATTATGTGAACCTCTCAATCGGCAGATTTATAAACACTTCAGACAACGGTGCCTGCTTTGCGTACTACTTTGAAATGCCGATGTATTTCAAGTCCGAAGACGAAATTTTCCTCACAAATCAGGCGTTCACATACGGTATCGACAAAACTACAGGGCAGACAAAATTTTTCTACGACACTACTGTTCCCGATGCCGACGGCGGTGAGATTACATTGCCCGAATACAGCGATGTGAACAGTGTCTGGGATAAGTCAATATATTATACGGGACAGTCCGCAATCCCCGAAAATAACAACTCCGTATTTGTCAAAAAAGATATTTTTGACACGGAAATTTTGTCAACAGAAGCGGAACTCTCCAAGGCAGAAACGAACGTCCGCTATAATGACGCTTACACGGACTACTATGACGAATATTCGGATTACCCCGATGATATGTGGATTTATATAAATCCTCTCGAAAAACTCACAAACACCGAATCGGTCGGACAATTCCTGAAAATATCCGTGGGAGAAAAAAATTACAGATATACAAGTGACCACTCCCTCAAAGACGCTTGGGAGCAGGACAGTCCTGTGCCGTATTTTATAAGTAATATCCCCGAAATCTCCAAAAATACGGATTTCAGAATCTATATAGCACCCGATATACTCCCCCCCGAAAACTACACCGATGATAACTATGAAATAACTCTTTCGTACGGAAATTCGGAGACAAAAATTTTTGCAGACAAAGAAGATTTAATTATGAGTGACTCCTACGACAGCTATATCCGTCAATATCTCGAAAACAGTCAGCTTGACAGTGACGAAACTTGGGAGTGGTACGGAATGTCTCCCGAATAAGATTAAAAAAATAACGGGGCTGAACTCGCTCTGCTCCGTGAAAATCCCGAAAAAACAAAGACCGCTGCGGGCTGCAAAAAAGTCCATGGCGGTCTTATTTAGTTATAATATTATTTTTTTATAAAACTCTTGACTTTTCAATATCATGTGTGATATAATATTATATGTCCGCTGGAGATGTATCGAAGTGGTCATAACGAGAACGACTCGAAATCGTTTGAACGGTGAAACGTTCCGTGGGTTCGAATCCCACCATCTCCGCCATTTATATATCAGAAAATCCGGTCTTAGTGACCGGACTTTTTTTGCAATAAATTGTGAACGTATCGGGGGGACTTTGACCCTTTGGAAAACCGTAATTAGATATTTTTAGTTTTCCCACTATTCATAAAAGCGTAAAACTTGACTAAGTTCATCACGGGACGGATTTTGTTTTCTATGTGGGAATAATCATGGGGGGTCTGGGGGGATTCTTCCCCCCAGCGGGGTCAAGGGGCGGAGCCCCTTGTGGGGGTT